>WYBL01000073.1 GCA_011526565.1 Acidobacteriota bacterium | reverse complement strand
GCACGTAGGAGCCCGTCTTCGCCGAGAACAGCGCCGTCTCCTCGGGCGCCATCGTGAAGCTGCCCGACGCCGTCCTCGTCCGCCAGTTGATCGTGATGTTGTCGGTGAGGCTCGGGTTGTACAGGACGATCTCCGTGTCCGCGCCCCCGGGCGCCCCGTCCGCCGGCGCGTAGTAGCTCTTGCCCCAGAAGCCGGTGGGATAGGCAGCGATGGCCCGGGTGTCGTAGCCGGAGTTGTTCTGGCCGTAGAAGTACTCGACCTGCAGGGTCTTCGAACCCAGGATGACCGTGCCCTTGGCGAGGTCGAAGGCGCCGGCGATGGTGCCGTTCGAGTCGCTGTCGAGAATGTACGTCTCGCCCTTGTTGAGGATCAGCACGCTCGCGTCCGTTCCCGCGTTGCGCGGCGTCCGGTAGCCGTTTTCGGTGCTGAAGGGGTCGTACGTCCCGTCGCCGTCGAAGTCGATCCGCAGCTCCGTGTTGTCCTCGGTGGCCTGAATCACGGCGATCACGCGCTGGTAGGAGGTGCCGGCAGGCGTCCCTTCGCCGAAGGGAAGCACGTACTTGATGAGCTGCGGCGCGAGCGGGTAGACCTCCTCCATGATCGCCGCCTTCGGCCCGAGGTCGAGGTCGGCGGGAGGTGGCGTCGGGTTGGCGTTGTTGATCAGGCCGCCGCGCGTCATCGTGGAGGCGCCGCCGACGACGACCACGTAGTCACGGCCGTCGTAGCAGAAGTCGGTGGTGTTGCGCTGCACGGTCGCGACGCCAGTACCTGTCGGTGCCGGCTGGGCGTTGCAGTTTCCGGCCGCACCGATGTAGGTGTTGCCGTCGAGGCCGGTGCGGGGCCGCGGGATCACGTTGCTGATGAAGTTCAGGGTCGAGCCCAACTGGCCGGTGAACTTTTCGTCGTAGGCACAGGTGGGGCCAGGGCAGCCCGCCTCGGGGTTCTGGGGGTCGAGCGAGTAGCCGTTCTCCCAGTGGTCGTAGTAGATCGTCGTGTCGTTGGACCAGACGGTCAGCGAGACGATGGCCTGGGTCGTGGCAGCCGCAGGGATCGGGTTCACGCTCACGAGCGGGTCCGTGACGTAGACGAACACGTCTTCGTCGAACGGGACGATGTACTCGGTGTAGCCGGAGGGGCTGCCAGCGCGAACGGTGCCGCCCGCCATCAGCACCGCCAGCAGGCCGGTCAGGAGGTGGCGCCCGCGGCCGAAGAAACCACGGGACCGGCTCGCCGTCGGGACTCGGTTCGACATCTCTCGGAAACTCCCTCCGCCTGCACTTCCCCGGACCCGTCGTACGAGCGGGGCACCCGACGCGAACGGTCACCTGGGAGGGAAAACGCGCGGGTCCATCGAACCCCGCGTCCGAGTTCAATGGTACTGCAATTAATGGTAGCCCGGGTTTCCCCGGATGCCAAGCGCGGGCGGGCCGGTCAGGTGACCGGGGTCACAACAGGCCGCCGAGACCCTTCGCGTAGCGGGCGGCCTCGGTCTCCAGCAAGGCGACGTGCTCGCGCTCCTCGGCGGCCAGCTCGCGATACAGCTCCCGCTCGGGAGAGCCCTCGGGGGCCTCCTCCATCCGGCTCTCGAAGAAGCGCACCGCGCGCGACTCGAAGGCGACCGCCAGCCAGAACAGGTTCATCGGGTCCTCGGGCTTGTGCTCGAGACCGGTGTAGATCGCGGCGCGGTCGAGCGGCACGCCGCCCGGCGCCTGCGGGATCTCCGCGTGGTAGCGGCGCGACAGGGTCGCCATGTGTTCGCGCTCCATCGCCGCGAAGCGGCCGAACAGCTCGCGCAGCGTCGGGTCGGTCGCCTCGCGCTCGGCTCGCTCGTAGAACGCGCGGCCGCCGAGCTCGATCTCGAAGGCGGTGCGGATCGCGCGCACCGCCGCCGTCTCGGTGGCGGGCGCCGAGTCGTGCGGCGCCAGCGCGCCGCCGCAGGCCGGACACAGCCCGTAGGGGAACGCGAAGCCCTCGCTGACCTTGCCGCAGCCGGAGCAGCGCCACTGCACGGCGGCGCCGGCGCAGCACACGTAGCTCTCTTCGCCTTCGACCGGCCGCCCGCACTTCGGGCAGCCGCCGCGCTCGGCCACGAGCGGGGCCGGCGCGGCAGCGTCGGGCGCCGGCGGCCAGGTGCGGCGCTCGTCGCGCAGGAAGGCCGTGATCGCGCGCGCCGCGCGGCGGCCGGCGCCCATCGCCAGGATCACCGTGGCGCCGCCGGTGACGATGTCGCCGCCGGCGAACACGCCGGGCAGCGCCGTCGCCTGGCTCTCCCCATCGGCCGCGATGTAGCCGCGCTTGTCGAGCGCCAGCCCGGGCGTCGACTGCAGCACGATCGGGTTGGGCTGGGTGCCGAGCGCGTAGATCACGGTCTCACAGGGCAGCTCGCTGAACTCGCCCTGCGGCACCGGCTTGCGCCGGCCACGGTCGTCGGGCTCGCCCAGCGCCATCCGCTCGACCCGCATCCCGCGCACGTCGCCCGCGTCGTCCACGAGGATCTCGACGGGGGTGTGGAGGAAGAAGAACTCGATGCCCTCCTCCTTCGCGTGGCGCAGCTCTTCGACCCGGGCCGGGGCTTCCGCCTCCGAGCGGCGGTACACGCAGCGCACGGTCTTCGCCCCGAGCCGCTTGGACACCCGCAGGCAGTCCATCGCCGTGTTGCCGGCGCCGATCACGACCACGCTGTCGCCGAGGGCCACCGGCGTGTCCTGGTACGGGAAGCGGTCGCCGCCCATCAGGTTGACGCGCGTCAGGAACTCGTTGGCGCTGTAGACCTGACCGGCGAACTCCCCGGGGATGCCGAGGAACGTCGGGGCGCCGGCGCCGACGCCGAGGAACACGGCGTCGAACCCGTGCTCGGTCAGCAGTTGCGGCACGGTGAACGTCTTGCCCACCACCTTGTTGGTCAGGATCTCTACGCCCAGCCCGCGCAGGCCGGCGATCTCGCGGTCGAGGATCTCGCGCGGCAGGCGGAACGACGGGATGCCGTAGCGCAGCACGCCGCCCGCGACGTGCAGCGCCTCGAACACGGTGACCTGCGCACCCGCGCGGGCGAGGTCGGCGGCGCAGGCGAGGCCCGCCGGCCCGGAGCCGACGATCGCCACCCGGCCCAGCGTCCCGGCATGCGCGGGCCGATGGTGGACCTGGGCGTGGGCATGGTCGCCGACGAAGCGCTCGAGGCGGCCGATCGCGACCGGCTCCACCTTCTTGGCGATGATGCACTGCGCCTCGCACTGGCTCTCCTGCGGGCACACGCGGCCGCAGATCGAGGGGAACACGTTCGACTCGCGGATCGTCGCGAGCGCGCCGCCGAGGTCGCGCACCAGGAGCTGGCGGATGAACTTCGGGATGTCGATCGCCACCGGGCAGCCGGCGATGCAGGTGGGCTTCACGCACTGGATGCAGCGCTCGGCTTCCGCCAGCGCCTCGGGAAGCCCGTAGCCGAGGTTGACCTCGTCGAAGCACTGCGCGCGCACCACCGCGTCGCGCTCCGGCATCGGCGTCTGGTGGGGAGCGAGATCCTTGATCTTCTTGTAGTTGCGCTTGCCCTGCTCGATGAGCTGTTTCTCCAGGTTGCAGACGTGCTCGTAGTCCGCGCTGGCGTGCTGCTCCTGGGACCTGAAGCGGCGCTGGCGGGCCATCAGCTCGTCGAAGTCGACCGCGTGGCCGTCGAAGTCGGGGCCTTCGACGCAGGCGAAGCGCACCTTGCCGTCCACGGTGACGCGGCACGAGCCGCACATGCCGGTACCGTCGACCATGATCGCGTTGAGCGAGACCATCGTCTTCACGCCGGACGGGCGCGTCACGTCGACGCAGGCGCGCATCATCGGCAGCGGGCCGATCGCGACCACCAGGTCGGGACGGTCGTTCTCGAGCACTTCGCGCAGCGCCTCGGTGACGAAGCCGGGGCGGCCGTAGCTGCCGTCGTCGGTGCAGACGTGGACCGCGTCGGACCACGGCCGGAAGCGGTCCTCCCAGAACACCAGCGGCTGCGAGCGGAAGCCGAGGATCGAGGTCGTGCGGTTGCCCGCCTCCTTGAACGCCCGCAACTGGGGGAAGACCGGGGCTACGCCGAGACCGCCGCCGACCAGCACGACGTGGCCGACCTTCTCGACGTGCTGGGGCAGGCCGAGCGGCCCGGCGAAGTCGAGGAAGCTCTCGCCCGCGTCGTAATCGTCGCGCATCTCGCGCGTGGTCTTGCCGAGGGCCTGGACGACGATCGTCACGGTGCCGCGCTCGCGGTCGAAGTCGGCCACGGTCAGCGGGATGCGCTCCCCGCCTTCGCGCAGCCGCAGCATCACGAAGTGGCCGGGCTGGGCAGCCCTGGCGACATCCGGGGCCTCCACTTCCCAGAGGAAGGTCACGTCCGAGAAGACTTCGCGACGCACGATGCGGTACATGTCACTCCCCACGCCCCGACCGACGGGGCGGGAGCCTCCTGAGCAAGCGCCGTTCCGCGCAACGCTTGCGCGGCAATCGATGATCCTCGATGGGGCCAATCGCTATGATCGCCCTCATGCCCTCGGCCCGGGACGGACGCGCTCGAGACCTCGCCCAGCCCTGGCGGCGGGGACCGGGTCGATGAGATTCCCGTTCGTCGCCGCCGTCTCGCTGCTGGCGACGCCGTTTCTCGTCTTCGTCTCGACCGGCCTCGACGTCTACCTCCGCAACCAGCTCGATCTCGACCTGCAGGTCGGGGTCCTCTGGACCAGCCTCGCCGCCTGCGGGGCGACCTGGATGCTCGCCGCGACACTGCTGTCCCGGGCGGAGCGGCGGTGGGCGCGGAGTGCGCTCTGGGCCTACTACCTCGCCGGGCCCCTGTTCCTCGCCTACGTGATGCTGCGCCACATCCTGTGGTTCCTCGTCAACCCCGTCGGCTTGTCGCTGTTCGCCGCGCTATGGGTCGTCGGTTCCATCCGGCTGGCACGGGTCCACGACCCGCTGCGGGTGGCGCCGGCTTTCGCGGCGCTGGCGGTGAGCTGGGTCGCGAGCGACGCCTGGGGCTTCGCGCAGCGGCGCATCGTCTACGTGCCGCCCGCCGAGGACCGCCCGGCTGGCGCCTCGATCGCCGCACCGAACGTCTACCACCTCCTGTTCGACGAGTACGACACCCGGTTCTTCCTGAGCACCCTGACCCCCGAGGTGGAGCGGGCGCTGGGAGGCTTCACGTTCTTTCCCCAGGCGCTCTCCACGGCAGGCCGGACCATGGCATCGATCCCGGCCGTCTTCACTGGCGGCCCGGTTCAGGACGTCCACGCCTGGTCCGCGCTCAACAGCGATCGGTCCTTCCTGCACTGGCTCCGTCTCGGCGGCTACCGGACGCACGGCTACCTGCCGCTGCTGTGGTCTTTCGAGCAGCAGCAGTTCGACCAGGCGCACTACCACCTTCGGCGGCACGAGGTCGATCACACCGGCCTCTTCGTCGCGACCTGGCTCCGCGCCTACCTGCCGGAGATGGTCTGGGCCTGGACCGGCCCGCAGAACTGGGTCGCGCAGCTCGGCGCAGGCCGCCAACTGCCGATCTCCTCGCCGATCGTGTCGCTCGCCGCCTTCGGCAAGGCGCTGGAGGACGAGCCGCGCCGGCCGGCAAGCGGGCAGTACGTGTTCGTCCACGTGCTGATCCCGCACGGACCTTACGTGCTGCGCGCCGACTGCTCGCGCCGGCCCGATGTCACCCGCTTCCACCCGACCGAGGGGGACCCGCTCGACCAGGCGCGCTGTGCCACCTCCCGGATTCTGGCCTGGGTCGAACTGCTCGAACGCCTCGGCCGGCTCGACGATTCGCTGGTCGTGATCCACGCGGACCACGGCGCCCCGTTCGACTGGTCGAGCGGCCGGCCGGTGTGGATCCCGCCTCGGCAGCAGCGCGGGCTCGAGCTGCGTTCGCTGCTGCTGGTCAAGCCGCCGGGCGCCGCGCGCACGCGGCCGCTGCGCGTGGTCGACGAGCCCGCTTCGCTGCTCGACGTGGCCCCCACCATCCTCGCCGTGACGGGCGTCGAACACCGGATGGAACTGGCGGGGAGGCCTCTCCCCCTCGCCCCTCAGCCGTAGGTTCCTGCCGAATCAGCCCCTCTTCAGCGCGAGGCGGCGCTACTTTCGCCGCCGATCCGCTCCCAGCCGGCCCACAGCAGGCGCACCCGCTCGGCCCCGGGCAGCGGCTGCAGCCGCAGCTCGTTGTCGCCGCGGAACAGGCACCCGACAGGCAGCGTCAGCGCGCTCTCCGCGCCCGCCTCGGTCGCGCTCGCCTCGCCGAGCAGGGCGCCGTTCAGGTGCACGCGGAGGCGAGCCGGGCGCACGGCGGCGAGCCGCAGGGTGAGCCGCAGGTCCGCCGGCGTCAGGACCGGCACGACGAGGGCGGCGCTCGCGCTGCGCAGCCGCACGTCGTGGATGCCGTAGTGGGCCAGCGGTCCCCAGCCGTCGCGCAGCGGCCAGCGCAGCCGCGACAGCCCGGCCGCGTCGGAGTGGCCCCACGCGAAGCGCTGCAGCGTCGGGTCCAGCTCGATCGCGAGCCCGCGCTCGAGGCGCCCGGCGGCCCGCAGCGTCTCGCGAGTGAAGCCGAGCACCCAGGGGCCGTCGCGGGGGCCGGAGAGGTCGGCGCGTCGGTAGCGGTCGAGGCCGAGGAACAGCGCGAAGACGACGGCCACTGCCGCCAGCCAGGCGACCACCGCGAGGGACGGCCGCGAGCCGACCGCCGGGGCGGGCTCCCGGCGCAGGCGAAGCCGCGGAAGCGCGGCGTCGACCGCGAGCAGCGCCAGCGGCAGCATCAGCGCCAGCGGGTAGAGCAGCAGGCGCGGGACGTCACCGGAGAAGAAGCCCGCGTAGCCGGCCTCGCCGGGATAGACCGCCGCCAGGAAGGGAAGCACCAGCAGTGCCGCGAGCGACAGGCCGTAGCGCGCGAGCAGCGCGCGGGCGCCGCCGCGCAGCGCGCCGAGCAGCGCCAGCGGCAGCACGCCGCCGAGCAGCGCGGAGCGCCACCACAGGTCGACGTGATCGGCGATCGAGACGGCGGCCAGCGCCAGCCCGTCCACTCCGAGATCGGGCCCCGACCCGCTGCCGAGGTGCGGCGCCCACCACCCGCGCAGCAGCGCCGTGACGGCCAGCATCGGCCCGCCCGCCGCGGCCAGGCATCGCAGCGCTCCCCGCGCGCCGCCGCGGTTCCAGCCCGCGTGGACGGCGACCGGCAGCACGAAGAAGATCGTCTCCTTGGCGAGCGCGCCGGTCGCGGCCGCGAGCGCGACGACGCCCCACGCCGCCCCGCGCTCCAGCGCCAGCAGCAGGGCGAGCAGGGTGGCAAGCGCCAGCGGCTCGGCGAGGAACGGGTGTCGAAAGGCCGCGGCCACCGGCTCGCCGAGCAGGAGCACGACCGTGGCGGCGAAGGCTGCCGCGGGCCGGAAGCCCAGCGCGTGAACCCACAGCGCGAGCAGCAGGGCGGCGGCGAGCATGCCGAGGCGGGCGACGCGCTCGAAGCGCTTGACGGGGTCGCGCGCCGGCCAGGCGTGCACGGCGAGCGGCGTCAGCAGCCGGTAGCCCCACGGCGCCAGCGTGAACACGGAGGGGTTCTCCGCCATCGCCGCGTAGACGTAGGCGTCGAAGGCCGGGAAGTGGTTGCGGCCCCACGGCGCCTTCGGCTCCCGCGCCGCTTCGGCCCGCACGTGGACGAGGGTCCCGAGCAGCAACACGGCCAGCGTCGCGAGAACCAGCTTGCGCCAGGGCAAGTCAGTGGACCGTGCGGACTTTCTTGTTGAGGTAGTCCATCAGCACGAACTGGCCGAGGTTGTACGGGGTCGTGAAGTACGCCTTGCCGTGGCAGATCTCGGTGACCTTCTTGACGAAGGCGACCAGTTCGCGGTCCTGCGCCACCATGAACGTGTCGATCAGGATGCCCTGGCGGCGGCAGTTCGCCACCTCCTTCAGGGTCAGCCCCACGATCCGCGGGTCGAGCCCGAACGGGTTGCGGTAGATGCGGCCGCCCGCCTCGGTGAGCGCGGACGGCTTGCCGTCCGTGATCATCACGATCTGCTTCATGTCCTTGCGCTCGCGCTGCAGCAGGCGCTGGGCGAGGCGCAGTCCCTCGCGGGTGTTCGTGTAGTACGGCCCGACCCGCACCTTCGAGAGCTGGGACAGCGGCACCTCTTCGGCGGAGTCGTGGAACAGCACGAGGCGCAGCGTGTCGCCGGGGTACTGGGTGCGCAGCAGGTGCGACAGCGCCAGGGCCACCTTCTTGGCCGGCGTGAAGCGGTCCTCGCCGTACAGGATCATGCTGTGCGAGCAGTCGAGCATGACGACGGTCGCGCACGAGCTCTGGTACTCGGTCTGCCGCACCTCGAGGTCGCGGTAGTCGACGTCGAGCTTGCCCTCGCCAAGGCCCCCGCGGCGGATCGCCTTCAGCAGCGTGCCGGACACGTCGAGGTTGAGGGTGTCGCCGAACTCCCACTCCTTGGACGGCCCCGAGGCCTCGACGCCGGTCGCCAGGTCGCGGGTGTCGTGGCGCCCGAGCGACGAGCGGCCGAGCGAGCCGAGCAGGTCGCGCAGCAGGCGGAAGCCGAGGAAGTCCGAGGCCTTCTGCG
>WYBL01000072.1 GCA_011526565.1 Acidobacteriota bacterium | reverse complement strand
CTCGACTGGGAGGACCGCCGGTACGCGGGCATCGAGAGCGTGGCCACCGGCGTGATCGAGCAGCTCGCCCGCGCGGGAGTGCGCGTCACCCCCCGCCCGCGCGAGCCCGGCAGCCGCCTCGACCGGGACCGCACGGAGCTCTTCCTGCTCGGCTGGCTGCACTCCTCGGGCGACGCGGCGGCGAGCTACGAGTACCTGCTGCACTCGCCCGCCGGCCAGGGACGCGGCGGCCTGTCGACGTACTCCAACCCCGAGGTGGACCGGCTGCTGGCGGAGATCGCGAAGCCGATTCCCGGCGAGGCCCGCCAGCGACTGCTGCGGGAGGTGGCCGAGCGGATCCACGAGGACGTCGCGCTGATCCCGCTCTACCGCACGTTCGACCGCTACGCGTTCGACGCGCGGCTCGACTTCAGCCCGCGCCTGGACCGCCGGATCCGGGGCCAGGACCTGCGCCCTGTCCGTCGCTGAGCGTGCGGGCGCGGCGCTCGGCCTCCGCGCGCATCCGCCGCTCGGCGCGCAGCTCGCTCGCGCACGCCGCCGCGTAGAGCAGGACGACCGCCCCCGCGCCGAGCACCGAGCGCGAGAGGTGTGCGGCCAGCGCCGCGAAGAAGCCGAAGAACGCGGGCGCGACCGGCAGCGAGATGCGCCGCTCGCCCGAGAGCCGCGCCTGGACCAGGTAGATCGCGAGACACGCCGCGCTGGCCACGACGAAGGTGACCGCGAAGCGCGCCACCCCTGTCAGCTCCTGCGGATCGCCACCATGGCCGGCTGCGGCGGCGCGCCGGGCGTGCCGTGCGGCCAGTTGGAGCCCTTCGGCGAGTCTTCGGCGCGCCTGCGCGTGCCCCAGCGCTCGCCGGGGTGCTGGACCGAGAGGAACAGCGCCTGCTCGCCGGGGGCGAAGGCCGGACCGGTCGGCTCGGCCTCGGACGGCAGCGACGCGAACTGCTCGACCGCGCCGCGGCGTGCGCCCAGCACGCCGAGCCGGAACAGGCCGGAGTTGCCGAGCGGCACGTAGTCCGGGTGGACGTGGATCACGTCCGAGCTGAGGTCGGTCGTCAGCCACAGGTCGCCGCGGGCGTCGATCGCGAGGTTGTCCGGCTGGGCGAACGGCGCGCCCGCGCGCTCGCCGCGCCGGGCGCCGACGCAGAAGCGCTCCCAGCGGAAGCGGCTGGCGAGCGGGTCGCCGCCCTTCTCGACGATGCGCCACACCTCGCCGAACGGGTTCTGCCACGGACCGGAGCGCCCCGGCGCGGCGGTGAACGAGATGAACACCGAGCCGTCCGCGGGATGCACCTCGAGGTCCTCGGGGCGGCCCGACGGGCTGGCCCCGATCGCGTTGGCGGCCTGGTAGGCGTCGAGCAGCATCGCGCCGGGCGACGCGTAGCAGTCGCGCAGGCGCCGGGCCCCGCGCGGGATGAAGGGCTTGGGGTCCTTGGGGTCGGGGTTCGGGTCGAGCTCCGTGCGCATGTCGAGCGGGATCCACTCGCCGCGGCCGTCGGCGCCGAAGCGGGCCGCGAACAGCCGTCCGGCGCTCAGCAGGTGGCGGTTGGCGGGGTCGCCGGGACGGTAGGAAAAGTTGGAGACGAACTTCCACACGTGCCCGCCGAGGCGATCGTCGCCCATGTAGCAGACGACCTGGCGGCCCGGGCTGACGCGCAGGCCGACGTTCTCGTGGCGGAAGCGGCCGAGCGCCGTGTGCTTGACGGGCACGGAGCCGGGGTCGAAGGGGTCGAACTCCACGACCCAGCCGTAGTGGCCGCCGGGCAGGTTGAAGACGCCGCCAGTGGCGAAGCGGCCCTGGGCGTCGACCTGGGCGGGCACCCGCTGGTCGAAGTTCTCCTCGCAGGTGAGGGCCGTGCCCCACGGCGTGACCTGGCCGCCGCAGTTGTCGAAGGTGCCCTCGACGGCCCCGCCCCCGAGCAGCCCGGCGGCAGGCCCGTCGGCGCGCATCGGCGTGAAGGCGTCGATGCGGCGGTTGAGCGGGTCGCCGATCACCGCCGTCCAGCGGCCGTCGCCGTCCCGCCGCACGCGCACGACGGAGCAGCCCACGTCCCGCTTCTGGTCGTCGACCTCGGGACGCCGGCCGCGCAGCATCTCGAAGGTCTGCGGGTAGAGCGCGGCGTCGCCGCCGTAGGCGAGGCTCACGTACTCGTGGTTGACGACCAGCACCAGGTCGTCCGCGCCGTCGCGGGGGAAGACGCCGATCCAGTCGTTGTTGTAGCCGAAGGCGCGGCCGTCGGCGGTGAACGGGTCGCCCCACTTCAGCACGACGTCGTGGACGAAGCCGTCCGGCAGCACCAGCGCATCCCGGTCGGTGGGCTCGATCGGGGCGAAGCGCGCGAAGGGCGAATCGGTCGCGCCGTCCGCGCGCACCCGGGCAGCGAGCGGCCCGAGGGTCGCCTCCAGGGGCGGCAGCGCGGCCAGCGCGCCGAGCGACTTCAGGAAGCGGCGTCTCATCGCCGGGAGCCTCCGGTGCCGGCCACGGAACGGGGAGGGCCCGCCCGCAACCGGCTCGGAGTTTAGCGTCTCGGCGAGCGGCTATCGCGCCGCGGCCGGGGCCGGGAAACCCCGCTTGCGCATCAGCGGGGCGATGCCGGCGTCCTGGCCGCGGAACGCGCGGTACCCGTCGGCCGGGTCCACGGTGTTGCCGACCGAAAAGACGTGGTCGCGCAGCCGCTTCGCCACCTCGCGGCTCCAGGCGCCGCCGCCTTCGACGAACGCCTCCCAGGCGTCGGCGGTCAGGGTGTCCGACCACAGGTAGGAGTAGTAGCCGGCCGAGTAGCCGTCGCTCGAGAAGACGTGGCCGAACTGCGGCGTGCGGTGGCGCATCACGATCTCGTCGGGCATGCCGAGCGCCTTCAGCGTGTCGCGCTCGAAGGCGTCGGGGTCGATCTCCTGGCCGCCGGCCAGGTGCAGCTTCATGTCGACGAGGGCGGAGGCCAGGTACTCGACCGTCGCGAAGCCCTGGTTGAAGGTCGCGGCCTTCGCGATGCGGTCGAGGAGCGCCTGCGGGATCGGCTTGCCCGTCTCGAAGTGCAGCGCGTACCGGTTCAGCACCTCGGGCGTCGGCAGCCAGTGCTCGAGGAGCTGGGACGGGAACTCCACGTAGTCGCGCGCGACGTTGGTGCCGGACAGCGAGGGGTAGGCGACGTTCGAGCTCAGGCCGTGCAGCGCGTGGCCGAACTCGTGGAACAGCGTCGTCGCGTCGTCCCACGAGATCAGCACCGGCTCGCCCGGCGCGCCCTTCACGAAGTTCGAGTTGTTGGAGACGATCGTCGTCACCTCTCCCTCGAAGCGCTCCTGGTTGCGGTAGGCGTTCATCCACGCGCCCGAGCGCTTGCCCGGCCGCGCGTACGGGTCGAAGTACCACAGCCCCACGTGGCGGCCGCCGAGGTCCTTCACCTCGTAGACCGTGACGTCCGGGTGGTAGACCGGGATCCTCGCGACGGGACTGAACCTCAGGCCGAACAGCTCGCCGGCGACGAAGAACATGCCCTCGCGCAGCTTGTCGAGCTGCAGGTAGGGCTTGACCTCGTTCTGGTCGAGGTCGTACTTCGCCTTGCGCACCTTCTCGGCGTAGTAGCGGTAGTCCCACGGGGCGATGCGGATGCCGGCGCCTTCCCTGTCGGCGATCGCCTGCATGTCCGCGACCTCCTCGCGGACGCGGGCCACGGCCGGCTTCCACACGGCTTCCATCAGCTCCATCGCCCGCTGCGGGTTCTTCGCCATCGCGTTCTCGAGCCGCCAGTGGGCGTGGGTCTCGTAGCCCAGCAGCCGGGCGCGCTCGAAGCGCAGCTTCAGGATCTCCGTGATGATCCGGTTGTTGTCGCGGGCGTCGCCGTTGTCGCCGCGGCTGAAGTAGGTGCGCCACACCTTCTCGCGCAGGTCCCGGCGGTCGGAGTAGACGAGGAACGGCTCCATCGACGAGCGGGTGTTGAGGATCGCCCACTGCCCCGCCCGGCCGCGGTCGGCGGCCGCGGCCGCCGCGCCCTTGCGCAGCGACTCGGGCAGCCCGGCGAGGTCGGCCTCCTTCTCGAGGAACAGCGCGTACTCGGTCTCGTCGCCCAGCACGTTCTGGCCGAACTGGGTGAACAGCACCGCCAGGCGCTGGTTGATCTCCGACAGCCGCGCCTTCTTCGCCGCGTCGAGCCGCGCGCCCGCGCGCACGAAGTTGTCGTGGTAGAGCCAGGCCAGCCGCTGCTGCTCGGCGTTCAGCCCGGCCTTCTCGCGCCCCGCGTACACCGCCGCGACGCGGGCGAACAGCTTCTCGTTCTGGGTGATCCTGTCGAAGAAGGCCGCCAGCTTCGGCTCCACCTCGACCTCGACCTGCTGGAACTCCGGGCTGCTCATGTTGCCGGACCAGATGCCGTAGACGGCCATGACACGCTCGAGGGTGCGGCCCGCGCGCTCCATGGCGGCGATCGTGTTCTCGAACGTCGCGGGCGCCGGGTCGTTCGCGATCCGGTCCAGGTTGGCGAGCTGCTCGGCCATGCCGGCCTCGAGCGCGGGGGCGAAGTGCTCGACCCGGACCTGGTCGAACGGCGGCACGCCGCCGTGGGGGCCCTTCCAGGGCTGGAGCAGCGGGTTCTCGGGGCCCGCGGCGCGGGCGGGGACGGCAGCGAGGGCCAGCAGCGCGAGCGCGCCGGCCCCGATCGTCAGCAGCTTGTGCATGATGTCGAACTCCATCGGCGGAAGCGTCAGTCCTCCGCCACGGCCGGGCCGAGCTGGCCCTTGGCCCGCGCGACGAGCGCGGCCTTGATGAAACCGTCGAGGTCGCCGTCGAGCACCACGTCGACGTTGCCGACCTCGAACCTGGTGCGGTGGTCCTTGATCATCTTGTACGGGTGCAGCACGTAGGAACGGATCTGGGAGCCGAACGCGATGTCCTTCTTCGAGCTCTCGACGGCGTCGAGCTTGGCGCGCTGCTTCTGCAGCTCGAGGTCGTAGAGGCGCGACTTCAGCACCTTCATCGCGACCTCGCGGTTGCGGATCTGGCTGCGCTCGTTCTGGCAGGCGACCACGATCCCGCTCGGGATGTGGGTGATGCGCACGGCCGAGTCGGTCACGTTGACGTGCTGGCCGCCGGCGCCCGAGGAGCGGTAGGTGTCGACCCGCAGGTCCTTGTCGAGCACCTCGATCTTGATGTCCTCGTCGATCTGCGGCCAGGCGAACACCGCGGCGAAGGCCGTCTGGCGCCGAGCGTTCTGGTCGAACGGGCTGATCCGCACCAGGCGGTGGACGCCGGTCTCGACGGCCAGGTAACCGAACGCGTACTCGCCCTCGATCAGCACCGTGACGCTCTTGATGCCCGCCTCCTCGCCGGCGGTGATCTCGGTGATGTCGCGCTTGAAGCCGCGGCGGTCGCACCAGCGCAGGTACATGCGCAGCAGCATCTCGGCCCAGTCCTGGGAGTCGGTGCCGCCGGCGCCGGCGTTGATCGAGAGGATGGCGGAGGCGCGGTCGTGCTCGCCGCCCAGCATCTTCTGGAACTCGGCGGCCTCGACCGTGGCCTGCAGGCCCTGCAGCCCCGCCTCGAGGTCCTTGCCGACGTCCTCGCCGGCCTCGTGCCACTCGAACAGGACCCGGACGTCGTCCTCCTCCCGCCGCAGCCGGCCGAGGTACGAGAGGTCGTCGTCGAGGCGCTTGCGCCGCTTCTGGACCTTCTGCGCCTCCTGCGGGTTCGACCAGAACTCGGGGGCGGACATCTTCGACTCCAGCGAGTCGAGCTCGGTCCTCAGTTTGGTTTCGTCAAAGATAGCCGCGGATGTCCGCGGCCCTCGCTTGCAGGTCGGTGAAGCGTGGAGCGAAATCGTCGTTCAAGTTCGGGCGGCCTCCAGCCGTCGATTATCCCCGAGCGGGGTCGCGAGGCGCCAACCGCGGCCGCGCGACGGCCACGCCCAGCGCCGCCGCCAGCAGGCAGGCGAGCGCCAGCGCGTCGCCGGTCCGCACGTAGAGGGTGCGCCCGTCCGCGAAGGCCGCCTCGCCCACCAGCGCCGTCTCGTCGAAGAGCGCGGTGCGCGCGACGAGCCGGCCGCGCGGGTCGACGATCGCCGTGATCCCGGTGTTGGCGGCGCGCACCAGGGTGCGGCCGGTCTCGATCGACCGCATCCGCGCCATCGCCAGGTGCTGGTGGGGCGCCGAGGTGCGGCCGTACCAGCCGTCGTTGGTGACGTTGACGAGCAGCTCCGCCCCGCCGCGCACGAAAGCGCGGGACAGGTCGGGGAACACGGCCTCGTAGCAGATGAACGCGCCCAGGCGGCCGCCCGGGCCGGCGGCCACCGCGGCCTCGGTGCCCGGCTCGAAGTCGGCGACCTGCTGCACCAGCTTGGCCGCGTAGCGGCCGCCGAGGGTGAGCAGCGGCTGCATCGGCACGTACTCGCCGAACGGCACCAGCCGCATCTTGCGGTAGCGCAGGGCGAGCTCGCCCTCGGGCGTGAGCAGCTTGGCGCCCACGTACGGGCGACGCCCGCCTTCGGGCGGGAACTCGAGGTCGTCGTTGCCGAAGAGCACGAAGGCCCCGGTCTGGCGGGCCAGCGCCCGCAGCCGCGACGCGACCGCGGGGTCGTGGTCGAAGTAGGAGGGCACGGCCGACTCGGGCCACACGATCAGCCGCGCGCCCTGCGCTGCAGCCTCGCGCGAAAGCCGCTCGTGGCGCGCGACGTTGCGCTCGGCGAACTCGGGGTCCCACTTCTCGTCCTGGATCACGCTGGCCTGCACCAGGCCGACCCGCACCCGGCCCGTCTCCTGAACCGGGGTCGCGAGCGCCCACGCGCCGAGCCCGCCCCAGGCGAGCAGCACACCCGCCGCGGAGGCGGTCGCCCTGCGGGCGTCCGCCGGCGAGACGACAGCGAGCGCCAGCAGCGCGTTGACGATCACCACCAGGAACGACGCGCCGTAGACGCCGAAGAGCGACGCGACCTGGGCGAACGGGAGCACGTCGATCGTCGCGTAGCCGACCAGGCACCACGGGAAGCGGAAGAACGTGTGCGCGCGCAGCAGCTCCGTGGCCGTCCACAAGACCGGCGCGAACAGCAGCCCGCGCGGCCCCAGTACCCCGACCAGCCGGCCCAGCGCCCAGCCGAACAGCAGCGGGAAGAGGGCGAACGCCAGGCACAGCAACAGCATCACGACCATCGCGACGGGGGCCGCGATGCGCCCGAACTGGATCACGGTGAGCGCGGTCCAGTACAGGAGCCCGAGCGCGGCCACGGCGCCGTGCAGGTAGCCGAGGCGGAGGGCCCGCGCCGGCGCGGCGGCGATCGCGGCGAGCAGCGGGACGAGCGCCACGAAGGCGACCGCGCCGTGGCCGAACTTGGGGAACGACAGCGCCAGCAGCACGCCCGACAGGACGGCCAGCGCGTGCGGCGCGCGCAGCCGGCTCAAGCCCGGGCGCCTTCGACCCCGGCGTGGACCTCGAACGCGTTGAACGACGAGCGCACGAACACGCCCGAGTAGACCGTCGGGAAGCCCAGCTCCAGCGCCCGCCGCTCCCACTCGGCGAAGCCTTCGGGCGGCACGTAGCGCGCGACCGGCGCGTGGTGGCGGCTCGGCCGCAGGTACTGGCCGAGGGTCAGCACGTCGACCTCGGCCGCGCGCAGCTCGCGCAGCACCGCCAGGATCTCGTCGTCGTCTTCGCCGAGGCCGACCATCAGCCCGCTCTTCGTCACCTGCCCGGGCCGGGTCGCCTTGGCCTTGCGCAGCAGTGCGAGCGACAGCGCGTAGTCGCCCTGGCGGCGCACCTCGGGGAACAGCCGCGGCACGGTCTCGATGTTGTGGTTGAAGACGTCGGGGGCGGCGTCGAGCACGGCGCGCAGCGCGGCCTCGTCGCCGCGGAAGTCGGGGGTCAGCACCTCGACCAGCACGCCGGGCAGCCGGCGCCGCAGCGCCTCGAGGGTGCGCGCGAACTGCGACGCCCCGCCGTCCTTCAGGTCGTCGCGGGCCACGGCGGTGAGCACCACGTAGCGCAGGCCCATCCGCGCCGCGGCTTCGGCGACCCGCTCCGGCTCGCCCGGGTCGAGCGGCAGCGGCTTCGCCGTCGCCACCGAGCAGTAGTCGCAGCGGCGCGTGCAGCGGTCGCCGCCGAGCATGAAGGTGGCGGTGCCGCGCGAGAAGCACTCGCCGAGGTTGGGGCAGCGCGCTTCCTCGCAGACCGTGACCAGTTGCTCGTCGCGCAGCAGCACCCGCAGCGGGCGGGCGTGGCGGGCGAGCGGGTCGCCCTTGCGCGCCCACTCGGGCAGCCGGACCAGCGGCGCCGGAGCGGCCATCAGTTGCGGACGATGAACGGCTTGAACTTCTCCTGGTCGCGCAGGCGGGCCATCACCCGCTCCGCCTCGGGCCGCGCGTCGTAGCGGCCGACGCGGACGTTGAAGAGGCCCTCGCCGGCCGGGGCCACGACGTAGGCTGAGAAGCCCTTGCCCTTGAGCCGGGTGGCGACGGAGTCGGCGCTGGCTCGGTCGCGGAAGGCGCCGACCTGGATGCTGAAGCTGCCGGCCGCGGGAGCGCTCGCTGCCTTCGCCGGCGCGGGCGTCGGCTTCGGCGCCAGCGTCGCGGTCGGCTTCGGGGTCGCGGTCGGGCGCGGCGTCGCCGTCGGCGTCGCGACGGGAACGGCCGTGGCGGCGGTGCGCGGGGTCGCCGCCGGCTTCTCGAGCACGTCGTCGGCCTTGTCGGACTCGAGGTTGCGCGGGAAGGTCAGCGAGTCGGCCGGCAGCGGCGTGGGCTTCGGCTCCTCGCTGACGATCTTCTCCTCGCGCACCGGCTGCGCGGCCGCCGGGTCGGGCGGCGCCTGCACGCCGCGGCCCACCATCACGCCGGCGAGGAACGCCAGCACCAGGCCGGTGGCGCCGGCCAGGAAGTAGAAGACCAGCTGCTTGTTGGTGAGCTGGATCTCGTAGTAGTAGTCGTCCTGCTGGGTCACGCTGCCTCTTTCGCTCGCTCCCTGCCGCTAGGCGCCGAGCGCGCCGATCTGCTGCAGGCCCTCCTTGATGATGCCCGAGACCGCCGCTTCTTCGGCGGCGCCGTGGCGCTGGCGCACCGAGAGCTGGATCGCGAACACCAGCTCGTTGAGGGCGGCCACCATCAGCGCCCGCCGCCGGTCGGAGGGCAGGTCGGCCACGTTGGCGAGCATCTGCTCGAAGTCGACCCGCCCGTAGTTGCGCAGGTCCACGCCGTCGAACAGCGACGCGTAGGAGACCGAGACCTCGCGGACCACGTCCTCCATCAGCGCGTCGACCTCCGCGCCGTGGCGCTCCTGCAGCGTCGCGTAGATGCGGTGGAACATCTGGTTGAAGCGCTCGACCACGTCCTCGAGGTCGAGGTCGCCCTGGGCGGCCTTCGCCTCCTGGCCCGCGCTCTCGGCCTCGGCCGGCAGGCTCCAGCGCACGACGCCGAGCACCTGCAGCGCCCACAGCGTGCGGCAGGTCTCGAAGTGGGTCAGGAACGAGACGTTGCAGATCTGCTCGATCGTCGAGCGGCCGTTGACGTGGGCCAGCACCTCCTGCTCCTCGTGCGTCAGCTCGATGCGCAGCAGCACGTCGCGCCGCTCGGTCAGCGCCGGCACCGACAGGATGTTGCCGATGCCGCGCATGACCTGGGTCCACGAGCGGGTGCGGCGGATGCCCTCGAGGATCAGGTTCTCGGCGTTGATGTTGAGGGTGACGACGGAGTCGGCGTCGATCTCCTTCATCACGACCTCGTACTGGCCGCGGGTCCAGGTCAGCAGTTCCAGCAGCACCTCGCGGATCTGCTCCTCGACCGTCGGGATCAGCTCGTCGGGGTCGATCGCCCCCATCTCGACCAGGATCGCGCCGAGGCGCCGACCCGGGCGGATCATCTTCGACGCCTCGAGGTAGTCGCGGGCGGTGATCCGCCCCTTGAGCAGCAGCAGCTCGCCCAGGCGCTCGTCGGGGTCGGTGGAAGCCGCGTAGACGATGCGGCCGTCCTTCATGTAGATGCTCTTGGTGACCTCGGCGGTGCGGAAGGTCAGGATGCCGGTCTCGCCCGAGGCGAGCAGCGAGCGCAGCAGCGCCGGCACGCTCGAGGAGCGGATCTCCCCGCGCAGCGTCAGCGGCTCGTCTTCGGCGAGCTCGTAGCCCTCGTCGCTCATGAAGTCGAGGCAAGGGTAGCAAAAGAAGCCGGCCCCGAGCCGCGTGCTAGGATTTCGTCCGCAATGTTCGGTACCCTCGGCGGCCCGGAGATCTTCCTGATCCTGGTGATCGCGCTGATCGTCTTCGGCCCCCGCAAGTTGCCCGAGATCGGCAAGAGCGTGGGCAACATGATGAACGAGTTCCGGCGCGCCTCGAACGAGTTCCGGCGCACCGTCGAGGAGGAGGTCGAGGCGGACAGGCAGCGGGCGCTGCCGGCGCCGGTGCCGGGGCCCGTCGTCGAGCCGGTGCCCGACACGGTCCCGGTCGGAGCGCCCGCCCCGGCCGACGCCGCCGCGCCCGCCCCGGCCGAAGAGCCGCCGCCCGCGGGCGCCGACGCGCCGCCCGCCGAGCCCCGCTGAACGAGGCGCGAAGTCACCCTTGGCCGGACGTCCCGACCCCGATCGCATGTCCTTCCTCGAGCACCTCGAGGAACTGCGCCAGCGCCTGCTGAAGTCGGTGATCGCGCTGGCGGCGGGGTTCGGCGTGTGCTGGGGCTTCCACGAGCAGATCTTCCACTTCATGGTGCAGCCGCTGCGCACGGCCTACCCCGGCATCAAGCTGGTCGCCACCAGCCCGACGGAAGCGCTGATGCTGTTCATGAAGATGTCGTTCTTCGCCGGCATCTTCCTGGCCGCGCCGTTCGTGCTCTACCAGATCTGGGCCTTCGTCGCGCCCGGCCTCTACGCGCACGAGAAGCGCTACGTGGTCCCGTTCATCGTCTTCGGCACGCTGTTCTTCGCCGCGGGCGCGGCGTTCGGCCACTACTGGCTGTTCCCGCTGACCTTCCGCTTCCTCGGCGAGTTCGGCGGGGCGGACGTCGAGTACCTGCCCAAGATCAGCGAGTACTACACGTTCTACTCGTGGTTCCTGCTCGGGCTCGGGGTCGTGTTCCAGCTTCCCGTCGTGATCTTCGTGCTGGCGCGGATCGGGCTCGTCACGCCGGGGTTCCTGCTGCGGCACTTCCGCTGGGCGGTGCTGGCGGCCTTCGTGCTCGCCGCGATCATCACGCCGACACCCGACGTCGTCACCCAGTCGCTGCTGGCGCTGCCGATGCTGGGGCTCTACCTGCTCGGGGTGGTCGTCGCCTGGCTGTTCGGCAAGCCGCGGGCGAAGGCCGAAGTCAGCGCTCCGCCGGCAGCGTGAAGCGGAGCACCGCTCCGCCCTGGACGCCGTGCTTCTTCGCCTGCCCGGCGTTCATCTCGACGACGTACTCGCCCGGCCGGAAGGGCGTGTACGTGGGACACGGGTCCTTCGTGCAGGGCGGGACGTTCTCCGCGAGGTCCACCACCTTGCCCTCCCCGTCGAGCCAGGCGATGTCGATCGGGAACTTGCAGTTCTTCATCCAGATCGAGTGGCGATCGTTGTGGCCGAAGACGAACAGCAGCACCCGGTCCTCGGGCAACGACGCCCGGTACATCAGGCCCATCGCCCGCTCCGAGGCCGAGAGCATCAGCTCGGCCGTGACCTCGCGCCCCGAGGGCAGCGTGAGCTTCGTGGTGGCGGGTCCGTCGCCCGCCGCAGCGAGGCACGCGACGGCGAGGCCCGCGGCGAGGTAGGCTGAGGCGCGCATATCCAATGCCGATCGTAGCATCGAGGACAGGAGAGCTCGCCGACCTGCTGGAGCGGCTGGGCGGCACCGACGCGGTCGCCCGCGACGCGGCGGCGGCGCGCCTGCTGCTGGTCGGCCGCCGTGCGCTGGCGCCGCTGCTGACCTGGCTGCCGGGCGCCAGCGCGTCGGGCCGCGAGGCCGCCGCCGGCCTGCTCGAACAGCTCCCCGGCGCCAGCGCCCTGCAGGCGCTGATCGAGCTGCTGGACGACGAGAGCGACGCGGTGTCGGCCCGCGCGGCAGAAGCCCTCGCGGCGCGCAGCGATGCCGCGGCCGCGCTGCCGGCGCTGGAACGGGCGCTGGCGCGCCGCAGCCCCGTGCCGCGCACCGCGCTGGCCGCGCTGGGGCGGATCGCGGCGGACCAGCCGGAGGCGCTGGGCCCGATCACCCGCCTCGCGCTCGACCCGGCGGCGCCCCACGACCTCGGCCACGCGGCGCTCGGCGTGCTCAAGCGGCTGGCGCCGCGCGAGGCCACGGCGGTGGAAGCCGAGATGAAGGCGCGGCGCGCGGCGGCGGCCCCGGCCGCCGAACCGGCGCCCGCGGCTCCGGCACCCGCGCCTCCCCCGCCTGCCCCGGTGCCGGCTCCGCCCGAGCCATCATCCGCGGCGACGGGCTCGATCGAGGAGTTGCGCCTCGTGCTGCGCGAGCCGGTGGCGCCGGAGCGCGCGCTGAGGGCCGAACAGCTCGTCTCCGCGCTCGGCGGCGAGGCGCTCGCCGTCGCCCGCGAGGTCGCCCTCGCTTCGCACGATCCGCTGGCGCTGCGGGTCGCGGTCGAGGCGCTGGCCCTCGCCCCCCGCGCCGACGCGGCACCGCGGCTGCTCGACCTGCTGGCGCGCCTCGCGTTCGAGGGCGTGGTGGCGCCGGACGCGCGGGCGGAGATCGCGGCCCGCGCCCATCGCGCCCTGGGCCGCCTCGGGTCGCGGCTCGCGCTGCACGACCTGCGCGACCGCCTGCGGGCGCGACCGCCGGTGGCGCTCCCCTTCCTGCTCGAAGCGGTCGCCGCCCTGCCGGACGCCTCGCTGCTCGAGCCGCTGGCGGAGCTGCTGGCCGACGAGGTCGAGCCCCTTGGCGAGCTGCGGGCGACGGCGGCGGGGTTGTGCACGGCGCTCCAGATCAGCACCCGCAGCCGCGCCGTGACCGCGCTGCCGGAGCGCAGTCGCGCCGCGATCCGCCTCGCCCTGCTGCGACCGCGCTCGCGGCGCAGCCCGCGCCCCGAGCCCGCTCCGCCGGCCTCCTGACCCCCGGGGCGGCGAGAAGTTCAGCCCGCGAGCTTCTCCCCGCACTCCGGGCAGAACTTGGCCTTCGGCGAGACCTTCGCGTTGCAGGCCGGGCAGGCGTCGGACTGGGCGAGCTTCCTGCCGCACTCCGGGCAGAACTTCGCGCCGTGGGTCTCGGCGTTGCAGTCGGGGCACACGAGCTGGCGCTGGCGCTTCGTGTCGACCTTCGCGCCGCGGGCGCGGCCCGCCTCGTGGGCCACCTCGCGCGCGCCCTCCGCCTCGCCCGCCGCGCCGGCGGCTTCCGCCTCGACCTCGGCGCTCGGCGCGCAGTTGAAGCACAGTCCCTTGTCGGCGTTCCAGCAGCGGGCGCAGACGTACTGCACGCAGCGCGCGCAGCGGTGGAAGTGCTTCTTGGCCTGGGCGATCGCGTCGCGCAGCGCCTCGTCGCGGGCTTCGCCGAAGCCCGACTCCGCCAGCCCGTCGACGGCCTCGCCGACGTTGCCGAGCATGCCGCCCAGCAGGCCGCTGGCCCGGCTCAGCCAGCCGCTGGCCTGGCCGCGCGTGTAGGCCACCCACGGGCTGCGCCAGGTGTCGTTGCAGCGCTCGCAGTGGAAGTCGAACTGGAAGCCGGCGTTGACGCCGGAAGAAACCGAACGGTCGGTATGGTTGTCGCTGAACTGGATCTCGCCCAAGGTGTCCTCGTTCCTTCGGATGGGGCCGTTATACCCGAAACGGCGGCGCTTCAGCGGGGCGGTCGTCGCACCTCGCCGGTCATCGGCACGAAGCGCACGGGAATCGAGCGGTGCTGCTCGAGGCGGCCGCCGCGGCGGGTCACGATCAGCATCTCCTGCACGTCGTCTCCCACCGGGATCACCAGCCGGCCGCCTTCGGCCAGTTGGTCGAGCAGGGGCTCGGGCAGGCGCGGCGCGGCGGCGGTGACCAGGATCGCGTCGAACGGCGCGTGCTCGGGCCAGCCGGCGTAACCGTCGCCCGCGCGGACCTCCACGTTGCGGTAGCCCAGCTCCGCCAGCAGCCGCCGCGACTCCGCGGCGAGGGGGGCGACGATCTCGATGCTGAACACGCGGGCGGCGATCTTCGCGAGCACCGCTGCCTGGTAGCCGGAGCCGGTGCCGACCTCGAGCACCGTCTCGCCGGGCTGCACGCCTGCCGCCTCGGTCATGAAGGCGACGATGTAGGGCTGGGAGATGGTCTGGCCGTGGCCGATCGGCAGCGGGTAGTCGGCGTAGGCCTCGTCGCGCAGGCGCTCCGGCACGAACAGGTGCCGCGGGACGGCGCGCATGGCGGCCAGAGTCGCCGGGTCGCGCACGCCGCGGGCCTCGATCTGCTCGCGCACCATCGCCTCGTGGCGAGCGGCGTACGCGGCGTCGTCCACCTCGGTCATGGCGGTCATGGCGCACGCGAGCGCCGCGACCGCCGTCCCGGCGACCGCGACGGCACGCATCAGGAGCATGCTGCGCCTGCCGCCGCGAGCGTGCAAGCGGCAGGCGCTCGAAGCTCCCTAGTACGCCTGGGCGAACCAGACCTCGCGGCCCTTTTCGCCGGTGACGATGCACTTCGCCTCGATCGGGTCGCCCATCGGCATCACGCGGATCGTGGCCTTCGTCTCCTCCTTGATCCGCTTCTCCACGGCCGGGTCGCCGTTCCAGCCGGCGACGATGAAGCCGCGCTTCTCGGCCATCACCTGCTTGAACTCGTCGTAGCTCGAGACCCGGGTCGTGTTGTCGGCCTGGAACTTCCGCGCGCGCTCGAGCAGGTCGGATTGGAACGTGGCCAGCATCTCCGGCACCGCGCGCTCGAGGCCGGAGAGCGGCACCGGCGTCTTCGAGCGGTTGTCGCGGCGGACCAGCACGCACTGGTCCTTCTCGATGTCCTTGGGCCCCAGCTCGAGCCGGAACGGCACGCCGCGCATCTCCCAGTCGGCGTACTTGTAGCCCGTCTGGTGCTGGTCGCGGTCGTCGAGGTGGACGCGCACGCCGGCCGCGCGGAGCTGCTTCTGCACCTCGCGCGCCTTCGGCAGCACGGCCTCGTTCCAGTCGCCCTTGCGCGGCGGGATCGGCACGATCACCACCTGGTGGGGCGCGATCTTCGGCGGCAGGATCAGCCCGTTGTCGTCGCCGTGGGTCATGATCATGCCGCCGATCATCCGCGTCGACGTGCCCCACGACGTGGACCACGGCCGCACCCGCTGCTGGTTGCGGTCGAGGTACTCGATCCCGTACGCCTCGGCGAAGTGCTGGCCGAGGTTGTGGCTGGTGCCGGCCTGCAGCGCCTTGCCGTCGCCCATCAGCGCCTCGATCGCGTAGGTCTTGAGCGCGCCGGCGAACTTCTCGGAGTCGGTCTTGCGGCCGTGGAGCACGGGCATCGCGAGGATCTCCTCGACGAAGCTCTTGTAGACGCCGAGCATCTTCAGCGTCTCCTCCTCCGCCTGGTCCTCCGTCTCGTGCAGGGTGTGGCCCTCCTGCCAGAGGAACTCGGTCGTGCGCAGGAACGGCCGCGTCACCTTCTCCCAGCGCAGCACGTTGGCCCACTGGTTGATCAGGATCGGCAGGTCGCGCCAGGACTGGACCCACTTCGCGTACGTCGGGCAGATCATCGCCTCGGACGTCGGCCGGATCGCCAGCGGCTCGTCGAGCTCGGCGCCGCCGCCGATCGTGACCCACGCGCACTCCGGCGAAAAGCCCTCGACGTGGTCCTTTTCGCGCTCCAGGTAGCTCTTCGGGATCAGCAGCGGGAAGTAGGCGTTGACGTGGCCGGTCTCCTTGATGCGGCGGTCCATGTCCGCCTGCATCGCCTCCCAGATCGCGTAGCCGTAGGGGCGGATGATCATGCAGCCCTTGACCGGGCCGTAGTCCGCCAGCTCCGCCTTCAGCACCACGTCGAGGTACCACTGGGAGAAGTCCACGCTGCGCGGCGTGATCTCCTTCATCGTCCGTTCGGGTTCCATCTCCGCCCTTCTCTTTGCTGCGGGCCCGCGGCAGCGGGCCCTGAGGACCTGCGATTCTACGTGAGCTGAGGACTTTCCCCTTGACGCGGGGCCGCCCCGCGCCGACACTGCAGTCGGCCTCGCGGAGCGGTCCCGCTCCTCTTCACGACGGGTGTCTCACGAAAACACCCGTGGAGAGGACGTCAATGACCCGACCGACCGCGCACCTCCTTCTGGGGGCCGCCTTCGTCTTCGGCGCGTTCGCCGACGAAGGCTCGCGCCCCACCCCCAGCTACACCGATGCCGATCTCGCCCGCTACGCCGCGATGCGCGCGCCGCTCGACGCCGCGGAGCCGGCCCCGACACCCGCGCCGACGGCCCGCGGACGGGCGAAGAGGGACCAGACGGTCCCGGACGACCTCGAGCGCGAGGCCGCCCAGCGCGCCTCGGAGGAGCGCTACTGGCGCCGCGAGGCGGAGAAGGCGCGCGCCCAGGCCCGCCGTCACGAAGAACGGGCCGCGGTGCTCGAGGCCCAGGTCGAGGAGCGCCGCCGCGCGGCCTCGCGCGCGCGTCCGGGCTCGGCGCCGCCGGCCGTGGCTGCCGCAGAGCGACGCGCGCAGGCCGAGCGCGAGCAGGCGCGGCGGGTGATCGACGAGTTCGAGGAGCGCGCACGGCGCGAGGGCGCGCTGCCGGGCTGGATCCGCTGAGTGATATGCTGCGCCGCCATGATCGAGGTCCCGGTCGAACTGGGCGCGCGGCGCTACGCGGTCAGCATCGGCCACGGCGCCTCGCGGCTACTGGGCGGCCTGCTCACTCCCTTCGCCCGGCGCCCCACCCTGCTCGTCACCACCCGCAAGGTGTGGGCGCTGCACGGCCACCGCCTCGAGCCGGCGCTGCGGGCGGTGGGCCGCCCGCTGCACCGCGCGTTCGTGCCCGACGGCGAGCCGGCCAAGACGACGGCGACGCTGGAGTCGCTGTGGCAGGCGCTCCACGAGGCCCGGATCGGCCGCGACGGCCTGGTGGTCGCGCTGGGTGGCGGTGCCGCCTCCGACGTGGCAGGGCTGGCCGCCGCGACCTGGAACCGCGGCCTCGACTGGATCGCGATTCCCACCACGCTCTTGTCGATGGTCGACAGCAGCGTCGGCGGCAAGTGCGCGATCAACCACCCCGCCGCCAAGAACGCGATCGGCGCCTTCCACCAGCCGCGGGCGGTGGTCGCCGACCCCGACCTCCTCGACACCCTGCCGCCGCGCGAGCGCCAGAGCGGCGCCTACGAGATCCTCAAGTGCGCGCTGCTGGCGGATCGCGACCTGTTCGGCGCGCTGGCCGAGGCGCCGCCGCGGCTGGTCGGCTGGGACCGCATCGCGCTCGAGAACGCGATCGCCGACGCCGTCCGCGTCAAGGCGGCGATCGTCGAGCGCGACGAGCGCGAGGGCGACCTGCGTCGCGTGCTGAACCTGGGCCACACGCTGGGCCACGCCCTCGAGTCCGTCACCTGCTTCCGCCGCTTCACCCACGGCGAGGCCGTCGGCTGGGGCCTGATCGGGGCGGCCTGGATCGCCCACAGAAAGAACCTGATCGCCGCCCGCGGCTTCGACGCGATCGCCCGCGCCGTCGACGCGCTGGGCCCGCGACCGCGGGTGTCCGACCTCGACCCCGGCAGGCTGCTCGCGGCGGTGGCACTCGACAAGAAGGCCCGCGCGGGCAGCGTCACCTGGGTGCTGCCGGCGGCGATCGGCCGCGTCGTGCTGCGCAGCGACGTCGGCCGCGCCGAGATCCGCGCCGCGCTGCGGGTGATGGCGGCGCGCGAGGCGCGGCGGGCGTGACCGCCGTGGCGATCGCACCCGGGCCGGAGGACGGGCGGGACGAGCCGCGGGTCTCGCTCGTGGTGCCCATCTACAACGAGCAGGAGGTGTTGCCGCTGCTGCTGGAGCGGCTGCGCGGGCTGCTCGACGGCTGCGCCGCGGGCAGCGAGGCGATCCTGGTCAACGACGGCAGCGGCGACGGCTCGTGGCCGCTGATCGTCGCCGCGGCGCGCGCCGACCCGCGCTTCCGCGGGCTCGACTTCTCGCGCAACTTCGGCCACCCCGCGGCGATCACGGCCGGCCTCGACCACGCGAGCGGCGACGCCATCGTGGTGATGGACGCCGACCTGCAGGACCCGCCGGAACTGGTGCCGAAGCTGGTCGCCCTCTACCGCGAGGGCTGGGACGTCGTGCACGCCCGGCGCAGCGCGCGGCAGGGCGAGACGGCCTTCAAGAAGCTGACGGCGACGGCGTACTACAAGGTGATGGCGGTGCTCGCCGACCGGCCGCCGACGCCGGAGGTCGGCGAGTTCCGGCTGATGGCGCGCCCCGTCGTCGAGGCGCTGTGCGGGATGCGCGAGCGCCACCGCCTGGTGCGCGGGCTGGTCTCGTGGCTCGGCTTCCGCCAGGCGACGGTCGACTTCGAGCGACCCGGCCGCGCCGCGGGATCCACCAAGTTCCCGTTCTGGCGCATGTTCCGGCTGTCGTGGGACGGGCTCACGGCGTTCTCGGTCGCGCCGCTGCGGCTCGCCCTCGTACTCGGCCTGCTGGCCCTCGCCGTCGCGATCCCCGCGGCCGGCCTGCTGCTGCTCGGCCTCGGGGCCGGAGCTGGCGCCGCGACGGCGCTGCTGTGCGGGCAACTGCTGCTCGCCGGCACGACGCTCGTCTGCCTCGGCCTGCTCGGCGACTACGTCGGCCGCATCTACGACGAGGTCCGCGGCCGCCCGCTCTACGTCGTGCGCCAGCGGCTGGGCCTCGAGCCGCCCCGGCGCTGAGTCCGGGAGCCTGCGCTGCGGATCGCAGCCGTGATCCTCGCGGCGGGCGCCGGCCGCCGCATGGGGGGCCCCAAGGCCCTCGTCGAGTGGCGCGGCCGCAGCCTGCTCGCACACGCACTCGTGAACTGCGCGCGACCCTCGATCGCACTGCGGATCGCCGTCCTCGGTTGTGAGGCGGGCCGCGCGCGGCGGGCGGCCGCCGCGGACGAAGCTGCGGTGCGCTGGGCCGTGAACCCGCGCTGGGAGGACGGGATGTTGTCCTCGGTGCTCTGCGGCCTCGCCGCGGCCGAGTCGGCGGCAGCCGACGCCGTGCTGCTCTACCCCGTCGACCATCCTGTGATCGAGCCGGAGACGATCGACGCCGTGTGCGCCGCGCTGGCCGCGGGCGCCGAACTCGTGGTGCCGGTCCACGCTGGCCGCCGCGGACACCCCGGAGGGTTCGGCCGCGCGCGCTTCGCAGGGCTGCGCGAGGCACCTCCCGAATTGGGAGCGCGGGCCGTGCTGCGCGCGGGGTCCGTCGTCGAAGTCGCAGCGGGTCCAGGCTGCCTGCGCGGCGTCGACACGCCTGCCGACCTGGCCGCGCTGGAGACCTGAGGCGATGTCCCGGCGTCGGCACGAGAAGGCCGCAGAGCTGAAGCCGAGCCCGCCCGGGGTGGGCGTCGCGCGGGCGGCAGCGCCCGCTGCGGTCGCCGCGGGCCTGCTGCTGTGGCTGCCCTCGTTGCGCGGGGAGTTCCTCTACGACGACATCCCGATGGTCGTCCAGAACCCCGTGCTCCAGGACCCGGGCAACCTCGCGGCGCTGGTGACGTTCGACCCCGCCCGGCCCCTGCTGACGCTGTCGTGGGTCGCCAGCGCCCTGCTCGGAGGCGGCATCGAAGCATGGGCCTTCCGGCTGGTCAACGTCGTGCTGCACGCGGCGACGGCAGGCCTCGTCGCGCAGCTCGTGTCGTGGCTGGCCCAGGTCCGTGGCGAGCCCCTGGCGCCCCGTCAGGCGCTGCTGGCCGGGCTGTTCTTCGCAGTGACGCCGATGGCCGCCGAGACGGTCGCCTACGTGGCCAGCCGTTCGACCGGCCTGTGCGCCTTCCTGGGTTTCGCGTTCCTGGCCGTCGCGGTGCGCGAGTTGGAGACGTCCCGGCCCAGGCGGCGGGCTGCGGCGTGGCTGCTGCTGCTGCTGGCTCACCTCACCAAGGAGGAGGCCGCGGCGTTCCCGCTGCTGCTCGTGCTGCTCGACCTGCATGGCCCGGCAGGCGGCCGTCTGCGCGCCGTGGCCGCGCGCTGGCGGGTCCACGCGCCGTTCCTGGCGCTGCCTCTCGCAGGGCTGTGCGCACGGCGCGCCATGGTGGGCACGTGGCTGCCGGCGCCGGCGTGGCCGTACGAAGTGTGGTTGCCGACGCAGGCGCTCGAGTTCCCGGCCTACCTGCTGCGCTCGCTCGTGCCGCTCGACCCGGCCTTCCACCGCGGCACACCGCCCTTCGCCTGGCCCCCCGAGCCGCGTTCGCTCGCCCTGGCCCTGCTGCTGCTCGCGTTGCTGGCCTTCGTCGCGCGGCGTCCGCGGACTCGACTCGCGTTCGCGGCGGCGTGGATGGCGGCCGGGCTGGCGCCCTCGTCCAGCCTGGTCCCGCTGCGCGAACTCGCCGTCGATCACCGCGCCTACGCAGGGGGCTTCGGCGCCGCCTGGGTGGTGGCGGGCGCCCTCGCACCCGCGAGCCGCACCCCCCTGGCGGCAGCGGCGCTGGTGGTGATGGCCGCCCGCTCGCTTGCCGAGCAGTCGACCCTCGCCACGGCGGACTCCGCCTGGGCCGCTGCGGTCGCCCGCAACCCGGACCTGCCCGAAGTGAGGCTCGGTGCCGGCCTCGCCCGCCTGCAGGCCGGCGACCCGGAGAGTGCGACGCGCCACTTCGGCCGCCTGACGGAACTCGCGCCGGACGATGCCCGCGGGTGGTCCAACCTGGCCTCGGCGCTGGCTGCCCAGGGACGCTACGCCGAGGCCCTCGCGCCCGCGCAGCGGGCGGCCCAACTCTCGGCCGACGATCCGCACGTCGCCTACAACCTGGGCGTGCTCCAGGCCCAGGCGGGCCACCTCGACCTCGCGCAGGCCAGCTTCGAGCGTGCCGGCGAACTGACGCCGCCCGTGCCCCAGGCCCTGCTCAACCTGGCCCGAATCCACATTGCTCGCGGCGAGCTCGCGGCGGCGGAAGCGCGGCTCGGCAGGGCGGCGGGGCTGCGGCTCAGCGACGAGTTGCAGGTCCAGCTCGAGGCGCTGCGCGGAGAACTGGCCGCGCGCCGGGCGCGACTCAGTCCGTGAGCGAGACCTCGCGCGCCCCCAGCCGGTGGCGCGCGAGGAGCGCGCTCCACTCCCGAGCGGAGATGCGGGCTCCACGCAGCACGCGGCGACGCGCCCGCAGCGCCGCCGGTGCGCGCCGCGCCGCGTCGCGCCAGGCGCGCAGCGCGGCCCGCGGCAGCGCCAGCAGCGAGCGGCTCTCGCCGAGGCGAGCGGCGGCGCCCCGGCCGGTGACCGCGCCCCAGGCCATCAGCCCCAGCCGCAGCGCGGTCCAGGCGGGACTCGCCAGCACCCACGACCACGGCAGCAGCGTCAGCAGCACGAGCACGCGGTTGCGCTCGACGTGGTACGCCTTGAGCTCGGACCACGCGCCGACCGACTGCGAATAGTGGTGCCACGCGATCGCCCGGGGCTCGAAGCCGCAGTCCCAGCCGAGCAGGCGCAGGCGCAGCCCCAGCTCGGTGTCGTCGCCGTAGAGGAAGTAGCTCTCGTCGAAGCCGCCCGCCTCGTCGAGCGCCGAGCGCCGGAACAGCGCCGCCGCGCCGCTCGGGAACAGCGCCTCGGTCAGGGCGTCGTACTGGCCGCGATCGGGCTCCAGCCGGCCGCGGCCGCGGTTGAGGCCGTCGGGGTAGAGCAGGTGGCCGCAGGTGTCGATCCGCGGCGGCTGCGTGCCGTCGTCCAGCAACACCTTGGGAGCGACCATGCCCACGCGCGGATCGGCCTCGGCCCGGGCGACGAGCCGCGCGGCCAGGTCCGGCTCTGCCCGGGCGTCGGGGTTGAGCAGCAGTACCCACGGCGCGTCGCTCGCGCGAACGCCGAGGTTGCAGCCGGCGCCGAAGCCGACGTTGCCCGGTGCGTGCATCACGCGAACGGCAGGGCCGAAGCGACCGGAGAGCCGCTGCGGGGACCCGTCGCGCGAGGCGTTGTCGACGACGACGGCCTCGAGGTCGACGTCGCGTTGCGCCAGCAGGCTGGCGACCGACTCCTCCACCAGGCGGCCACCGTCGTGGTTGACGACGACGGCGACGACTCGCGGAGGGCTCACGCCTCCGCGCGCCCGGCCAGGCCGGAGTACACGGCCTCGACGCCGCGCGCCGCGGCCTCCCAGGTCAGCTCGGCTGCCGCGAAGGCGCTCACGCGCGTGGCTTCGGCGGAGGCAAGGTCGGGCGCGGCGAGCCGCTCCGCGACGGCGCGGACCAGCGCCGCGTCGTCGTCGGGCGGGACGACCGCGCCGCCGGCGCGCGCGAACCACTCGCCGCAGCCGTGCCCGCCGGCGACCACCCCCCCGGTGCCCACCGACGCCGCCTCGAAGGGCACCAGGCCGAAGGCCTCGCCGACGGACGGGTGAACGAGCAACGCCGCAGTGGCGAACTCCGCCGCCAGCTCGGCGCCGGACAGCACGCCCGCGAAGCGGACGCGGCCGCCGAAGCGGGCGAAGCCGGCCCGGAACGCGGCATCGAACGGGCCGACGGCGACCAGGCTCGCCTGGGGCAGCGCCTCGAGCAGCGCCGCCAGGCGCCGGCCGCGCTTCTGCGTTCCGCCGTTGCCGACGAACAGCAGGCGGCCCGGGACCCGTTCGGGCAGCGGAGAAGGCAGCGCCAGCGGCTCGACGCCGTTGGGCACGACGGCGGCCGGCCGCGGCAGGTCGCGGGCCTCCGCCTCGCTGACGGCGATGGCCGCCGCGGCAGCCCGCCACACGCGGCGCCCCCAGACGGCATCGAAGGCTCCCTTGGAGAGGCGGCGCTGCCCGTGGTGCGGCCAGGTACCGTGCGCCTCCACGACCAGCGGCACGCCGGAGCGGGTTGCGAACTCCGCGGCCGGGGCGGCCAGCCCATGGCGCACGCCGTGCAGGTGCACGACGTCGAAGCCGCCGAGCCCGTCCAGCACGCGGGCGACGCCGCGCGGCCACGGCACCCGGGCCTCGACCGCCGCGCGCGGGCCGGGCAGCCGGACGACGCGTACGCCGCCGTCCTCCTCGAGCGGCGGCACCCCCGGAGCCAGGCGGGCGGTGACGACCGCGACGAGGTGGCCGCGGGCGCGGAGGGCGCGGGCCAGCGCGCGGCTCGCGCGCGCAATGCCGCCGAAGGCGGGGTCCGCGTAGAACGGAGTGACGTGGAGCAGGCGCACGGGGCGGACGTGCTAGGATACCCGGCTTTTCGCCTGGAGGTACCGCAAGTTCATGTCGTTCCGCAACGTCGCCATCATCGCCCACGTCGACCACGGCAAGACCACGCTGGTCGACTGCCTGCTGCGCCAGTCCGGCGCCTTCCGCGCCAACCAGGACGTGGCCGAGCGCGTGATGGACAGCAACGACCTCGAGCGCGAGCGCGGGATCACCATCCTCGCCAAGAACACCGCGATCCACTACGCCGACCTGCGCATCAACATCGTCGACACCCCGGGCCACAGCGACTTCGGCGGCGAGGTCGAGCGCGCGCTGAAGATGGTCGACGGCGTGCTGCTGCTGGTCGACGCCTCCGAGGGCCCGCTGCCGCAGACCCGCTACGTGCTGCGCAAGGCGCTCGAGGCGCGGCTGCCAGTGGTCGCGGTGATCAACAAGATCGACCGCCAGGACGCGCGGCCGCAGGAGGTCCTGAACGAGCTGTACGACCTCTTCATCGACCTCGACGCGACCGAGGAACAGCTCGAGTTCCCCGTGCTGTACACGGTCGCGAAGACCGGCGTGTGCCGCACCGAGGCCGACGGCCCGGACCAGGACATGCGCCCGCTGTTCGAGGCGATCGTGAAGCACGTGCCGGCACCGACGGGCGACCCGGCCGCCGTCCTGCAGCTCCTGATCGCCAACCTCGACTACTCGGACTACCTCGGCCGCCTCGGCATCGGCCGCATCTTCCAGGGCACCGTCAAGGTCGGCGACCAGGTGGCGATCGCCAAGCGCGATGGCAAGCTGCAGACGACCAAGGTCACGAAGCTCTACGCCTTCGACGGGCTGAAGCGGATCGAGGTCGCGTCGGCGCCCTGCGGCGAGATCGTGGCGCTGGCCGGCGTCGAGGGCATCAACATCGGCGAGACGGTCACCTCGGCCGAGACCCCCGCCCCGCTGCCGCCGCTGCACATCGACGAGCCGACGCTGTCGATGGTGTTCTCGGTCAACACCTCGCCGTTCGCCGGCAAGGACGGCAAGTGGGTCACCTCGCGCAACCTGCGCGACCGGCTCGACAAGGAGCTGCTGACCAACGTCTCGATCCGGGTCGAGCCGACCGACTCGGCCGACTCGTTCAAGGTGCTCGGCCGCGGCGAGCTGCAGCTCGCGATCCTGATCGAGCAGATGCGGCGCGAGGGCTTCGAGCTGGCGATCTCCAACCCCGAGGTGCTGACCCGGGTGGAAGACGGCGTGCGCAAGGAGCCGCTCGAGCTGTTCGTCGTCGACCTGCCCGAGACCTTCATGGGCGTCGTGCTCGAGAAGATGGCGATCCGCAAGGGCAAGCTGGTCAAGATGGTCAACCACGGCTCCGGCCGCGTGCGGCTCGACTTCCACATCCCGACCCGCGGCCTGATCGGCATCCGCACCGAGCTCTTGACCGACACCCGGGGCACCGCGGTGATGAACAGCCTGATCGAGGGCTACATCGAGTGGCAGGGCGAGATCCAGCGCCGCCAGACGGGCGTGCTGGTCGCCGACCGCGCGGGCGAGACGACGGCTTACGCGCTGTCCCACCTCGAGGACCGTGGCGAGCTGTTCGTCGGCGCCGGCACCGCCGTCTACGAGGGCATGATCGTCGGCGAGAACGCGCGGGCGGCCGACATGGACGTCAACGTCACCAAGCAGAAGAAGCTGACCAACATGCGCGCCTCGACGGCCGACGAGGCGATCCGCCTGACGCCGCACCGGGTGCTGAACCTGGAGCAGGCGCTCGAGTTCATCAACGACGACGAACTCGTCGAGGTGACGCCGACCGCGATCCGGCTGCGCAAGCGGGTGCTGGCCGCCAACCAGCGGCCCAAGCGCTGGAAGGAAGACCAGGCGCCGACGTCCCGCTAGGACTCGGGCTTCAGCCGCCGCGCCAGCGCCTGCGGGCTGAGGCCCAGGCGCTCGGCCGCCGCGGCCCGGTCGCCGCCCGCCTCGGCCATCGCCAGCCGGATCGCCTCGGCCTCGGCCAGCGCGGTGGCCCGGCGGGTGACGTCGGCGAGGGTCCCCGACAGGTCGACCACGTCGGCGATGCGCGGCCCGCCCGCGGCCGGCTCCAGGCGCAGGTCGGCGGGCTGGATCTCGAGCCCTTTCGCCAGGATCGCCGCGCGCTCGACGCAGTTGTGGAGCTCCCGCACGTTGCCCGGCCAGGCGTGCTCGACGAGCGCCTTGCAGGTCGCCTCCGAGAAACGCAGCCCCCGGCGCCCGAGCTCGCGGGCGTGGCGCTCGAGGTGCTCCTCGGCGAGCCGCAGCACGTCACCGCGACGGCGCCGCAGGGGTGGTATCTCGATCGGGAACACCGAGAGCCGGAAGAAGAGGTCCTCGCGGAACTCGCGGGAGGCCACCGCCGCCCGCAGGTCCCTGTTGGTCGCCGCCACCAGCCGCAGGTCGACCGCCAGCGTCTGCAGGCCGCCGACCCGCTCGAACTCGCGCTCCTGCACCAGCCGAAGGATCTTGGCCTGCAGCGCCGGCGCCAGCTCGCCGATCTCGTCGAGGAACAGGGTGCCGCCGTGAGCCAGCTCGACCTTGCCGACCTTGCGGGCGACGGCCCCGGTGTAGGCGCCCTTCTCGTGCCCGAACAGCTCGTTCTCGAGGAGCTGCTCGGGGATCGCCGCGCAGTTGATGGCGACGAACGCCCCCTTGGCCCGCACCGAGAGCTGGTGCAGGGAACGCGCCAGGAGTTCCTTGCCCGTGCCGCTTTCGCCCGTGAGCAGGACGTTGACGTCGCTGGCCGCCGCCCGCTGGACCGCCTTCAGGCACTCCTGGAACTCGGGCGCGTCGCCCAGCACGCGCGGCAGCCCGTGGCGGCGCTGGGCGTCCTCGCGCAGCAGCACGTTCTCGGTCAGCATCCGGCGCCGCTCGATGGCACGGCCGACCAGCAGCATCAGGTGCTCGGTGTCGACCGGCTTGGTCAGGAAGTCGAGGGCGCCGGCCTTCATCGCGCGCACGGCATCTTCGACGCCGCCGAAAGCGGTCATCACGATCACGGCGGCGTCGGCGTCGGCCTCGCGCGCGGCCTCGATCACGTCGAAGCCGCTGCCGCCCGGCAGTCGCAGGTCGGTGAGCACCGCGAGGTAACGGCCGGCGGCCAGCCGGCGGCGAGCCACGTAGGCGTCGGCCGCTTCGTCGACCGCGAAGCCGCCCTGGACGAGGGTCCGCCGCAGCACCTCGCGCAGCGACTCCTTGTCCTCGACCAGCAGGATGTCGCTCAGTCGCGACCCTCCAGGTCGCGCACGCCCGCCCGCCGCGCGGCCTCTTCGAGTTCCGCGTACTCGCGGCGCAACTGCTCGGCCTCCGCGCGCGCGGTCTCGACCTGGCGCCGCAGGTCCTCGATCGCCGCCGCCCGCTTCTGGAGCCGGTTCGGGTCGAGCAGATCGGGAGCGTTGGGGTTGTTGTCGAGGCGCAGTTCCTCGATCTGGCGCTCGAGGGCGGGCACCTTCGCCTCGGCCGCGGCGATCTTCTCGCGCAGTCCCGCGGCGCGCTGGACCCAGCCGCCGCGGTCCTGTCCCGAGTTGCGCTCCCCCCCTTCGCCACCCTCGCCGCCCTCGCCGCCCTCGCGACCGCCGTCGCGCCGCTCCGGCGGAGCGGTGGTGAGCTGTTCCATCGGGCGCGTCTGCACGGTCGGCGTCTGTTCGGCACCGGGCTTGGAGACGCCCTCGCCCTTGGCCGAGGAGAGGTCCTCCTCCGTGAATGTCCGCGTCTCGGGATTCGCCTTCTTGGCCGCCTTGCGCCGGGCCTTCTCGCGCGCGGCCAGTTCGGCAAGGCTCGGCTCCTGCGCGGGCAACGACGAGACTCCGCCCAGCAGCAGCAGCGCGGCGACGAGAGCCAGGCGCCGCATCACGACGCCGCCTCGACGGGCGCGGGCGCTGGCGCGGCCGAAGACTCGAGCGCCGCCGCCCGCTGTTCGAGGGCCTTGGCGTCGGGGGCGTTCGGGGCCAGCCGGCAGTACTCGCGGTAGGCTGCAGCAGCCGCGACCGGCTGCCCCTGCCGCTCGAGCAGGATCGCCAGCGAGCGGTGGGGGCCCGGTTGCTCCGGCTGGGCGCGCAGCCCCTCGTTGACCAACTGCATCGCGGCATCGGCGCGGCCCGCCTTCCACTCGAGTTCGACCAGACGCGCCCGGGCCACCTCGGCCGCCGGATCGCTCTCGAGAGCGCGGCGGTAGGCCGCGGCCGCGTCCGCGCCCCGTCCGATCCTCTCCAGGGCGTAGGCCAGATCGGTGTTGAGCTTGACGCTCCCGGGCTCGAGTTCGACGGCGCGCGTCAGCAGGTCCGCCGCCTCGCGCTGGTCCCCGCCTTCGGCGACCAGCGTGGCCAGCGCGCGCAGGGCTCCGGGGGTGTCGGGCTGGACGTCGAGCAGGGCCCGGTACGACGCGATCGCGTCGGCCCTCAGGCCGAGGGCCGACGCAGCCTTGGCGGCGTCGGCGTTGTAGCGAACCGACTGCGGCTCCAGGCGCGCCGCCTCCTGGTAGCGCGCGAGGGCGCCCGCGCGGTCGCCGCTGACCCACAGCGCCTGGCCGTACGCGTACTGGGCCTCGGGATCGGTGGGGTCCGCGTCCGCCGCCGCCTTCAGCCTTTCGAGCGATTCCGCAACCTGGCCGGTGCGCAGCAGCGTCAGCCCTTCGTCCAGTTCGGACGCCGCCTCCACGCTCGAGGGCGCGGGCGGCGGCTGGGTCACGCCGCCGGTCGAGAACGCGGTCGGCGACACCTGGTCGCGCGGCAGCGAGATGCGAGAGGCCGCCCAGGCACCCACGAGGGCCAAGGCGACGAGACCGACGACGAGGCCGACCGTCGACCCCGCCCCTGCGCTCGGCTGTGCCGACGCGGAAGCCGACGACGGGACGCCCGGCGAGACCAGTGGCGAATCGGCCAGCGACTCCCCGCACTTGACGCAGAACTCCCACGCGGGCTTGTTGCGGGTACCACAGGCCGGGCAGATACGAACCTGTTGCTGGGCCATGGCAGAAGTCTAGCACCATGAGGGACCGCTTGAGCAAACAACCTGCATGCGGTCGTCCTGTCACGCGATTCCCGCTACGATGCTCCCTCGGTGGAGGCCCTGGAGACGATGGAGCTGAAGGGGCGGAGAATCTTGTTGACCGGAGGGGGTGGGTTCATCGGCTCCCACCTCTGCGAGCGCCTGGTGGCGGACAACGACGTGCTCGTCTACGACAGCGGCGTCCGGGACGCGCTGCGCTTCACCCGGCTGGCCGAGCACGCCCGCTTCCGCCTGGTACGCGGCGACATCCTCGACCGCGCCGCGCTCCGCGCGGCCGCCGACGGCGCCCAGGTGATCCTGCACCTGGCGGCCATCGCCGGCGTGTCGAACTACTACTCGCGCCCGGTCGACACGCTGCAGACGAACGCCCTCGGCACCAACGTCGTGCTGGAGGTTGCCCGCGAGGTGAAGCCCGAGCTGTTCGTCAACTTCTCGACCAGCGAGGTCTACGGCCCGGTGGCGGTGGGCGTGGCCGAGAGCGACCCGACCAGCCAGGGAGAGGTGCGCGTCTCGCGCTGGACCTACTCGGTGAGCAAGCTGGCCGCCGAGCACCTGTGCTTCGCCTTCCACCGCCAGCACGGGCTGCCGGTCGTCTCGATCCGCCCGTTCAACGTCTACGGCGCGCGCCAGGTGGGCGAAGGCGCCGTCCAGATCTTCGCGCCGCTGGCGCTGCGCGGCGAGCCGCTGACCATCCACAACGACGGCTCGCAGTTGCGCGCGTGGTGCCACATCGACGACTTCGTGGACGGGGTGATGGCCTGCCTGGCCCGGGCCCCGGAGACGGTGGGCGAGGTGTGGAACCTGGGCAACCCGATGCAGACGGTGAGCGTCGCCGGCCTCGCCGAGAAGATCGTCGCCCTCTGCGGCTCCCGCTCCGAGATCCGGTACGCGCCGTATCGTCCCGAAGGCGACGTGCGGGTCCGCTTTCCGAACATCGAGAAGGCGGAAGCACGGCTCGGGTTCCGGCCGCGGGTCACGCTCGACGACGGGCTCGCGCGAACGATCGCCTGGTACCGCGACGTGTTCCTGCGCGGCTGAAACCGGGCGGTCCGGCGCCCCCTGCTATCCTCGGCGGCGGGGCGCCTGCTGGCATGGACATCCTCGGCATCAACTACTCGATCGACGCGGCGGCGGCGCTGGTGCGGGACGGGCGCGTCGTCGCGGCCGCCACCGACGAGCGCTTCACGCGCCGCAAGCACTCGCGCGACTTCCCCGCGGATGCGATCCGCTCCTGCCTGGCGATCGGCGGGGTCGACCTGGCGGCCCTCGACGCGGTCGCCTTGTTCTGGAACCCGGGCGTGCACCTCGCCGGCTTCAACCTGCGCCAGTCGGGCGCCGTCCGCCACCCGCTCGAGTACCTGTACAACGTGCCCAACCACCTGCTCGCCCAGTACCCGCCAGGGTGGCCGGAACTCGAGGTCGAGTACGTGGAACAGCGCTTCGCCCTCCGCGGCGCGGCGCGCGACCTGCGCGTCGTCTACGTCACCCACCACGAGGCCCACGCGGCCAGCGCGTTCTTCGCTTCCCCGTGGGAGGAAGCCGCGATCCTCACGGTGGACGGCTACGGCGAGCACGCTTCGACCTTCCTCGCGCGCGGCCGCGGGGAGCGGCTCGAGCCGCTCTCGCGCGTCCTGTTCCCCCACTCGCTGGGCGCCTTCTACGCCGCCGTCACCCAGTACCTCGGCTTCGCCGCCAACTGCGACGAGGGCAAGGTGATGGGGCTCGCGGCCCACGGCGAACCGCGCCTGCTGCCGCAACTGCGCGAACTGCTGGAACTGCGCGACGACGGGGGCTTCGAGTTCGACCTGTCGTGGTTCGCCTGGCACCAGGAGCGGCCGCGCCGCTACGCGCGCAAGTTCGTGGAGCGCTTCGGGCCGGAACGGCGCCCGGGCGACCCGCTGGAGGAGCGCCACCGCGACCTGGCGGCCAGCGCCCAGGCTCTGCTGGAGGAAGTGCTGATCCACGTCGGCCGCCACCTGCGCCGAAGCACCGGGCTGTCGCGGCTGTGCCTGGCGGGTGGCGTCGCCCTCAACTGCGTGGCGAACTCGCGGCTGATCGAGGAGGGCGGCTTCGACGACGCCTTCATCCAGCCCGCCGCGGGCGACAACGGCACCTCGCTGGGCGCGGCGCTGTGGGTCGCCCACCAGCTCCACGGCCAGCCCCGGACCGCGGCCATGGAGAGCGATGCGCTCGGCCCCGAGTGGGACGCCGCCGCGATCGAGCGCGAGTTGCGCGAGGACCGGCTCGCCTACGAGCGCTGCGACGACATCGCGGCCGCGGCGGCCGAGCGGATCGCGGCCGGCGACGTGGTCGGCTGGTTCCAGGGGCGGATGGAGTTCGGGCCGCGCGCGCTCGGCCAGCGCAGCATCCTGGCCGACCCGCGCACGCCGGACAGCAAGGCCGTGCTCGACGCCCGCGTCAAGCGGCGCGAGCCGTTCCGGCCCTACGCCCCGGCGGTGCTGCGTGCCGCCCTCGACGACTACTTCCGGGGGCCGGGCGACTCGCCGTTCATGATCAAGAACTTCGTGGTGCGGCCCGAGGTGCGGGAGCGCATCCCCGCCGTGGTCCACGTCGACGGCTCGGCGCGGGTGCAGACGGTCGACCCGCGGGTGCAGCCGCTGTTCGCCCGCCTGCTCGCCTGCTTCGAGCGGCTGACCGGCGTGCCGATCGTGCTGAACACGTCGTTCAACGGCCAGGGCGAGACGATGGTGGCCACGCCGCGCGACGCGCTGCGCTGCTATCACTCCTGCGGCCTCGACGCGCTCGCCATCGGCCCGTTCCTGCTGCGCAAGCAGGGACCCCGCCCCGCGGCGTGAGCGGGCTCACCGTCGTCGTGCCCGCCTTCGACGAGGCTGGCAACCTCTCGGTCGTGGTCGAAGAGGTGGCCCGGGTCGCCTCGGCGCTGCCGCGCTGGGAGGTGGTGATCGTCGACGACGCGAGCACCGACGCCACGCCGGCCGAGGCCGCCGCGCTCGCGCAGCGCCTGCCGGGAGTGCGGTGGGTGCGGCACCCGCACAACCAGGGATCGGGCGGCGCGATCCTGACCGGCATCGCCGAGGCCCGCTGCGAGCTCGTGATGTACGTCCCGGCCGACGGCCAGTTCCACGTGCCCGAGATCGCCGAGTACGTCGCGGCCGCCGAGCACGCCGACATCGTGATCGGGTCCCGCATCGCGCGCAGCGACTACTCGTGGTTCCGGCGGCTCAGCTCCGCCGTCTTCATCCGCCTCGTCGACGCCCTGTTCGACCAGTCGTTCCGCGACGTCAACTGGGTCCACCTGTGGCGCCGCGAGGTGTTCGCCCGCGTGAAACCCCGGTCGCGAGGCGTGTTCATGCTGGAGGAGGTGCTGGTGCGCGCCCGCCGCGCCGGCTTCTCCGTGACCGAGATCGACTCGCGCTACGTGCCTCGCCGCTCGGGGCAGGCCAAGGGCAGCAACCCCCGCACGATCCTGCGCACCGTGTGGGACATGGGCCGCTTCTGGCTCGATCTCCGCCTCGGCCGCGTGCCGTGACGGCCAACCTGCCGCCGGCAGCCGGCGCCCGGATCGAGGTGCGTGGCGGCGGCGACGGGGCTCCGCGGGTGGCGACGCTGGAGCCGGGGCCGGACCTGCCCGGCGCGCCCGCGCCGTTCGCGCTGTGGCTCGACCAGGAGCTGTCTCCGCCGAGCCCGGGTTCGCGGACGCTGGCCACGCTGGACGGCGCCCCGGCGATCGTCGAGGACGAGCAGGGCGTCGTCTTCCTGTTCGACCCCGCACGCGCCGTCGATGCGCTGCTCCACGAGCGTCACGTGCGGCCGCGCCGGCCGCTCCACACGCGAGTGCCGCTGCCCTACCAGCTCGTGCCGGGCGGGTGGCGGCTGCGCGCCTTCCGCCTGCTGGCCCGCGCGGGCTCCGCGCCGCCGCCCGGCTTCCCTGACTGGCCGCTGGACGACGCGGCGGACGCGCTGGGCGCGACCTGGGTGGCCGCCTCCCGCCGGGCCGGCGCGACGCTCGAGTGGCCCCCGGCCTGGCCAGGCGGTCGCGGCTGGGTGTTCGTGGTCAGCCACGACGTCGACACGGTCGACGGCCTGCGGCGGGCTCCGGCGATCGCGGAGTGGGAGGCGGCGCGCGGCATCCGCGCCGCCTGGTTCGTGGTCGGCGAGGTGATGCGCCGCGACCCGGGCGCGGCCGCGGCGATCCGCGCCGCCGGCCACGAACTGGGCCTGCACGGTGACCGCCACGACAACCGCCTGGGCTACGCGGCGGCGGCCGCGATCGCCCGTCGCCTGGACACCTGCGCGGACCTGGTGGCCGACCACGCCATGACCGGCTTTCGCGCGCCATCGCTGCTCGAGAGCCCGGCGCTGCGCCGCGAGCTGCGGCGCCGCTTCGCCTACGCGAGCCAGGTGCCGGACACCGAGGTGCGCTCGCTGCTGGCGCCGCGGCGCGGCTGCACCACGCTGCGGCCGTTCTGGCGCGACGGCCTGCTCGAGGTGCCGCTCACGCTGCCGCTGGACGACAAGCTCGTGCTCGCCGGCGGCGGCGAGCGTGAGATCATCGCGGCCTGGCGCGGGAAGCTCGACGCCGTGCGCCGGCGCGGCGGGATCGGCCAGCTCGTGGTCCACAACGAGGCCCACCTGCTGGCCCGCTGCCGGGCCGCCTTCGAGCGCGTGGTCGCCGACGGCCACGCGGACGGCGGCGCCTGGCACGCCACCCCCGGCGAGGTGGCGCGATTCTGGGACACCACGAGGAACGATGGCTGACCTGTTGCCCGACCGACTGGATCGCGACTACGAGCAGGGCTCGGTGCTGTTCTCGGGAGGCACCGACTCGGCGCTCGCCGCGGTCCACCTGCTGGAGCGCTGCCGGAAGGTGACCCTGCTCACCTTCGACCCCGGCTACGTCTTCTTCGTCGAGAACTCGCGGGTCCACGCGGACCTGCTGCGCGAGCGCTACGGCGCCGACCGCGTCGAACACGTGATCCGCCCGATCGGCGAGCTGGTGCGCAAGATCCTGTTCGGCGACGTGAAGCGCGACCTGCGCGAGTACGGCTTCGACATGACCGCCCTCGTGTGCATGGGCTGCCGGCTGTCGATGCACACGGCGGCGCTGATCCACAACCTCGAGCACGGCATCCCGGTGCTGGCCGACGGCAGCATCGAGAAGCAGGACGCGATCCCGGAGCAGCGCCGCTCGGTGCTGGCGGAGAACCGCGCCCTCTACTTCCGCGACTACGGCGTGCTGCACGTGCAGCCGATCTACGGCGAGGCCCGCTCGGACGAGCGGCTGTTCGAGAAGGGCATCGCCCCCAAGCGCGGCCTCAAGAAGCAGTTCATCTTCTTCGACACCCAGGCCACCTGCGTATTCGGGGTGCCGGCCGACGTCTACGCCCGCATGTTCTACAAGCCGCTGATGGGCGACTTCACCGACGTCGAGTCGGTCGCCTACTGCCGCGAGCGCCACCCGAAGATGCGCGGCGAGATCGAGGCCTACTTCGAGCGCACGGGGCAGGATCTCCCGGCGCTGGTCGCGCGGCTGCGCGCCCAGCACCCGCCCGCGGCGGGGACCGCGACGGACACGGAGGCCGGCGATGCCGCCCGTTGACACCCGCAAGAGCGCGCTGCGCTTCGCGGCCCGCTACGTGATCGCGGCGCTGATGATCCCGGTGGGCGTGGCGCTGGGCGTCGGCGGCCTGATCCAGCACGCGCTGCGCCAGTGGCGCGGGAGCCGGGGCGGCGCCAACGGGCACTGATGGGAAGGCCCGGGCTGCGGCTGCTGGCCGCCTCGCTGCTGAGCGCCCTGCTGCTGGCACTGGCCCTGCGCGACGTCGAACCCGGGCGACTCGCGGTCGCCATCGGCCAGGCCCGCCCCGGGCCGCTGCTGCTGGCGCTCGCCCTCGACGCCGCAGTCTTCACGATCAAGGCCGCCAAGTGGCGCTTCGTCTACGCATCGGTCGGACGGCTGCCGCTGCGCTCGTTCTTCGGCGCCATCGCCGTGGGCGCCCTCGCCTCGACCGTGGTGCCGCTGCGCCTCGACGAGGTCGCGCGCGCCACCTGGCTCGCGCGCGGAGCCGCGGTCCGGCGCAGCGTCGTGCTCGGCACGATCGTCGTCGAGCGGTTGCTGGACGCGATCGTGCTGCTGGGCGGCTGCGGCGTCGTGCTGCTGGCGCTCGGCGGCCACGGCCGACTGCCCGCGGAGGCAGCCGTGCCGCTGGCGGCCCTCGCCGCCGGGGCGGCCTGTGCCCTCGCCCTGGTGGCCCGCGGCGCCGACCTGGCGCCGTGGGTGCGGCGCGTGCCCCGGTTCGGCGAAGCACTGGCGAGCCGGGTCCAGGGGCTCAACGAAGGACTGGCGGCGTTCCCCCGCCGCGCCCGGCTGCTGGCCGTGTTCGGGTTCGGCGTGGCCGAGTGGACCGTGACGGCGCTCGCCATGCAGTCCGTGCTGGCCGCCTTCGGGGTCTCGCTGCCGTGGGCCGGCGACCTGGCTCTGGTCGCGGCCAGCTACCTCTCCTTCGCGCTGCCGTCGGCGCCTGGCGCGATCGGCGTCTTCGAGTACGTGGTCAAGGCCACGCTGGCCGCGGGCTATGCGCTGCCCGCCGCGCAGGCGCTGGCGGTGGCCCTCGTGCTGCACGCCCTGCTGCTGGTCCCGATCAGCCTGCTCGGCGCGCTGGTGCTGGCGCGCGCCGGAGTCGGACCGTGGCGCCTGGCGCGGCTCGACGGCGAGGCATGAGCGGATGCTGCTGCTGACCGGCGCCTCGGGCTTCGTGGGCGGCCACGTGGCCCGCGCCCTCCACGCCCGCGGCGTGGGCTTCCGGGCCTTCGCCCGCTCGGCCCGCGGCGGCGATTGGTTCGCGGCGACGGGCGTCCCGGTCGTGCGCGGCGACATCGCCGACCCCGACGCCTGCCGCCGGGCCGTCGCCGGCTGCAGCACCGTGCTCCACCTCGCGGCTGCCGCGGACGTCAGCGATGCGGCCGTCAACCG
>WYBL01000071.1 GCA_011526565.1 Acidobacteriota bacterium | reverse complement strand
GCCCGCGAACGTCAACGTGACGAGCGACGGCAAGGTCAAGGTGCTCGACTTCGGCCTGGCCAAGGCCTTCGCCGCGGACCCGATGGCGAGCTCGGGCAGCCACGATCTCTCGCAGTCGCCGACGCTCGCGACCGCGGCCGGAACGCAGGCGGGGATCATCCTCGGCACCGCCGCCTACATGTCGCCGGAGCAGGCCCGCGGCAAGGTTGTCGACCGGCGAGCGGACATCTGGGCCTTCGGCGTCGTGCTGTTCGAGATGCTGACGGGCCGGCGGCTGTTCGCGGGCGAGACCGTCAGCGACACGCTGGCCGCGGTGCTGACTCGTGAAGTGGACTGGCGTGCGCTGCCCGCCAGGACGCCCTCCGCGGTCGTGCGCCTGCTCCACCGCTGCCTGGAACGCGACGCCCGCCAGCGCCTGCAGGCCATCGGGGAAGCGCGCATCGCGCTGTCCGCTCCGGCGGCCGACGCTGCGGCCACGCCGCGGCGGGCGTGGACGGGGCTGGTCGCGGCGGTGGCGATCCTGGGCGTCGGCCTCGCGTTCGCAGCCGGGCGTGGCCTCGCGCCCGGGACCAGCACCGTGCGCCTGCACAAGGTCGACCTCGTGGCGCCGGACCTCCAGGTCCGCCTCGGCCGCACGCCGACGATCTCGCCCGACGGCCGTCGCATCGCCTACACCTCCGAGGACCGGCTCTGGGTCCGGGAGCTCGACGACCTCGAGCCGCGCGAGGTCGCGGGCTCGGCGGCCCACTTCTTCACGTGGTCGCCCGACAGCCGCAACCTGGCCTACCTGCGCGACGGCCGCGCGTGGCGCGTGGCCGCGACCGGCGGCGCACCCACCGACCTGGGAACCGTCCCCCCCGACCTCAGCGGCTCGGGCGGCGGCGTCTGGACCCAGGACGACCGCCTGCTGTTCGCCGGCAGCGACAAGGTGGGACTGCTCGAGATCCCCGCGGCGGGCGGGACGGCACGGGATGTCCTGCCCCTGGACCGCGCGCGCGAGTCCGACCTCCACGAGATCTCGGCGCTGCCCGACGGGCGGGGCCTCGTCTTCCCGGTCCACGTCCTCGGCGGCCTGCCGAGCCAGATCGACGTGCTCGTCGGCGGGGAGAGGAAGACGGTCCTCGAGCTGCCCGGCGAGAGCCTTCGCAGCCCGGTCTACGCGTCGACCGGCCACCTGCTCTACGAGCGCCAGACGACGAGCCCGGGGCTGTGGGCCGTGCCGTTCTCGCTCGATCGCCTGGAGACGACCGGCGCCCCGTTCCTGGTCGCAGCGAACGCCTCGGCCCCTTCGCTGGCAGCAGACGGGACGCTGTGCCACGTGCGCAACGACGTCGGCGGGATCGAGATCGTGAAGGTCTCGCGGCAGGGAGTGGTCGAGACCAGCATCCCGCTCAGCGGCTTCCGCTCCGCCGCGATGGCGCAGACCCCCGAGGGGTCCGGCTACCGCATCGAGGGTGGGCTGCGCTTCTCGCCGGACGGCCAGCGCCTGGCCGTCAGCATCGGCGTCTCGCCCGGCACCTTGTCGGTCTACGACCTGGCGCGGGCAAACCTGACGGCGGTGGCGACCCAGACCTTCCCGCGGCCACCGGTGTGGACTCCGGCGGGAGATCGACTGATCTACCCCTCGGCCCGCGAGTCGGTGCGCTGGAACCTGTGGTGGCGGCGCGCGGACGCCAGCGATGCCGAGCAGCGCCTGACCCGGAGCGAAGAGGTGCAGGTCCCGGTCGCGCTCACCGCCGACGGCCGCACGCTGCTGTTCACGGAAGGCTCGGGGCCCGCGGGCCGGCTGCGGGCGATGGACCTGACGCCGGGCGCCGCCTCCCGGCCCGCCTTCGTCGACGCCGCGGGAGCCCTCGCCGGCTCCTTCTCTCCGGACGGGCGCTTCGTCGCCTACGACACCAAGGACGAGCGCTCGGAGGTCTACGTGCGCCCGTTCCCGGCGGCCGACACCCGACTCCAGGTCTCGAACGAGGGCGGCGAGGCGCCGGTGTGGACGCGCAGCGGCGAGATCCTGTTCCTCGCGGGAAACCGGCTGGTCGCGGCCCGCGTGACGGTGCGCGACGGCCGCCCGGTCGCCGAGCGCCCGCAGTCGCTGTTCTCGCTCGAGCAGGTGCCGGGCCTCGCGCCGGTCTTCGACGTCAGCCCGGCCGACGGCAGCATCTTCATGCTGCGGCGCAAGGGGCGCTCGAACATCGCGCTCGTCTTCGACTGGCCCGCGGAGCTGGCGCGACTCCAGTCGCGGGACTCGGACAAGGTCCGCCCATGACGCTCGCGACAGGCAGCCGGCTCGGGCCGTTCGAGGTCGTCGCAGCGCTCGGCGCCGGCGGCATGGGCGAGGTGCTGCGCGCGCGCGACACGAAGCTCGGGCGCGAGGTCGCGCTGAAGATCCTCCCGGCGGCTTTCGCGCAGGACGAAGAGCGCGTCGCCCGCTTCCGACGCGAGGCCCAGATCCTGGCGTCGCTGAACCACCCGAACATCGCCGCCATCCACGGGCTGGAGGAGTCCGACGGTGTCCTGGCGCTGGTGATGGAACTGGTCGACGGCGAGGATCTCGCGCAGCGGCTCAAGCGCGGCGCGATCCCCGGCGACGAGGCCCTGGACATCGCGAAGCAGATCGCCGAGGCGCTGGAGGAAGCGCACGAGAAGGGCATCGTCCACCGCGACCTCAAGCCCGCAAACGTGAAGGTGACGGTCGAGGGACGGGTGAAGGTGCTCGACTTCGGCCTCGCCAAGGCATTCTCGGCAGATTCGATGTCGAGCTCCGGCAGCCACGATCTCTCGCAGTCGCCCACGCTGGCGACCGCGGCGGGCACGCAGGCCGGAGTGATCCTCGGCACGGCGGCGTACATGTCGCCCGAGCAGGCGCGCGGCAAGGCCGTCGACCGGCGAGCCGACATCTGGGCGTTCGGCGTCGTGCTGTTCGAGATGCTGGCCGGTCGGCGGCTGTTCGCCGGGGAGACGGTGAGCGACACGCTGGCCGCGGTGCTGCGCGAGGAGATCCCGTGGAGCGCGCTGCCTGGAGACGTGCCGGGTCACGTCGCGCGGCTGCTGCGACGCTGCCTCACCCGCGACCCGAAGCTGCGGCTGCGCGACATCGGCGAGGCGCGCCTCGTGCTTTCCGATCCGAGCGCGATCACTGCGACGACGACCGCGCCCGAGGCCCCTCGTCCCCGCGCGCCGCGCCGGCCGGTGTGGACGGCGCTGGCACTCGTCGCGGCCTTCGCCGCCGGCTTCGCGCTCGGCTCCCGCTTCGCCGCACCGACCACCGGCCTGGCCGGGGACGCGAGCCTCCAGATCACGCCGCTCACCAACTCGGGCAACGTGATCGCGGCCGCCGTCTCGCCCGACGGCCGCTACGTCGGCTACGTCGAGTCCGAGCAGGGCCTGCAGAGCCTGTGGTTGCGGCAGGTGGCGACCGGGCAGACGCTGCGCCTGGTCCCGGACGCGGCGGTCGCCTACTGGGGGCTCACGTTCACGCCCGACGGCGACAACATCGTCTTCGGGCAGAAGTCGGCCGCCAGCCCGCGCGGGGCCTTCTACGCCATCTCGACGCTCGGCGGCACGCCGCGGCGGTTCCTCGAGGACATGGACTCACCCCCGAGCTTCTCCCCGGACGGACGGCGCTTCACGTTCACGCGCCTGCGCCACCCTTCGCCCGAGGAGTCCTCGCTGATGGTCGCCTCGGCGGACGGGAGCGACCCGAAGGTGCTCGCCCGCTTCAAGTGGCCCGAGACGGTCGCCGGCATCTTCTTTGGAGGGGCCGCGTGGTCGCCCGACGGCCGCACGATCGCCACGTCGGTGTTCCGCCAGGGCAGCCCGGGCGCCGAGGGACGCGCACGCCTCGTGGGCGTCGACGTGGCGAGCGGCGCGATCACGACGCTCGCAGACCCGGGCTGGCAGACGGCCGCGCAGTGCGGCTGGTTGCCGGACGGGCGCTCGCTGCTGGTGATCGCGCGCTCGGCAGCCCAGGCCCTCACCCAGGTGTGGTCGGTCGACTACCCGTCGGGGGCGGCTCGCCCCGTGACCGCGGACCTCGACGACCACCGCATCATCTCGCTCACCCGGGACGGCCGCTCGCTGGTCTCCGTCGCCGGCCAGCTCGCGGCGACCGTGTGGACGATGCCTCTCAGCGGCGCCGGCCGCCCGACGCGCCTCAGTCGCTCCAACGTCGAAGGCACCGACGGCGTGGCCTGGACGCCGGACGGCAAGCTCGTCTACACCTCCTATCTCGGTAACAGCCTGGGGCTGTGGCAGGCCGACCCGGCCAGCGGCGATCGCGACCCCGTCGTCACGGCGGGCCAGAACGAGCAGTTGGGCTATCCGGTTCCGTTGCCGGACGGCACGCTCTTCCACGTCGCCCGGACCCCGAGCGGCGCTCAGATCCGCGCGCTCAAGGACGGTTCGAGCCGGGTCGTCGTGGAGGGGGTCCGCTTCGAGAGCATCGCGGTCACCCCCGACCATCACTCGCTCCTCTACAGCGCGATGAGCGGCGGTCTGCCGCGGGTGTTCCGGGTCGCCACGACGGGTGGACAGCCGGTGCAGCTCTCCGACGACCCCAGCCGCCTCCCCGCGATCGACGCCGAGGGTCGCCGCGTGGCCTTCTACAGGGTCGACGCCGAGGGTCGGTACCGGATCACCGTGATCCCGATCGGGGGTGGAGCACCGCTGGCTGACCTCGAGGCCGATCCTTCGTCGGCCAACAGTCAGCTCGTGCTGCGGGACGAGGGACTCTACGTGAACACGGTGCCCGGTGACCGCGCCAACGTCTGGCTGCTGCCGCTGGACGGGCGCCCAGCTCGCAGGATCACGAACTTCGAGGACCAGATGCTCTTCCAGTTCGCGATCTCGCCCGACGGCAAGACGCTCGCCGTCTCGCGCGGCCCCCGCACCCGGGACGCGCAACTGCTCACGGGCTTCGCCGCGGGCGGAGCGCGCTAGGCTGGCCCGGTTGACGCCATGACGCCCCTGTCTCCCGGCACCCGCCTGGGCCCCTACGAGATCGTCGCGCCGATCGGCGCCGGCGGCATGGGCGAGGTGTTCCGCGCGCGCGACACCAAGCTCGGCCGCGAGGTGGCGATCAAGGTGCTGCCCGCGGCCTTCGCGCAGGAGGCCGAGCGCGTCGCACGCTTCCGCCGGGAAGCCCAGATCCTGGCGGCGCTCCACCACCCCAACATCGCCTCCATCTTCGGGTTGGAGGAAGAAGGCACGACGCTCGCTCTCGCGATGGAACTGGTGGAGGGCGAGGACCTGGCCGCCCGCCTGAAGCGCGGCGCGATCCCAGTCGACGAGGCGATCGCGGTCGCCCGGCAGATCGCGGAGGCGCTGGAAGCGGCCCACGAGAAGGGCATCGTCCACCGCGATCTCAAACCCGCCAACGTGAAGCTCACGGCCGACGGCAGGGCCAAGGTGCTGGACTTCGGTCTCGCCAAGGCCTTCGCGGGCGACCCCATGGCGCGCTCGGGCAGCCACGACCTCTCGCAGTCGCCCACGCTCGCCACGGCGGCGGGCACCCAGGCGGGCGTGATCCTCGGCACGGCCGCCTACATGTCGCCGGAGCAGGCGCGAGGCAAGCCCGTCGACAAGCGGGCGGACATCTGGGCCTTCGGCGTCGTGCTGTTCGAGATGCTCACCGGCCGCCAGCCGTTCGGCGGCGAGACGGTCTCCGACGTGCTGGCGGCGGTGCTCACGCGCCCCGTCGAACCGGCGTGGCTTCCCGCCGCGACGCCTGCCGCGCTGCGCTTGCTGCTGCGCCGCTGCCTGGAGCGAGACCCGCACAACCGCCTGCACGACATCGCGGACGCCCGCGTCGTCCTGGCGGAGCTGGCCGCGGGCCAGGCCGAAGAGCCGGGCACGACTCCGGCGCGGCCAGCGCTCTCGCCACTCGCGCGAGTCGGCGTCGGAGTCGCCCTGCTCGCGGCGCTGGCCGGCGCGGCAGCGCTCGGACGCCGCTCGGCAGAGACCGGCGAGGGGGAAGCCGGCGGCTTCGATCGCTTCACGCGGCTCACGTTCCTCTCCGGACTGGAGTCCTCGCCCAGCCTGTCGCCGGACGGGGAGTTCGTCGCCTACTCGGCGCTCGACGGCGGCGATCGCGACATCCTGCTGCTGAGGGTCGGCGGCCAGCGGCCGATGAACCTGACCGAGGACTCGCCGGCAACCGACGACCACCCCGCCTTCTCGCCCGACGGGCGTCAGATCGCCTTCCGCTCCGAACGCGCGGGTGGCGGCCTGTTCGTGATGGGCGCGACCGGCGAGTCGACGCGCCGGCTCTCCACGTTCGGCGACAACCCCTCGTGGTCTCCCGACGGGCGCCAGATCGTGTTCGCGACCGAAGGCGAGTCCGACCCGCACGCGCGCGAGAAGACGAGCGAGCTCTGGGTCGTGGACGCCGCGGGTGGCGAGCCGAAGAGGATCTACGCGGGCGACGCGGTCATGCCGAGCTGGTCGCCGGGCGGCCACCGCATCGCCTTCTGGGCCGTCGATCAGGGCATTCGCGACGTCTGGACGGTGGCGGCCGACGGCAGCGACCCGCAACGCGTGACGAACGCCGCCAGCGTCGACTGGAACCCGGTCTGGGCCCGCGACGGCTCCCACCTCTACTTCGAGAGCGACCGGGGCGGGGTGATGCACCCGTGGCGCGTCGCGATCGACGAGCGGACGGGCCGGCTGAAGGGCGCGCCGCAGCCGGTGACGCTGCCGACGGGGAGCGGCCAGCTCTCGCTCTCCGCCGACGAGCGGCGGCTCGCGTATCGGACCAGCGAGCTGACGGCCGAGGTCCGCCGCATCCCCTTCGACGCCGGCACGGGCAAGGTCACGGGGGCCGCGGAGCGGACCTTCGACACGGCGATTCCCGCGGTGGGACTCGACGTCGCGGCGGACGGCTGGATGGTGTTCCGCACCGCGGCGGCGCAGGAGGACATCTACGTCATGCACGTCGACGGCAGCGGGCTGCGCCGGCTGACCGACGACGAGGCCAAGGACCGCAACCCGGTGTGGTCTCCCGACGGCAGGCAGGTGGCCTTCTACTCGAACCGCAGCGGACGCTACGAGATCTGGACGGTCGACCGCGACGGCAGCAACCTCCGCCAGCGGTCGGCCGTCACCGGAAAGGGCGTCATCGCGTCGACCTACTTCCCGATCTGGTCTCCCGACGGACGCTCGATGATCGCCTCGGCGACCGAGGAGGTCGTGCGGTTCCCGCTTCGGGACCAGCTGGCGTCGGAGGCCGACCTCGAACGCATTCCGGTCGACCGAGGCGACGCGGTCTTCGCGATCGCGATGTCGTGGTCGCCTGACGGTCGCTCCCTGGCCGGCTGCCGGATCGGTCAGAACGGCCAACTGCTCGCCGGCATCGTCATCCACGACCTGCCGTCGGGCCGGACCCGCTTCCTGCCGATCGACCTGCCGGTGCCGCCCGCCGCCGCCCACAGCTACCCGACGCTCGCCTGGCTCCCGGACAGTCGGCGCGGCGTGATCCGCTGGGGAGCCCACGTGCTGCTGGTCGACATCGCGACGGGGAAGATCACGACGCTGCTGGACGGCTTCAATCGCGACGGCGGCATCGTCCGCCTCAGCGGCGACGGCCGCTGGCTCTACATGCTCGACTCCAAGGACGAGGGCGATCTCTGGCTGGCCAGCCGCGAACCAGGCCCAGGGCAGGGCCCCGCGAAAGGAGCGCCCCGTTGATCGGCACCCGGCTCGGCCCCTACGAGATCGTCGCGCCGATCGGCGCCGGCGGCATGGGCGAGGTGTTTCGCGCGCGCGACACGAAGCTGGGGCGCGAGGTCGCGATCAAGGTGCTGCCCGCGGCGTTCGCCCAGGACGCCGAGCGCGTCGCCCGCTTCCGCCGCGAGGCGCAGATCCTCGCCGCGCTCCACCACCCCAACATCGCCTCCGTCTTCGGACTCGAAGAAGAGGGCGCGACGCTCGCCCTCGTGATGGAGCTCGTCGAGGGCGAGGACCTGGCCCTGCGCCTGAAGCGCGGCGCCATCCCCGTCGACGAGGCGCTCGCGATCGCCAGGCAGATCGCGGAGGCGCTCGAAGAGGCGCACGAGAAGGGCATCGTCCACCGCGACCTCAAGCCCGCCAACGTGAAGGTGACGAGCGACGGCAAGGTCAAGGTGCTCGACTTCGGCCTCGCCAGGGCCTTCGCCGCCCCCGACCCGACGAGCGGCTCCGGCAGCCACGACCTGTCGCAGTCGCCCACGCTGGCCACGGCCGCGGGCACGCAGGCGGGCGTGATCCTCGGCACGGCGGCGTACATGTCCCCCGAGCAGGCGAGGGGCAAGCCCGTCGACCGGCGCGCCGACATCTGGGCCTTCGGCGTCGTGCTCTACGAGATGGTCACGGGCCGCCGCCTCTTCGCGGGCGAGACGGTCAGCGACGTGCTGGCGGCGGTGCTCACGAAGGAGCCGGACTGGCAGGCACTGCCGCCGGCGGCGGCGGGCGGCGTGCAAGCCCTGCTCGTGCGCTGCCTGGAGCGCGACCCCCGGCGGCGGCTGCACCACATGGGGGACGCGCGGGTCGCGCTCGAGGACCTCGTCTCGGGAGCCGGCCGCGCGGGCCGCGAGCCGCGCGATCCTGGAGCCGGGACGAGAGCCCGCGTCGCGTGGCTTCACCTCGCCCTCGCCGGCCTCGCGGGCCTCGGGCTGGGCGTGGGCGCCGCATGGCGAATGCTGCCCGCGTCCCCGACGAGCGATCTCGGCGGGCCCGTGCGGATGGAGATCCCGCCTCGTCCCGAGGTCCAGTTCCTCGGCGACCTCGCGCTGTCCCCGGACGGGCGCACCCTGGTCTTCACCGGCCAGGCGGCGGACGGCAGCCGCAGCCTGTGGCAACGGCCCCTGGACAGCCTGACCCTGAGCCCGATCGCCGGGACCGCGGATGCGCGGTTCCCGTTCTGGGCGCCCGACGGCCGTCGGCTCGGCTTCTTCGCCGGTGGCGAGCTGCGGGTGCTGGACCGGGTGAGCGGAGCCGCTCGGTCGGTGACCCCGACGGCTTCCTACGCGGACGTGCGTGGGGCGAGCTGGGGGGCAGACGACACGATCGTCTTCGCCCCCACCTACTCGGGCCCCCTGATGCGCGTCTCGGCCGCGGGGGGCGAGGCGCAACCGGCAACCCGGCTCGACGCCAGCAGCGAACAGGGGACCCACCGCCTGCCACGGTTCCTCCCGGACGGCCGTCGCTTCCTCTTCTACTCGTCGCGCGGAACCGGCGTCGAACCGGGCGAACTCTGCGTCGGCGCGCTCGACTCGCTGGAACACCGCTGCCTCACCGAATCGGACTCCGAGGCGGTCGTGCTGGCGCCGGACCTGCTGCTCTTCGTGCGTGGCAAGGCACTGCTCGCGCAGCACTTCGACCCGGGCGCCGTCGAACTGCGGGGACAGCCCGTGGCGCTCGACATCGAGATGCCCTCGAACCTGGGCACTTCCGGTCATCGCGGGCTGGCAGCGGCCGCCGGCCATGCCGTCTACAGCACGGGCTCCACGTCCACCGTCCGCATCGCCTCGTTCGATCGCGATGGCGTCGAAGAGTCCGTCGTCTACGACAGGGGCTTCTGGATCTTCGGACCGCGCCTCGATCCCCGGGGTGAACGCGTCGCGGTCGCCGTCTACCGCCCCGGCAGCCTGGGGGAAGCCTGGATCATCGACCCCGGGCGGAAGACGGAGACGCGGCTCACCCAGGGGAGCGACATCGTGGAGGCCCTGTGGACGCGGAGCGGCCGCGAGCTGGTCCTGATGAACCAGGCGCCGAAGACCCTCTACCTCGTGGAGGCCGACCGTCCCGAGACCCTCCACCTGTGGCTGAAGATCCCGAACGTCGTCCAGGTGGACTCCTGGCTGCCGGGGGATCGCGCGCTGCTCGTCACCGTGTTCGGAGCCGGCACTCGCGCCGACATCTGGCGGGTCGACCGCGCACCAGGCTCGGAGCCGCAACCGGTGCTGGCCACAGCCGCGAACGAGCACAGCGCCGCCATCTCCCCGGACGGAGACTGGCTGGCGTACGTCAGCGACGAGACCGGGCGGGAAGAAGTCTACGTCCGCCGCTTCGACGGGACCGGCTCGCCGTGGAAGGTCTCGACGACCGGGGCCAACGACCCCCACTGGCGCGCGGACGGTCGCGAGCTCTACTTCATGGCTCCGGGCGGCCGGCTCCACGTGGTGGCGACCGCGCTCGGATCGAGCTTCTCGGCCGGCGCCCCGACGCTGCTCTTCAAGAAGCGGGTGGACGAGTCGGCCAATCGCAAGTACGACGTCGCGCCCGACGGCCGGCGCTTCGTCGTCGGCGTCCAGAAGGCGACGGAGGAGCCCCCGCTGGTGCTCGTGCTGGGCTGGGCCGACGAGATCCGACAGCGCCTGAAGGCGGCCGCGGGAAGCACGCGATGAGCCTGGCGCAAGGGGATCGTATCGGGCCCTACGAGGTCGTCGCCCCGATCGGCGCCGGTGGCATGGGCGAGGTGCTGCGCGCGCGCGACACCCGGCTCGGACGCGAGGTCGCGCTCAAGGTGCTGCCTGCCGCGTTCGCCCAGGACGCCGATCGCGTGGCCCGTTTCCGGCGCGAGGCCCAGATCCTCGCCTCGCTCAATCACCCGAGCGTCGCGGCACTGCACGGCCTCGAGGAGTCCGAGGGCCGGATCGCCCTCGTCATGGAACTCGTCGACGGCGAAGACCTCGCGGAGCGGCTGAAGCGAGGTCCGATTCCGGCCGACGAGGTGGCGGAGATCGCAAGGCAGATCGCGGAGGCGCTCGAAGAGGCGCACGAGAAGGGCATCGTCCACCGCGACCTCAAGCCCGCCAACGTGAAGGTGACGGCGGACGGCAGGGTGAAGGTGCTCGACTTCGGCCTCGCCAGGGCCTTCACGGGAGTCGACGCCGCGAGCGGGTCGGGCGTCCAGGACCTGTCGCAGTCCCCGACGCTGGCGACGGCCGCGGGAACCCAGGCGGGCGTGATCCTCGGCACCGCGGCGTACATGTCCCCCGAGCAGGCGCGGGGCAAGCCCGTCGACCGGCGGGCGGACATCTGGAGTTTCGGCGTCGTCGTGTACGAGATGCTGACGGGTCAGCGTCTCTTCGCGGGCGAGACGGTCAGCGACGTGCTGGCCGCCGTGCTGACGCAGGAGCCCGAGCTCGCGGCCGTTCCACCTGGCTGGCGGCGCATGGTGGCGCGCTGCCTCGAGAAGGACCCGCGGAAGCGGCTGCGCCACGCGGGCGACGCCTGGCTGCTGCTGGACGAGGCCCCGGCGGCAACCTCTGCCGGCGTGCGGCCGTCCTCGCGATCCGCCGGGGCCTGGGCCGTCGTGGCCGCCCTCGCCGCGGCGCTGGGGACCTGGGTCGCGACCACGGCGGGAACCCGGGCGCCCGCGCGGCTCCCCGTGGCCTTCCTCGAACCGCCCGCCGAAGGCACCAGCTTCGTCGGCGCGCCGCAGCTCTCGCCCGACGGCCGGAGTCTCGCCTGGGTGGCGCGCGACGCGACCGGGCGAACGCGGCTGTGGACCCGCGACCTCGGCACGTCTTCACCACGCGCCATCGAAGGCACGGAGGGCGCCGCGGCACCACCCGGGCCCGTCTGGTCTCCCGACGGCAGCCAGATCGCCTTCGTGGCCGCGGGCCAGCTCCGGAGGGTTGCAGCCACCGGCGGCGCGGTCTCCCTGATCGTCGCCGAAGAACCCCAGGCGGCCGTCTGGCTGAAGGACGGCGACCTGCTGCTCGGCGTGACTGGCCAGGGCCTGGCGAGGGTCGCCGCGAGCGGCGGGTCGTTGCGCCGAGTCGAGGGCTTCTCGGACGACGAGGAGCTGCGCAAGGTGCTGAGCCACGACCTGCACGTGTCGCCCGACGGGCAGCTCGTCCTGGTGTCCCAGTTCGGCGGCAGGACCGGCATCTACGTCGCCCGCGTCGACGGCTCGGAGCGACGCCTGCTCTACCCCGGCGCCCAGTCGGGCGCGGCGTTCGTGGGCCCGGACCTGATCGTGCGCCAGGAGGGAACCGGCCTGCTCGCCCAGCGCTTCGACGCGAAGACGCTGGCACTCGAGGGCGAGAGCTTCCCCGTCGCCCAGAACGTCGCCGACACCGACTTCGCGGGCAGCGGCGGCGGCGGCCTCTCCTACATCGTCGGCGCGCGACGCCTGCTGCGCCTCGCCTGGTTCGACCGCACGGGCAAGCCGGGCGGGATCGTGGGCGGCGACGGCGAGTACGAGGAGGTCCAGGTCTCGCGCCGCGGGCGCTGGCTGGGCTTCTCGCGGCGCGACCCGGCGGACGGCAACGTGGACGTGTGGCTCCAGCCTCTCGCCGGAGGCGCCCCGAGCCGGCTCACGAGCGACCCCGACATCGACCACCTGTTCGCGATCTCCCACGACGAACGCGACATCGCCTGGGAGGGCCACGGGAGGGGCTCGTTGAACGTGATGCGGCGGCCTGCGGACGCCTCGTCACCGGCCCGGCTGGTGCGCCCCTGGGGCAAGGCGGGAGGCACGGTCGACTGGACGCCGGATGGCCGATTCATCCTCTACAACTCCGGCGAGTTCAGCGGCCGGTCGCACCTGCTGGCCGTCCCCGCGGACGGAGATGGCGAGCCCGTGCAACTGACGGAGGAGGACGTCGGCGGCGGCGAGGGCCAGTTCTCGCCCGATGGCCGCCACCTCGCCTTCACGGCGCGAGCGACCGGCGGCGACGAGATCTACGTCCAGCGCCTCGACGGCCTGAAGCGCGTCGGCGGGCCCGTTCGCGTCTCGACCAGCGGCGGCCAGTGGCCGCAGTGGCGGCAGGACGGTGCCGAGCTCTACTTCTTCGACGCGGGCGCGCTGATGGCCGCCGACTTCCGGGGCGACGGCGAGGCCCCCGTCGTCGGGCCGCCGCGGCGCCTGTTCGCGATCCCCGGCGCGCCTCCCCAGGCGGCGACCTACCGGCCCTACTCCGCGACGCCGGACGGTCGCCGCTTCGTCGCGATCGTGGCGGCGAGCGACGTCGTGCCGAGCCCGGCGACCGTCATCCTGGACTGGCGTTCGAGCGTGTCCCGAACCCCGTGACCGGGCGAGACCCGGGCTCGCACACTCGCTCCACGCCCGATCGTTGCCCGGGCGGACCCGTGGCGGCGGCGACGGAGCCGACACTCCGCGCCGGTAGCGCCGATGGGATCGACGTCGCTGGTGAACGGGCCGGTGCTCGCGCTCGACGTGCAGGCGACCGCCGCTGCCTCGCGGGGCGGCGCGCTGCTCGAGGTCGGCTGGGCGTGGACACCGCGCGAGGACGCTCCGGCCGTGGTGACCGCGCAGGTCGTCGCGCCGCCGCCGGACGTCGCGCTGCCCCGGCAGGTGGCGCGGCTGACCGGCTTCTCGCGCGCCGAGTGGGTCCGCGGCAGCGACTCCTCCACGGTCTGGGCCCGGCTCGCTGCCGAAGCCCGCGGCGCGAGCCCGCTCCCCGTCGTCGTCCACTACGCGCGCTTCGAGGAGCCGTTCCTCCGCGCGCTGCATCGGCAGCACGGCTCCGGCGACTTTCCGTTCGAGTTGATCTGCACGCACGCGATCGCCCGGCGCCTGCTGCCCGAGCTGCCGCGGGCGACGCTGCGCGCCCTCGCCGGCTACTTCGGCGCGGCGGTGCCGCCGCTGCGCCGCTGCGCCGGACACGTCGAGGCCACGGCGTTCGTGTGGCGGCACCTCGCGCGGCTGCTGGCCGAGCGCGAGGCCCTCGCCGACGCCGCCGCGCTGCGCGAGTGGCTCGAGCGACCCGCCCGGCGCGTGCCGCGTTCGTTCGCGCTCGGGCGCGAGGCGCGGCGCGCGCTGCCCGCGGGCCCGGGCGTGTACCGCTTCCTGCGCGCGGGCGGAGCCGTCCTCTACGTCGGCAAGGCCACCTCGCTGCGGGCCCGGGTGCGGAGCCACTTCCACGCGCGACCGGCACACGAGCGTTCGCTCGAGATGCTCACCCAGGTCCGCGACGTCGACTGCACGCCCACCGAGACGGCACTCGAGGCCGCGCTGCTCGAGGCCGACGAGATCAAGCGGCTGGCGCCTCCCTACAACGTCGCCCTCGCCGAGGCCGGACGGGCGCTCTGCTTCGCCGACGCCGGGCTCGACGACCTGCGGCCGGAGCCGGACGCGGAGCACCCGGTGGGGCCGCTCGCGTCCCCGGCGCCGTTCGTGGCCCTGCACGCGCTGCGCGAGGCGATCTGCGCGCGAGGCCGGGTCACCTGCCCGATGCGCGCGCAGGCCGTCGGCGTCGAGGCGCGCTGGGCGCCGGACCCCGCGAGCTTCGACATGGGGCTCGCCCGTTTCGTCCGCGAGCGCGGCCGGCTCGACCGGGCACGCGACGTCGAGCGCCTGGGCCGCGCGCTGTGGAAGGCGCTCGGACACGACCGCGCGGAGGAGGAGAACGCGGAGCCGCGCGAGCGCAGCAGGCCGGAGTGGGACGCGGCCCGCGTCGCGCGAGCCCTCGAGGCGACCGTCGCGCGTGCGACCCACGCCGTGCGCCGCGCCCGCTGGCTGCTGCGGATCGCCGAGTGCTCGCTGTGCTGGTCCGAGCCCGGCGCGACCGCGAGCCGGCTGCTGCGGATCGAGCGCGGGCGGATCGTCGATCGAGGGTGGGCCGCAGCCGACGCGCCGCTGCCGACGCCACGCGGCCACGCCCGCGGGCGCCGCGAGCGCCAGCGTGCCTTCGACGTCGCGACCTTCGACCGCCTGCGCGTGCTGCTCACCGAGCTGCGCGGTCTGGCGCCGCGGGCCGCTCGTCTCGAGCTGCGGCTGGGGCCGCACGTGCAGCTCTCGCGGCAGCGCCTGCAGGACGTCCTGCGTTGGATCTGACGGCCGAAGGACGCGCCGTGCGCGTGCTGTTCGTGTCCGACACCCATCTCGGCTTCGACCTGCCGGAGCGGCCACGGGTCGACCGCGTCCGGCGCGGGCCGGACTTCTTCGCCAACTTCTCCCGCGCGCTCGCCCCCGCGCTGCGCGGCGAGGCCGACGTCGTCGTGCACGGCGGCGACCTGCTCTACCGCAGCCGGGTCCCGGCTTCTCTGGTGGCCCGCGCGCTGCAACCGCTGCTCGCGGTGGCGGAGGCGGGCGTTCCCGTGCTGCTCGTCGCCGGCAACCACGAGCGCTCGGCGGTCCCGTACCCGCTGCTGGCGAGCCACCCGAACCTGCACGTCTTCGATCGACCGCGAACCGTCGTCGTCGATCGCCACGGCCTGCGCGTGGCGTTCGCCGGGTTCTCGTACGCCCGCGGCGTGCGCCGCGCGTTCCCGGCGTTGCTCGCCGCGACCGGCCACCGCAGCGTGGAAGCCGACGCCCGGGTCCTGTGCTTCCACCAGTGCGTCGAAGGCGCCACCTGCGGCCCGCCGCCCGGCCACACCTCCCGCGACGCCGACGACGTCGTGCGCGGCCGCGACCTGCCCGCGGACGTCGCGGTCGGGCTCAGCGGCCACATCCACCGTCACCAGGTGCTGCGCCGCGACCTGAGCGGGCGGCCGCTGCCAGCCCCCGTCGTGTACGCGGGCTCGGTGGAGCGCACGTCGTTCGCCGAGCGCGACGAGCCCAAGGGCTTCGTGACCGCGACCATCGGCGCGGGCGGCGCCGGGGGCCGCCTGCTCGGCGGCACGTTCCGCCGGCTGCCCGCCCGCCCCATGCGCGTGCACGAGCTGACCGGCCGCGCTCCGCTCGAAGCAGAGCTGCGCGCCGTCCTCGCCACGCTGCCGCCGCGCGCCCTGCTCCAGCTCCGGGTGCCCGTGTCGCTGGCGGGCGCGGAAGTGCTGCGCGCCGGCCGCCTGCGCGCGCTGTGCCCGCCGGACATCCACGCGGAAGTCGTCGTGCCGGACCGGGCCGCCCGGGACGAGCACAGGGCCGGCGGCAGCCGTGCCCTCGCACGCGAGCGCGCATCGGTGGACGTATGATCCGCGGGCTGACCATGCCAACCGAGCCCTGCCCGGCGCGCCACCGCGCGCGCGATCGACGCCCGCGTCCGGCCGCGTGAGCCCCGCCCTCGAGCCCGGGGTCCGCCTCGGGCCATACGAGATCGTCGCGGCGATCGGCGCCGGCGGCATGGGCGAGGTGCTGCGCGCGCGCGACACGAAGCTCGGCCGCGAGGTCGCGATCAAGGTGCTGCCTGCCGCGTTCGCGCAGGACTCGGAGCGCGTCGCCCGCTTCCGTCGCGAGGCGCAGATCCTGGCCGCCCTGCATCACCCGAACATCGCCTCCATCTTCGGGCTCGAAGAAGAAGGCGCGACGCTCGCGCTGGCGATGGAGCTCGTCGAGGGCGAGGACCTGTCGCAGCGCCTCAAGCGCGGCGCGATCCCCGTCGACGAGGCGCTCGAGATCGCGAAGCAGATCGCGGAAGCGCTCGAAGAAGCCCACGAGAAGGGCATCGTCCACCGCGACCTCAAGCCCGCCAACGTGAAGGTGACGGCGGACGGCAAGGTCAAGGTCCTCGACTTCGGCCTCGCCAAGGCGTTCGCGGCCGACCCGATGGCGAGTTCGGGCGCGCACGACCTCTCGCAGTCGCCGACGCTCGCGACCGCGGCGGGCACGCAGGCCGGGGTCATCCTCGGCACCGCGGCCTACATGTCGCCCGAGCAGGCCCGCGGCAAGGCGGTCGACCGCCGCGCCGACATCTGGGCCTTCGGCGTCGTGCTCTTCGAGATGCTCTCCGGCCAGCGGCTCTTCGCGGGCGAGACGCTGAGCGACACGCTGGCCGCCGTGCTCACCCGCGAGATCGACTGGACTGCGCTGCCGGCGAACGCGCCGCCTGTCGTCGAGCGTCTGCTCCGCCGCTGCCTCGAACGCGACGCGAAGCTGCGGCTGCGCGACGTCGGCGAGGTGCGCATCGAGCTGGCACGGCGCGGGAGCGAAGGGACGCTGTCGAGCAGTGGCATCGGGCTGGCCCCTGCCGCCCGTGGGCCGCGTCGGTGGCCGGCGGCGCTCGCGCTCGTCGCCGCTGCGGCCGTGGCGTCGGCGGCGGCGACCTGGCTCCTCCTCCGGCGGCCCGCCGCGCCACCGTCCGCGGGACTGACCGCCTTCGGCGTGGCGGTGCCCGAGGGGCGCTTCCTCGCACGCTCGCAGTCGCCGCTGCTCGATCTCTCCGCCGACGGCCGCACGCTCGTCTTCGTGGCCGAGGGCGAAGGCGGCGTCAGCGCCTTCGCTCGATCGGTCGACCGGCTCGACGTGCGCCGCATCGCGGGCACGGAAGGCGCCGAGCACCCGGCGCTGTCGCCCGATGGCCGCTGGCTCGCTTTTTTCGCGGGCGGGCAGTTGCGCAAGGTACCGATCGAGGGCGGCAGCCCGCTCTCGCTGGCCGAGGGCCGCGGGCCACGCGGCCTCGCCTGGATGCCCGACGGCACGCTCGTCTATGCGCCCGCGTACGCGACGGGGCTGTGGCGGGTCGCCGGCACCGGAGGTGGCGCGAAGCAGGTGACGACGCCCGACGGGAGCAAGGAGGAGCGCAGCCATCGCTGGCCGGCGCCGCTTCCCGGCGGGCGGACGGTGTTGATGACGATCGGGGTGGCGTCGCGGCCCGGCGACTACGACGACGGCGACATCGACGCCGTCGACCTCGAGAGCGGAAAGCGCAAGACCGTCCTCCAGGGGGCGCGCATGGCGCGCTACTCCGCGACAGGGCATCTGGTCTTCCAGCGCCGGCGCGCCCTGCTCGCGGTCGCCTTCGACCCCGACACGCTGGAGACGGAGGGCGAGCCGTTCGTGCTCCACGAGGACGCGGGCGGCGAGGCCAGCAGCGGCGCAGGCTACTTCGCGGTGAGCGACACGGGCACGCTCGCCTTCGCGCCCGAGGCCTCGATTCCCGGCGAACGCTGGCTGGTCCTGGTCGATCGCGAGGGGCGCGAGACCGATCTGGCGGCGCCGCCCGCTCCCTTCAACAACCCGCGATTCTCCCCCGACGGACGCCGGCTCGCCTTCGCGCAGGGCTCGGCCGCGGCCTCCGACGACGACATCTTCGTGATGGAACTCGCGAGCCAGCGCGTGCAGCGACTGACGTTCGGACAGGGCCACGGCGCGCCGCTGTGGTTCCCCGACGGCCGCCGCATCGCCTACCTCAACGGGCGGCGCGGCAAGGGCGTCACGGGCCTCGTCTGGAAGGCTGCGGACGGCAGCGGCGAGGAGAACCGCATCGCCGACCACCCGAGCAATCAGTACCTTCCCGCTTCGTTCCTGCCCGACGGCCGCATCGCGGTCACCGACACGGGAGGAGCGTTCGACACGCGGATCGTCGAGGTCGGCACCGGCAAGGTCGAGACGCTGCGCGCAGAGCCGGCAGTGAGCGAGTACGCGCCGGCCTTCTCGCCCGACGGCAAGTACGTGGCCTACACGTCGAGCGAGACGGGGCAGGACGAGGTCTTCGTCGAGACCTACCCGATGGGCGGCGGCAAGTGGCAGATCTCGAGCGGCGGCGGCAACTGTGCGAGCTGGTCGCGCGACGGCCGCGAGATGTACTTCGCGCTCGACGAGGCGCTCTACGCCGTGAGCGTCGACCGCAGCGCGGTGTTCCAGGCGAGCGCGCCGCGACTGCTGTTCAAGGGCACCTACGATCTGCGTCTGATGCCGGTCTGCAACTACGACGTCTCGCCCGACGGCCGCTTCGCCCTCGTCAAGCGGCGCTTCGTGCCCGGGCGCTCGCAGGACCTCGCCGTGTTCCTCGGCTGGCCCTCGCTGAAACCGAGGGGCGGCGCGCGCTGAGCGGGACCCCGGAGGGCCCCCACGCCAGAGGCGGAGGGCCGCGGTAATCTCCGAAGATGGCCTGGCGCTTCACGCCGCTCGCCGCTCCGCTCTTCGTGGGCGCGCTGCTGATGGCCGTCATCGCGGCCCTGTGCGTGCGCCGCCGCCGGGTACCGGGGGCGGTCGCGGTCGGCTGTCTCGCGGTCGCCGTGGCCGTCTACGTCGTCGGCTACGCGATGGAGCTGGGCGCCCCCGACCTCGCCGGGGTGAAGCACTGGCTGCGCGTGCAGTACCTCGGCCTGCCGTTCGTCCCCGGCTGCGTCCTGGCCCTGGTCCTGGTCCACACCGGGCTGCGCCGTTTCGCCGGCGCGCTGGGGCTCGCGCTGCTGTTCGCGATCCCGGCGACCACGTCGCTCCTGGCGTGGACGAACGAGGGGCACGGCCTCGTCTGGGAGCAGCTCGCCGTCGACACCAGCGGCTCGTTCGCGCTGACCTCGATCACGCGGGGAGCGTGGTACACCGTGCACAACGTCTACGTTCAGGCGTCGATCGCCCTGACCCTCGTGCTGCTCGGGCGCGCGATCCGCCGCACGGCCGGCATGGTCCGGCGCCAGCTCGTGGTGCTGGCGGTGGCGACCGCGATCCCGGCCGCGGTCCACGCGTTGTACCTGACGACGTCGCTCTTCGCGGGCATCGACCCCAACCCCTTCGCGCTGGTCGCCAGCACCGTGGCGCTCGCGGGGGGGGTATTGGAGGCGCGCCTCCTCGACCTGGTGCCGGTGGCACGCGACGTCGTGTTCGCCAGCCTGCGCGACGGCGTGCTGGTGCTCGACGCGCGCGACCGCCTGCTCGACGCCAACGCCGCAGGTACCGCGCTGCTGCCGTGCCCGATCGGTGCCGCCGTGGGCCGCCCGCTCCCCGAGCTGCTGCCGGCCTGGGCCGAGATCGCGTGCGAGCGGCCGGTGTCCGACAGCTTCGGCGCGATCGCGCGGATGGAGACACCGGCGGGCCCGCACGCCTTCGACGTGCGGGTCACCCCGCTGCACGCCGACCAGGACGAGGTGCTGGGCCGGGTGGTCGTGCTGCGCGAGATCACGACCCAGCTCGCCGCCGAGGAGGAGCTGCGGCTGCGGGGAGCGGCACTCGAGGCTGCGGCCAACGGGATCGTGATCACCGACCGCGAGGGCCGCGTGCGCTGGGCGAACCCCGCCTTCACCCGCCTCACGGGCTGGCCGCTCGAAGAAGCGCGCGGGCAGAAGACGTCGATCCTGCGCTCGGGAGCGCACCACGACGCCTTCTACGCGGAGATGTGGCGGACGGTGCTCTCAGGCCGTGTCTGGCACGGCGAGCTCGTGAACCGCCGGCGCGACGGCAGCCTCTACAGCGAAGAACAGACGATCGCACCGGTGACAGACGCCGGCGGCGAGGTGACCCACTTCATCGCGGTCAAGCTCGACGTGTCGGAGCGCAAGGCCGTCGAGCGGCTGCGCCAGGACCTGATCGGCATGCTGGTCCACGACCTGCGCAACCCGCTGACCGTGATCCGCGGGGCCTTCGAGCTGATGCCGCGCGAGGCGTTCGTGCCGGCCGCGCAGCGCTCGATCACGCGGCTGCTCGAGCTCATCTCGGCGATCCTCGAGGTGCACGCGCTGCGGACCGGGAAGTTTCCGCTCGCGCGGTCCCCGTTGCGCCTCGAGGACCTGGTCAACGATGCGCTGGTGATCCAGGCCCCGCTCGCGCGCGACAAGGCCCAGCGGCTCGAGGCCGCGCTCCCGCCCGACCTGCCGACGATCGACGCGGACGCGCGGCTGCTCGCCCGCGTGCTGCAGAACCTGATCGGCAATGCCGTGAAGTTCACCCACGAGGGCGGGGCGATCCGGGTGACGGCCGAAGCCGACGCGACCGCCGTGACGCTGTGCGTCTCCGACGACGGCCCGGGCCTGCCGCCCGACATCGAGGACCGCGTCTTCGAGGAGTTCGCCCGTTCCGGCACCGAGGCCGGCAGCGGACTCGGCCTCGCCTTCTGCCGCCGCGCCGTCGAGGCCCACGGAGGTCGCATCGTCGCCCACAGCAGCCCCGGCCGCGGCACCACCGTCCGCGCCACGCTGCCCCGCGGCCGCCCGGAGTAACGCGCCTCGCGGGCGACCGTCATTCGGCGCGCAGGGCCTCCGCGGGCTCCAGTCGCGCGGCTCGCAAGGCCGGGTAGAGACCGAAACCGAGCCCGGTCGCCAGCGCCATCAACAGCGCCAGACCCAGCGTCGCCGCGGACAACGCCGTGGGCCAGCCGGCCAGGCGCTGGATGGCGTGCGCAGCCAGGATGCCGAGGCCGGTGCCGAGCGCTGCGCCCACGGCGGTCAGCAGCGAGGACTCGAGCAGGAACTGGGCGGCCACGTCGCGGCGAGTCGCCCCGGAGACGCGACGCACGCCCACCTCGCGAGTCCGCTCGGCGACCGCCGCCAGCATCACGTTCATTATCCCGATGCCGCCGACCAGCAGGCCGATCGCCGCGATCGCCCCGGTCACGACGTCGAACACCCGCTGGGCCCGCAGCCGCTGGCGCAGGATCTCGCGCGGCACCGTGACCTCCGGCTCGGCGCGGACGTGACGCAGGACCAGCGCCCGCGCGACCTCGGAAGCGGAGACCACGCGCTCGCCGTCGGCCAGGCGTACGACGATCTCGTCGGCCGCGGAATCCGCGCGCAGGGCGGGGAGCGGCACCAGCACGCTGGTGTTGAGATCGCGGACGCGCAGCGACAGGCCGCGCGAGCGCGGCGAAGCGCGCTCGTGCAGCACGCCGACGACGGTGTACCACTCGGGTCCCATGCGGAAGCGCTGGCCGAGCGGCTCGGCGAGCGGGAACAGCCGCCACGCGGCGACCGCGCCGAGCACCGCGACGCGAGCCCGGGCGGGCCCGTCGAGATCGGCCAGGAACCGGCCGCGCGCGAGTGCGAGCCGCGTCGTCTCGGCGTACTCGGGCGTGGTCCCGAGCGCCGTCGCATCGAAGCGGCGTTCGCCCGCTTCGGCCGTCAGCGCGAGCTCGGCGATCGGCGCCACGGCCACCACTCCGGGCACGACCGTCGAGAGCGAGTCCCCGAGGCGAGCGGGCAGGGCGCCCGCGCCGGCCTTCGGCCGCAGCGCGAAGGTGTCGAGGCCGAGCGCCTCGATCTGGGCCAGCGTCTCGCGGCGCGCGCCTTCGCCGATCGAGGCCATCGCCACGACGGCCGCCACGCCGAAGACGACACCGAGGATCGACAGCGAGGAGCGAAGCCTGTGGGCGCGCAGGCTGTCGAGGCCGAGGGCGAGCTGATCGCGCGGCAGCACAGGCTCAGGGCCGCGACGCCGGGACCTCGTCCGGTGGCGGACGCAGCGCCACCCTTTCGCCGCCTTCGAGTCCCTGCAGGACGACGACGAAGTCGGCATTGGTCGGGCCCGTCACCACCTCGCGTTCCATGAAGCCGGTCACGCCTTGGACGTGGACCACCAGCCGCCCCCCGCGCTCGGACACCGCTTCGATCGGCACCGAGACCGCGTCCTCCCGCACCTCGGACACGATCTCGACGCGCGCGCTCATCCCCGGCCGCATCCGTGGGTCGGCGCGCTCCAGCTCGAGCGTGACCGGGAACGACTTCGCGCCGCGTCGCTCGGGATCGTCGAGAGCCAGCGTGCCGACCAGGGCGACCCGGGCCGGCACCCGCAGGCCGGGATAGGCGTCCACCCGAACGTCGGCGCGCTGCCCCTTGGCTACCTTGTGCACGTCGGTCTCGCGGACCCGCACCTCGACCGTCATCCGCGACAGGTCGGGGAGCGTCAGCAGCGGCTGGTTCGCCCAGACCTGATCGCCGACCTGCGGCTTGCGCTGTTCCGAACCGAAGAACACCGTCCGGTAGACGACGATGCCCGGCACCTCGGCGCGGACTTCGGTACGGCCGAGCTGGGCGCGCGCCGTGGCCAGCCGGCTCTCCGCTTCGGCGATTCGACTGGCGGCCCCGGCGATGGCGGCCTCACGTTGCTGCAGGCGATATCCGGCGGCGGCGGCCAACTGCCGCTCGCTCTCGCGGGTCGCGCGGGCGCCCGCTTCGGCCTGCGACAGCTCGAGCGGGCGCGCGAAGCGCAGCAGCGCGTCCCGCCGCCTGCGGGCGATCTCGAGCTGCTCGCGGGCCTCGGCCGACGCCTGCTCGGCGCGCTCCAGCTCCTGGCGGGTGATGAAGCCCTCGGCGAGCAGCGGCCGCAGGTCCTCGAGGGCCGTGGCGGCGGCGGCCACACGACGCTGCGCGGCCGCCACTTCCGCCTCGGCCTCCTCCTCGGTGAGCGAGCCTTTGCCCTCGCGCGCGTCGAGCAGCTCCAGCGCCGCACGATCGCTCTTGAGTTTCGCCTGGGCCACTTCTTCGCGGTTGACGACTCCCTGGATCCGCAGGTCCTGGCGAGCCTGTTCGGCTTCCGCGCGCGCCTGTCCCAGCGCCGCCTCGGCCTTGCGGATCTCCTCCTCGAACGGCGTGGCGTCGAACAGGACCAGCAGCTCGCCGCGCTCGACGGCCTTGCCCTCGGGTACCAGGGCCAGGATCTTGGCCTGGTTGCTCTGGATGGAGGACCCGTAGGTGTGCGAGCGCAGCGCCTGGAGGGTGCCGGCCTCGACCACGGTGACCTCGAAGCGCCCGCGGCGCACGGCGCCGACCGGGACGTCCGAGGTATTCGCGGGCCGGCTGGCCCACCAGCCGCCCAGGGCGGCGAGAACCGCCAGGCCCGCGGCCCGGCGCGGACGGCGCTGCAACGCACGCAGCCAGGGCGGTGGGCCCGACGGGGGCGGGACCGGCTGCGGCACCGACCACGGCTCGGCGCTCACGGCGCTTCGCCCGGGTCGAGCTCGCCGGTCGCGCGCCGCAATAGGACGAGAGCCACCTGATGGTCCGAGCGCAGCGAGACCAGCGCGGTGCGCGCGGCCACCAGGCTGGCTTCGGCTTCGACCACGTCGAAGTTGGAGGCGAGGCCCCGTTCGTAACGCAGCGAGGCCAGCCGCTGCTGCTGCTGCGCGACGTCGACCGAGCGGCGCTGCAGCTCGATGTTGCGGGCGAGCGTCTCGAGTGCCCGCACGCGCTCGCGGACTTCGGCCTCGACGCGGCGCTCGGCCTCGAGCACCGCGCGTTCCGCGCCGTCGACGCCGAGGCCGGCAAGCGATGCCGAGGCCTGGGCGGCGCGGCGCTGCAGCGGGTAGGAGGCGGCGAGCAGGATCTCCGCCCGGGAGTCGAGGTGGCGGAAGCTCGCCTCGAAGCCCTCGCCCGCTCCGAGGCGGCTGGCCCGCACCGTGAGGTCGAGTTGCGGCAGCAGGTCGAGGCGGGCGACTCGCAGGCTTCGCTCGGCGTCGCGCACGGCGTCCCGGGCCTCGCGCAGGTCGAGCCGCCGCTCGCGGGCGATCGAGAGCAGCTCTGCGAGCGGCTCCGCGGGGGGAGCCGTGGCCTCGGGCAGCGCGGTCGCCGCCGGCTCGACCTGCGCACCCGGGTCGAGGCCGAGCGCCATGCGGAAGCGCTCGAGAGCGGCGGCTTGCGCCGCTTCGGCCGCCACCAGCGCGCTTTCGGCCTGGGCCGCCTGCAGCTCCGCGCGCAGCACGTCGAGGCGGCTCGCCAGCCCCACTTCCATGCGCGCCGCGGACGCCCGCGCCAGCTCCTGGCTGCGGCGCAGGCTCTGCTGCGCGACCTCCTCGGTGAGCCGCTGCTTGACGACCGCGTAGTAGGCCCCGACCACCTCGACCGCGACCGCCTGGCGGGTCAGCACCAGCGAGCGTTGGCGGGCCTCGCGTGCTCGGCGCGCGTTGTCGAGGTCGAAGCGGGCGGCGGTCGGCCCCGCGCCCCGCAGCAGTGGCTGGGTCACGCTCAACGTGAGACTCGAGGCGTCGGCCAGCCGCTCCGCGTCGCCGTGCCGCCCGAACTGCGATGCGCCCACTTGCAGGGTCGCCCCGGTCCACGGCAGGCGCTGGCTGACGTCGAGCGTCATCGTGGTCTCGTTCTCGTTCCGTGAGTAGCGGGGCGTGACCTGCGGCAGGAAGGCGCCGCGGGCGCTGGCCTCCAGGAACTCGGCGCCCGACAGCGCATCGCAGGCCGCGAGCACGGAGAGGTTGCCCTGCTGCGCGATCGCGATCGCCTCGGGCAGCGACAGCGACAGCGTGGCTTCTCCGGCGCCGAGCGCGAGGCTGAACAACAGCCACGGAGTCATGGGAGTTCGGGAAGCCTAGCAGCAACAACTCCATTTTCGGGGTTCCCCCCCGACCCGGCCCGGCGTAGGATCGGGCGTTCCCCCCAACCAACGGACGTGAGGAGGCGCCGATGCTTGGCGACACCTGTTCCTGGCCGCCTCGTGTGGAATGTCACACCAGCCGACCGCGGGCATCTCGAGTCGGGCGCCGCGGCGTGTGGCTGCTGGCGCTGGCGGCGCCAAGCCTGGCGGCGGCGGACCCGGCGGCGTGCGAGCGGCGGGCCACGGCGTGGGAGGCTTTCGGCCAGGCCACGGCGGCCATCGACTGGCGGCAGCCCGCCTGGCCGGCGCGCAGCCGCGAGGCTATGCAGGGCCTCTGGCGCGACGGCGAATCGGGGCTTGCGGCCTGCCGCGCGGAGTCGCGTCCGTGGACGGACGCGGCGTACGCACTGGTGGCGACGTCGTTCCTCCATCACCAGCCGACCCGGGTTCCCGCCTACGCCGACAAGCTGCGGGGCCTGGTCCGGGAGGTGGTCACCAACCTCCGCCACGAGGCGCAGCGCCGGCGCGCCCAGCCGGCCACGACGTCGAGCACGAGACCCGAGCCCGGCCTGCGCGTCGCCCGCCTCGGCTACACGGACACCTTCCCGCTGCTGGTCGCGGCGCAGTCGGTGCCTCCTCACTGCATCCCGAAGCCGCTGCCCGACGTGCGCGATTGCAGGGGCGAGTTCGCCGAGGTGAAACGCTGGTTCGACTGCTACGTCGACAACCTCAACGACATCGCCCACTACTCCGAGTGGGAGCAGGCCCATGGCGAAGGACTGCAGGGCGAAGCGGCGGCCACGGCCTGGAACGCGCTCGGCGTCCCGCTCGACGGCGCGCTCGGGGTCGCCCACGGCGCGGTCAGCACCGCTTCCGCCGCTATGGAGGGCGATGTTTCGGGCGTGCTGTTCGGCCTCGGCGACATGGCGACGAGCGCCGCCCAGACCGCGACGGCGACGACGATCGGCCTCGTGCTCGACGCCGTGCAGCTCCAGGGCAACGCGATGATGCTGGCGATCGAGAGTTCGGGGCAGGCCCAGGCCCGAGGCCAGGTCCGCTTCGCCCGCCAGCGGGCCCTCGAGTGCAGGACCGAGATGACGCTGGCGGAGGTCGCGCTCAATCAGTGCCTGTTCGAGCGCGAGGCAGAACTAGCCCGCCGCGAGCTCGTGGAGATGGAGAATGCCGGCATCGCGATGGACCCGAGCTGCCATCCGCCCGCAGCGCAGCCCCCCGCGCCCCCCTCACCGGAGGAGGAGGCTCGGCGACGGCGCGAGCGCGAGGAGGTCGAGAAGCGCGTGCGTGAGGCCGAGGCGCGGCTCAGGTCTTCGGACGCGCGTGTGGACGACCCACCGAAGCCGCCGCCGCGCCCGCCCGTTCCGCCTGTTCCGCCCAGGGGCCTGCCGCACCTGGACAGCTTCTTCGACATCTTCCACGAGGTCACCGCGGCGGACCTCGAGCGGGCGCGCGAGAGGGCGAAGCGCGGCTCGACGACGCGACCACCGGACTCGAAGCGCGGTCCGGGCAAGGCCGTGCTGATCGGTGGCGGCGCCGCGCTCCTGGGCGGTGCCGTGGCCCTGGCGGGCGGCGGCGGTTCGTCGACGACCTCGCCCGTCGGCGGGGGAACGAGCGGCCCGCCTCCCGCGGTCAACCTGAACATCAATCCGAGCGGGCGCGGACTGGCCGGCCTGACCTCGTTCGCGTTCGCGGGCAGCGGCAGCGCGACGAGTTGGGAATGGGCCTTCGGCGACGGCATCACCGGCAGTGGCCAGAACGTCAATCACACCTACGCGGGAGGCGGCCGCTTCAGCGTGACCCTCACGGGCCGCAACGCGGGCGGTTCGGCGACCGCGACCGGTAGCGTCGAGGTGGGTCGGCCGATGACGGGCTCGTGGGCCGGGCCCTTCAACAACCGCAACGTGGTGATCACGTTCTCCGGGGCCGGACCGACGCTGTCCGGCAGCTACGCCGACCAGTTCGATCAGGGCACCATCGCAGGCCAGATCAGCAGCGGAGCGAGCTTCGTGTGCCCTTGCGACGTGCTGATCGAGATCACGCTGGCACGGACCCAGTTCCGCTTCGAGGGCCAGCGCGTGGGCGACCAGTTGGTCGGCGCCTTCGTCGGCAGCGGCTTCCGCACCGAGGCGACGCTCAGCCCCCAGTAGACCGCCTGCTCATTACGGTGCGCCTGGCTGCGGGGATGCCGCTGCCGGCGGGTATGATCTGCCACCGGATCATGCCCGCCCTGCCCTGCCCGACGCGCCATCACGCGCCCGCCCGACGACTGCGTTTCGCTGCGTGAGCCGGGGTCTCATACCCGGCTCCCGGCTCGGGCCCTACGAGGTCGTCGCCGCGATCGGCGCCGGCGGCATGGGCGAGGTGCTGCGCGCGCGCGATACGAAGCTCGGCCGCGAGGTGGCGATCAAGGTGCTGCCGGCCGCTTTCGCGCAGGACGCGGAGCGGGTCGCCCGCTTCCGGCGCGAGGCGCAGATCCTCGCGTCGCTGAACCACACCAACATCGCCGCCATCCACGGGCTCGAGGAGAGCGAGGGAGTGATCGCGCTGGCGATGGAGCTCGTCGAGGGCGAGGACCTCTCGCAACGGCTGAAGCGGGGAGCGCTTCCGACCGACGAAGCGATCGCGATCGCGAAGCAGATCTCCGAGGCGCTCGCGGAAGCGCACGAGAAGGGCATCGTCCACCGAGACCTGAAGCCGGCGAACGTGAAGATCACGCCGGACGGCAAGGTCAAGGTGCTCGACTTCGGCCTCGCCAAGGCGATGTCCCCGGACCCGATGAACACGTCGGGGTCGCACGACCTCTCGCAGTCCCCCACGCTCGCCACCGCCGCGGGCACGCAGGCCGGCCTGATCCTCGGCACCGCGGCCTACATGTCGCCCGAGCAGGCGCGCGGCAAGGCGGTCGACAAGCGCGCCGACATCTGGGCGTTCGGCGTCGTGCTGTGGGAGATGCTGACGGGCCGCCAGCTCTTCGCCGGCGACACCGTGTCGGACATCCTCGCGACCGTGTTGACGCGGGAACCCGACTGGGCCGAGCTCCCCCCGCAGGCGCGCCGCCTGGTGAAGGCGTGTCTGCAGAAGGACCCGAAGCGGCGGCTGCGCGACATCGGCGACGCCTGGGCCCTGCCCGAGGAGCTCCGTCGACGTCGGCGCCGACACCGCGAAGGCGCCGGGTCGGCGCTTCTGGCCGTGGCTCGGCGGCGCGGTGGCCGGCCTCCTGCTCGGCGCCCTCGCGATGAGTCGCTTCGGCGCTGCTGTTGCGCCACCACCCGTCGGCGAGGCGACGCTGCGCACGCTCGTCGCCGGGGGGCCCTCGTCCGATCCGTCGCTGGCGCCCGACGGCAAGACGCTGGCGTTCACCTCGATCCGCAACGGCGAGATGCGGGTCTGGATCAAGGACCTCGTGAGCGGCTCGGAGAGCGCCCTCGGCCCGAGCCCGTCCTCGAAGCCGATCTTCTCCCCCGACGGCACCAGCGTCCTCTTCGAGAAGGAGGGCAGCCTCTACCGCATCGCCCTGGCGACGCGCGAGGAACGGCTCGTGGCGCGCGAGGCGCGGGACGGCGACTGGTCGCCGGACGGGCGCTCGGTGGTCTACATGCGCTGGCAGCCCGAGGCGAGCGATGCCGGCGCGCCGCTGCGCCGCGAAGTCGCCGTCATCGACATCGGCAGCGGCCAGCAGCGCAGCCTCCACAGCGGCGCACTCGTGGGCGGCATCGGCGGGGCCTTCCCACGCTGGTCACCCGACGGGAAGCGGATCGCGATCGCCATCACCGAGGGGCAGGCCGGCGTCCCCGACCGCCTCGGGCTGCTCGATCCCGGCAGCGGCCAGTTCGAGCAGTTCGCGCTGCCGGTGTCGCGGGTCGCGGTGACCAAGGTGCAGGGGATGTCCTGGGTCTCGGCCCGGCGGCTGGCCCTGCTGCTCGCGGACGGCGGCGGCTACCTGGGCGCCTCGGGGCGCATCGCCGTGTTCGACGTCGTGTCGAAGCAGCTTCGCAGCCTGCTGCCGCTGCTGCCGATCGGCAGCGGCATTGCGGTCGCCGGCAAGGGCTCCCTGGTCGTGTCTCTCGGCTCCCTCGAGCAGAGCCTCCACCAGGTGGAGCGCACGGGCCCGGGCCGCTGGGGCAACGCCGCGCCGCTGACCGAAGGCCCGTTCAGCGATCGCCAGCCGGCCTATTCGCCGGACGGCCGCTGGCTGCTGTTCTCCTCGAATCGCAGCGGCAACCTCGACGTCTGGCGCCTCTCGCGCGAGAGCGGCGAGCTGCAGCGCCTGACCGACCACGAGGCGCAGGACTGGGACCCGGCGTCGAGCCCGGACGGTCGGCGGCTCCTGTTCAGCTCGAACCGCTCGGGTCGCTTCCAGATCTGGATGGCCGACGCCGACGGCAACTCGCCGCGCCAGGTGACCGACTTCGAGAACGCCCAGAACCCGACGATGACCGGCGACGGCCAGTGGGTCCTCTTCACGCGGCAGGACAGCGGCGAGGACAAGATCGGCGTCTGGAAGATTCGCCCCGACGGCACGGAGGCCACTCTGGTGGCGCGGACGCGCAACGCCTTCGTTCCCGAGGTGAGCCCTGACGGGCGCTTCGTCGCGTTCAACGCCTCGGGCGGGACGGCGGGGCCCCGGCCAGGGGTCCTGCGTCCCGACGCGGTCGCCCAGGTCCTGCGGCTCGCGGACGGCAGGGCCCTGCCACTGTCGGCGCCCACCGCCTACCGCTTTCGCTGGTCGGTCGAGGACGGCAGGACCTTCCTGTGGGCGATCGTCCCCACCGCGGAGGACATCTCCGTGCGTCGCTTCGCGTTCGACCCGGACAGGGGCGTCACCGGCCCTGGCGAGGTGGTCGTGAGAGGGAGCGCGACGCGGATGCTCGAGAGCCTCGGCGTGGCCCGCGACGGATCCGCGCTCACCTACTCGCAGACGGCCAGCGTGCGCACCCAGATCATCCAGGTCGACGGCCTCGGCGACCTGGACCAGTAGCGGGCCGCGGGCCGCCTAGGGGCGCTCGACCAGCTCCACCTCGGCCGCGACCTCCAACCGGAAGCGGCCGCGGCCGGACGGAACGAGGCGGATCGCCGGGCAGCGCTCCTCGAGGCGGCGGCGGAGCAGGATCAGGCGGCTCTCGAGGTTGTCCTTGAACTCGGGCAGGCCGAGCGCCTTGTCGAGGCGCAGGCGGCGGTTGGTGAACTCCGCCGCGCCCGTCGCGCGGTGCTCCTGCAGCACCTTCCACAGGATCTTCGCGGGCACGCCCCGCACGAGGTACTCGCCGTCGGCGAGGATCACCTCTTCGCCGCGGTAGAACTCGATCGCGAGCCGCGCTGGAGCGGGAGCGGCCACCACGGCGGCGGCGGGCTCGGGCCCGGACTCCGGGGGCTCCGCCTCCTCGCTCCGCTCGCGCAGCAGCGCGTTCTGGATGGCGATCGCCAGGTACCCGCCCAGCACCTCGAGGTAGGCCCGGTCCTCCTCGTGGAAGCGGTACGGCTCCTCGCTCTCGATGCACAGCACGCCCAGCAGCTCGCCGCGCGCGAGCAGCGGGATGCCGAGCTGGCTGTCGGGCTCCTTGAGCCCCGGGAGCGGAATGCGGCTGCGCTCGCCGCACAGGCCGCGCTCTTCGGCGCTGCGGCGCACGGCCTCGGCGTAGACGAACTGTCGCAGCAGCCCGGAGATGCGGATCGGCTTGCGAGCCTCGGCCACGAGGCCGATCAGCCCCTCGCCGAGTTCCACCTCGGCTCCGACGCCGCCGTGCGCATAGCCGCGGCTCGCGATCGTCTCCAGGCGCCCGGGCCGGTCACCGGCGAGCAGGATCATCGCGTGCGAGAAGCCGAACAGCCGCTCCAGCGCCTCGAGGATGGAGTCGAGCAGCGCGTCGAGACAGGGGGCCCGCTGGATGCGCTCGGACAGCTCCTGCAGAGCGCGCATCGTGAACGGCACCCGCGCGGCGGTGGCCTCGCGCGCCAGCCCCGGCAGCCGCCCGACCTCGTGGGCGACCGCCTCGACCGACAGCACCTCGTACACGTCCGCGCCGAGCAGCCTGAAGATGCCCTTGAGTCCCGAGTACGAGGCCACCGCCTCGATCCGCAGCCGCATCGACTCGAACAGCGGCCCTTCCGTCTCCGTCCGCACGTAGCGCAGCCGCAGGGCGTGGAACCGGAAGGTGTCGGGATCGCAGATCCGCACCAGCGCCTGCGGGTTCTCCGCGACGTTGCGCCGGCTCTTGTTGAAGAACTGGAACGACAACGCGACGTGGCGCGAGTCCACGTAGTCGACGTGGCTGAGGATCGCGACGTTCGGCACACCCTCCTTCGAGCAGGTGCACAGCCAGGCCGGGATCAGGCCCTGGAAGCTGTTGGTGAGGCTCTCGAGGGGGATCACTTGAGGCGCTCCCCCGAGCCCGGCCCCGGGGCCTGCTGGAAGATCGCCTCCGCGTCGAACTCGATCGCGACGCACGGCCACAGCGCCCACGCCTCGGTCAGCGCGCGCGGCAGCCCGATCACCCGAAGCTCCTCGCGGAAGCCCTCGGCCTGGCGCAGTACCTCGGCCTTCTCCTCCTCCGCCGCCGGCCGCGAGGATGCGAAGCGGCCCTTCACCTGCCAGCCGCTGTGCTCGCTGGGGCGCTCGAACAGCACCGCGATCTCGGGGTGGCGCTGCAGGTTGCGCAGCATCGCGGCAGCGGACGCCTCGTGCAGGTAGACCGTGATCCGCTGACGATCCGGATGGACGCGGGCCGCCCAGGCGGCGGACCCGTCCGGGCGCAGCTCCCCGTCGCGGGTCGCCACGTGGATCGAGAGGCCGCGCTCGAAGAAGCGGCACAGCTCTTCCGGGATCGTGGAGGGCATGGGCGCGATGTTAGGGAAAGCTTAGGAAATGTCTAGGAACGATTGAGCGTGCGGCAAGGGCGCGGAATGCGTCCATCAGCGCGAGGTTCGAGGAGGACCCGCCATGAGCTCACGCCGCACGTCCGCGTTCGTCACCGCCGCGCTGGCCGCCAGCGCGATCGCCGCCCACGTCACCACCGCCGCTCCGCCCGAGGCGTCCGCGACCGCCGCCGACCCCGTCGCCCGCGGCCGCTACCTCGTCAAGGTGATGGTCTGCAACGACTGCCACACGCCGTGGCACATGGGCCCGAACGGCCCCGAGCCCGACATGAGCCGCGAGCTCTCCGGCCACCCGGAGGGCGTGGCGGTGACTGCGCCGCCGGCCCTGGGCGGGGCCTGGCAGTGGGCGGGTGCCGGTACCAACACCGCGTTCGCGGGCCCGTGGGGCGTCAGCTTCACCGCCAACCTGACGCCCGACCCAGAGACCGGGCTCGGTCGCTGGACGCCCGAGACGTTCGTGGCCGCGATCCGCAGCGGCCGCCACGAGGGCCAGGGCCGGCCGATCCTGCCGCCGATGCCGTGGCCGATGTACCGCAACGCGAGCGACGAGGACCTGCGCGCGATCTTCGCGTACCTGCAGTCGATCCCGAAGGTGCGCAACCGCGTGCCGCAGCCGATCGACCCGCCGGCGGCGAACTGAACGTGCTCCCCGCGCGCGCCCGGCGGCCGGCGCTGGCCGCCCTGGCCTTCGCCGCCGCCGCGGCCGCCGCGGGCGCGAGTTCGCTCGCCACGGAGCCCGCGGAACCGCGGGCCCCGCAGCGGCTGTCGGAGACCGGGCTCTACGGCCCCGACGGACGCCTGGCGGCGACCGTCGAGCGCTTCGTCCCGCAGTACCCGTTGTGGACCGACGGCGCCCGCAAGTCGCGGTTCGTCCAGCTCCCGCCGGGCGCGCGGATCGACGTCTCCGACGTCGACGCCTGGCGCTTCCCCACCGGCACGAAGGTGTGGAAGGAGTTCGCCTGGGGCGAACGCAAGGTCGAGACGCGGTTCATCTGGAAGGCGACGGACGACGGCTGGGTGTTCGCCACCTACGTGTGGAACGACGCGCAGACGGAGGCGGTGCTCGCCCCCGAGGCGGGCCTGCGCAACGCGCACGAGATCGCGCCCGGCAAGCGCCACTCGATCCCGGCGGTGGACGACTGCCTCGCCTGCCACGGCCTCGCGCCTTCACCCGTGCTCGGCTTCAGCGCGCTGCAGCTCTCCGACGACCGCGACCCGCTGGCGCCGCACGCGGAGCCGCTGCCGCCGGGCGCGCTGACGCTGCGCGCGCTGGTCGCGCAGGACCGGCTCCGCCCGCGGCGGCCGGAGTGGGCGACCACGCCGCCGCGCATCCGCGAGCGCGACCCGGTCGCGCGCGCCGCGCTCGGCTACCTCTCGGCCAACTGCGGCGGCTGCCACAACGACCGCGGCCCGCTGGCCCGGCTCGGCCTCGTGCTGCTGCACGACGTGGCGCGCGACGGCGAGCGCGACGCACCGGAACCGGCGCGGGCGACCGCGGTGGGCGCCGCCGGCCGCTACGTGATGCCCGGCCTCGCGCCCGACGACTCGCGGCTGGTCGCGCCCGGCGACCCGGGGCGCAGCGCGCTGCTGCATCGCCTCGGCTCGCGCCGCCCGTCGTCGCAGATGCCGCCGCTCGGCAGCGTCGTCGCGGACGCGGAGGCCGTGGCGCTGGTGCGGGCCTGGATCGCGAGCCTGCCCGTCGCCCACGCCTCGCGCTGAGGCGCCGCGGTTACTTCGGCAGGCCGTGCAGCAGCAGCGGCAGCAGGTCCGCGGGTGGCATCGCGCGGCCGAAAGCCCAGCCCTGCGCCTCCTCGCAACCCTCCGCCGCGAGGAACGCGCGCTGCTCCGCGGTCTCCACGCCTTCGGCGACGACCTTGATGCCGAGGCTGTGAGCCATCGCGATGATCGTGCGCGCGATCGCCGCGTCGTCGGCGTCGCCCGGGACGCCGGCGATGAACGAGCGGTCGATCTTGAGGCGGTTGACCGGGAAGCGCTTGAGGTGGGACAGCGACGAGTAGCCGGTGCCGAAGTCGTCGATCGCGAGGCCGACGCCCATCTCGCCCAGCTCCGCCAGCACGCGGCCCGTCGCCTCCGGCTCCTGCATCGCGAAGGTCTCGGTCAGCTCCAGCTCCAGCAGCGACGGCTGGAGGCCGGTCTCGTGGAGGATCTCGCCGATGCGGGCCGCGAGGCCCGGGCGGTGGAGCTGGGCGAGCGAGAGGTTGACGGTGACGCGGAACGGCGGCGCCCCCGCCTGCTGCCACTCGCGGGCGCGGCGGCAGGCCTGGCGCAGCACCCAGTCGCCGATCTCCGCGATCAGCCCGCGCCGCTCGGCGAGCGGGATGAACGTCGCCGGCGCGATCAGCCCCATCAGCGGCTCGTGCCAGCGGATCAGTGCCTCGGCGCCGACGACGCGCCCGCTGGCCAGCGCCACCAGCGGCTGGTAGTGCAGCGTGAACTCGTCGCGCTCCAGCGCCAGCTTCAGCTTGTTCGTGATCGCCAGCGCCTCCAGCGCCCGCACGTTGAGCTCGGGGCTGAAGAACTGGCAGGGGTCGCCGCCCTGCTCCTTGGCGCGGCTGACCGCCGACCCGGCCGCGCGCACCAGGTCCTTGCCGTCGGCGCCGTCCTGGGGGAACGAGGCGATGCCGACCGCCGCCGAGAGCGCCGCGTGCTGCTCGCCGAGCGGGAACGGGCGCGCCATCTCCGCCACCACCTGCTGCGCCACCCGCGCCGCGCTCTGCACGTCCTCGAGTTCCTCGAGCACCACCGCGAACTGGTGGCCGCCGACGCGGGCGACGAAGTCGGCGTCGTGCAGCGTGCCGCGTAGTCGGCGCACTGCGACGTCGAGCAGCGTGTCGCCGGCCGCGTAGCCGAGCAGCTCGTCCACTTCCTGCAGGCCGGACACGTCGACGGTCAGGAGCGCCAGCGGCTTGCCGAGCCGCTTCGCCCGCGACACCGCGCCGCGCAGGTGCTCCTCGAGGCTCGCCCGGTTGGGCAGCCGGGTGACGGGGTCGTGGTGGGCGTAGAAGTTCATCGCCCGCAGCCGGCGCACGATCAGCCGCATCAGCTCGAGCGCGAACTCCGGCCGCGCCCGCACCAGCTCCAGGCAGCGCGCGCGATCGATGGCGACCACCTCGCACGGCCGCAGCGCGACCACGTTGGCGCTGCGGTTCTGCTCGTCGAGCAGCGCCATCTCGCCGACCACGGCGCCGGGCCCGATCGTCTCCAGCACGATGTCGCCGACCTTGATCGCCGCTTCGCCCGCGCGCACGACGTACATGTGGTCGCCGGGCTCGAGCATGTCGATGATCAGCTCGCCGGACGCGCGGCGGGCGACCGGGCTGTCGGGGTCGAGGAAGGCGCTGAAGTCGAACGGCGGGCTGGCCATTGGAGGTGTGGAAGCGTACCGCAAGCCCGCCCCGCGCGGAGCCGGGGTCAGCGGGCGACCGGCAGCGTGACCGTCGCCAGGGCGCCGCCGTCGTGGCGATTCTCGAGCGAGGCGCGGCCGCCGTGCGCCTCGACGATGCGGCGCACGGTGGCCAGGCCGAGCCCGAGGCCGTCGCGGCGCAGGCTGAAGAAGGGGTGGAACAGGCGCGGCAGCGCCTGTGGCGGGAACCCCGGCCCGCGGTCCGCGATCTCGACCACGGCCCGCGCCGGGGGCGGCACCGCCTCGCGGCGGAGGCTCACGCAGATCCCGCTGCCTTCCGGCGCGTGCTGGCTCGCGTTCTCGAGCAGGCGCTGGAAGGCGAGGTGGAGGCGCGCCGGCTCCATCCGCACCCGCAAGGGCGGGCCCGGCAATCGCACCACGCGCTGGCCGCGCTCCGCCAGCCGCGGGGCGAGCGCGGAGATCGCGCCCTCCAGCACCGGCTCGAGCGGCGCCACGTCCGCCGGCACCGTCGGCGCACCGTAGGCGATCAGCGACTCGGTCATCGCGATCAGCCGGCGGCTCTCCGCCTCGACGGCCGAGAGCGAGGCGTCCAGATCCGGACAGCCGCCGTCCCCCGTCTGAAGCCGCAGCAGGTCGAGGTTGGCGGACAAGGCGAAGAGCGGGCTGCGGAGCTCGTGCGCGAAGTCGCCCAGCAGTCGCCCCAGCCCCGCCAGCCGCTGGGTTTCGCGCAGTTCGGTGACCTCGGTGGCGACGCCCGCCAGCGCGAAGGTGGCATGGGAAGCGTCGCGCAGCGGGAACAGGACGACCTGGAACTCGCGGCTGCGGCCCTCGAACGAAAACGACACCGGCCCGGCATGCGCTTCGCCCGTGCGCAGCACCTCGGCGTCCAGGCGGGCGAGGCAGCCGGCATCTTCGGCGGGGAGCAGGTCGGCGTCGCGGCGCCCCAGCCAGCGCTCGGCGCCGTGACCGAAGCAGCGGCACAGCGCCGGGTTGACGTAGGTGTAGCGGCCCTCCAGGTCCTTGACGAAGGCGGGGCTCGGCATGTGCACGAACAGCGCCTCGAGCTTGGCGCGCTCGTGCACGAGGGCGGCCTCGAGCTGCTTGCGCTCGTCGATGTCGGTGATCACGCCGACGATGCGCCGCGGGTGGGCTCCGGCTCCGGGAACGACTCGCCCGCGCGAGCGCACCCACTTCCAGGCGGCGGACTTCGTGCGCAGGCGGAACTCGACGTCGTAGCGGCGCCCTTCGGCGAAGTGGGCATCGACGGCCGCTCTCACCCGCGGCCAGTCCGCGGGGTGGATCGCCGCGACGTAGCTGGCGATGTCGTCGGGGAACTCGCCGGGCGCGTAGCCGAGGATCTCGTGCCAGCGTGGCGAGAGGTACTGGCGCTCGGAGTCGATCTCCCACTCCCAGACTCCGTCCCCGCTGCCTTCGAGGGCCAGCCGCAGCCGTTCCAGTTCGTCGCGTTCGTCGCGGTCGAGCACGGGATCTCGCGCTGCGGTCCATGCACGTGCCGGGCCAGGCACTGGAAGCCCTTTTCACCGGCCTCCGGGGGCTCCGGCGCGCACCTGCTGAGCGGGGCGGCGCGCAGCCGGTGAGCAGCCGGGAGTACACTCCCCTCCAACCGGAGGGTCCATGCGCCACCTCGCCTTCGCCTTCGCCCTGGCGGCCGGCCTCGCGTCGTCCGCCGCGGCCCAGGATCTCGACGCGCTCAAGCAGGCCGGCACGCTCAAGGTCGTGTGCATGGCCGACGACCAGCCGGAACTGGTCTCCACCGCGGCCGAGCCCGGGCCCAACCCCGGCTTCCACCGCGAGCTGGTCGAGGGCTTCGCCAAGCTGCACGGATTGAAGGTGGTGATGGTGCCGGTGCGCGGCTCGGAAGAGCGCATCGAGACGCTCAACCGTGGCGCAGGCGACGTCGTGGTCGGGATCGTCGAGACCGACGCCCGGCGCCGCGCCGCGGCCTTCACCGCCGAGGTGCTGCCGACGCGCCACCTCGCGGTGTCGCTCAAGGGCAAGCCGATCGCGACGCTCGACGCGCTGCGCGCCGCGAAGGTGGCGCTGCTGGAGGGCAGCTCGTGGGCGACCGTCGCGATCGAGGCCGGCGTCCAGCCGGCGCTCAGCCTGCCCACGTCGGAAGCGGTGGTGGCCGCGATCAAGGGCGGCAAGGCCGACGCGACCGTGATGTCGATCTCGGACTTCACGCTGGTCGCGAAGCGCAACCCCGAGCTCGAGGGCGGCGTCTTCGTCGGCGCCCCCGGCACCTCGTCGTGGGCCGTGCGCAAGGGCAGCCCCGCGCTGAAGGCCGCGCTCGACGACTATCTCGCCAACGTGCGCAAGAGCGCGACGTGGAGCCGGCTCGTCGTCAAGTACTTCGGCGAGAAGGCGCTCGACGTGCTCGGCCGCGCGAAGCAGTAGCGGGATCCTCGCGTCAGCGGCCCTCGCGCCGCGCTGGCTCGCGCGGCGGACCGGGCGGCGAGGGCAGCGCCCCCGGCCGCCCGGCCTTCTCGCGTCCCGCGGCCCGCCCGCGCGGGCACTCGGGGTTGTCGCAGTACCAGAAGTCGTCGGCCCGCTCCATCGGCTCGCCGCACTCCGGACAGGTGTCGCTCACGGGACACCTCCTCGTCCGATTCTGCGCCCGCGCCGTGCCTGGCGCTACACTCGCCCACCGATGGCGCCCAGCCGGCTGATCAGCAACCCGCAGGTGCGGCTGGCCGTGCGCACTCGCCCGGACTTCGCGATCCGGCCCGGCAAGCCGCTGCCGCTCGGCCTCACGCTCACCCACCACGGCCACAACTTCGCGATCGTCTCGCGCCACGCGACCGCCGCGACGCTCGTGCTCTACGGGGCGGGCGACGCCGAGCCCTTCCTCGAGCTGCCGCTCGAGGGGCCGCACTTCCGCACCGGCGACGTGTGGCACGTCTGTCTCTCCGGGCTCGAGCCCGACTTCGAGTACGGCTGGCGCTTCGACCGCCGCCCCGCGCCGCGCGACCGCTTCCACCGCTACGACCCCGCGCAGGTGCTGCTCGACCCGTACGCGCGGGCGATCCACGGCGTCGCGCTCGGCGGCAGGATCGAGAAACGCGGGGTCCACGTCGGCAACGACTTCGACTGGCAGCTCGTGCGGCCGCCGCGGGTGGCGCCCGCCGACAAGGTCGTCTACGAGATGCACGTGCGCGGCTTCACCCGCCACCCCTCGTCCGGCGTGCAGGCGCCCGGCACCTACCGCAGCCTGGTCGAGAAGATCCCGTACCTGAAGCAGCTCGGGGTGACCACGGTCGAGCTGCTGCCCGTCTACGAGAAGGACGACGCGGTCAACCCCGACATCGACCCCGCGCTGCGCGGCACGCTGACCAACTTCTGGGGCTACAACCCGATCGGCTTCTTCGCGCCGCACGCGGGCTACGCGGCCGACCAGCGCCGCGGCGCCCAGGTCGCGGAGTTCAAGGAGATGGTGCGCGAGCTGCACCGCGCGGGCCTCGAGGTGGTGCTCGACGTCGTCTTCAACCACACGGCCGAAGGCGGCGGGCTGCCGCGCGACCGCACGTTCTCGTTCCGCGGCATCGACAACGCGCTCTACTACATGCTCGACCCGCAGACCGGGAAGTACCTCGACTTCACCGGCTGCGGCAACACCCTCAACTGCAACCACCCCGTCGTCCGGGAGCTGGTCCACGAGGCGCTGCGCTACTGGGCCGGCGAGATGGGCGTCGACGGCTTCCGCTTCGACCTCGCCGCGGTGCTCTCGCGCGGCCGCGACGGGCGCGTGCTGCCGGAGCCGCCGCTCGTCGAGCGCATCGCCGAGGACCCGGTGATGGCGGACTGCACGCTGATCGCCGAGGCGTGGGACGCGGCCGGGCTCTACCAGGTCGGCAGCTTCCCCGCCTGGGGCCGCTGGAGCGAGTGGAACGGCCCGTTCCGCGACGACGTGCGCCGCTTCTGGCGCGGCGACCTCGGGATGGTGCCGGCACTCGCCTCGCGCCTCGCCGGCAGCGCCGACCTGTATCAGGCCTCGGGCCGCAGGCCGTACCACTCGATCAACTTCGTCACCTGCCACGACGGCCTCACGCTGCGCGACCTGGTCTCCTACGACCGCAAGCGCAACGAGGCCAACGGCGAGCAGAACCGCGACGGCACCGCCGACGACCTGTCGTGGAACTGCGGCGCCGAAGGCGAGACCGACGACCCCGCGGTGCTCGCGCTGCGGCGGCGCCAGGTCCGCAACTTCCTGGTCACGCTGTTCGTCGCCCAGGGCACGCCGATGCTGCTCGCGGGCGACGAGCTGGGCCGCACCCAGCGTGGCAACAACAACGCCTACTGTCACGACTCGGAGCTGTCGTGGCTGGACTGGGGGCTGCTCGAGGCGCACGCCGACCTGTTCCGCTTCGCGCGGCTGCTGATCGCCTTCCGCCGCGACCACCCCGCGCTGCGGCGCAGCGAGTTCTTCACGGGCCAGGGCACGACGCGCTCGCCGCGGGCCGACGTCTCGTGGCACGGCGTGAAGGCGGACGCGCCCGACTTCTCGCACCACTCGCGCTCGCTGGCGATGCACCTCGCCGGCGAACACGCGCCGACGCCCGACGACGACGTCTACGTCGCCTTCAACGCCTGGACGTCGCCCCTGCGGTTCGAGCTCCCGAGGCCCGCGCCCGGCACCCGCTGGGTGCGGGTGGTCGACACCTCGCGGCCGAGCCCCGACGACATCGCCGAGCCCGGCCACGAGCCGCCGGTCACCGCCCGCATGGTCGCGGTCGCGCCCCACTCGGCGGTCGTCCTCCGCTCCCGCCTGTAGCGCCAGCCTTTCGATCAGCCGGCGAGGCGCGGGTGCGGTAGAGTTCCGGCGCTCCCCCGGAGGACAAGATGCCGGCTGCGTTCGACGATCCCACGCGGTGGACCGTGACGGTCCTGCCGCTGCCGAAGCGGATGGCGTTCGCCCGCGTGATGGGCCTGTGCGGCGGCCACGTCGTGGGCGAGACCGAAGGCCGCAACGGCGGCGCCCCGGTCCCCCACTGGTGGCCGGGCGGGCAGCCGCAGCCGATCACCCACCCGACGCAGAAGCGGGTCGCCGCGCGTTATGCGACGGGCGACGCCATCGCCGGCTTCTGGAACCGCAGCGGCGGGGGCTTCGGCGGCGCCGTCGGCTGGCGCCGGGCGGGCGATGCGCTGGAGGTGGTCGACCTGCACCCGCCCGGCAAGAGCTGGGAGAACACGATCGCGATGGGCGCGGGCGGTGGCGCCTGTGCCGGCTGCGGCGTGCCGAAGGCGAAGAAGGGCGAGCGCTCGCGCGACGTCGCGCTCTTCTGGAAGGCCGACGGGACGCTGGTGGAACTGCCGCCCGCCGAGGTTGGCGGGGAGGGCTCGGCGCAGGGCACCGACGGCGCCTGGGTGGTCGGCACCGTGGGCGCCACCGGCGGGCAGCGCGCGGCGTTGTGGCCTGCCGACGGCTCGCGCGTGATCGTGCTCGGCGACGAGCGCTCGCTGTCGGAGGCGACGGCCGTCGCCGACGGCGAACAGGTCGGCGTGAGGTGGACGGGGCGCGGCAGCGCTCCAGCGCTGTGGCGCGGTTCGGTGGAATCGTTCGTCGATCTCACCCCGAAGGGGCACGCCTCGGGCAACGCCCGCGGCTGCGCGCGCGGGTTCCAGGTGGGCCTCGTGCAGGTGAAGGACACGCTGCGCAGCGGCTCCGGCAGCATGGCGACGAAGGCGGCCCTGTGGCGCGGCGACGCCGCGTCCTTCGTCGACCTGCACGCGCTGGTGCCCGCGCCGTGGAACGCCTCGTCGGCGACGGCCGTCGAGGTCCGCGACGGCGTGCTCCGCATCGCGGGCGACGTCACCCAGTTCGCGACCACCGACGAGCTGACGCCGCGCGAGTCGCAGTACCTCGTCGCCTCGCGGCCCGCGTTGTGGGAAAGCCGGATCGACTGATCGCGGCGCTCACCGCGCTGACGGAGGACGCGGCGGCGCGCCCGCTGCCGCCCGTCAACCTGACCGACGCCGCGGTGCGCGGCGACGTGGAGGCGGTCCGCGCCTTCCTCGACGGCGGCGCCGCGATCGAGGAGCGCACGATCGGCTTCGCGTCGCCGCTCGCCGCCGCCGCCGGCCGCGGCCACCTGGAGGTGGTGAAGCTGCTGGTCGAGCGCGGCGCCAGCCTCGACCCCGCGACCTCCGTTTTTCCGCTGCTCGCCTTCCCCATCGCCAACCGCAAGCTCGACGTCGTCGAGTACGTCCTGAGTGCCGGAGCGCCGGTCGCGAAGTACCGCCCCCACTTCCGCGACGCGGTGAAGAACGGGCGCTGGGACGTGGTCGACGCGATGCTGGCCGGCGGCGCCGATCCCGGCTGGCTGTCGGACGCCGAACGCGCGGCACTCGACGCCTTCGTCGCGCGCGAGCAGCCGCGCAGCCCGGAGTACCGCCAGCGGCTGCGCGAGGAGCAGGCGCGCCAGTTCGAGCGCGCGCGGGTGACGCCGGCGCCGAAGGCGCTCGCCGACGCGGACCGCGCCCGCCACGAGGAGGCGGCGATCGCGGAGATCGGGCGCGACCCGGCGCTCGCCCGCGCCCGCACGGGCAACGGCACCCCGGTGCTGGCGCTGGCGGTCAGCGCGGGCGCCCACGAGCTGGCGCGGCACCTGCTCGCGGCCGGCGCCGATCCGGACGACGGCGGCGGGGGCGACGCGCCGCTCGCCCGCGCCGCCGCGCGCAGCGACCTCCCGATCCTGGAGACGCTGCTCGCGGCCGGAGCCGATCCGAATCGCAGCGCCGCCGGCTCGCCCCACCCGCTGCTCGCGGCGGCCGTCGCCGGCTCGCTCGCCTGCGTGGAAGCGCTGCTCGCCCGCGGCGCGAAGCCCCGCGCCCGCGACCTGAAGGCGGCGCTCGACCGCGCCGGCGGCCCGGACGCGGCGCGCATCGTCACCCGGCTCGAGGCCCTGCAGACGCCGGCGAGCGCGACGAAGCGGCGCGCCACGGAAGCCGCGGAGGCAAAGCCCGCGGAGGCGGCGGAAGCGGACCCGGTGGCGCAGCAGCGCGCGCGGCAGGAGGTGGAAGACATGGGCGAATCGATCGCAGGCCAGGTGTTCGCGTCTTCGGGCACCTTCGAGAACCTGACCCAGGTCGGCATCCAGATGAGCGTCGAGATCCGCGGGGCGGTCTACGCCTCGTCCGTCACGAAGAAGACGACCGTGCTGGTGGCGGGCGCAAAGGCGGGCGCGAAGCTCGAGAAGGCGAAGGCCCTCGGCGTGCGCGTGATGACGGAGCCGCAGTTCCACGCCCTGCTCGAGCGCATCCCGATCACGGAGGAGATGAAGCGCCGCTACCTCGGCTGAGATGGCGCTAGCATCCCGGCCGATGCGGGCCCTCCGTTGCGCGCTCGTGCTGCTGCTGGCCGGCGGGGCCTCGGCCGAGGAGCTCCCCGTCGTGCGCGGGAGCCTCGTCGGGTCCGCGCCGGGCGATGCCAGGCGGCTGGTGGTGCTCGCCGACGCGCCGCTCGCGGGCCGGGTCGAGGTGCGGGACGCGGCGGGGCGGCGCGTGGCGCGGATCGCGCCCGAGGAGCTGCCGGCGCGCTGGGGCTCGATCCCCCGCCACTACCTCGTCGACGCGAGCACGGTGCGCGAAGTCGGCCGCTACGAGCTGGTGATCGGCCGCGGCCGCCAGGCGACGCGGCACCCGTTCGAGGTGAAGGAGCGACCGTACGCCGGCCTCGCCGACGCGCTGCTCGCGTTCGTGCGACAGCAGCGCTGCGGCTACAACCCGTTCCTCGACCAGGTCTGCCACGCGCTCGACGGCCGCACCGCCTACGGCCCCCGCCCCGCGGGCACGTACCTCGACGCCCGCGGCGGCTGGCACGACGCCGGCGACCAGCTCAAGTACCTGCTCACGTCGTCGACCTCGACCGCGCACCTCCTCCTCGCGCACCGCTTCGCGCCGGCGGCGTTCGCCGACACCCACGACGCCCTCGGCCGGCCCCAGGCGCCCAACGGCCTCCCCGACGTCCTCGACGAGGCGCGCCACGGCCTCGAGTGGATGCTGAAGCTCCACCCGGCGCCGGACGAGCTGTACCACCAGGTCGCCGACGACCGCGACCACGCCGGCTGGCGCCTCCCGCACGACGACCGCGTCGACTACGGCTGGGGCCCCGGCCGCGAGCGCGTCGTCTACTTCGCCGACGGCCAGCCCCAGGGCCTGCGCGAGCACCGGAGCGCGAGCGACGGCCTCGCCAACCTCGCCGGCCGCTACGCCGCGACGATGGCGCTCGGGTTCGAGGCCTTCCGCGAGCGCGACCCCGCCTTCGCCGCGCGCTGCCTGCAGGCCGCGCGCGAGGTCTACGCGCTGGGCCAGGCGCGGCCCGGCGTGCAGCAGGGCAACTCGTACGGCGCGCCCTACCGCTACGGGGAGGAGAGCTGGACCGACGACATGGCGTGGGGCGCGGCCGAGCTCCACCGCGTCACCGGCGAGGCGGCGTACGCCGAGGACGCCGCGCGCCACGCCCGCGCGTTCGGCGCCGGCGGCTGGTGGGCGATCGACCGCCCCGGCCACTACCAGCACTACCCGTTCTTCGCCTACGGGCACCACGCGCTGCACGAGAGCGCGGCGCCCGACCTGCGCCGCGAGCTCGAGGGCTTCTACCGCGCCGGCCTCGCCGCGACCGCCGGGCGCGCCGCGCGCAACCCCTACGGCATGGCCGCGCCGTTCGCCTGGTGCTCGAACAACTTCGCGACGGCGCTCGCGACCCAGGCCCTGCTGCTCGACCGCATGACCGGGATCCGCGAGGCGCGCGCGCTGGCCCTCGTCCACGTCGAGTGGCTGCTCGGCCGCAACCCGTGGGGCACGTCGATGTTCACCGGCCTCCCGGCCGCCGGCCCGTTCCCGACCGACGTGCACCTGAGCACGACCAGCCTGACGAAGCGCCCGGTCGTCGGCGGCCTGGTCGACGGCCCCGTCTACCGCGACGTCTTCGAGACCCTCAAGGGCGTCCGCCTCTCCCGCCCTGACCCCTTCGCCCGCTTCCAGGGCGAAGCCGTCTACCACGACGACCTCGCGGACTACTCGACCAACGAGCCGACCCTCGACGGCACCGCCGCCGCGATCCTGCTCTTCGCCCTGCTCGAGGGCTGACGCCGGACGCCTCCTCGACGCGAACGTCCAGGCGCGCGCCATCTTCGGGAGGACGACCCGCCGGTCCGGACCCGTGGCGGCCAGACCCGGGTCGAGGATCGCCCCCATCATGAGGGGCCCCGCCGCCGTCGATGCGAGAGTCGCCAGCAGGATCGTCGAAATGCGCGGGCACAAGGTGCTGCTGGATTCGGACCTGGCAGCGATCTACGGCGTCGAAACTCGGACGCTCAACCAGGCCGTGCAACGCAACCTCGCCCGGTTCCCGGAGGACTTTGCATTCCGCCTGGTGCGGGCAGAGGCTCTGGCTTTGACATCACAGACTGTGATGTCAAAGAGCGGGCGGGGCGGAAGGCGGCACGCGCCATGGGTGTTCACGGAGCACGGCTCCATCATGGCAGCCTCGATCCTCAACAGCCCCCGCGCGGTCGAGATGAGCGTCTTCGTGGTGCGCGCGTTCGTGCGGCTGCGCGACTTCGCGCGCGGCCACGAAGAGCTGGCCCGCCAGCTCGCCGCCCTCGAGCGACGCGTCGCCGGCCACGACGTCGAGCTCCAGAGCGTCCTCGCCGCCCTCCGCCGGCTCCTCGAGCCGCCCTCCCGTCCCCGCCGCCCGATCGGCTTCCACGGCTGAGGCCTGGCGCCTTGCCGGAGGGGTTGCGCGAGAATCGCCCCGCGATGACTCGTGTGGCAGTCGATCGGGTGCCACCGCTTTGACGTCACGGATTGTGACCGCAGTGACTTGGGGCGGCGGCGTGCCACCACACGCTCGAGGATTCATGCGCCCGCTTCCCACGAAAGCCGCGACCCACGCCCGCCGGCTGCTGACCCGGCTCGCCCGAGTCTGGGCGGTCCCGGACCTGGCCACGGTCGAGGTCGTGTCCAACACCCGGCTCTCGCGGACGCTGGCGCGCTTCGTGGTCGGCGCCCGGCGCATCGAGACCAGCCCGCGCGCGCTGCGCCTCGCGGCGCTCGACGCCATCCTCACTCACGAGGCCGCGCACGCGGCGCTGGCCCTCGCAGGCGTCGCGACTGCTCGCCCCCACGGCTCCGAGTGGCGCCGCCTGATGACGCAGGCGGGCATCGCACACCCGACCGCCGCGCTCTGGCGCTGCCGCCTGGCAGCCGCGACGCGAAGGCCCGCGCCGAAGCCTGCCCGCCGCAGCGCGACGCGGGCCCGCTACGAGCACTGGTGCCCCGTCTGCCAGTCGAGCCGCACGGCCCCCCGCCCGGTGAAAGCCTGGCGCTGCCGCGCCTGCGTCCTGGCCGGCCTCCCCGGCATCCTCGAGATCACCCGAGAAGCCCCCCGGCGCTGACCCGGTCCCGACGCGCAGCGAGGTCGCGCGTCTTCCCGCCTGCGGCGAGCCCGGGCTGCGAGATCACGCAGGCCGCTGTGGGACTGAGCCGGGAGCGGAGCCTGGCCATCGTCTAAGATCGCCTCCTCCCGACTGAACCACGGGCCCGAGGCGAGTCGATGAGCGAGTGTCCGTTCTGCCATCCCGAGCGCGAGCGCATCGCCTTCGAGGACCGGCTCACGCGCGCGATCTGGGACGGCTTTCCCGTCGGCCCCGGCCACCTGCTGCTCGTCCCGCGCCGCCACGTGCCCACCTGGTTCGACGCCGCGGACGAGGAGCGCGCGGCACTGCTCGCCAACATCGACCGCGCCCGCGACCTGCTGAGCGAGCGCGCCGACCAACCCAGGCCGGACGGCTACAACATCGGCATCAACGTCGGCCGCGCGGCGGGCCAGACGGTCTTCCACCTCCACGTCCACGTGATCCCGCGCTACGAGGGCGACGTCCCCGACCCCCGCGGCGGCGTCCGCCACGTGATCCCCGGCAAGGGCAACTACCTCGCGCGCGCCGCCGCGTCCGCGAGCGCGACGCCCGCTGGCCCGGGTGCGCCCGACGGGGGTTCGGGGGCGGAGGAGCGTCCGTTCGCGACGGAGCCCCCGAGGGCCCGAGCGTCAGGGTTTGCCTGGCGCGAGCCGCCCGACGGCTCGACGCCCCGCCTCGTCACCGGCGGCGAGGCCGACCCGCTGCTCCCCTACCTCGCCCGCGAGTTCGCGGCCTCGGACGCTGCGGACATCGCGGTCGGCTTCGTGATGGGCAGCGGCGTCGAGCGCCTCGTCTCCCACCTGCGCGAGTTCCTCGATCGCGGCGCCCGCCTGCGCCTGCTCACCGGCGACTACCTCGACGTCACCGACCCCGACGCCCTCGTCCGCCTGCTCGACCTCGAGGGCGATCGCCAGCTCCGCGTCTTCGAGACCCGGCGCGCAGAGGGGCTGCACACGCACCCCCGCCCCGAGCCAGCGCTCAGCTTCCACCCCAAGTCCTACCTCTTCCAGCGGCGCGAGGGTACGGGCGTCGCGTTCGTCGGCAGCTCCAACCTGAGCGAGTCCGCCCTGCTCACCGGCATCGAGTGGAACTACCGGACGGTCTCGTCAGCCGAGGGCAACGCCTTCTCCGAGGTCCGCACCGCGTTCGAGCAGCTCTTCCACCACCCCGCGACGCGGGAGCTGACGCCGGACTGGGTCGAGCGCTATCGCGCGCGCCGCAAGGTCACCGAGCAGGCGCCACGCCCGGCCATCGTCGACATCGCCATCGAGCCGCGGGACGTCCCGCAGCCCCACGCCATCCAGCAGGAGGCCCTCGCCGCGCTGGAGGCGACGCGGGCCGAGGGCAACACGGCGGGCCTGGTCGTCCTCGCGACGGGCCTGGGCAAGACCTGGCTCAGCGCCTTCGAGTTAACGGGTTCCGGCGCCGGGGTGAACCCGCCGCCGGTCCCATGGGGGCTACGTCGGACGACTCCGGCCTCCTCCGCCCCCAAACCCCCAAGGCGGCGGCCACCCCGTCGAGCGGTTCGCCCGGAACGCCTTCGCCCACATCGTTGTCGACGAGTTCCACCACGCGCGTCGGCCCGACCTACCGACGCCTGATCGACTGGTTCCGGCCGAAGTTCCTGCTCGGGCTCACCGCGACGCCCGAGGGCGCGGCCTGGGGCTTGGGGCGGAGGAGCGTCCGGTCGCGACGGAGCCCCATGGGACCGACGCCGGGCTTCGCCTGGCGTCGGAACCCGTGGTTGCGACCTGCTCGGCCTGTGCCAGGAGAACCTCGTCTACCGATGCGACCTCGTCGAGGGCGTGAAGCGCGACCTGCTCTGCCGCTTCCGCTACTTCGGCGTTCCGGACGACGTCGACTACCGCAACATCCCGTGGCGCAACTCTCGCTTCGACACGGAGGAGTTGACGACGCACGTCGCCACCCAGTCCCGCGCGCAGAACGCCCTCGACCAGCTCCGCCGCCGCGGCGGCACGCGCACCATCGCCTTCTGCGTCTCGCAGCGCCACGCCGACTTCATGGCCGGCTTCTTCAGGGACGCGGGCCTGCGCGCGGTCGCGGTCCACTCCGGCGACACCTCGGCGCCGCGCGCCCAGTCGCTCGAAGAGTTGTCAGCCGGCCACCTCGACGTGCTCTGCGCGGTCGACATCTTCAACGAGGGCCTCGATCTCCCCGAGCTGGACACGGTGCTGATGCTGCGCCCCACGGAGTCTCGGGTCCTGTGGCTCCAGCAGTTCGGCCGCGGCCTCCGCAAGTCGCACGACGACAAGCGCCTCACGGTCATCGACTACATCGGCAACCACCGCACGTTCCTGCTCAAGCCGCAGACGCTCTTCAGCCTTCCATCCGGCGGTCAGCCCGTGCTCAACATGCTCGAGCGGCTCAAGGAAGGCCCGGTCGAGATCGCCCCCGGCTGCGAGGTCACGTACGAGCTGGAGACGATCGACATCCTGCGCGGCCTGATCCGCGTCACGGCGAACAAGGAAGAGGCCCTCAAGCGCTACTACGAGGAGTTCGTGGAGCTGCAGGGCGCCCGCCCGCGAGCGGCCGAGGCGTTCCACGAGGGCTACAACCCGCGCGCGGCCCGCGCCGCCCACGGCTCGTGGCTCGGCTTCGTCCGCGCACAGGGCGGCCTCGACGAGAGCCAGGCCGCGACCTTCGACCGCCACCAGGCGTTCCTGAGCGAGCTCGACGACACGCAGATGACGAAGAGCTACAAGATGCTCGTCCTGCTGGCGATGCTCAACGAGGACGCGTTCCCCGGCGAGATCACGATCGACTCGCTCGCCGAGGCGGTGCGGGCCCTGGCCTCACGCAACCACCTCCTCGTGACCGACCTCGGCCCCAGGGCGGCGACGCCGGCCGGCCTGAAGCGGCACCTGGAAGAGAACCCGATCAAGGCGTGGACGGAGGGCTTTCGTCGCCCGGCCTGGCCACATCTTCTTGCTCGTAACCCTAGACAAGAGCGGCAAGGGCACGGATTTCCAGTACAAGGACCACTTCCTCAGCCCGACGGTCTTCCCGTGGGAAAGCCAGAACCGCACCCGGCAGGCGGACGGCCACGGGCAGTTGATCAAGACCCACCTGGCGCAAGGCGTCGCGGTCCACCTCTTCGTCCGCAAGACCGGCAAGATCGGCGGGCGCGGCGCCGCCCCGTTCATTTACTGCGGCGACGTCGATTTCATGGACTGGGAGGGCGAACAGCCCATCAAGGTTCGCTGGCGACTCCCCGAACCCGTGCCGGATCGGTTACTCGAAGAAGTCGGCGCAAATCAGCGGAGCCCTGAGGGAAGCCAAGGCCGGACGCCGGTCAGCTCGCCTTCCTGAATGTCGCGTACCTCTCTTCGAGCAGCTCACGGTCGGGTTGGTGCGCTGGTGAACGGGGAACGCGAAGCTGTCGCCCCTGGAACTCCTGGAGGCCGTACCAGCATCGGCCCGTCAACTTCTCGCAGGATGTCTTCTCGTATCTCAATGATCAGGTCAGGCCGGACCCCGAGGATGTGGCGATCGAAGGCAGCATGGTGGAGCTTGCACAGCGCGAGACCGTTCGGAACGATCGGCAGTGCCTTCGGATGTTTGTCAGAGAGAATGTGCGCGGCATCCAGCAACTCTCCGTGCCTCAACCGGCAAACCGCACAGCTCTCGCGGTACGCGCGGAGAACGCGAACGCGGAACTCCTCCTGGTGAATCGGCGCTGTGTGGCGACTGTGAGGTAGCGTCGCCGATCGTCTCCTCACACGGATGCGCCGTCGGACAACTGGTGACTCACAAGGGCGTCTGGCGCGTCGATCGAAATTCGGAACGTAAGGGAGGCCGGCTCGTCGGCCTCTACGTAGACTGGCCACTGGACGAGGTACTGGCCGCGCACGATAGTCGTCGTATGGCCTGTCCTGACCGGCGACCTGCGGCGCCGTCGTCACGCTCAGCGGTAGTTCCATGACCCGGGGCTTGAAGATGCCCTTCTGCCCGACGATCGGGACTCGTTCGCCCTCGAACTGGAACCCGGCCGAGAGCAGAGTCCAAGGCAGCACTTCTCCTTGAATGGCGACCTGCTCGCCGAGGAAGTCGAAGGCTGCGAGCCTGACGGCGTGGTCCCGGTTCATGCGGCCCCATCGGCCGCGGCCAGTGCCGGGACTGGACGGCATGCTCGCTCCGGCATCTCATCCCAGACTCGTCCGAGGAGGGAGCGACCTGCCTGTTTCTTGTTGCGGCCGCCCCACTGCTTGAAGAAGAACGGTACGCCGCGTGCAACGCATCGGCGCTGAATGTCGTGGACCCAGGCCTCCTGCATCGGGCGCGCCTTCGGGCCCGACTCGCCGCCGACGATCACCCAGTCGATTCCGCTGAGGTCCAGGGCGCCGAGCGGGCCCAGCAGCGGTTCGAGAGACAGGATCTTTGCCCTCGCCGGGGTGCGCCGCAGGCTGTCGATGCGGTGGAGGTACCTGGCACCCTCGACGCTGCCCCCCATCCAGACGTTGGCCGGCCACACGAGCTGGTCACTGACCGCCTCGAGGCGCTCGGCGCGCTTGGTGAGGACCTGGAATGTGTGCCAGTGGGCCTGTCGCATCACCTCGAACACGCGGCGCACGAATTCGAGCGGCACGTCCTTGTGGAACAGGTCCGACATCGAGTTGACGAAGATTGTGCGGGGGCTCTTCCACAGGAGGGGACGGTCGAGCATGTGCTCGTGCAGCGTGAGCTCGAAGCCGTTGCGGTAGTTCGGCTGGCCCATGCCCCTCGAGCCGGCGGGCCATGACCTCGGCGTAGCAGTGCTTGCAGCCCGGGCTCACCTTCGTGCAGCCCGTGACGGGGTTCCACGTCGCTTCGGTCCACTCGATCGAGGATTGCGCCATCAGCTCGGCCGTCGAGGGAGTCGACCGACTACCGGGCGCGCCGGTCCCGTTCAGGCATCGGCGGGGGGTAGCTTCAGGCGGGCCCCGATGAAGCTCCCCGAGCCGCTGGCGATCAACGATCTCAAGGTTCGTTTGTACCTGCTGTCGCACACTCATCCCGTCGGTCGGTCGAAGGCCCGGCTGTTCAGCGCGCTGGGGTTCGGCCGGTCGAGTCATGCCGCGTTCGTCGCCGAGATCCTGCGGATCGGACGGTCAGGAGAGGTAACGAAACAGGAGGCCACACCCTATGGCACGAAGTACACTGTTGAAGGCGAGTTGACGGGCCCGCGGGGGCATCGCCGCGTCGTGACTGTGTGGATTCAGGCCGGCGCGGGGCAGCCTGTTCGACTTGTCACCGTTCGACCGAGGTAGTCATGACCTTCGAGCCGCTTGAAACCGTCGTGCTGACACACGACATCCCGGAGCAGGGCCTCAAGGCCGGGGACCTCGGGGCCGTCGTGGAGGTCTACGACGGAGACGGTGTGGAAGTGGAGTTCGTGCGAGCGTCCGGCGAGACCACGGCCCTCGTCACGCTGACGGTCTCCGATCTCCGCCCCGTGTCGGATCGAGACATGCTCGCGGTCAGGGCCGTCAACTAGCCCTGGCCGTTTGTGGCGGGGCGGTCGCGCGAACAAATATGTGTTGACACACGGTTATTCCTGGCCTATCTTTCCCCCTCGTGGGACAGAAGCTGATGCGGCGACTGCAGCAGACCAGGCCGATGGAGAGCCCCGTCGACGAGGCGGTGGTGAGCCTGATGGTGGCCGGGGCGTGGCTGAACGATCGGCTCGAGCGGGCGCTCACCGGGCTGGACGTGAGCATGGCGCAGTACAACGTGCTCCGCATCCTGGGCGGTGCGCGGCCCGACGGGCACCCGCGCTGCGAGATCGCCCGCCGCATGATCGACCGGGCGCCGGACGTCACGCGGCTGCTGGATCGGCTCGAGGCCCGCGGCCTGGTCGAGCGCGAGCGCGACCCGGAGGACGCCCGCCGCTCGCGGGCGCGCATCACCGCCGCCGGCATGGACGTGCTGCACCGGGCGACGGCGGCCCTGGGAGCCGTGGACGCCGAGGTGGCGAAGCGGCTGACGACGCCCCAGCAGCGCGAGCTCGCGAACCTGTGCGAGGCGCTGTTCGGGCCCGACGTGGAGTAGGCCCCCTTTTTTGGCTCAATACGTGTTTGAATACCAAACTGTGTAGCCAAGGAGACGAAACGATGACGACCCTGACGGCGACCCACCCGACGACGACCGACGCCCTGCCCCTCTCGCTGGGCAGCCTCGCCGCGCGCGGGGTGCGCGCCCTGCTCGCCACCGACGCCGACTGGTCGGCCACCGCGGCGCGGGTGACGCTCGGCGCGGTGATGCTGCCGCACGGGGCCCAGAAGCTCTTCGGCTGGTTCGGCGGCCACGGCTTCGAGGGGACGATGGGGGTCTTGTAGCGTGGGCGCCGCCGCGCTGGTGGCGGGCGTGGCCGGGCGGGCGATGGCGGCCGGGATGGCTGCGATCATGGTCGGCGCCGTGGCCACCGTCCACTTCGCGCACGGCTTCTTCATGAACTGGGGCGGCACCCAGGCCGGCGAGGGCTTCGAGTACCACCTGCTCGCCATCGGCCTCGCGCTGGTCGTGATGCTGCGGGGCAGCGGCGCGGCCTCGGTCGACCGGCTGCTGGTCCGGCGCTGAGCCGCCGAAGTCACCCCCTTTCACGGATCTTCGAAGAGAACAGAGGAGAAGAGACATGCGCATCCTGGTCATCGGTGCCACCGGCACCATCGGCAGCGAAGTGGTCAAGGCGCTCGCGGACGGCAACGAGATCGTGGCGGTGACGCGCAGCAGCGCGCCGGTGAGCGTCGACCTCGGCGACCCGGCGGCGATCCGGGCGATGTACGCGAAGGTCGGGCGGGTCGACGCCGTCGTCAGCGCCGCGGGCGCGACCGCGGGCATCAAGCCGCTGGCCGAGCAGGGCGACGAGGACTTCGCGTACTCGATCGCGAACAAGCTGATGGGCCAGGTCAACCTGGTCCGCTACGGGATCGACCACGTAGGGGACGGCGGCTCGTTCACGCTCACCAGCGGCGTGCTGGGGCGGCAGCCGATGCCGGGGGTCGCGCCGATCAGCCTCGTCAACCTCGGGCTCGAGGGCTTCGCGAAGGCCGCGGCGCTCGACCTGCCACGCGGGCTGCGGGTGAACGTGGTGAGCCCGCCCTGGGTCGACGAGACGCTGCGGGCGTACGGGATGACCGGGCTCTCCGGCCTGCCCGCGGCCACCGTGGCGCGCGCCTACGCGGAAGCCGTCGCCACCCGCGCGAGCGGCACGGTGATCGAGCCACGGTAGGGGTTCAGCGGACTCCGTACGTAAACGTTGCCACATTGGAGCCATCTGGGTACACTTTCGTACGGATGATTGCCATGCGGAGCGCGATCGCACTGCCGCCGACGTTCACCTTCTCCCAGGCCATGCGCCTGGGTCTGAGCCGCCGCGGACTTCAGGCGCTCCTGGACAGTGGAGCCATCGAGCGGCGCGGGCGCGGACTCTTCTCCCGCACGGACTCCGTGGGCGACGACCCCGAACTGGCGGCCGCCGCTCTCGTCGCCCCACGGGCGACGCTCTGTTTGGCCAGCGCCCTTGCACGCCACGAACTGATCGACGCGATCCCGGGGAGTATCGACCTCGCGCTACCCCGCGGCACTCGCCTGCCGGCGACGCGGCTACCCGTAACCTGGCACCGCTTCGCCGCGTCCACCTTCGAGATCGGCCGAGGCACTGTCGACGTCGACGGTCGCAAGCTCGGGCTTTACGACCCACCGCGGTCGATCGTCGACTCGTTCCGGTTGCGGCACCGGGAGGGCCACGAGCAGGGCCTGGAGGCGCTGAAGGCGTGGCTGCGAAGGCGTGGCTCGCAGCCCGCTTCGCTCCTGGCGGTGGCGCGCGCCATCGATCCCCGGGCTGCGACCGTCATCGCCCGGGCCCTGGAGATCCTGTTGTGACCGCACCTCGTCCGACGCGAGCCGAGGTGGCCGGGCGCGTCTATCTCCAACTGCGGCGTCTCGCAAGACAGCAAGATCGGCCCACGGACGAGTTGCTGCGGCTCTACGCCCTGGAATGCCTGGTGGCGCGTATCGCGTCATCGCGCCACGCCCATCGACTGGCACTCAAGGGAGGCGTCCTGCTGGCCGCGTTCGACGTGCGTCGTCCGACGCGAGACGTGGATCTCGCCGCCCGCCAGATCGACGGGCGACCTTCGACTTCACGGGCAGGCTCCTTGCGGGCGACATGCGGTCCTCGACAGCCCTCCGGCTCATCCGGGAATGGACAGCGGCTCACGCCTCCCAACTCGAGTCGAACTGGGCGAACATGGAAGGAGGGGCGGGCCCTCGAGCGGATCGAGCCCCTGGAGTGAGGTGGCAGTGAGTACCCTACCTTGCGTCGTCAAGGCGGAGTACCGTGGAGCCCATCGGATCCACGTGTGGTTCGACGATGGCCGTGAGAAGACGCTCGACTTCGCCCAGTGGCTCAAGGGGCCCGTGTTCGAGCCGCTCAAGGACCAGGCCTACTTCAGCCGCTTCTTCCTCGACGGCGGAACCATCGGGTGGCCGAACGGCGCCGACATCGCGCCCGAGACACTGTACGCGGCCCAGGGAGTCGAAGAGGCGGCCTGACGACGGGACAACCGAAGCCCTCCGCCCTGGGCGACTTCAGGCGGATTCGCCGCTCCGGGTCCCCGGCGTGGGCCGTACGCGTTCCCACGAGCGGGCGACACCGTGAACCGCCAGCGCGGCAGCGCCGATCAATCCGTGGGCGACTCCGGCGGACGCCAGGTGCGCGACGACGTCCGCCAGCAGGGTCAATCGAGAGCCTGCGCGCAGGAGGGACGACGGCCCACGGCGCGTGCGGCCGAGAGGCGTCGGCGGGCCTCTTCGAGGGGCAACCCGCGGGCGGCCGCGTGGCGCCGGGCGTCCTCCTCGCCCAACCGGTGCGCGAGCGCGTAGCGCTCCGCGGGAGACAGCGCGAGCACCTCTGCCTGCGCCTCACGGCGCAGCGTCTCGGCAACCTCGGAGCGCACGACTCAGTATACGAGCGCGACAGGGACCTCCGGTGGCCGAAGCCCGGTTGATGCTCGGCGCGGGGGCTCTACTGTGGGACACGGTCAGCGTGGCGATGGCGGATACTGACGACATGAGAACGGTCCGGGTGACGATCGACGAACGCCTGGCTCAGCGCGTGGACAAGGCTGTGCGCCGCCTGGGTACCACGCGCTCGGCGTTCACCCGAGACGCCCTCGAGCAGGCCTTGACCAGGCTGCCGACGATCGAGAAGGAAGAGCGCCACCGTCGCGGCTATGCGAGGCACCCTGTGGCACCCGGCGAGTTCGACGGATGGACGAGGGAGCAGGCATGGTCCGAGTGAAGAGCATCGTGAACGACGAAGCCGAGGGCGACCTCTCCTGCGACGAAATCCTCGAGGAGCTGGTCATGAACCGCATGGTGGAGCGGGGCCTGGCTGACGTCGAGGCGGGCCGGGTCATCTCGAACGAGGAGATGGAGAAGACGATCGAGTCGTGGCGCTGAAACTGCGCAAGGGCTGAACCGTCCGCCGGCGGCTGCATTGCGCCTGTCGCGCGGGGCGCATACCATCCGCCGTCCATCATGATCGGCGAGACCTTTTCCCATTACCGGGTGCTCGAGCGGATCGGCGGCGGAGGGATGGGGGTGGTCTTCCGGGCCGAAGACACCCGCCTCGGCCGCCAGGTCGCGCTCAAGTTCCTGCCCGACGAGCTGGCCCGCGACGCGCAGGCGGTGGAGCGCTTCAAGCGCGAGGCGCGGGCCGCGTCCGCGCTGAACCACCCGCACATCTGCACGATCCACGACGCCGACGAGGACCAGGGCCGGCCGTTCATCGCCATGGAACTGCTCGAGGGGCAGACCCTGAAGAGCCGGCTGGGCGGCAAGGCGCTGCAGGCCGAGGAACTGGTCGAGCTGGCGACCCACGTGGCGGACGCGCTGGAGGCGGCGCACCGCAAGGGCATCGTCCACCGCGACATCAAGCCCGCCAACATCTTCGTCACCGACCGCGGCCAGGCCAAGGTGCTCGACTTCGGGCTCGCCAAGCTGCTCGAGAGCCGCCGCGCGGGCGAAGCGCCGGTCGACTCGGCGATGCCGACCGGCGAGTTCGCGACCTCCACCGGGTCCACGCTCGGCACCGTCGCCTACATGTCGCCCGAGCAGGCGCGCGGCGAGGAGGTCGACGCCCGCTCCGACCTGTTCTCCTTCGGCGCCGTGCTGTACGAGATGGCGACGGGCCAGGCCGCGTTCGCGGGCGGGACCCAGGCCAGCGTCTTCGAGCGCATCCTGAACCAGGACCCGAAGCCGCCGGCCGAGCTCAACCGGGCGCTGCCGGAGGGGCTCGTGCAGATGGTGGCCAAGCTGCTCGAGAAGGACCGGCGGCTGCGCTACCAGTCGGCGAGCGAGCTGCGGGCCGACCTGCAGCGGCTGAAGCGCGAGATCGACTCGGGCCGCGTCGCGCCCGCCGCGTCGCGCGACAAGTCGGTCGCGGTCCTCTACTTCGAGAACCTGGCCGGAGCGAAGGACGACGAGTACTTCCGCGACGGGATGACCGAGGACGTGATCACCGAGCTGTCCAAGGTGCGCGGCCTGCGCGTCTTCCCGCGCGCGGCCGTCGTCGCCTTCCGCGACCAGGCGGTGACCGCGCCGCAGGTCGGCGAGCAGCTCGGCGCGCAGTACGTGCTGGGCGGCTCGCTGCGCCGCGCCGGCCAGCGCCTGCGCATCACGGCCCAGCTCGTCGAGAGCCGGACCGGCACCTCCGTGTGGGCCGAGCGCTACGACCGCGAGCTGCAGGACGTGTTCGAGGTGCAGGACGAGATCGCGCGCAACATCACCCAGGCGCTGCGCATCACGCTGACGCCGCAGGAGGAGAAGGCGCTGGCGGCCAAGCCGACCGGCGACACCCGTGCCTACGACTTCTACCTGAAGGGCCGCGCCTACTCGCGGCGGCAGACGCGGTCGGACCTCGACCTGGCGCTGCAGAGCTTCGAGCACGCGATCCTGCTCGACCCCGGCTTCGCGCTGGCCCACGCCGGCATCGCCAACGCCTGCGGCCTGGTCCACGAGTGGCACGACGACGCGCCGGCCTGGCTGCAGCGCGGGCGCGCCGCCAGCGAGAAGGCGCTGGCGCTGGACGCCACGCTGCCGGAGGCACTGGTCGCCCGCGGCCGCATCCTGTACTCGCAGAAGCGCTACGACGACGCGATCCGCGACGTGAAGCGCGCGATCGAGCTGAAGAAGGAGTGCGACGGCGCCTACAACATCCTGGGCCGCTCGCTGTTCGAGTCGGACCGCTGGGCGGAGGCGCTGGAGTACGCGAGCGCGGCGATCAGCCTCAACGGGGACGACTACAACGTCTACGTGCCGTTCATGAACATCTTCGAGGGCCTGGGCCGCGCCGAGGACGCCGCGAAGCTGCGCGAGCGCGAGATCACGGTGCTCGAGCAGCAGCTCCGCGACGTGCCCGAGGACGTGCGGGCGCGCATCCTGCTCGCCGCCGACTACGCGTCGGTCAGGCGCGAGGACGACGCGGTGCGCGAGCTGCAGAAGGCGGTCGACCTGCGGCCCAACGACTCGAACATCCTGTACAACGCGGCCTGCACCTACGGGGTGATGAAGCGCAAGCCGGAGGCGATCGCGATGCTGCGCCGCGCGAAGGCCGCCGGCTACGCGAACCCCGACTGGATCCGCCGCGACCCCGACCTCGCCTGCCTGCACGGCGAGCCGGAGTTCGAGAAGCTGCTCGCGGACTGACGAGCCGGGCCTGCCCCGCGTTCAGCGGCGCCAGGGATCGACCAGCTCGAGGCCGCACCCCTCGAAGTCCGGCGTGTTGCGAGTCGCTACCGCCGCCCCGGTCGACCGGGCGATGGCCGCGATCTGGACATCGAAGTGCGAGATCGGACGACCGGCCCGACGGCGCTCGGCGGCGATCAGCGCATACGCCCGCGCGGCCGCCGAGGCGAACGGGAGAACCCGCCCCCGGAAGTCCTCCGCGAACATGGCTTCGGCCGCGGCCTGCAGGCGGGTGCGGCGCTGGCTGGCCGGCAGCAGCGCCACACCGTGGAGGATCTCGGCCTCGGTGATGCTCGTCGTGTACAGGGCCGACGACGCCTGGCGCGACACCCAGGCGCCGACCGCCGCGGCCGGCACCGGCTTCATCAGTTCCGAGACGACGTTGGTGTCGAGGATGATCAACGCGCCCTCCGCCGCGCCGCGGCGGGGCGGGGCGGCTCGCGCATCGGTTCCCGGGGAGGGATCTGCAGCCCGGATGCGTCGAGGCCGCGGAAACGTCGGGCGATCGCTTCCGCGAGGCTTGCCGGCGCGGGCTCGCCTTCCGCCAGGGCCAGGCGCAGGATGTTCCGAGCCTCTTCCTCCATCGACCGGTCGTGGTGAGCGGCGCGCACGCGCAGCCGGGACTTCGTCTTCTCGTCGAGGTTGCGGATCGTGATGCTCGCCATCGGAACCCCCTCCACGGACCGCCGTGTGCTATCAATGATTGCATTGTAATCACGGGCGAGTCCCTCGCGGAACACGGCCCCGTGGCGCTGGATTTCCGCTTTCGGTTCTGTGATTTCGAGCGATCTTTCCTGTTGCGTCCGGAGATCCACCACGAGCTGTCGGCCCGGCCCGAGCGGCTTCGCGAACGCGCGTGCGTGGCGCCGGGTCCAGCGCACGCTCCGCCCGGCGAGGTGGGGGCCGATTTCAGGGGCCCGGGGCGGGGTCGCGGGCGAAGACGCCGTGCGAGTACAGCGCGCGATCGGCGTCGTTCGTGATCTGCGCCTGCAGGAGCCAGAGGTTCCAGTAGGCCTCCAGTTCCTCGTCAGGGAGGTTGCGGAGGTCCAGGTCCTCGTCGCTCAGGAACTCGTCGCGGCGCTCGCTCATGGCTCGTGCGGCAGGTACTCGCTCGCCTCCGCGGCCATGATCGCATGGGCCTCGGCGAGCGGCCGGTCGGCGATGGCTTTCGACACCCTCGGCCACTGCTCGGCCCAACCTGCCGCGGCGCCCAGGTAGCGATCGAGGCGCTCCTCGTTCTTCCGGATCAGATCCCGGCGCTCCTCGTCGAGCAGGCGCTCGATCTCCTCGCGGCCCTTGTCGACGCTGGCGAGCAAGGGCCGATCGGCCGCGGCCTGGCGGAAGGCTTCGGGATGCTCACGGGCCAGCCGGACGAGGTCTCGCGCGCTGCGCGAGTAGAGCGCCTCGAGGCGGGGGGCATCCATCTGGCGCGCGACTTCGCCGATGACGGCATAGTCCTTTTCGCGGTTCGTCTTCTTGAGCTCGGCGAGCACCGGCAGGCTGACGGTGGGCGCCTCCTTCTGGACGGGCGATGCCCACAACGCCTCCAGGGTGGGCGGCGACACACGCGGTGGGCGCGTCACGAAATCGCAGCGAACGCGCAGCGCGTTCTCCCGAAACTCGAAGTGCGAACTCCAGCCGTGCGCCATCCAGCGCAGGTCGAGAGGCGCGCCGTAGCGGTACCGAGCCCCGCGGCGGCCCAGAGTCGCGATCACGTGGTCCAGCGCTTCCGTGTCTTCGCGCAGGATCCAGTCGCCGTCCTTGCTCATGATCGCGAGGCGGTAGAGGACGACGGCCTGGCCCGAGGCCAGGAGGGCCCGCAGCCGACCGTCGTTGAACTCCCGGGTCAGCCGGATGTAGATGTTGTCCATCGGCCTCCGGCGATTATCGGGCTACTCCTTGACGATGGCGCCGATCACCGCGCCGGCGAGCAGGCAGTCGATCATCGCGATGCCCCCCTGGCACCAGGCGAGGTAGTAGGGATAGCCGTCGATCACCAGCGGGTCGTAGAAGCGCTGGAAGAAGACGACGAGGCCGAGGAAGAAGCCGAACGTGAGGCCGCCTTTCGGGCCGGCGCCCCAGTGCGAGCGGGTTCGCGCGAACAGCAGCGCCGACATGAAGCAGATCGTCACCGCCACCAGCAGGAAGTGCATCGGGTTCCCCGCTTCCTGCGTGTAGACCTGCGGCAGCCGCTTGTAGGTCGCGGCCATCACCTGGCCGTGCAGGACGAAGTCGGAGATCCAGGTCACGACGCCGGCGACGGCGCCGCCCAGGGCCACGCGGGTCCAGTTCATTCTCTTGGCTCCTTCGCGAAGGACGGGGATGGCCGACGCTACGCCCGCCCGCGCGGCCGGGTCAAGCGCGCGGCTGCGCGGTCACCCGATCAGGGGGTTGCGCACGACGAGGCCGCCGAAGCGGCTGAAGTCGCGGTCCGCCGACCACAACTCGCTGACACCGTGCTGCGCGCACAAGGCGGCCACACGGGCGTCGTGCACCCGCGGGCCGTCGATCCGCCCCGCCGCAAGCAGCTCCCGAAGCGTCGTCGAGTAACCCGGCCCCTCGCCCAGGAGGACCAGGCTCGGAGACTCCATCCAGGCCTCGACCTGGTCGATCGCGAGGGCCAGCGGCGTCGGCGGCGCGTAGATGCGGGGATGCGTCACGATGGCCAGGAACTCGTGGACGCACGGCCAGGCCAGCGCCCACGGAGCCCGCCCCTCGGCCAGCTTCGTGAGCCGCTCGTTCGCTCGCTCGCGCATGCCATGTCGAATCCGCGCGGTGCGCGTACACGAGGATGTTGGTGTCGACCGCGATCACGCCCCGCGGCCCTCGTAGGACATGTCCCGGATTCGGTCGCAGGAGGACTCGACGAGCGGCGGCTGGAGTCCCTGGCCCTTGAAGCTGGCGCGCCGGAGCCGGAACCGGGCCGGCCGCTTGCGCTCCGCGACCACCTTGCGCAGCCCCTCCTCGACCAGCGACCGCAGCGTCGTGTGCTCCCGCTCGGCGACCTTCCGGGCCTCCGCGAACAGCCCGTCCGCAATCTCCACGGTCGTCTTCATATGGCGAGACATACTGCACCTTACGGCGACCCGTCAACGCGGGGACCGCCGACGGTCAGGCGCGGGGGTGCGGCAAGAGGGAGAGGGCGTCGGCGAAGCGCTGGGCGATCGCGGCGAAGCCGGCGCGGGTGGGGTGCAGTTCGTCGCCCCAGTGCTGGCGGTAGCGGGCGCCGCGAACCTCGCCGAGGAGCGTGCCGCGCAGGTCGAGGTGGGTGACGTGGCCGAGGCCGGGGTGCGCGGGCAGCGTGGCGAGCAGCGCGTTGAAACGGTCCATCAGGTCGCGCATCACCAGGGCGTTGCGGGCGAGATCGAGGTGGCCCTTCCGGTGGAACGCGGGCTGCAGCCAGGGGCCGGGCAGGAACCAGAAGCCGCCCGCGTACCCGCGGCCGTCGGGCACGGGGTGGTCGTAGCCGTGGACCAGCACGGGCACGGCGCGGCGGAAGTGCTCCTTCGAGAGTTCGGTCAGCGACGCGATCACGCTGGCGAGGGCGAAGCGCACGCGCTCGCCGAGCACGCCGTCGACGACCTTGTCGTTGAGCGCGGGCAGCCCCGAGGCCGCGTGGTTGAGCAGCACCCGCAGCTCCTCGCCGGCCACGTCGTTGCCGCCGGCGGAGAGCAGGATCGCGCGCGGCATGGCACCCTCGCGGGCGAGGCGCTCGAACAGCCGCGCCGAGCGCGCGAGCTGCGACGGGTCCCACGCCATCGACTCCGCGGAGTCGCCGCGGTGGGCGACCGACTCGACGCGGAAGCCGTGGCGCTCCTCGAGCGCACCGAGCACGTCGAAGAACGGGTAGTCGAACCAGGAGTCGCCCTCGGCGATCACCAGCCCCTGGCTGCCGCGGGCGGCGGCGGCGGGGCCGCGGCGCCGGGCCGCGCGCAGCGCGTCCACGCGGGCGCGGCCGTGGGCGAGCGCCGCCCGCACGAGCCTGCGCTGCTCCGCCCCGGGCACCGCGGGGCGCGACCGCCGTGTCCGCCGCGGCTTCACTGCGCGTCGAACGAGAGGATCGGCACCTGCGGCGTGCCGATGTTGGCCGCGAAGGTGATCGCCTGCTGCGGCTCGAACTTCGCGTAGCTCGTCTCGAAGACCAGCGGGCGCTGGCCGTCGGCTCCCACCTGCACCCCGGTCAGCACGTATTGCGCGAGCGGGATGTCGTTGAGCAGCTCGTTGTCGAGCTCGCTGCCGGTCCAGGTGCGCTCGAAACGGACCACGGTGGCCGGCGAGCCGTCGACGCGCGGGCCCTGCGGCGTCAGCGAGAACACGAAGCGGGTGCCGGCGGCGAGCGGGCCGGTCGGGCGTTTCAGGTCGTTGCGGTACAGGCTGCGGCTGACATGGACCGAGGCGCCGTACCAGTGGGTGTGGTTCTTCGGGCTGGCGGCACCCGCGTAGAGCGCGCGTTCGCCGGTCAGCTTCCACACGAAGTCCTGGAGGATGCCGGGGCGCGACGGGCGATCGGACGCGTTGGGCTGCACGGGGTGCAGCTCCAGGATGAAGCGCTGCCCGCCGAAGGCGATCTCCACCTGCGCGCGCGGCGGGTGGTAGTTGCCGGCCACGAGCTGGACCTGGAAGTGGCCCGCGCGGTCGACCGCCGGCTGGTAGCTGACGCGCTCGGCGCTGCGCTCGGCGACGCCTTCGATCATCACGCGGACGTTGGCGCCGGGCAGGCGGATCGGCTGGCCGCGCTCGTCGCGCACCGTGCCCGTGAACTTGTTCGCGCGCGGCTTGCGATTCGGGTCCGGCGCGCCCGAGCCCTCGCCGCGGGTCGTCGCGTACCAGACGAGGCCGCCGACCACGAGCGTGCCGACCGTGCCGCCGACGGCGAGGCAGCCGGCCCCGGCCAGGATCCAGCCGAGCGGGACGCGCGGAGCGGCCATCCCCTCAGCCCCGCCGCTTCGCGATCGCGCCGGCGATCGCCCCCGGCCACACGGCGAGTTCCCAGTCCCTGCGCTCCGGCATCGACCCGACCTCCGCCACTGAAGGGATGCGGCGATCTTACCCGCGAGACCGGGGGGCGCGGCCCGGCCACCCTCGGGAGGACCGATCATTCTTGAAAATCGAGCACTCACCGCTCGATTTTCAATGTACGATCCGGGCATGCTGGCACGAACGGAGGCGCTCGCGCGGGTCCGGCGCGCTCTCCGCCGCAATCCGGTGGTGGCCCTGGTGGGCCCCCGCCAGTCAGGGAAGAGCACGATCGCCCGCACCTTGCTCGAGCCCGGTGCGATCCGGTACTTCGACCTCGAGGACCCGGTCTCCCTGGCCCGGCTCGCCCAGCCGATGACCGCCCTCGCTCCGCTCCGCGGCCTGGTCGTGATCGACGAGATCCAGCGGAGCCCCGAGCTCTTCCCGGTACTGAGGGTGCTGGCGGATCGCCGCCCGCTCCCCGCCCGCTTCCTGGTCCTCGGAAGCGCGTCCCCCGCGCTGCTCCGGCAGTCCTCCGAGTCGCTCGCGGGCCGCATCGAGGTCGTCCCCCTCCAGGGCTTCTCGCTCGGCGACGTGGGCACGGACCGCCACGCGCGGCACTGGGTGCGCGGCGGCTTCCCGCGCTCGTTCCTGGCGCGCACCGAGGACGACAGCCGCGCCTGGCGCCAGCAGTTCGTCCGGACCTGGCTGGAGCGGGACCTGCCCCAGCTCGGGGTCACCATCCCGGCGTCCACCCTGCACCGGTTCTGGACGATGGTGGCCCACGTCCACGGGGGCGTCTGGAACGCTGCAGACCCGGCGCGCTCGCTCGGCATCGCCGAGTCCACGGCGCGGCGGTACCTGGACCTGCTGAGCGACCTCTACCTCGTTCGCCAGTTGCAGCCCTGGCACGCGAACGTCGCGAAGCGCCAGGTCAAGTCTCCCAAGGTCTACGTGCGCGACGCGGGCGTGCTCCACTCCTTGCTCGGGATTCCCGACCTGCGAGCCCTGCAGGGCCACCCCAAGGCCGGCGCCTCGTTCGAGGGCTACGCGATCGAGGAGGCGCTGGCGGCGCTCGAGCCCGAGGATGCGTGGTTCTGGGCCACGCACGGCGGGGCGGAACTGGACCTGCTCGTCTCGCGCGGGGGGAAGCGGCTCGGCATCGAGGTCAAGCTGTCGGACGCCCCGAGCCTGACCCGCTCGATGCGCGTCGCGATCGAGGACCTGGACCTGCAGCGGCTGCTCGTCGTCTACCCGGGCGAACGCGCCTACCCGCTTTCCGAGCGCGTCCACGTGCTGCCGATCGGGCAGGTGACCGCGCGCGGGAAGACGCTCTGGACGCGCCTGCCCTGAGTCGTCAGGGCAGGCGCGAGAGGATCGCCTGCGTGACGTCCGCCGTCGTCGCCGCGCCGCCGAGGTCGGGGGTGCGCGGCGCGCCGGCGGCGAGCGTCGCGTGGACCGCCCCCGTGACCAGGGCCGCGGCTTCGGCCGCCCCGAGGTGGTCGAGCAGCATCGCGCCGGCCTGGATCGCGCCGATCGGGTTGGCGATGCCCTTGCCCGCGATGTCCGGGGCGGAGCCGTGGATCGGCTCGAACATCGAGGGGTGGACGCGCTCGGGGTTGAGGTTGGCGCCGGGTGCCAGGCCGAGGCTGCCGCTGATCGCCGCGCCGAGGTCGGTGAGGATGTCGCCGAACAGGTTGGAGCCGACGATCACGTCGAGCGTCTGCGGGTGGGTCACCATGCGCGCGGCCAGCGCGTCGACGTGGTAGCTGCGCCAGCTCACCCGCGGGAACTCGCGGGCGACCTCGGCGACGACCTCGTCCCACAGCACCATCGAGTGGCGCAGCGCGTTCGACTTGGTGGCGCTGGCCAGCAGCCGCCGCGGGCGGCGATCGGCCAGCGCGAAGGCGTGGCGAACGACGCGCCGGATGCCGCGGCGGGTGAACACGGCCTCCTCGCGCGCGCCGTCCTCGTCGCGCGAGCCGCGGCCGGAGTACTCGCCCTCCGAGTTCTCGCGCACGCAGACCATGTCGATCTCGGCAGGCCCGCGGCCCGCGAGCGGCGAGGCGACGCCGGGCAGCAGCGCCATCGGCCGCAGGTTCACGTACTGGTCGAAGCGCTGGCGGATCGGCAGGATCATGTCCCAGATCGAGACGTGGTCCGGCACGTCGGGCCGCCCCACCGCGCCGAGGTAGATCGCGTCGAAGCCGGCGAGCCGCTCGAGCGCGTCGGCCGGCATCATGCGGCCGGTGCGCACGTGGTGGTCGCAGCCCCAGTCGAACTCCTCGCACGCGAGCTCGACTCCGCAGGCCGCCGCCGCGCGGCGGAGCACGGCGAGGCCCGCCGCGATCACCTCGGGCCCGATGCCGTCGCCCGGCAACACCGCGATGCGTCTCGCTGCGCTCATCCGCGGCACCTCCGGCCGTCGGCCACCATGCTAGATTCCCTCCGCCTTCGTGGCGAGAGGAGCCCCGATGACCACCGAGACCCGCAGCAAGACGCTCCGCGTCGGCTACCTGACGCCGGCCCGCAACCTCGACCCCCGGACCTCGTGGGACGTCGAGAGCTCGTTCGTGATCCGCCACGTCTTCGAGACGCCGTTCGGCAGCCCCCACGGCAGCACCGAGGTGGAGCCGCAACTGTTCTCGGGGCCGCTGCTGGCCCGCGGCTCGGGCTCCTCGGTGTACGAGGCCCGGGTCCGCCCCGGCATCCGCTTCTCGGACGGGTCCCTGATGACCGCCGAAGACGTCGTCCGGTCGCTGCGCTCCGCTCCGCCGATCCAGGACGAGGCCGAGGTCTCGGCCGAAGGCGACCGCGTCGTGTTCGCCCTGCGCCGCCCCAACGCGCGGCTCGACCTGGCCCTCAGCCACTACCAGTGCAGCGTGTTCCGCGCGGAGGGCAAGACGCTGCTCGGCACCGGCCCGTACCTGATCGCCGCGGAGAGCACGCCGGCGCACGTGAAGCTGCGCCGCAACCCGCACTATCGGCGGCCCGTGGCGATCGACGAAGTGCGGTTCGACACCTACGACCCCGACGCCGAAGGCCGGGCCAGCCGCCTGATCGCGGCGCTCGAGAGTGGCGAGGTGGACCTCTCCCTGTCGCTCGGCCGCGACGACATCGACCAGGTCAAGGGCGTGCGCAAGTCGCTGCTGCCGGGCGTGTCGCTGGCGATGCTCTACCTGAACTGCGAGAGCCCGCGGCTGCGCGATCGGCGCGTGCGCACGGCGATCGCCCGCTGCATCGACCGGATGCCGATCGCGGCGACTTCCTACGCGAACCCGCTGGCCTTCGCCGCCACCAGCCTGACGCCGCGACCGATGGGCACCGCGGACGTCGACTGCACGTTCGATCTCGATGCCGCCAAACGGCTGCTCGCCGAGCCGGGCGTGCACAAGCCGGACAGCCTGGTGCTGCGCCTGCCCTGGGGGCCGCGCCCGTACCTGCCCTACCCGCAGCGCGCGGGCGACCTGCTGGCGGCGCAGATCGGCCAGCTCGGCATCCGCGTCGAGTGCAAGCCGATGGCGTCGAGCAGCGACTTCATGAAGACCTCGGTCGAGGGCTCCTACGACATGACGCTCGCGGGCTGGATCGCGGACACCATGGACCCGTGCGACTTCATGGAGTCGAACCTCGCTTCCAACCGGGTGCCGCAGGCCGACAACCTGGCGGTGTCCTCGAACCTGGGCCGGCTGCGCAGCCCCGAGATGGACGCCGCCATCGACGCCTTCCGCGGCGACCGCCGGGCGGAGAACCTGCTGGCCATCACCCGCCTCGTCGACCGCGAGGTGCCGCTGGTGCCGCTGATGTACGGGCCCGCGTCGTCGGTGCGCAGCTACCGCGTGACCAACTTCAAGCCGACCTCGCTGTGGTACGTGCCGATCGAGGAGCTCGACGTCAACGACTGAACGCGAGCGGTCGGGCGCCCGCAACGGCTAGAGGGTCATGCCGGGCGGCACGAAGCGGCCGTCCTGTGCGGTCCAGCCCCCGTCGACGAACAGCACCGACCCCGTCATGTAGCTCGCGGCGTCCGAGAGCAGGAACACGGCGGGCCACGCCTGCTCGTCGGCGATCGCCCAGCGCCTGAGCGCGCTCTTGTCGGCGTAGGCCTGGTACCAGGCGGCGTTGGCCTTGATCGGCGCGGTGAGCGGGGTGTCGACGACGCCCGGCGCGAGCGCGTTGACGCGCACGCCGCGGTGGGCGAACTCGCTGGCCGCGGTGCGCACGAGCTGGACGATGCCAGCCTTGGTCATCGCGTACACGGCCTGGCCGGGCTCGACCGTCAGCGAGCGGATCGAGGAGACCAGCACGATCGACCCGCGCCCGTCGGCGGTCATGACCCGGCCCGCGGCGCGCAGCACGTTGAAGTTGCCCTTGAGGTTGAGGCCGACGACGCGCTCGAACTCCTCCTCGGAATAGTCGAGCAGCGTCTTGCGCACGTTCACCGAGGGCGTGCAGACGCAGGCGTCGAGCCGGCCGTGCTGCGCGCGCACGTGGTCGAAGCAGGCCTGCACCGCCGCGCCGTCGCGGATGTCGACCGCGAACCCCGCCGACGGCGCCCCCTGCGCCCGCAGCGCGGCCGACACCGCCTCGGCCTTCGCCAGGTCGACGTCGACGCACGCGACCGCCGCGCCCTGCGCCGCGCAGGCCCGCGCGGTCGCTTCGCCGATGCCCGAACCCGCGCCCACCACCACCGCCACCCGGCCGTCGAGCCGGAACGGATCGCCCATGCTGGCCTCCCCTTCGCGGGGAGAGCGTAGCGCCGCCGCGGCTACTTCGCCTGCCAGCGGTCGCGGGCCTCGAGCACGCCGCGCGGCGCGGCGCCCTGCAGCCAGGCGCGGGCCCCCGCGTCCTGCTTCAGGTACGCATCCCAGAACGCGGTCGACAGCGCCAGCACGGCGCGGTGGTGGTTGGGGTTGCGCGGGCCCTCTTCGCCGCGCAGGGCGCGGTCGCCGAACGCCGAGTGCTCCGCGCCGTCGAGCACCAGCTCGTACTTGTCGCCCGCGGGCAGGTGCGGGAACACCTGGAGCCGCGTCTCCGGCGTCTGGTTGCCGATCGGCGCGCCGTCGCGGGTGCCGGTCATCAGCAGCCAGGGACGGGTCACGCCCGCGAAGGCCTCGGCGGGGTCGCCGCGGCGCGGCGTGCTCGGCGACAGCACGAGCGCGGCGCGGATGCGCGGGTCGGCGAAATCGCGACCGCGGAACCGCTGCCCGGACACGGCCTGGGTGGTCATCGCACCGAACGAGTGGCCGGCCATGCCGACGCGGGCGAGGTCGAGGCGGCCCTCCAGCGAGTGGCCCCGGGTTCCGTTCCACGTGGCGAGAGCGTCGAGCACCGCGCCGACGTCGCGCACGCGGTCGAGGAAGCTGCGGGCGGAGGCCGCATCCTCCATCGCCTCGCGGCGACGCCGGAGCGGCGCGTCCTTCCACACGGCCTCGTCGCTGCCGGGGTGCTGCAGGAAGACCGCCACGTAGCCGCGAGCGGCCCAGTGCTCGCCGAGGTAGGCCGAGCCGTCGCGGCTGCCGCCGAGGCCGTGGCTGAACAGGACGACGGGCGACGCGAGCGCCGTCCCGGCGTCCCGGTACACGCGCAGCGGGATCTCGCGGCCGTCGCGCTTCGCGTCGCGCACCGAGAGCGCTTCCTGCCGCACGGCGAAGCGAGGCGGCGTGGCGAGCGGGTCGTAGCCGGTCGCGGCGAGCGGGCTGGCCCCGAGCAGCAACAGGGCGAGCGATGGTGCAACCTTCATCTGCTTCCTCCTCCGTCTTGGACCGGGGCGCGGGTGTGCCGGTTGAATGCTCAGCGGCGGGCGAGCGCCGCGCTGGCCGCGGCGGCGGCGGCCGATGCGAGCAGACCGGCGACCACGGGCGACACGAGGCCGAAGCCGCGTCCCCCGGTCGCCGCCTGGACCAGCAGCAGGACGGCGACGCCCGCGACGATCGCGGCGGCGGCCTCGCGGGTGCCGAAGCGCTCGCGGCCGACGTAGAGGCCGGCCACGATCGGCACGAACAGGCACACCGAGAGCACGGAGTAGAAGATCGACAGCGCGCCGATCACGTCGGGCAGCGCCAGCCCCAGCAGCACGCCGAGCGCTGCGCCGGCCATCGCCGCCGCGCGCGCGACGCGCAGCACGCGGGCGTCGTCCGCGGCGGGGTCCACGAAGCGCTTGTAGAGGTCCTGCGACAGCGACGTCGACAGCATGAAGAGGATGGCGTCGATGGTGCTGATCTCGGCGGCGACGACCGCCGAGAGGCCGAGCGCGCCGAGCAGCGGCGGCAGGTCGTGCATCAGCAGCGTGGGCAGCGCCAGCTCGCGGTTGTCGAGGCCGGGGTGCGACACCCGGGCCAGGGTGCCGAGCAGCACGGGCAGGAAGGCGAACGCGAACAGGACGAGCGCGTTGAGCGCGACACCGCGGCGCACGGCGGAGGCGTCGCGGGCGCCGTACACCTTCTGCAGCAGGCCGGGCGAGATCAGGAACGCGGGGATCAGCAGCGGCGCGTAGGCCCAGCCCGAAGGCCCGTTCGCGAGGAAGTCCCAGTGGCCCGGGTTGGCCTCCGCCGCGCGCGACGCGACCTCGCCCCAGCCGCCCGCGGCCTGCGGCGCGAGCGCCAGCGCGGCGAAGAAGCCCGTGAGCATCACGCCGAGCTGGAGCAGGTTGACCCAGGCGGAGGTCAGCAGCCCGCCAGCCGCGAAGTAGGCGCCGGCGACCACGCCGCCGATCGCGCAGCCCGCCCACTTCGGCAGCCCCGCGACGACGTGCAGCACCCACGACAGCGCGATGAGCTGCCCGGCGAGGATGGCCAGCGTGCCGAGCCACAGCAGCGCGGAGACGAGCCCGCGCACGCCGCGGTGGTAGCGGTGCTCCAGGTAGTCGCCCACCGTGCGCAGGTCGTGCTCGCGGGCCACGCTCCAGATCCGCGGGCCCACGGTGAAGGCCAGCAGCAGCGAGCCGATCGCGGCGGAGCCCACCCACCACCAGGCGGCGAGGCCGTCGCGGTAGCCGAGGCCGGCGGCGCCGACGGTGGAGCCGGCGCCGATGTTGGCGGCGATCAGGGTGGTCGCCAGCAGCCCGGGGCCGAGCGCGCGGCCGGCGACGAAGAAATCGCCGGCACCGCGCACGCGGCGCGAGATCCACAGGCCGACGCCGACCTGGGCGACGCAGAAGACGAGCAGCAGCCAGAGGTGGAGGTTCACGTTGCGACGAGTCTAGACCGTCTACCATTCGGGCCATGTTCGATGTGCGAGAGGCGGTGTGCCGTGCCGTCGAGGCGGCGCGCGACGAGATCGTCGAGCTGACGGCCGAGCTGGTGCGGATCCCGACCGTCAACCCGCCCGGCGAGCACTACGCGGACTGCGCGCGCTTCCTCGGCCGGCGCTTCGCCGCGATGGGCCTCGAGGTCGAGTACCACGCGGCCGAGGGCCGGCCCGAGCACACCGAGGCGCGCCCGCGGCTCAACGTGATCGGCGCGCGTCGCGGCAGCGGCGGCGGGCCGACGGTGCACCTCAACGGCCACTTCGACGTGGCGCCGGCGGGCGGCGGCTGGAGCGTCGAGCCGTTCGGCGGGCTCGCGCGCGACGGGCGGGTCTGGGGCCGCGGCGCCTGCGACATGAAGGGCGGCCTGGCCGCGGCGGTGTTCGCGATCGAGGCGCTGCGCCGCGCGGGAGTGACGCTCGCCGGCACGGTCGAGGTCAGCGGCACGGTCGACGAGGAGTCGGGCGGCCAGGCCGGCGTCGCGTGGCTCGCGGAGCAGGGGCGGCTGGCGAAAGGACGCGTCGACTACGCGATCATCCCGGAGCCGCTGAACGTCGACCGCATCTGCACCGGCCACCGCGGCGTGTGGTGGTTCGAGGTGGAGGCCCGCGGCCGCATCGCCCACGGCTCGATGCCGTACCTCGGGGTGTCGGCGATCGACCACATCGGCGCGGTGCTGGAGGCGGTGCGCACCGAGCTGCAGCCGGAGCTCGCGAAGCGCACCACGCGGATGCCGGTGGTGCCCGCGGGCTCGGGCCGGGCGACGCTCAACGTCAACGCGGTCGCGGGCGGCCAGGCCGGGCAGGCGGTGCAGACGCCGTGCGTCGCGGACCGCGCGCTCGCCATCTTCGACCGCCGCTACCTCGTCGAGGAGAAATACGACGACGTGCGCGCGGAAGTGGTCGCGCTGCTCGAGCGGGTGAAGGCGCGGGTGCCGGGCTTCGAGGCCGAGTTGCGCGACCGCATGCTCGTGCATCCGACGGAGACGCCCGCGGGCTCGCCGCTGGTGTCGGCGCTGCAGCGCGGCATCCGCGAGGTGCTCGGCCGCGAGGCGGCCATCGTCGCGAGCCCGGGCTCCTACGACCAGAAGCACTTCGACCGCATCGGCGGCGTGCCCCACTGCGTCGCCTACGGCCCCGGCGTGCTGGAGCTCGCCCACCAGCCCGACGAGTGGGTCGCGATCGACGACCTGGTGGCGTCGGCGAAGGTGATCGCCCTGGCGACGCTCGAGCTCGCTGGTGCGCGCTAGACTCGTCCCATGGGCCAGGCGCAGCGTCGGGACGCGAGGTACGAGGACCTCTTCGCCCTCCCCGAGCACCTCGTCGGGGAGATCGTGGCGGGCGACCTCCACGTGAGCCCGCGGCCGGCCGCGGGTCACGTGGTCGCAGCCGGAGGCATCCAGGGCGAACTGCACAGCCCGTTCCATCGCGGGCGCGGCGGCCCCGGCGGCTGGTGGGTCCTGCCCGAGCCGGAGCTTCACCTCGGTGGCGACGTCCTGGTCCCTGACCTCGCCGGATTCCGGCGCGAGCGACTGCCGCGAATCGAGCCCGCGCCGTTCTTCGCACTCGCGCCGGACTGGGTGTGCGAGATCGTCTCCCCGTCGACCGAGCGCCTCGACCGCGCGAAGAAGCTCCCCGCCTACGCCCGCGAGGGCGTGCGCCGTGCGTGGATCGTGAACCCCACCACGCGCACGCTCGAGTCCTACCGCCTCGAGCAGGGCGGCTGGCGGCTGCTCGCGACCCACGCCGACGCGGCGCAGGCGCGGGTCGAGCCCTTCGACGCGATCGAGCTCGACCTGCGCGTGCTCTGGGGCGAGGGTTAGTCCTTCTCCTCCTTCGGGAGGATCGCGACCGCCGGGATCGCCGCGTCCGAGGCGGCCTTGTTGAAGGCCGCGAGGTCCCTGGCGACCAGCGCGTCGAACTCCTGCTGGATCGCGTCGAGCTGGGCGACCAGTTCCTTGCGGCGCTCGTACGCCCCGGCCGGCGGCTTCGCGTCCGCGCTGCCGACGTAGGCGGCGAGGCCCGAGAACTGGAAGTCGAGTTTCGGGGTGAAGTTCAGCGTGTCCTGGTTGGCCAGGATCTTCGGGTTGATGATCTTCTCCTCGATCGCGGTCAGCTTCGCGGAAAGCGCCTTCTCCGGCTCGGCGAGCGCCCGCTGGCCGAGCCGCTCCGCCTTGGCCGCCAGCGCCTTCGCCTGGTCGCGGGTCTCGCGCACGCGGCGCAGCACGTCGTGGGCGCGCTCGAGGTCGTCGCGCAGCGCGAGCAGCAGCGCGTACTGCTCCTCGAGGTCGGCCGCCGGGGCCTTCACGTTCGGGTCGGGCACGATCTCGAACGGCTGCTCGAGGACCTTCTCGTCCTTCGTGCCCGCGCCCGTCACCAGGCGCACCGAGTAGCGGCCGGGGATCACCTTCGGCCCCTCGGGCGGGAAGTCGCCGAAGGTCTCCTTCGAGCCGTAGATCTCGGGGTCGAGCAGGTGCATGTCCCACACGAAGCGGTTGAGGCCCGCCTTCGGCTCGAGCGGCTTCTCGCCCTCGTCGTCCTTCTCTTCGCCCTCGGCCGGCTTCGCGGTGACGAAGCGGCGCAGCAGCTTGTCGCCCTGGCGGAACTCGAGCGCGACCGCCGGCTTGTCCTTCGCCGACTCCTCGGGGTAGTCCTTCAGCCAGTACCAGACGACGACGCCGCCCGGGCCGCTCTGCCCGGCCAGCAGCCGGCCCGCACCGCCGCCCCAGTCGGGCCAGCCGTGCAGCCGCGGCGTCGTGCGCGGCGCGAAGAGGTGGGCGCTCGCCGCGGCGACCCTGTCCGCCCACGCCCGCAGCGGCGACACGTCGTCGAGGATCCAGAAGCCGCGGCCCTGGGTCGCCAGCACGAGGTCGCCGCGCTTCACCTGCAGGTCGGCGACCGGCACCGCGGGCAGGTTCTGCGAGAAGCGGTGCCACGCGCCGCCGTCGTCGAGCGAGACCCACACGCCACGCTCGGTGCCGGCGAACAGCAGGCCGTGGCGGCCGGGGTCCTCGCGCACGACGCGCACGAACTCGTCGGCGGGCAGGCCGACCGCGATCGCGGTCCACGTCTTCCCGTAGTCCGTGGTCTTCCACATCATCGGGCGGTCGTCGCCCTGGCGATACGCGGTCGCCGCGACGTAGGCGACGCCGTCGGCGTGCGCGCCCACGTCGATCGCGTTGACCTGCGCCGTCTCCGGTAGTCCCTTCGGCGTCACGTTCTGCCACGTCTTCGTGTTGTCGCGGGTGACCCACACGAGGCCGTCGTCGGTGCCCGCCCAGATCACGCCCTTCTCTCGCGGCGACTCGATCACGTAGAAGATCGTGGGGTAGGTCTCGACGCCGGTGATCTCGCGGGTGATCGGGCCGCCCGCGTAGCCCTGCTTCGAGAGGTCGTTGCGAGTCAGGTCCGGGCTCGCCTCGGTCCAGGTGGTGCCGCCATCTGTCGTGCGCAGCAGCTTGTGGGCCGCGTGGTAGACGACGCCGGGCTCGTGCTTCGAGACCAGGATCGGCGCGTTCCAGTTGAAGCGGTACTTGAGATCCCGTGTGGCGTTGCCGTCGATCGGCTGCGGCCAGGCGGTGACGACCCGCGACTGGCGCGTGCGGCGGTCGTGGCGGGTGATCTCGCCGCCGTAGCTGCCGCCCCACGTCACCTCGGGGTCGGTCGCGTCCGGCTGCGCCCAGCCGCTCTCGCCGCCGCCCGCCTCGCGCCACTCGCTCTCGTCGATGTACGGGCCCGGGACCGCGCTCGGGATCATCAGGTCGGTGTTGTCCTGCTGCGCGCCGTAGACCCAGTACGGCGTGCGGTCGTCGGTCGCCAGGCGGTAGATCTGCGCGGTCGGCTGATTGTTCTCGGCCGACCAGCTCCGGCCCGCGTCGAAGGTGATCGTCGCGCCGCCGTCGTCGCCCTCGATCATCCGCCGCGGGTCGTCGGGGTCGATCCACAGGTCGTGGTGGTCGCCGTGGCGGATGCGCAGGCGCTGGAACGTGCGGCCCCCGTCCTGCGAGCGCCAGGCCTGCACGTTGAGCACGAACACCTCGTCGGGGTTCTTCGGGTGGGCGAAGACGTGGGTGTAGTACCAGGCGCGCTGGATCAGGTTGCGGTCCTCGGACACGCGGGTCCACTTCTCGCCGCCGTCGTCGGAGCGGAACAGCCCGCCCTTCTCGGCCTCGACCAGCGCGAAGACGCGCTCGGGGCGCGCGCCGGAAACCGTGACGCCGATCTTGCCGACGACGCCCTCGGGCAGGCCGCCCTTCAACTGCTTCCAGGTCTCGCCGCCGTCCGTCGACTTCCACAGGCCCGACGACTCGCCGCCGCTCTCCATCGTCCACGGCCGGCGGCCGTGCTGCCACATCGCGGCGTAGAGGATGCGCGGGTTGGTGGGGTCGATCGCGAGGTCGGCGGCGCCCGTGGTCTCGTTCACGAAGAGCGTCTTGCGCCAGGTCTTCCCGCCGTCCGTCGACTTGTAGACGCCGCGCTCCGCGTGCGGGGCCCACAGCTTGCCCTGGGCCGCGATCCAAACCGTCTCCGGGTCGCGCGGGTGGACGATCACCTGCGAGATCTGCCGCGTCTCGACGAGGCCGACGTTCTTCCAGGTCTTGCCCGCGTCGGTCGACTTGTAGACGCCGTCGCCCGCGGAGGTGTTGCCGCGCACGCACGACTCGCCGGTGCCGACGTAGACGACGTTGGGATCGGCGTCGGCGACCGCGATCGCGCCGATCGAGCCGGTGCGAAAGTCCTTCTCCGAGATCGGCACCCAGGTCGCGCCGCCGTCGGTGGTCTTCAGCACGCCGCCGCCCGTCGCGCCCTGGTAGAAGGTCGTCGCCTCGCCACGCACGCCGGCGACCGCCGTGACGCGGCCGCCGCGGAACGGCCCGATCTGCCGCAGCTTCATCGCGGCGAGCTGCTCCGAGAGCGCGGCCGGCTTCGCGGCGTCCTTTGGTTTCGCCGCGGCCGTGGGCGGCGCGGCCTCGAGTTGCAGCGCGAAGGGGAGCGCCAGGGCGAGGGCGAGGCGACGCGGCAGCTTCATCTGGTCCGCCTTTCGGGATGAGACGCAGGGCCCGCGCCAGGCGCGGACCGCCGCGGCGCGCCGATCGTAGCACCGGGCCCGGGGCGACGCGGCGCCCGCGGTTGCGCGAGAATTCAGGGGCAAGAAGGAGCCTCTCGATGCCCGAGTTCCACTACGCGGATCCGCTTCCCCACGCGGGGCACGACAAGACCCACTACCGCAAGCTGACCGCCGACCACGTCTCGCGTGCGAAGTTCGACGGCCAGGAGATCCTGAAGGTCGCGCCCGAGGCGCTGACGCTGCTGGCGCGCGAGGCCTTCCGCGAGATCGCCTTCTTCTACCGCGAGCGGCACCTGCAGCAGGTGGCCGCCATCCTCGACGACCCCGAGGCCTCGGCCAACGACCGCGGCGTGGCGCTGGCGCTGCTGCGCAACGCGGAGATCGCGGCCCAGGGCCAGCTCCCGATGTGCCAGGACACGGGCACGGCCAACATCGTCGCCAAGAAGGGCCAGCGCGTGTGGACGGGCGGCGGCGACGCCGCGGCGCTGGCGCAGGGGGTGTACGAGACCTACACCGGCGAGAACCTGCGCTACTCGCAGACGATCCCGCTCACGATGTACGAGGAGAAGAACTCCGGCACCAACCTGCCGGCGCAGATCGACATCCACGCCACGGACGGCGACCACTACGAGTTCCTGTTCGTGGCCAAGGGCGGCGGCTCCGCGAACAAGACGTTCCTGTTCCAGGAGACGAAGGCACTGCTCAACCCGCAGAGCCTCGAGAAGTTCATGGCCGAGAAGATGCGCACGCTCGGCACCGCCGCCTGCCCTCCGTACCACCTGGTGTTCGTGATCGGCGGCACTTCGGCCGAGATGTGCCTGAAGACCGTGAAGCTGGCCTCGACGGGCTACCTCGACGACCTGCCGACCTCGGGCGACGCCCACGGCCGCGCGTTCCGCGACCCGGAGCTGGAGGCGAAGGCGCTGGAGCTGGCGCGCGAGACCGGGATCGGCGCCCAGTTCGGCGGCAAGTACTTCGCGCTCGACGTGCGGGTCGTGCGGCTGCCCCGCCACGGCGCGTCGTGCCCCGTGGGCATGGGCGTCTCGTGCTCGGCCGATCGCAACGTCAAGGCCCGCATCGACCACCAGGGCATCTGGCTCGAGAACCTGGAGCACGACCCCGGCCGCTTCATCCCGGCCAAGGCCCGCACCGGCGGCCACCGCCACGGCGTGCCCGTGGACCTCAACCGGCCGATGAAGGAGATCCTCGCCGAGCTGTCGAAGCACCCGGTGTCGACGCCGCTGCTGCTGACCGGCCCGATCGTCGTCGCCCGCGACATCGCCCACGCGAAACTCAAGGAGCGGCTCGACCGCGGCGAGGGCCTGCCGCCGTACTTCACGAACCACCCGGTCTACTACGCCGGCCCGGCCAAGACGCCGGAGGGCATGCCCTCGGGTTCGTTCGGGCCGACCACAGCCGGGCGCATGGACTCCTACGTCGACCTGTTCCAGTCGCACGGCGGCTCGATGGTGATGATCGCCAAGGGCAACCGCAGCAAGCAGGTGACCGAGGCCTGCCAGAAGCACGGCGGCTTCTACCTCGGCTCGATCGGCGGCCCCGCGGCGCTGCTGGCGCACGAGTCGATCCGCAACGTGGAGCTGATCGAGTACCCGGAGCTGGGCATGGAGGCGATCTACCGCATCGAGGTCGAGAACTTCCCCGCCTTCATCCTGGTCGACGACAAGGGCAACGACTTCTTCATGAAGGTGTCGCTGCCGATGGCGAAGGCCTGAAGAAAGGTGGACCCGGGGCGGTTCCCGGGGGTGCAGAATCGCCGCGTCCCCACGAAAGGAGCCGCCCCATGAAGTTCCGCCGCCTGCTCGGCGCCGCGTGCGCCGCCTCGTTCCTCGTTGCTGCTTTCGGTCTCGACGCCCAGGAGATGCCACAGCCTGCGCCCGAGCACGCCCTGCTCGCCGCCGACGTCGGCACCTGGGACGCCGCGGTCGAGATGTGGATGGAGCCCGGCAAGCCGCCCGCGAAGTCCGAGGCCGTCGAGACCGTCACCATGGTCGGCGGCTTCTGGCAGGTGCAGGAGTTCAAGGGCACCTTCATGGGCGCGCCTTTCGAGGGCCGCGGCCTGACGGGGTGGGACGCGCAGAAGAAGAAGTACGTCTCGGCGTGGGTCGACTCCAGCGCGCCCGGCCTCAGCCACGGCGAGGCCACCTACGACGCGGCCACGAAGACGATGAAGGGCACGATCGTCGGCCCGGGCCCGGACGGCAAGCCGCAGCAGATGTCGATGGCCTGCACGTGGAAGAGCGCCGACGAGCGCGAGGTCACGATGGGCATGGTCGGCCCCGACGGCAAGGAAGCGCCGATGATGCGCTTCGTCTACAAGCGCCGGAAGTAGCCGGGCCCGCGGGCGGCCGGGCGCTGCCGGGCCGCCCGCGTCTTCAGTCGAGCACCAGCACCCAGTCGCCGATCCGCCGTCCCTGGCGGGCCGGGCCCGGCGCCCCGCTGCCCGCGGGGTGGTGGTACAGGATGTCCGCGGAGGCGATGAAGCCGCTGCGGGGCAGCACGACGTGGAGCTGCCAGCCGGGCGGCGGCCACGCCTCGCCCTCGGGCGGCGTGCGGTACTGCACGAGGTGCGCGGGCACGCCGAGCGCGGTCAACCGCGCGAGCGGGTCCGGGGGCAGGTCCGCGAGCGTCGTCGGCGGCTTCCCGTGCTGCTTCTGGTAGGCGTGGATCGCCTGCACGATCCCGTCGCCGCGCTGCGCGATCGCCTCGATCGCCTGTCGCCGGCGGTCCGGCGTGAGCTGAACCGCCAGCAACGTGCAGGCGATCCACGCCGCCGACAGCAGCGCCAGGCCCCGCGTCGCAGGGCCGGCCGTCGAGCGGAGCGAGAGAGGGAGCGCGACGAGCAGCGCGAGGATCGCGCCGAACATGCCGAGCACGAGCGGCGCGTGGTAGATCGT
>WYBL01000070.1 GCA_011526565.1 Acidobacteriota bacterium | reverse complement strand
CGTGCCCGTCAGCGGGTCGGCGGCCCCCTGCGCGATCTCCACCAGGTCGTCGACCTCGCGCAGGATCGCGCGCGCCCGCTCGAGAATCGGCTCCCCCGCGGCCGTGGGCAGCACGTGCCGCCGGTCCCGCTCGAACAGCCGCACGCCGAGCGCCTCCTCGAGCCCGGCGAGCTGGTTCGACAGCGAGGGTTGCGAGACGTGACAGCGCTCGGCTGCCCGGCTGAACGACAGCGTCTCGGCCACCGCCACCGCGTACTGGAGCTGCCGCAGCGTGAAGGGGTGGGCGCCGAGCCTCATTCCGGCAAGCTATCACAGATATCTTGATCATGTCTTGGACGAATAACTGGACGAGTGCCATCGTGAGCCCGGGATCAGGCGGGTCGTCGACGTCTCGAGAAAGGAACGAACTCATGGCCACGAACGACGAAGTCAAGCAGGGCGGCGGGAGCGGCGGACAGTGCCCGTTCACGGGCGGGCGGGGCGCGGCGGGCGGTCGCGGCACGACGAACGCGGACTGGTGGCCGCAGCAGCTCGACCTGAAGATGCTGCACCAGCACTCCGCGAAGTCGGACCCGATGGACGAGGGTTTCGACTATCGCAAGGAGTTCCAGCAGCTCGACCTCGACGCCGTGATCGCCGACCTGCGGGCGCTGATGACCGACTCTCAGGACTGGTGGCCGGCGGACTACGGACACTACGGCCCGTTCTTCATCCGCATGGCGTGGCACGCCGCGGGCACCTACCGCGTCGGCGACGGCCGCGGCGGCGCCGGCAACGGCGCGCAGCGCTTCGCGCCCGAGAACTCGTGGCCCGACAACGGCAACCTCGACAAGGCGCGGCGGCTGCTGTGGCCGGTCAAGCAGAAGTACGGCCGCAGGCTCTCGTGGGCCGACCTGTTCATCCTTGCCGGCAACGTCGCCCTGGAGTCGATGGGCTTCAAGACCTTCGGCTTCGGCGGCGGCCGCGCCGACATCTGGGAGTCCGAGGCCGACATCTACTGGGGCTCCGAGAAGCAGTGGCTGGCGACGAGCGACAAGCCGAACAGCCGCTACTCCGGCGAGCGCAACCTCGAGAACCCGCTGGCGGCCGTGCAGATGGGTCTCATCTACGTGAACCCGGAGGGCCCGGACGGCAACCCCGACCCGCTGGCTTCGGCCCGCGACATCCGCGAGACGTTCGCGCGGATGGCGATGAACGACGAGGAGACCGTGGCGCTGACGGCCGGGGGCCACACCTTCGGCAAGGCCCACGGCGCCGGGCCCGCGTCCCACGTCGGCCCCGAGCCGGAAGCGGCAGACGTCGAGGAGCAGGGCTTCGGCTGGAAGAGCAGCTTCGGCAGCGGCAAGGGCGGCGACACGATCACCAGCGGCATCGAGGGCGCCTGGACCGCGACGCCGACCCAGTGGGACAACAGCTACTTCGAGACGCTGTTCGGCCACGAGTGGGAGCTGACCAAGAGCCCGGCCGGCGCCCACCAGTGGAAGCCGAAGGGCGACTCCGGCGCGGGCACGGTGCCCGACGCGCACGACCCGAAGAAGCGCCACCAGCCGATGATGACGACCGCCGACATGGCGATGCGGATGGACCCGGCCTACGAGAAGATCTCGCGCCGCTTCCTGGCCAACCCGCAGGAGTTCGCCGACGCGTTCGCCCGCGCCTGGTTCAAGCTGACCCACCGCGACATGGGGCCGCGCGCGCGCTACCTCGGCAAGCTGGTGCCGCGAGAAGAGCTGATCTGGCAGGACCCGGTCCCCGCCGTCGACCACCCGCTGGTGGACGCGAAGGACGTCGCCGCGCTGAAGGCGAAGGTGCTCGCCTCGGGCCTGAGCGTGGCGCAGCTCGTCACCACGGCCTGGGCGTCGGCCTCGACCTTCCGCGGCAGCGACAAGCGCGGCGGCGCAAACGGAGCCCGCCTCCGCCTCGCCCCGCAGAAGGACTGGGAGGTCAACCAGCCGGCCGAGCTCGCGAAGGTGCTGGCGAAGCTGGAGTCGATCCGCGCGGAGTGGAACGCCGCGCAGAAGGGCGGCAAGAAGATCTCGCTGGCCGACCTGATCGTGCTGGCGGGCGGAGCGGCGGTCGAGGCGGCGGCGAAGCAGGCCGGCGTCGAGGTCGGCGTGCCGTTCACGCCGGGCCGCACCGACGCCACGCAGGAGCAGACCGACGCCGCGTCGTTCGCGGTGCTGGAGCCGAAGGCCGACGGCTTCCGCAACTACGTGCGCAAGGGGATGGAGGAAGCCCAGGCGCACCTGCTGGTCGACAAGGCGCAGCTCCTGTCGCTGACGGCGCCCGAGATGACGGTGCTGGTCGGTGGCCTGCGTGCGCTCGGTGCCAACTTCGACGGCTCGAAGCACGGGGTCTTCACGACGCGCCCCGGTGCGCTCAGCAACGACTTCTTCGTGAACCTGCTCGACATGGGCACGAAGTGGCAGCGCAGCGCGGCCGACCGCAACGTGCTCGAGGGTCGCGACCGCAAGAGCGGCGCGCTGAAGTGGACGGCGACCGTCGTCGACCTGGTCTTCGGCTCCAACTCCCAGCTCCGCGCGCTGGCCGAGGTCTACGCGCAGGCCGACTCGAGGGAGAAGTTCGTGCGCGACTTCGTCGCGGCCTGGACGAAGGTGACGAACCTGGACCGCTTCGACCTGGCCTGATCCCGGTCCGGTCGGGGCCCGGCGCGCGCGGTCGGCGCGCCGGGCCCGTCGTTTCCCACGACACGGGCGTTGCGCGGCGCGGTCGCCGCGGATCAAGGGCGCGGAAGAGGACTCAAGGCTCGGCCGCCCCCGGCGACGCCGCGTGGTCGCGGGCGGGGATCGCGGCGCGGCTCTCCGGCGTGCGGTACTTCTCGAACCACGCGAGCAGGTAGAGCTGCTGCAGGAGCTGGTGGCTGGGGCGGCGCCAGCCGTGGAACTCCTCCGGCATCCGCACCAGCAGGGTGTCCGCCTTGCGCAGCATCTTGAGCGCCCGGTAGTACTCCTCGCTCTGCGACATCGGCGTGCGCAGGTCGGCCTCGCCGGTCATCACCATCGTCGGCGTCGTCACCTTCCCGACGTGGTGCAGCGGCGAGCGCACCGCGTACTCCATCGGGTCCTCCCACGGGAACTTGCGGAACTGGCGGTACCAGGCGTTGCCGTCGGTGGTGCCGACGAACGAGTGCCAGTTGGTGACCGGCCGCATCGACACCGCTGCCCGGAAGCGGTCGGTGTGGCCGACGATCCAGGCGGTCAGCACGCCGCCGCCGGAGCCGCCGCAGACGAACAGGTTCTTCTCGTCCACGAAGCCACGGGCGAGCGCCGCGTCGACGCCCGCCATCAGGTCGTCGTAGTCGCCGCCGGGGTAGGAATGCTGGATGCCGTTGACGAAGTCCTGGCCGTAACCCGTCGACCCGCGCGGGTTGGTCCACAGCACCGCGTAGCCGTTGGCCGCGAAGTTCTGCCACGCCCAGTTCCAGCCGACCGAGTACATGCTCCAGGGCCCGCCGTGGATCCACAGCACCAGCGGGTACTTCTTCGCCGGGTCGAAATCGGCGGGCTTCATCAGCCAGCCCTGCGCCCGCACGCCGTCACGCGCCGTGAACCACAGCTCTTCGGCCCCGGCGAGGCGCAGGCCGTCGAGCACGTCCGCGTTGACGTCGAGCAGCTCGCGCCGCTCCGCCGGCTTCGCCAGGTCGAAGGCGACCAGCATCCCGGGGCGCTCGACCGTCGAGCGGACGCCGACGGCGCGGCCGTTGCGGGCGATCGAGACCTGCGACAGGACGTGGGAGCCGGTGGTGATCGCGCGCGGCGCCGCGCCGTCGCGCAGCGGCGCGAAGTACTGGTTCTGGACGCCCTTTTCCTGCATCGAGTAGTGCACGCCGGAGCCATCGGCCGCCCAGGCGAGCTGTGCCGGCGTGCTCGGCAGGCCGCCAGCGAGCAGGCGCCGCGAGCCGCCGGCCGCGTCCATCACGTACAGGCTGCCGACGTGGTTCGTGAAGTCCTTCTGGTCGAAGCCCGTGTAGGCGACGTGGCGGCCGTCGGGCGAGACGAGCGGGTTGGTGTCGGGGCCGGAGCGGTCGGTCAGCGCCTTCGCCTCCGACGTCGCGACGTCGACCGCGTAGATCTCCGAGTCGTCGCGCAGGTACTCGGCGTCGGGCTTGCGGATGCCCGAGACGAAGAGGGTGCGTCCGTCGAGCGACCAGTCGAACGCCCCGTGGTCGTAGTCGCCGCGCGTCACCTGGCGCGGGGTGCCGCCGGCGACGGCGTCGACGGTGAACACGTGCACGTACCCCGGGGCGATCGGGCCCACGCCGTCGCGGCCCCAGCTCGTGCGATCGACGACCGTCGCGCCTTTCGCGAGCTGGGCGCCCTTCGGCGTCTTCGGCAGCTTCACCGGCAGCACGGGCTTCTCGTCGGGCAGGCGCATCGTGAACGCCACCTGTTTCCCGTCGGGCGACCAGCGCAGGTTGGCCGGCTCGTGCTCGACGCGGGTGAGCTGCAGCGTCTCCCGGGTGTCCACCCACATCACGTGGACCTGGTTGCTGCCCGAGCGGTTGGACACGAAGGCGAGGCGCTTGCCGTCAGGAGACCAGGCTGGCCCGGTGTCGCGCCAGGCACCGTCGCTGAGCTGGCGCAGTCGATCGCCGCTCCACTCGACGAGCCACAGGTTGGACTGGTTCTGGTCCCTGTTGACGTCGACGAAGCCGCGGGCGAACACGACCCGGCTGCCGTCGGGAGAGATCTGCGGGCCGGCGACGGATTCCATCTGGAAGAACGTCGCCTTGTCGAGGACGCGCGGCGGCGCGGCGGCGGGGGCAGGCGCCGCCAGGGCGCAGGCGGCGAGGAGCAGGGCGGGGCGGGCGGACATCGGGGGCACCTCCGTGCCCCCGATTCTGCCCCGGGCGCGGCTACTTCGCGCGGAAGCTGTCGAGCACCTTCGAGGCCTGGTCGGCGCCCTTCTTGTCCTTGGCGTCGGCCGCGTACCAGATCTCCGCGATCTCGCCGTTCTTCAGCTCGAACCACGCCATCGCGAAGACGCCGGGCGCGCCGGTGTTCTTGTCGACGCCCGTGCCGCGCGCGAACGCGCCGCTCATGCCGTCCTGCTCGACTTCTTCGGCCGGCTCGAGCTTGACGTTCTTGTAGTTCTCCTTGAGGAAGTCCATCGACTCCTCGATCGCCCCGTCGAGGTCGCCGCCCTCCACCGTGCGGAACGACAGCACGACCCCGGAGGGCCCGGAGACCGTGAAGAAGCCGCCCGGCTCCTCGGCCTGCTCCAGTTCCCAGTCGTCGGGCACGTCGATCAGGAAGTGCGGCTTCTTGGTCGTCGGGTAGGCGATGGTGCCGGCCTCGGCGACGCTGCCGAAGACGAGCGCGAAAGCGAGCGCGAGGCTAGTGAGGGTCTTGAGGCGCATGTCGAGCGGATCTCCTTCTGGGAAAAGGTGGCGGAGTCTACTCGATCCAGCGCGCTGGATGCGACGGCAGGCGACGCGCCAGGGCGCCGCCTGCCGTCGGCCGGGAGAAGCTACGGCTCGTAGCGCATCGGGAGGTACTCGGGCTCCCACATGGCGTGCTCGACCGTCTTCTCGAGGTGCTCGAGGATCTCGGGGTTGGCGTGCCCCTCGGACACCGCGCGGCGGATCACCGCGCACGCGACCTTGAACGAGCAGTCGCGGATCCGCGTCAGCTCGGGGTAGACCGCCCCGGTCGCGATGTCCTCAGCGGTGACCTCGTGAGCCAGCGCCTTGGCCGCTTCCAGGAACATGCCGTCCGAGACGTGGGTGGCGCGGGCGATGGTCAGGCCGAGGCCGACGCCGGGGAAGATGAACGCGTTGTTGCACTGGCCGATGCGATGGCGCTTGCCGTCGCGCACCACCGGCGCGAACGGGCTGCCGGTGGCCAGGATCGCGCGCCCGTCGGACCAGCCGAGGGCGTCCTCGGGCGTGCACTCGGTCTTCGAGGTCGGGTTCGACAGCGGGAAGATGATCGGCCGCTCGTTGATCTTCGCCATCGCCCGCACGACCGCCTCGTCGAACGTGCCCGGCGTCGCCGAGGTGCCGATCAGCATCGTCGGGCGCCCGTTCTCGACGGTCTCGGCCAGCGTGACGCGGCCCGTGTCGGCCACCTTCCAGGCCGCGACCTCGTCCTGCGGCCGCGCGTAGGTGGCCTTGAAGTCCTCGAGGTTCGGCCGCGAGGTGGTGACGAGGCCCTTGCTGTCGGTCGTGTAGATCCGCCGCGTCGCCTCCTCGCGGCTGAGCCCGTCCTCCATGAAGGCCGCGACCAGCAGGTCGGAGATGCCCTGGGCCGAAGCGCCGGCGCCGGCGAACACGACGCGCTGGTCGCGCATCCGCTTGCCCGTGATGCGCAGCGCGCCGTAGAGGCCGGACAGCGTCACCGCGGCCGTGCCCTGGATGTCGTCGTTGAAGGTGCAGAGCTGGTCGCGGAAGCGGTGGAGCTGGTGGATCGCGTTGCCCTTGAGGAAGTCCTCCCACTGCAGGACCACGTGCGGGAACACCTTCTTCACGGCCGCCACGAAGGCGTCGACGAACTTCTGGTACTCCTCGCCACGGATGCGCGGGTGGCGCATGCCCAGATAGAGCGGGTCGTTGAGGCGCTCCTGGTTGTCGGTGCCCGCGTCGATCGTGATCGGCAGCGTGCTGTAGGGGGAGACGCCCGCGCACAGCGTGTAGAGCGAGAGCTTGCCGATCGGGATGCCCATGCCGCCGGCGCCCTGGTCGCCGAGGCCGAGGATGCGTTCGCCGTCCGTCACGACGATCACCGAGGGGCTCCCGATCTCGGCGTTCTCCAGGATCGACTCGATCTGGTCGCGCAGCTCGTAGGGGATGTACAGGCCGCGCCCGCGGCGGTAGATGTGGGAGAACTTCTGGCACGCCTCGCCGACGACCGGCGTGTAGACGACCGGCATCATCTCGTCGATGTGCTCGAGCACCAGGCGGTAGAACAGCGTCTCGTTGCGGTCCTGCAGGCTCGACAGGTAGATGTACTTCTCGATCGGCGTCGTCTTCGCCTGGAAGTTCTCGTAGGTGCGCACGAGCTGCTGCGGGAGGGTGCACACCGCGGGCGGCACCAGGCCGTGCAGGTCGAGTTCGGCCCGCTCGCGCATCGTGAAGCCGGAGCCCTTGTTGGTGAACGGGTTGAGCAGCAGGGCCCGGCCCTTCTGGGAGACCGCCATGTACTTCTGGCCCGTGGCGGGATCGACCTTGATGCTGAAACCGCCGGTGTGTTTGACGTGCCGCTCGTGCCCGACCTCGGGTTCCGTCGTGACGCTCATGTCGCACCTTCCTCCCGGACCTGCAGGCGTTGCGCCAGGCGGGTTTCGTCCGGGCTCCGGTGGGCTCGGGAGCGAGGCCGCGAGCCCCCGGAAGGGGTACCCCGTGCAATTCCCGGGCCCGCGCCCGGCGAACAGAATGCCGGGGTCAGCGCGCCCGCTCGAAGAGCCGCTCGCGGGCGATCAGGTCGCGCACGTGGGGATCCGCGCCCCGCCGGGCCGCCTCGATCCGCTGGCGCTGGTCGGGCTCGTCCAGCAGCACCGCGAGCTGGGCGCGCTTGAAGAGCGCCATCGGGTCGCCGGGCCGGCGGGCCAGGGCGCGGTCGATCGACTCCCGCGCCTCCGCCAGCCGGCGCGCCGCCAGGTACACGACGCCCAGCTCGAGGTCGTGCGCGAAGGCCTCGCCCTGCTTCGCGCGCGCGCCCTGCAGCGCCTCGATCGCCAGCTCGGTGCGGCCGACCCGCATCGCCAGCGCCCCCTGCTGCAGCAGTTCCGCCGCCGACGGCTCGCGCAGCGCGTGGATGCGCTGGCGCAGCTCGATCGCCTCCGGCCAGCGCTCCTCGCGCTCGCGCAGGGCCGCCAGCCCCTCGAGGGCAGGTAGCCGGTCCGGCGCCTCGGCGACGCTGCGCTCGAGCAGCGCCACCGCTCGCCGCCAGTCGCGGGTGCGGGCGTAGTGCAGCCCGAGATACGTGCGCACGTCTGCGGAGCCCGGGGCGATCTCGCGCGCCTTCGCGAAGGCGGCCTCCGCTTCCGCCTCCTGGCCCAGCGTGGAGTGGGCGGTGGCGAGCCGCAGCGCCGCGTCCAGGTTGTGCGGGTCCTCGCGCAGCATGCGCTGCAGGAGCGGGATCACCTTTCGGTACTCGCCGCGCACGAACAGGTCGGAGGTCTGCTCCATCAGCGCGAACAGCGCCGTGCGGTCGGCCGGGCGCGGCGCGTCGGGGCGGACCACCGGGGCCGCACCCGAGGCGACGTAGCCGAGGCTCGCGAGCTGGCGCCGCTCTTCTTCGCCGAGCGCCTCCTGGGCGGGCGGACCGTCGGGGGAGGGCACCGGGTACTCGCGCAGCGCGTCGCGCAGGCGGCGATCGGGCGGACCCTGCGCGGCGAGGTCGCGTGTCTCGCCCGGGTCCGCGATCACGTCGTAGTGCTCGATGCGGCCGGCCAGGATCGCCTTGCTGCGGCCCGCGACCGCCATCACCTGGGGCTGCCAGCCGTAGGCCAGGAAGGGCTTCATCGCTTCGCCCAGCACCACCTCCGGCGTGGCGTTCGCGGCCACGGAGCGCAGGCTGTCCTGCGAGCCGAGGCCCGCCCAGTCGAGCACGGTGTGATAGACGCGGCGCTGGCTGATCGGCACGTCGCTGGTGCCGGGCGCCACGCCGGGGCCGGCGACGATCAGTGGCACGTGCATCGTGCCCTGGTAGAGCAGGTGGCCGTGGGTGGCCTCGCCGTGCTCGCCCAGCCCCTCGCCGTGGTCGGCCACGATCAGCACCGCGTGCGGCCCCGGCGCGTGGCGCTCGAAGGCCGCGACGAGGCGGCCGATCTGCTCGTCCATCGCCGCCACCTCGCCGAGGTAGGGGGACTCGGCGTAGCGCGACTTCCACGGCTCGGGCGGCGCGTACGGCGCGTGGGGGTCGAAGTAGTGGACCCACATCAGCAGCGGGCGCACCCCGCCGGCGGGCGGTGCTTCGAGGGCGGCGAGCGCGCGCTCGGTGGTGTCGCGGGCCGAGCGCTCGGCGCTGCCCTTCGGCATCTCGTCGTCGTAGACCTCGAAGCCGCGGGCGATCCCGAACCGCCGCGCCAGCACGAACGAGCTGACGAACGCCGCGGTGCGATACCCCGCCGCGGCCAGCTTCTGGGCCGCCAGCTCGTGGCGGGCCGGCACGCTGCGCGCGTTCTCGTGGACGCCGTGGCCGGCGGGATAGAGGCCCGTCCACATCGTCGTGTGGGCCGGCAGCGTCTCCGGCACGGAGGCGTAGGCCTGTCGGAAGCGCAGGCCGCGAGCGGCGACCGCGTCGATCGACGGCGTCTTCACGCCCCGGGCCTCGGGGCCGACGGCGTCGGCGCGGGTGGTGTCCAGCGTGATCACGAGGATCGAAGGACGGGGAGTCGGCGGGGGCGTCGGCTCGGGGGAGGCACACGCAGCGCAGAGCAGGGCTGGGACAAGTAATCCAGTCACTTGGACGATGCGGTTCATGCGAACCATGCTGCTGGATCCGCTTTTCCGGAGCGGACGAGAAGCTGGATCCCGGGAGGCCTGTCAGAAGATGTCAAATGCAATTGATTCTGTAAGTTAGATGACTCGCCCCGTGTTCGGGAGGTGGCACGTAGTCTGCCTATAAAAAGGGCATCTCGGGCTGGGGGCAACTTCCGCACCGCCTGGGAGGAGAGACGTCCCATCCGTCGACGTTACATCACTTTCTGGAGGATCGATCCGAATGACTTCCATCAGCCGGAGGCCGCTGTTCCGGGTGGCCTTGGCCCTCGCCCTCGTGTTCGGGCTCGCTCCGGTCGCGAGCTTCGCCCAGGGCGTGCAGACCGCGACCCTCAGCGGCGCGGTGTCTTCATCCGACGGGCAGCCCCTGCCCGGCGCCACCGTGACGATCACCTCGCCCGCGCTGCAGGGCGAGCGCACCGCCGTCAGCGACGCCAACGGCAACTACCTGTTCCGTGGTCTCCCCACGGGCACGTACAAGGTGGCCTTCACCCTCTCGGGCTTCGCCACGATCGAGCGCAGCGTCGTGCTGCAGCTCGGTGACGCCCCGGTCATCAACGCGACGATGTCGGTGCAGAGCGTCGAGGAGACGATCACGGTCACCGCGACCGCTCCTTCGGTCCTCAACACCAGCACGGTCGGCGCGACCTACAAGGGCGAGAACGTCGACAAGCTGGCGATGGGCCGCACCCTGGCCGCGATCGCCGAGCTGGCGCCGGGCCTGACGGACGCGACCCCGAACGCCGGCCAGGTCACGATCCAGGGCGCGTTCGCCTACGACAACGTGTTCCTGCTCAACGGCGTCGACATCAACGACAACCTGTTCGGCACCGCCAACAACCTGTTCATCGAGGACGCCATCGAGGAGACCCAGGTGCTGACGTCCGGCATCTCGGCCGAGTACGGGCGCTTCTCGGGCGGCGTCATCAACGCCATCACCAAGCGCGGCGGCAACAGCTTCTCGGGCAGCTTCCGCACCGACTTCACGAACTCCGCCTGGACGGACGAGACCCCGTACCAGAAGGAGCGCGGCCAGGAGCAGACCGACAAGCTCAACAAGGTCTACCAGGGCACCCTCGGCGGCCCGATCGTCAAGGACAAGCTGTGGTTCTTCGGCGCGACCCGCATCACGCCGGAGGCGGTCACCTCGCAGACGTTCGCCCAGACGGGCATCGCCTACGAGACGAAGAACAAGAACGAGCGCTACGAGGGCAAGCTGACCGGCTCGATCAACCCGAACCACACGGTCACGGTCAACTACGCGAAGAACTCGACGACCCAGACCCAGCCGACCTTCGGCTTCTCGATCGACCCGCGCACGATCATCACCCGCACGCTGCCCAACGACCTGTTCGTGGCCAACTACAACGGCGTGCTGTCGGCCAACCTGTTCTTCGAGGCGCAGTACTCGCAGAAGAAGTTCGGCTTCCGCGACTCCGGCAGCTCGTTCACGGACATCGTGGACTCGCCGTTCCTGGCGCTGGGCTTCACCAGCGTGCCGGCGGTCAGCCACTACAACGCGCCGTACTTCGACAACTCCGACCCGGAGAACCGCGACAACAAGCAGATCACCGCGGCGCTGTCCTACTTCCTGTCGACGTCCGACTACGGCCGTCACGACCTGAAGTTCGGCTTCGAGAACTACAAGTCGACCCGCACCGGCGGCAACAGCCAGTCTTCGACCGGCTACGTGTTCGACGCCGACCCGCTGGTCGTCGGCGGCGCCGTGCAGCTCTCGAACGGCCGCCTGATCCCGACCTTCGTGCCCGGCCGCAACCTGCTCGAGCAGTGGGACCCGGTCCGCAACGCGCAGATCGACATCACGACCAACAGCTTCTACGTCAACGACCGCTGGACGCTGAACGACAAGTGGAGCTTCAACCTGGGCGCCCGCTTCGAGAAGATCACGACCGACGCGACCAAGGTCCAGGCCGGCGCCGACACCTCCTCGATCGTGCCCCGTATCGGCGCGACCTGGGACGTGCGGGGTGACGGCAAGCACCGCCTGTTCGCCACCTACGCCCACTACGCGGGCAAGGCGTCCGAGACCCAGTTCGCGGACAACTCCAACGTCGGCACCCCGAACTACCGGCTCTACGTCTACACCGGTCCGGCGGGCCAGGGCCTGGGCTTCGCGCCCGGCTTCGACATCCGCAACTACGAGCTGATCGACGGCTCGTTCCCGACCGCGAACGTGTTCCTGGCCGACGGGCTCGGCACCCCGCGCACCAAGGAGTGGACGCTGCAGTACGGCGCCCGCCTCGGCAGCAAGGGCGAGTTCAAGGTCATCTACACGAACCGCGTGATGGGCGACCTGCTCGAGGACTTCATCGACGACCCGACGGCCGCCGGCAAGACCACCGTCATCGTCGACGGCGTCAACTTCGGCACGTTCGACAACATCGTGGTCCGCAACAGCGACTTCGCCGAGCGCAAGTTCCAGAGCCTGCAGTTCGAGGCCAGCTACCGGCTGACCGACAACTGGTCGATCGCCGGCCACTACACGAACCAGCTCAAGAACGAGGGCAACTTCGAGGGCGAGGGCACCAACACCCCGGGCAGCTACTCGATCATCGGCGACCGCCCGGAGATCTACTCCGAGGAACGTCACTTCCCCTACGGCAAGACCAACGACTACCAGCAGCACAAGGCCCGCGTCTGGACGACGTACAACCTGGACCTGGGCAAGGCCGGCGACCTGTCGCTGTCCGGCCTGTGGCGCTTCAACTCCGGCCTGGCCTACAGCCTGACGGCTGGCGGCGGCGGCGCGACGGCGATCCAGCGCGCGCTCAACCCGGGCTACGCCTCGATGCCCGGCGCGCAGACGATCTTCTTCGGCGGCCGCGGCTCCGAGGAGTTCGCCTCCTTCCACCTGTTCGACTTCGCGATGAACTACGAGGTCAAGATCTGGAAGACGTTCCGTCCCTGGTTCAAGGCCGAGCTGCGCAACGCCTTCAACAACGACAAGCTGATCACCTGGAACACCACCATCACGGCGGTGCGGACGGCGGGCGCCCCGGTCGACAACCTCGGCCTGGCGACCACGTACACCAAGGGCGCGAACTTCGGCAAGGCCACCGGCAACGGCAACTACGCCACGCCGCGGACGTTCCAGGCCTCGGTCGGCTTCCGCTTCTAGTCGAAAACCGGTCCCGGTCCGGCGTCTCGCGCGCCGGGCCGTACCTCAACGGGCCGGGGCACTTCGCCCCGGCCCGTTCCGCTTGGCAACGACGGTGCCGACTTGATGGAGCGGGCGCTGTCGCGCCCGAACCCGAAGCCGGCATCGAGGCCACGTCTCCTGGGGGAACTGCTCTCGGGGACGTACCGGCCCTCGCCGAGGAAGCGGTGCTCCGGTCGAGCTCGCGGAGGCGAAGGCCCGCACGTCCGGCCGCGCCTTCCTCGATCGAGTGAACACCCTGCTGCCGACGCGGGGCCCGCCGCAGCTCGCCTATTCGACCCGCAGCGCAGTCGAAGGGTCGACGCGAGCTGCCCGGCGTGCCGTCGGCCATGCCGCGAGCGCCCCTCCGGAGAGCAGCAGCGCCGCCGCCGCAGCGATCGATGCGGGGTCGAGTGGCGTCACGCCCACGAGCTGCGACTCGAGGGACCGGCCCAGCACAAGCGCGAGCGGCAGCCCGAGGCCGATTCCCGCCGCCACTTGCCGGGCCGACTGCCCGAGGACCGCGGCGGCGAGGCGCGCCGGCGCCGCACCCAGCGCGAGGCGGACCCCGAGTTCGGGGATGCGCCGCGAGACGGTGTGGGCCGTCGTGCCGTAGACACCGAGCAGCGCGAGTCCCAGGGCGACCAGGGCCAGCCCCGCCAGACCTCGCGCCGCGAAGCGCCGCGGCGCGAGGTCGCGGTCCAGCGCCGTGGCGAGCGTCGCGATGCGGTCCAGCGGCTGCTGCGGGTCGATCGCCCAGACCTCGCGCTGGATCGCGGTCAGGAGCTCCTGCCCGGCCGCCGTGCGCACGGCGAGCTCCGCGAGGCGCACGGGATAGAGCCCGGTCTGGGCGGCGGCGTAGTACACCTGCGGCGTCGCCGGCTCCGCGGGACCGTCGCGGCGCAGGTCGCGCACGACGCCGACGATCCGCGTCCACGGCGCCTCGCCGTGTCGGCGCACGCGTCGCCCGAGCGGGTCGCGCCCGGCCAGGTGTTCGCGCACGAAGGCCTCGTTGACCACCACGACCGGCTCGCCGGTAGCGACGTCCCCGGGCTTCAGCCCGCGGCCGATCAGCACCGGGATGCCCAGCGTCCCGAAGTACGAGGGACTGACGGCCTGGGCATCGGCCTCGCGCGGGCGCGACATCTCGGGCATGCCGTCGACGAAGATTCCCGTGCCCCAGCCGCCCCGTAGCGGGAAGCGGTTGGCGAAGCCCACCGCCTCGACGCCGGGCAGCGCCGCCACCCGCTGCTGGAGCTGCTCGAAGAAGGCCAGCCGCTGCTCCGCGCCGGGGTAGCGCGAGGCCGGCAGGTCGAGCGACAGGCACAACACGCGTTCGGCGTCGTAACCCAGCGGCACTGCCTGCAGCGCGTCGAGGCTGCGCACGAGCAGCACGCCGCCCGAGCCGAGCGCCAGCGCGATCGCCGCCTGCGCCGCCACCAGCCGGCGGCCCCAGGACCCGCCGGGCACGATCCGCGCGTCGGAGCGCAGCACGTCGGCCGGCGGATGCCGCAGCACGCGCAGCGCCGGCAGCAGGCCCGTGCCGAGCGCGCAGGCCGCGCCCAGCGCGGCGGCCGCTGCGAGCGCGCGCCAGTCGATCGCCGCTGCGGACAGCAGGGGAGTGCCCGCGGGCGCCGTGGCCTGCAGGGCGGAGAGCAGGGCCGGGGCCAGTGCCGCGCCGGCGGTCGTGCCTCCGGCCGCCAGCAGCAGGGCCTCCGCCAGCGACTCGCGCACCAGCGCCGCCCGGCGCGCGCCCAGCGCGCTGCGCACGGCCAGCTCGCGTGCCCGAGTCAGGCCGCGCACGACCATCAGGCCCGCGATGTTGGCGCAGCCGATCAGCAGGACCGCAGCCGCCGCGGCCTGCAGCAGCAGCAGCCCGCCACGGGCGCTGCCGACCACGACGTCGCGCAGCGGCCGCGCGACGGCCCGCACCTCGCGGTTCTCGGGAAACTGCAGCGCGAGGCGCTCGGAGACGGCCGTGAGCTGGGCGCGGGCCTCCGCGAGCGTGGCCCCCGGCGCCAGGCGCGCGAACGCGCGGGCGATGTGCTCGCTGCGGCGCGCCAGCATCTCGGGCGGCAGCCGCACCGGAAGGTGAACGTCGTAGCCGCGGGCGTCGCGCAGGTCGCCGGGCGTGCGGGCGCCCGCGGGCAGGATGCCGACGACCTCGTGGAGTTCGCCGCCGAGCTGCAGGGGCCGGCCGATCAGGCCGGCGTCGGCGCCGAAGCGGCGCCGCCACAGGGCCTCGGAGACCACGACCACCCGCGGCGCCGAAGGCTCGAAGTCGGACGCCACGAAGGTGCGGCCGAGAGCCGGCCGCACCCGCAGCAGCTCGAAGTAGCCGGGCCCGACGAGCTGGCCCGACAGCGTCTCGGGGTCGAGTCCGCCGGAGAGTTCCATGCGCTGCGCGGCCCAGGCGGCGACGCCCTCGAACGCCGGCACGTGCCAGTCGCGCAGGTTGGCCGGCGCGACGGCCATCGACTCGCCGGTCGCGCGGCGCACCTCGTCGACCTCCACCAGCGCCTCCGCCTGGTCCCACGGCAGGGGCCTGAGCAACAGCGCGTCGATCGCGGCGAACAGCGCGGTGTTGGCGCCGATGCCCAGCGCCAGCGTCGCCAGCGCCACGCCGGCGAAGGCCGGGGCCCGCCGCAGCCGCCGGCCGGCCAGGCGCAGGTCCCGCGCCCAGTCCTCGAGCCGCGCGAAGGCGAACGCGTCCGTGCTCGCCTCCCGCAGCGACTCCGGGTTCCCGAAGGAGAGCCGCGCCTCGCGTCGCGCCTGATCCGGCGCCAGGCCGCCGCGCTCGAGTTCTGCAGCCCGCATCTCGAGGTGGAACTGCAGTTCTTCGGCGTGTTCCGCGCGCACGTCGTCGCGCGCGAGGAGCGCGCGCAGCCGCGCCCGCCAGCCGGTCGATCCGCCCATCAGGCCTCCTCCAGCACGCGCAGCACGGCGCCCGCGACGCGGCGGAACTCGGCCTCGCCGTGCCTGAGCTCGCGGCGCCCGGCCGCCGTGAGCGTGTAGAAACGCGCGCGCCGGTTGTTCTCCGAAACGCCCCACTCCGCGGCCACGAGGCCCCGCGCCTCCAGCCGGTGCAGGGCGGGATAGAGCGACCCCTCCTCCACGCGCAGGACCTCGGACGAGAGCAGGTGGATCGCCTGGGCGATGCCGAAGCCGTGGGCGGGGCCGCGCGCGAGCACGCGCAGCACGAGCACCTCGAGCGTGCCGGGCAGCAGGGCGGGGTCGTTCTTTCCCATAGATCGTCTATGGGAAGCTCGGCGCGCGCGGCGCCGCTGTCAAGCTTCAGGTTTCTGGATGCTCGCAGGCGGGCGCTGCTGCTCGGCGCGCCACGCAGTCCAGATCCCGAACCCGAGCCAGCACAGCAGCGCCACCATCAGCGCGGCGAGGAGCGGGGCCACCCAGCGCGGGGCTCCCTGCCAGCCGCTTCCGTAGTGGATGGGGCCGGGCGCGGGCAAGGCGGCGTCAGTCGCGGGGCTTCGCCGGGCGCTCGGAGACGAGGGCCAGCCAGCGGCCGTCGGGGCTGACGGCCAGGCGCGAGATCGCCTGCAGCCCGGGCTCCGCGAACGCGTGCAGGCGCACCCAGCCCTCGTCGGAGCCGGGGCGGTGGCGGAACAACTCGCTTCCCCGCGCCATCAGCAACGAGCCGTCGGGCAGCCACGCGAAGTCCATCGACTTCTCGAGGCAGCGCGCGAACGAGGTGACGTGGCCCTGCTCGACGTCCACCTCGCGGATCCAGCACTCGCCGCCGCCGAACCCGGTGAAGGCGACGGCGGCGCGCCCGGGCGCCTTCTGGATCGAGCGCCCGGCGCCGCGGAACACGACCTCGGCCTTGCCGCTGCGGCGCGAAGCCAGGCGCAGCGTCGGCTGGTCGGCGTCGTTCTCGCCCGGCAGCACGAAGAGCGCCGCGCGGTCGGCGTCGCCCCAGGCGTAGTACCCCACCGGCTTCACCTTCTCGAAGATCGGGTACGGCTCGCCGGCGAACGGCAGCGCCCACAGGCGCTGCGTTCCGTCGGCCTCCACGCGCACGACCGACAGTCCGGAGCCGTCGGGCAGCGCCTGCGGCGAGTACTCCGGCTCTGGGGTACGGCGAAACACCTCGGCGCGGCTCGACTGCAGGTCGAAGCCCACGACGTCGGTCTGGCTCCCCTCCTGGGCCACGTAGTACAACGTGCGGCCGTCCAGGGCGAACGCCGGCTGGTTGTGGTAGCCCTCGCCGCGGGTGAGGCGCTTCGGGGTCCTGACGCCGACCGTGCCGGCCGCCGTCTCCAGCCGGGCGAGCCAGACGTCGGACGCCGGCGGCGGCGCGGGCGTGGCGGACGGTACGGGGGCCTGCTCGCCGTGGGCGGTGGAGAGGCCCGCGAGCAGCCACGCGAGGAAGGCGAAGGAGAACCGGAGGCTCACTGAATGCGGCGCATTCTAGCGCGCGCCCGAGGCAGGCCGCGCCGGGCGTCTTCCGACGCACCCTCGGCGGCGCGAGCGTCGGCTTCGCCCGGGTCGGCCGGGCCGTAGCGGGCGGCCTCGAACAGCCGCGTCAGGGCCTGCACCGCGGCGCGCGCTGCGCCCAGCCGGGGCTCCCGTTCGCGCGGCGTGTCCGCCGGCCTCCAGCGCAGGCCCCGAGCGGCGGCATCGGCGAGCAGGCGGGCGTAGGCCCGCACGACGCGTCCGCGCGGGCCCGCGAGGCCGGCCTCGTCGGCGGTCGCCGCCTCCGTCAGCGGCTCGTCCTCGGCGACCGCCGACTCCAGGCCCTCGAACACCGCCTCGCGGCCCGTGTCCTCGCGACGCAGCAGCCGGGCGAGACCCAGCGTGCCGCCGACCCCGAACAGCGCCAGCAGCACCAGGCGCCGGTAGGCCGCCTCGATCTCGCCGCGCATCGCGCGGAGCTGCTCGAGCGGCAGCGCCTCGACGGCATACGGCGGCGCCGGCACCAGCGACGCCGCGACCAGCAGCAGCGCGGCCGTGGGCAACGCGTACTGCGCCGCCCCGCGCACGGCTGCGAGGGTGACCGGCGCGGGACGTGCCGGATGCGCGAGCAGCCGGGCGGCCGCGTGGTCGAAGGCGAGCACGAAGGGGATCAGGAGCCCCGCCCCGGCGACCGCCCAGGCCGCGGCCCCGCCGCCGCGCAGGGCGGCGATCACCACCAGCAGCAGCGCGTTGGCGAGTGCCAGGAGCCCGCGCCGGTCGAGCCCCGCGAGCAGCAGCAGCACGCCCTGCGCCGCGGCCCCGGCCAGCGCCACCCGGCGCAGCAGCGCGGGCTGCGGCGCGACGACGGCGAGGCCGAGCCCGAGGCCGGCCACCAGCGCGTAGAGCAGCGCGCCCAGCAGCGCGGCGCGCTCGCGTTCGCGGCGCTCGACGCGGTCGAAGTCGGCGGCCGCGCGCAGGCCGAGTCCGGCCGCCACGGCCAGCGCCAGGGCCAGCAGCGCGAGCCCCGGCCCCGAGACGCCGGCCCAGGCGATGCAGGCGCCCCCGGCCGCGTGCAGCCCGAGCAGGTACAGGGCCGCAGTGCGACCCAGCTCCAGCGGCGCCAGCGCCTCGCCGAGCGTGGTCCGCGGCGCGCTCACGCGAAACCCGTCCACGCCTCGGCGCGGCCGAGCACCGCCGCGAGGTCGTCGTCGGCGCCCACCACGCAGCCCGCGACACCCCAGGCCCGCAGCAGCGCCCGCAGCTCGTCGCGGCGAGCGGCCGCCGCCTCGGGGTGCAGCGCCAGCCGCGACATCGGCGCGAAGCTCTCGGAGTCGACGAACAGCGCGAGCGGGCTCGCGTCGCGCGCCCGCAGCGCGGCGAACGCCGCGTGCAGCGCCGCGGGATCGACGCGGATCGTGGCGAACAGCAAGGCGACCACGGCGCCGCGCGGCAGCAGCGGGGCGTGGTCGTGCAGCGCGTCGAGCAGCTCGCGCGGACCGTCCTGGTTCGCGCGCACGAGCGCCTCCATGCACAGCGCAGCGTGGGCGTCACCGCGCCCCGGGGGCACGTGCACGCCGCGGGCGGCGGTGGCGACGAGCTCCACGTCGTCGCCGCGCCGGGCCGCGGCGGCGACGATGCCGCAGGCCGCGCGCAGCACGTGCTCGCGCGTCGAGCGGCGGCCGGTGCCGGCGCGGTGGACGCGGGCCAGGTCGACCAGCAGCGTGAGCCGCGGCGTCAGGTCGGTCTCGTGCTCGCGCACGACCGGGGTGCCGCGCCGCGCGGTCGCCGGCCAGTGGATGCGCCGCACGTCGTCGCCGGCCCGGTACTCGCGGGCGCCGAGGTAGGCGAGGCTGGCGCCGGGCCGTGCCACGCTGCGCTCCTCGAGCGCGAAGCTGCGGCGGCTGCCGAGCCGTTCGAGGCCGGCCACCGGCGGCACCCGCGGGTAGACGACGAACGGAGCGACGCCGCCGAACGAGCGCTGGTGGTGGACGAGGCCGAGCGGGTCGGAGAGCTCCAGCGACAGCGGCCCCAGCGTGAAGGCGCCGAAGCCGCGGCCGCAGTGGGCGCGGTAGCGCAGCCGGCGCCGCCGCCGGCCGGGCAGCGGCCCCGGCTCCAGCAGTCGCTGGCCCAGCGCGATGCCGGGGCCGAACGCGTCGAGCAGCAGCAGCAGGTGCTCGTCGCCCGCGCCGCGGTTGTCGACGCAGAGCGCAACCGGTGCGTGGTCGTCCTCGACGGCCGAGCCCGGCGCCTCGCGCGCCAGCGCCAGCCGCGCCATGCGGCGCCGGGTGGAGAGCGCCGCGGCCGCGATCCAGGCGACGAAGGCGAGGCCCAGCGCCGCCAGCGCGAAGATGCGGAGCTGGAGCCCTAGCACGAACAGCAGCCCCGCGGCGAAGGCCAGGAAGCCGCGGTGGCGCGAGCGGGTCACGACCCCGGCAGCACCGGCACCGCCACCTTGCCGAGCACGTCCTCGACCAGCCGGCGGCCGTCGACGCCCTGCACCCGCGCCCGCGGCTCGACCACGATGCGGTGGGCCAGCACCGGCACCGCCAGCCGCTTCACGTGGTCGGGCGTCACGAAGGCGGCGCCCTGTAGCGCCGCCAGCGCCTGCGCGGCGCGCAGCAGCGACAGCGCGCCGCGCGGGCTGGCGCCCAGCGTCGCCTGCGGGTGGCGCCGGGTCTCGGCGACGAGGCGCTGCACGTAGCGCGCGATCAGCTCGTGGGCGAAGGTGGCGGCCGCCGCGTCCTGCGCCGCGCGCAACTCTTCGACCGTGGCGACCGGCTGCAACCCGTGCAGCGGGTGCACGGCGCGCTGCGCGAGCAGCAGCTTCACCTCGGTCTGGTCGTCGGGGTAGCCGAGCGAGACGCGGACCAGGAAGCGGTCGAGCTGGGCCTCGGGCAGCGGGAAGGTGCCGGCCATCTCGATCGGGTTCTCGGTCGCGATCAGGAAGAACGGGTCCGGCAGCGGGCGCGTCGTGCCGTCGGCCGACACCTGGCGCTCCTCCATCGCCTCCAGCAGCGCGGACTGGGTGCGCGGCGTCGCCCGGTTCACCTCGTCGGCCAGCAGCACGTTCGTGAACACGGGCCCCGGGCGGAAGTCGAAGGCGAGGGCGCGCGGGTCGTACACGGAGACGCCCGTGACGTCCGAGGGCAGCAGGTCGGGCGTGCACTGCACGCGCCGGAAGTCGGCGTGCAGCGAGCGGGCGAGGGCGCGCGCCAGCACGGTCTTGCCGACGCCGGGCACGTCCTCGAGCAGCACGTGGCCGCGGGCCAGCAGCGCGGCGACGACGAGCTCGACGCCTTCGCGCTTGCCGAGGATCACGCGCTCGACGTTCTCGACGAGCGCGGGGAGCAGCGGCGGGGGCATCAGCCGCGGAGCCGGGCCCGGGCCTTGGCCAGCGCCCGGCGCAGGCCGGGGTCGAGGTCGAGCGCGGCCAACTCGTCCCAGGCGAAGTAGCGCAGGTCCGCCGACTCCTCCTCCTGGCGCCGCGGCTCCGCCGCGCGCGGCGCGAGCACCAGGTAGCGCAGGTCGAGGTGGAGGTGGGCCGGCTGGTCGCGGCGGGCGGGGATCGCGTGCACGTCGACGTCGAGCAGCGGCGGCGGGCCGGGGTGCAGGCGCAGGCCGTCGAGCCCCGTCTCCTCGAGCGCCTCCCGCATCGCGACCGCCGCGCCCGAGTGCTCGCCCGGTTCGGCGTGCCCGCCAGGTTGCAGCCACCGCTCCAGCTTGCGGTGGTGCAGCAGCAGCACCCGCTCGCCGCTCTCGCACAGCACGACGGCGCTGCCGGTCAGGTGGCCTTCCACGATGCGGCGGTCGAACGGGTTCGCGTGGCGGGCGACGAAGTCGCGGATCGCCGCGAGGTCGCGGGCCTCGGCCGCGTCCGCCGCGGCGTGGCCGCGCAGCTCGTCTTCGAGTGTCACGCGGGCATTCTACGGGCCGCCGCCCCCGGCTCGCGCCGTGCCAGACTTGGCGCTCGCGAGCGGGAGGAGCGGATGGAGGCAGTGGCGATCAACGACGAGGGCACGCTCCTCGTCTCGGGCGAGATCGACGACTGGGACCTGGTCAAGCGGCTGCGGGTCGACACCATCGTCGACATGGACGGGGACGTCGACGAAGGCGTGCCCGAGGCGCCGAACGCGCTGCTCTACGTCTACTTCCCGATCCTCGACGAGGCGCTGCCCGACCTGCGCAAGCTCGACGCCCTGGGACGCATGGTCGCGGACCTGGTGGCGGCCGGGCACGTCGTGCTCGTGCACTGCCGGATGGGCTTCAACCGCTCCATGCTGGTCGCCACGACCGCGCTCACCTACCTCGGCTGGAGCGGTCGCCGGGCGCTGCACCGCGCGCGCCAGGCGCGCTCCGGCGCGCTGTTCAACGAGGAGTTCGCGGCGCACGTGGCGGCGCTGCCCGCGCGTCGGCTGCGGCTCGAGGTGCTGCCGGCGGACGCCGCGGAGACGATGTGAAACCGGCAGCGCGGCCGCGGGTCAAGGTCTGCTGCATCGCCAGCCTGGCCGAGGCCGAGCTGGCCGCGGGGCTCGGCGCCGACGCGCTCGGCCTGGTGTCGGCGATGCCGTCCGGTCCCGGCGTGATCGACGAAGAAGTGATCGCGACGGTGGCGGCGCGGGTGCCGCCGCCGGTCGCCACGTTCCTGCTGACGAGCCTGGTCGAGCCCGACGCGATCGTGGAACAGCAGCGCCGGCTGCGGGCGACGACGCTGCAGCTCGTCGACCGCACGACGGCCGCGACCCGGCGCGCCGTGCGCGACGCGCTGCCCGGCGTCCGCATCGTGCAGGTCGTCCACGTGACCGGGCCCGCCTCGCTCGACGAGGCGCTGCTGGCCCAGGAGGCGAGCGACGCGCTGCTGCTCGACTCGGGCAACGCAGACCTCGCGGTGAAGGAACTCGGCGGCACGGGCCGAGTCCACGACTGGGCCACCAGCGCCCGCATCCGCGAGGCGATCGACGTGCCGCTGTTCCTCGCCGGCGGGCTGCGCCCGGACAACGTGCGCCAGGCGGTCGACGAGGTCGGCCCCTTCGGCCTGGACGTCTGCTCCGGCGTGCGCACCGGTGGCCGGCTCGACGCGGCGAAGCTCGCGGCGCTGCTGGCCGCCGCCCGCTGAGCGTTGCTCTGTGTCTCTGTGCCTCGGTGGCGCCGTCGTCCGGTGCCGCAGTCGCGCTGACCCGCTATGCTCCCGGGACTTCGCAAGGAGCCCCGATGAACCCCACCCGCTCGATCGCCTCACTCGCTCTCGTCGCCGCGTTCGCCACTTGTTCGCCCGCTTCCGCCGCGTCGGAGCCGCCCGCCGAGCTGCGGGCGAAGGTCGAGCGCTTCGTCGTCGACCACTTCCGGCTGGCGCCGCCGGACACTGCCGAGGTGCTCTCCGCGTGGACGGCCGAGCCGCCGGAGCAATGGCGCTTCCAGGTCCGTGTCACCCGCGGCGGCAAGGCCGAGACCGCGGTCTACGCCGTCACCGCCGACTTCAAGGTGTTCGCGCTGAGCCGGCTGTTCGCGTTCCGCGACATCCGGGCGGAGAACCGCGACAAGGTCGCCCTCGACGGCGCGCCGGTGCGCGGGGCCGCGAACGCGCCTGTCGCGATCGTCGCCTTCTGCGACCTGCAGTGCCCCGACTGCGCGAACGCGATGAGCAAGCTGAAGACCGTGTTGCCAGCATACGAGGGCCGGGCCCGGCTCGTCTTCAAGAACTACCCGCTCAACCACATCCACCCGTGGGCGGAGGCGGCGGCGATCGGCGCGCGCTGCGCGTACGAGCAGAAGCCGGAGGCCTTCTGGGCGCTGCACGACCACTTCTTCGAGAAGCAGGGCGAGGTCAACGCCCGCAACGTGCGTGAGGTCGTCGCGACGGTCGGCGCGAAGGCCGGGGCCGACCGCGCGAAACTGCTCGCCTGCTTCGACGCGAAGGCCACCCTGCCCGTCGTCCAGCGCGACGTCTACGAGGCGAACAAGCTCGGCGTCCGGGGCACCCCGACCTTCCTGGTCGACGGCCGCTTCGTGTTCAGCGAGACGCTGACCGAGGAGCAGTTCAAGGCGTTGATCGACGAGGCGTTGGCCGCGCAGCCCGCCCGCCCGTAACGGCCGGAGGCGGCGCCCCCGCTCAGGCGGCGGCGGGCGCCGCGCCCGAACTGCCGAACAGCTTGACGGCGGCCCAGACCAGGGCGCCCACGAACAGGAAGGGCAGCAGCGGGATCATCACCAGCGCCAGCACGGCCAGCACGGCCAGCGCGAGCACGCCGAAGATCGAGAAGGCGAGCTTCACGATGCCGGCGAGCAGGTTCCAGACCAGGCCGAAGGCCAGCCCGATCAACTTGAAGGGCAGCCAGAGCGCGAACGCGAGCACGCCGAACACCAGCTTCAGCAACAGGATCGGCAGCAGCACCAGCAGGCCCACCGCGATCGCGAGCCCGACCAGCAGCTCCAGCATCGTCCCCCTCCTTCACCAGCGAATACGCGACAGGGGGGCGGCGGGTTCCGCGAGTCTCTAGGGGCGCAGGCCGAAGACGTTCACCTTCTTCGCCTGCAACTCGTCGAGCACGGCGATCCCGGTGTCGACGTGGATCGCCGTGTGCCGCTCGAACACGCGGCGCGCGCTCTCCCGGGTCTTCACCCCGCCCTCGCGCAGCGGCAGGTCGGAGACCAGCATCAGGGCGCCGAGTGCGACCTGGCGGGCGTAGGCCGCGGTGAACAGGGTGGCGCACTCCATGTCGATCGCCTGCGCCCGCTCCTCGCGCAGGCGGGCGCGGAACGGCTCGTCGAACTCCCAGAAGCGCACGTTGGTCGTGTGGATCACGCCCGTGTGATAGGCGAGGTCGCGCCGCTCCAGCTCGCGGCAGACGAAGCGCTGGATCTTGAACGAGGCCAGCGCCGGGCACTGCGGCGGCAGGAAGAAGTCGGACGTGCCCTCGTCGCGGATCGCCGCCACCGGGTTGAAGAAGTCGCCGACGGCGTAGGTCTCGCGCAGGCCGCCGCACATCCCCAGCAGCAGCACCGCGTGCGGCTTGACGAACGCCAGCAGCTCGACGATCAGCGCCGCCGTGGGCGAGCCCACGCCCATGTCGACGATCGACAGCCGGCGGCGCGGGCTGTGGGCGGCCATCATCACGGAGCCGCGGCGCACCTCGGCGTCGAAGCGGCGGGCGAACTCGTGGACGTAGAGCTCGAAGTTGGTGAGCAGCACGTAGGGCTGGAACTCCGCCGCTGCGCTGCCCGTGTAGCGCTCGAGCGTGCCGATGCCGACCCGGTCGCGGGTGAGCTGCCCGAGGCGCGCCGTGTCCGTCTCGCTGAGCGTGAGCTGGGCCGGTGGCTTCATGGCGTTCCCCTGCCGAGGTGACGCAGCACCGCCTCCGCGGCGCGCCGACCCGAGTGCAGCGCGCCCTGGATCGAGGCCGTCTCGCGGTGGTCGCCGCAGACGAACAGGCCCTCGCCGAGCGCCACGGGCCGCTCCGCCGGCTGCAGCGCGCCGGGGTCCTGGCGCGGCTGTGCGGCGCTCACGCGGTCGATCCGCAGCAGCCGCCACTCGCGCACCGGCGAGCCGAACCACGCGCGCATCTGGTCGCGCGCCGCGGCGACGAGCCGGACCGCGGGCTCGGTGCTCGGGTTCTCGGCGACGAACGCCGGCCCGGCGGCGGCCTCCAGCCCGAACGCCTGCGCGTTCTCCGCGAGCACCGAGGCGGTCACGAGGTGCTGGCCCGAAGGCGCGTACTCGGGAGCCACGAGGCTGGTCGGCGCCAGGTTGTTGATCGGGCCGTCGCCGTCGCCGCCCAGCACCAGCATCGGCTCGTCGACGGGCGGCCGCGGCGCCGCGAAGTGCAGCGCGAACACCGCCCGCGCGCCGGGATCGGGCACGGACGTGCCCAGCAGGCGATGGGCGGAGTGCCCCTCGGTGGCGACCACGATCGCGGGTGCCGCCAGCGTCTCGCCCCCGCGCAGGCCGACCTTGCCGCGCTCCACGCCGGCCACGGCCGCCTCCAGCCGGAGGACGCCAGCCGGCAGCGCCGCGGCGAGCTGGCGCGGCAGCTCGCCCATGCCGCGCGCCGGCACCGCGACGTCGCCCGCGCCCATCATCTGGAACACGAACTCGAACATGCGGCTGGAGGCGCTCAGCGAGCGGTCGAGCAGGATGCCGCCCAGCAGCGGGCGGAAGAAGCCGTCGATCATCGCGGTGGAGAAGCCGCGCCGCTGCAGCTCCGCGAGCGTCGAGCGCTCGGGGCGCGCCAGCACCGCGTCCAGCGGCAGGTCGGCGAGTTCCGCGCGCAGCCCCGCGATGCGGAGCTTGTCGACCAGGCTGCCGACGCCGGCGAGCAGCGTGCCGAGCGCCGAAGAGGGCTCGCGCCACGGGTCGCCGAGGCGGTGGAAGCGGCCGCCGCGGCGCACGATCGCGCCCGGCCGGAACGCGCGCAGGTCGAGCCCCGCGTAGTCGAAGACGGCGCGCGCCTCGGGGTAGGCCGTCAGCAGCACCTGGAAGCCGCGGTCGAGGCGAAAGCCCTCGACGACGTCCGTGCGCACCCGGCCGCCGACGCCGTCCGCCGCCTCGAGCACGCGCACGTCCACGCCGGCGCGGTGCAGCACGCGGGCGCAGGCGAGTCCCGCGAGCCCGGCGCCGACGACGATCGCCTCGGCCATCGCTCCCTCCGCGACCGCTTCAGCGGCCGAGCACGTGGCGCAGGGCCGGCTCCAGCTCCGCGAAGCGGAAACGGTAACCGCTCTGCTCCAGCCGCCGCGGCAGCACCCGCTGTCCGCCCAGCAGCAGCGCCTCGGCCATCTCGCCGAAGGCCAGCTTCAGCGCGAAAGCCGGGGCCGGGAGCAGCGTCGGGCGCCCCAGCACGCGGCCCAGTATGCGGGTGAACTGGGCGTTGCGCACGGGGTTCGGCGCGGTCGCGTTGACCGCGCCCGACAGCCCCGGCGTGACCAGCGCGTGGTGGATCGCGCCGATCGCGTCGTCGATCGCGATCCAGCTCATCCACTGGCGTCCTGAACCGAGCGGGCCGCCGAGGCCCAGCGAGAACGGCGTCAGCATCTTGCCGAGCGCGCCGCCGCGCGGCGACAGCACGAGGCCGAAGCGCAGGTGGACGACGCGCACGCCGGCGCGGGCGGCCTCGGCCGAGGCGTCCTCCCAGGCTCGCCCCAGGTCGGCGAGGAAGTCCGCGCCCGGCGCGCTCTGCTCCGTCAGCTCTTCGTCGCCGCGATCGCCGTAGACGCCGACCGCGGACGCGCACACCAGCGTGCGCGGCCCGCCCTCGGCGCGGGCGAGGGCGCGGGCCAGGGTCGCCGTGGGCAGCGTGCGGCTCGCGCGTAGCGCACGCTTGCGCGCCTCGTTCCAGCGCCCGTCCGCGACGTTTTCGCCGGCCAGGTGGACGACCGCGTCGAGACCGCGCAGGGCGCCGGGATCGAGGGCTCCGCCGGCCGGATCCCAGCCGACCTCGCCACCACCCGCCGCGCGGCCGCGCACGAAGCGCACGACCTCGTGGCCGCCCGTCTGCAGGAACGGCGCGAGCGCCGAGCCGATCAGGCCGCTCGCTCCGGTGATCCCGATCCGCATGGCCCCCCTCCCCCGTGTCGCCGCGTGCGCAAACAGATCGTCCACGAGCACGCGGTGCCGGTAGCGGAACAGCCGCTCGAGCGT
>WYBL01000069.1 GCA_011526565.1 Acidobacteriota bacterium | reverse complement strand
TGGCCGCGCCGGCGATCTCGCCGTTCGTCGCGCTCGTTGCGGGCACCCGCATGTTCACGGCCGACTACCAGGCGCCGACGGCCGACTACCCGCGGAAAGCCGCGCTGGTCCGGAGCCTGGCGGCGCCGAGCGGACTGCGCCACGCCGAGGCGCTGCTGCAGGCGCTGCGCAACGAGCGGGTGGCGTGGCTGCTGTACGACGGCGAGTTGCGGCGGCTGGGCGACGCGGGTCTCGAGCGCCGGCTCGATCGCATGCCGGGGCTGCACCTGGCCTTCGCGAACGGAGGCGCGCGGGTCTACCAGGTGCTGGCGCGCGAGGCGATCCAGGCCCAGCCCGCCGCCGCCAGCACCGACGCCCAGAGCCCCGCTGACAGCCCCGGCGGCTGGTAGCGCCACTCGACCCGGTGGCGCCCGGCGGGGACCGCGACGGCGCGCAGGAACCCGTGCGCGACCAGGACCGGCGCCTCGTCCGCGCCGATCCGGGCGCGCCAGCCCCCCGCCCAGGCCTCGGCCAGCACCAGCAGCGCCGGCTCGCGGGCCGACACGTCGATGGTGACGCTGCGGCCGTCGCGCACGACGATTTCGGCCCGGTCCTCGCGCGCCGCGTCGCGCGACGGCGGCCAGCGCGGCGCGGACTCGAGCGTCACCCGCGACCGTGGGTCCTGCTGGTCGCCCCGGGTGAGCCGCGCGAGCGCCCCTTCGGCGCTGGCCACGACCCACTCGCGCGCGAGGAACGCCCGCGGCGCCGGCGCCCGGCGGCACCACACGACCGGAGGGCCGCTGACGCACGCTTCGTAGGACGCGGCGAGCCAGTCCGGCGCGACGCCGTCGGCAGGCCCCACCACCCGCTCTACGCCGAGCAGGTCCAGCACCCGCGGCCCCGGATCTGCGAGCGCGGCGCGCGAGCGCCACAGCGTGGCCGTGTGGCGCAGGTCGAACTGGGCCGTCGCCGCGAGCCCGGCGAGCAGGTGGAGGTTCGGGGGCACGGCGCGAGCGACGCGGAGGAAGCTCTCGGCGTCCTGAGGACGCGACGGCGCGTCCCAGACCTGCAGCGGGAGCAGCCGCCCTTCGGCCCCGAGCCCCGGGGCCAGGCGCGCGATCTCGGCTTCGGCCCTCGTGTAGGCGTCGGCCGCCAGGCCCTCGGGCCGCGGCCCGAGGGCGACTCCGCCGGCCAGGATCGCGAAGAAGACGGCGGCCGTGGCGGGGCGCCCCAGGCGATGGCGGGCCGCGACCGCGGCCCCGCCCACGAGGCCCGCCAGAGCCAGCGCCAGCGCGTCCTCGCGCCGGGTGCCCGCCAGCCCCGCGTCCGCGCCCGGCGTGAACGCGATCGCGGCGAGGCCGAACCCGACGATCGCACCAGCGGCGGCCAGCCGACCGCGGCCGAGCGGTTGGCCGCTCAGCACCCGCTCCAGCCCCCGCGCGGCGAGCACGGCCGCGGCCAGCACGAACCAGAGCAGCGCGTGGCCGGGCCAGCGGAAGAAGGCGAACGGCGGCCAGCCCCACAGCCAACCCGCCACCGCGTGGAGCTCGCGCGAACTGGTCGCGACGGCCAGCAGCGCGACGGCGCTCCACAGCGCGCTGGCGCGATCGCGAGACAGGCCGAGCGGGACCAGCAGCAGCGTGGCGAAACCGGTGAAGAACAGCAGGCCCTCCTCCCACACCGGCGGCTGAGGGCCGCGGTAAGTCGAGAACCGCTCGCCGTGGAAGCGGGGCGACCACGCGGTCAGCGCGAGCGACGCGGGCAGGAAGTGCTCGCGCGGAGCCGCCGCCCGACCTGGATCCGCCCGCGTGCTCTCGGCCAGGAACGAAGCCGTCGGCGCGAGCTGGACGGCGGCGAGCAGGCTGCCGAGCAGCAGCGGGACCAGCAGCGCGAGCAGCCTCCGGTGCCACCCCGACGAGCTTCCGGCGAGCATGCAGGCGGCGTAGAGCAGCGCCACGAGCCAGGTCCCGAGCGGGTCGCCGGCGAAGTGGATGGTGGCGACCACGCCCGCCGCGGCGGCCAGCCAGCGCGGCTGCCCGCAGGCGAGAAAGCGCTCGCCGCAAAGCAGCAGCCACGGCGTCGCCGCGATCACCGCGAGGAAGCCGGGCAACACGTGCATCACCAGCGTGAAGCTCGAGAACGTGGCGGTCGCGGCTCCCAGCGCCGCCGGCACGCGGCCGCTCCGCTGGCGCAGGAAGAGATAGGCCCCGAGCGCGAGGGTCACCTGGTGGAACAGGATCGTCGCGTTGAGCGCGGCCTCGCGCGGCAGCGCGAGGTAGAGCCAGGAGACCGGGTGGAGCAGCGCGGCCTGGCCTTCGGCGAAGAGCGGAAAGCCCGCGAGCAGGTGCGAGCACCAGAACGGGATCTCGCCGCGGCGCAGGTGCTCGAAGGCGTGGGCGCGCAGGGGGTGGTCCATGAACGCCAGGTCGACCTGGTAGAACACCTGGCGCAGTGTCGCGAAGGGCCAGAAGCAGGCCAGGACGGCGAGTGCGAGGCCCGCCACAGCCGCCGCGTCCGCCCGCGTGAGCTGGAACACGGCCGTTTCGTCGCGGCGCGCCGGGCCTTCCACGGCGTGTACGATACACGCGCGAGATGAACGCTCAGTCGACGGCGGGGCGGGGCGGGGCACCACTGCTGCTGGGAGCCATCGCGCTGCTGGCGGCGCTGGCCGCCGGTCTCGACCGGCCGATCCACATCGACGACGACGTGTACCTGTGGAGCGCGCGCCGGATCCTGGCCGATCCCGCGGACCCGCTCGGCGGCGAGGGCACCTTCATCGGCGAGCGCGGGCCGTTGTACCACTTCATCCAGCACCCGCCGCTGTTGTCCTACTTCCAGGCCGCCGTCATCGCGCTCGCCGGCGGCGAGCGCGAGCGCGCGCTGCACCTCGCCTACTGGCTGTTCCCCATCGGCGCAGCGGTGGCGCTGCACGATCTCGCGCGCCGCTTCACGTCGCTGCCGCTGGCCGCCACCGCACTGGTGCTGTCGACGCCGGCCTTCCTGGTGATGTCGCACGGGCTGATGACGGACGTCCCGTTCCTGGCGCTGTGGCTCGCGGCCGTCGCGGCCGGCGTGCGCGCGACCGACGGCGGCGCCGCTGGCGCCCGCCTGGCGTGCGGGGCGTTCGCCGCTCTCGCGACCTTCGTGCAGTACCGCGGACTGCTGCTGGCGCCGCTGCTGCTCGCGTACCCGTGGCTGCGCGGGCGGCCGCTGCGCCCGCTGCTCGCCGCGCTGCTGCCGACGCCGCTGCTGTTCGCAGCCTGGAGCCTGTGGACGTGGCGCACGCTGGGCGTCGCCCACCCGCTCGACGCCGGGTCGTGGATCCCGCTCGACGGCCGCCGCCTGGCCTTCGACGCGGTCGCCTACGTGGCGCTGCTCGGGGGCACGACGGTCCTGGGGCCGCTGTGGCTGCTGGTCGCGCGCCGGCTCGGCGCCGGGGCCCGCGGCTTCGGCCTGGTTGCGGCTCTCACGGCGGTCGCGACACTGGCGTGGACCGGCGAGTACACGCCGGCACAGCGGGTGGCCTTCGCCGCCTTCTTCGCCTGCGGTGCCGCCGCCCTCCTTTCCCTGGCCGCTGCCCGGCGCGGCCTCGACCGCGAGGCGGGCCGCGACGACGCCTTCCTGCTGCTGATGGCAGTGGTGCCGCTCGTCTCCCAGGTCGCGCTCAACCTGTTCGCGTCCGCCCGCAGCCTGCTCGTCGCGCTTCCATTCGTGGTGCTGGTCACGCTGCGCGGGCTCGAGCGCCGGCAGCCGGCGCCTGGGCTCGCGCGCGACGCATGGCTCGCCGCCGGCGCGACGCTGCTGCTCGCCGCTGCGGTGGCCGCGGCCGACTACCGTTTCGCGCAGGCCCAGCGCGAGGTCGCGCTGCAGGCCGCGGCGCTGCGCCCGCGCGGCGGCGGCCGCTGGTTCACCGGCGAGTGGGGCTTCCGCCACTACATGGAGCGCGCCGGATTCCGGCCCCTCGCGGCGGACGGTTCCGGCATCGCCCCGGGCGACCTGATCGTGATCCCGGAGGTGCCGTGTCCCGCGCCGCTCGCCGACGAGCTCGCCGCCCGCCTGCGGCTGGCCGCGGACATCGCCCCCCGCACTCGCTTCCCCCTCAAGGTCATGAGCTTCGAGGCGCGGGCGGGCTTCTACTCGAACTTCCACGGCCTGCTGCCCTTCGCGCTCTCGGACGCGCCTCTGGAGCGGGCACGGGCCTATACGGTCGGCGCCTCGCCACGCCCCTCCGGTGACCCGTGGTGAAGCCGGGCCCGATCGTGGTCGCCCAGCTCGGCTGCGGGTACTGGGGACCGAACCTGCTCCGCAACCTCCGCGCCCAGCCCGACTGCCACGTGAAGCTGGTCTGCGAACCCCGCGCGGAGCGGCGGGCCTACGTCGCCGAGGCGTTCTCCGGCGTCGACCTCGCCGACCAGGCGGCGGCGGCCCTGGACGACCCCGAGATCGCAGCGGTCGTCGTCGCGACGCCGGCCGACACCCACCACGCACTGACCCGCGCGGCGCTGCTGGCGGGGAAGCACGTGCTGGTCGAGAAACCCCTGGCACTGGAACTGGACCACGCAGAGGAACTCGGTGCGCTGGCCGCGGAGCGCGCCCTGGTGCTGATGGCTGGGCACACGTTCCTCTACAACGCCGCGGTGCGCTTCGTGCGCGAGCTGGTGGCGGCCGGCGAGCTGGGCGACCTGCTCTACGCCTACACCCAGCGCCTCAACCTGGGCCAGGCTCGCACGGACGTCAACGCCTGGTGGAACCTGGCCCCTCACGACGTCAGCATCCTGCTGTACCTGCTGGGCGGCGAGCTCCCCGAGTCCGTCGCCCTGCACGGGGCCTGCCGGATCCAGCCCGGCATCGAGGACGTGGTCTTCGGCCTGCTGCGCTGGCCAGGCGGGCTCACGGCCCACGTCCACGCGAGCTGGCTCGACCCCGGCAAGGTCCGCCGCGTGACCCTGGTCGGCAGCCGCAAGATGGCCGTCTACGACGACATGGCGGAAGCCCGAGTGACGATCGCGGACAAGGGCGTCGACCGCGTGCCGCGCGCGGGCGAACGCATGGACTACGACCGGCCCGGCGGCTGGCACCTGCTCCACCGTGCGGGCGACGTGGTGATCCCGCGGGTCGCCGGCGAGGAGCCGCTGCGGGTCGAGGTGCGCCACTTCCTCGATTGCGTGCGCACGGGCGCGACGCCGCTGACGGGCCCCGGGCACGCGCGCGACGTCGTGGCGGTGCTGGCCGCCGGCGAGCAGTCGCTGCGAAGCGGTGGGGCGGCCGCGCCGGTCGCTCCGAGGCGGCCGGAGTAACATCGGCGGACGATGGAATCCCCCGAGACCGGGCCCAAGGCGCAGCTCGCCGAGCGCGCACGGCTGGTGCTGCGCGCCTTCCTGGACTCCGGATCGAGGCTCGCGGTCGACGAGGCCGCGGAGCCCGCCGTCAGCGTCATCCTCGTGCTCTTCAACCGGGCCGAGCTGACCCTGCGCTGCCTGCGCTCGGTGGCCGAGAGCCGGGTCCCGCTCGAGGTCGTCATCGTCGACAACGCGTCGTCCGACGAGACGCCCGCGCTGTTGCGGCGGATCGCCGGAGCGCGCGTGGTGGTCAACGGCGAGAACCGCGGATTCCTGCGTGCGGTGAACCAGGCCGCCCGACGCTGCCGGGGCCGGCACCTGCTGCTGCTCAACAACGACGCCGAGCTGTTGCCGGGCAGCCTGGAAGCGGCGATCGAGACGCTCGAGTCCGGCCGCGACGTCGGCGCGGTCGGCGGCCGCCTGGTGTTGCCCGACGGCACGCTGCAGGAGGCGGGCTCGATCGTGTGGAACGACGGCTCGTGCCTCGGCTACGGCCGCGGCCAGGCCCCGGACCGCCCGGAGTTCATGTTCCGCCGCGACGTCGACTACTGCTCGGGCGCGTTCCTGCTGACCCCCCGCGCGCTGTTCGAGGAGCTGGGCGGCTTCGACGAGGACTTCGCGCCGGCCTACTACGAAGAGGCCGACTACTGCCTGCGGCTGTGGCGGACCGGGCGGCGGGTCGTCTACGAGCCGCGCGCGACCGTGCTGCACCACGAGTTCGCCAGCTCGCCGTCGATGGCTCACGCCGTGCGGATGCAGGCCGAACGCCGGGCGCTCTTCGTGCGCAAGCACGCCGCCGAGCTGGCGGCACAGCAGCCGCCCGCGGTCGAGCGCGTGCTGGCCGCTCGCACACGCGGGCGGGCGCAGGGCGGGGCGCGCGTGCTGGTGCTCGACGATCGCGTCCCCCACGACGCGCTGGGCGCCGGCTTCCCGCGCGCGCGGCGGCTGCTCGAGACGCTCCTGTCGCTGGGTCACGAGACCACGCTGTTCCCGCTGTCCCCTGCCGAGGAGGGCTGGAGCGAGGTCTACGCCGATCTGCCCCGCACGCTGGAGGTCGTCAAGCACCCGGGCGTCGCCGGCCTCGGCCCGTTCCTCGCGGAGCGCCGCGGGCACCACGACCTCGTCCTGGTCAGCCGGCCCCACAACATGCTGCGACTGCGGGCGGCGCTGGCCGCGGACGCCACGCTGCTCGACGGCGTGGCGCTCGTCTACGACGCCGAAGCGCTCTTCGCGCTGCGCGACGTCGCGGGCCGGCGCCTGCGGGGAGAGGCGGTCCCGGCCAGCGAAGAGGCGGCGCTCGTCCGCCAGGAGGTCGCGCTCGCGAGCGCGGCCGACGTCGTGTTCGCGGTCTCGGAGGCCGAGCGTGCCCGTTTCGTGGAGGGCGGGCACGGCGACGTCCGGGTCCTCGGCCACGCGCTGCAGACCGCGCAGACGGCGCCGCTCGGCGGCCGCGATGGCCTGCTGTTCGTCGGCGCGGTCCACGGCGACGACGACCCGAACGCGGACGCCCTGACCTGGCTGGTGCAGGACGTGCTGCCGGCTCTCGCCAGCCGTTGCGATCGGCAGCCGCAACTGCGGGTGGCCGGCCTGATGCGTTCCGCGCGGGTGGCCCGCCTGTCGCGGCCGGGAGTGCAGTGGCTGGGCCCGGTAGCCGACCTCGAGCCCGTCTACGCCGCCGCCCGCGTGTTCGTGGCGCCGACCCGCTTCGCGGCCGGCATCCCGCACAAGGTCCATCACGCGGTCGCCCACGGGCTGCCGGTCGTCGCGACCTCGCTGCTCGCCCGCCAGCTCGGCTGGGAGGCCGGGCGCGAGTTGCTGGTCGCCGACGACGCGGGGGGCTTCGCCGAAGCCTGCGCGCGGCTGCTCGCCGAGGGCGGCCTGTGGCAGTCCGTGCGCGAGGCCGCGGATCGACGCCTGCAGCGCGAGGCGTCGCCTGCGCAGTTCGCATCCACGCTGGGCGCCGGGCTCGAGGCGGCACTGGCCCGGGCGCGGGACCGGCGGCATGGCCACTGACCGTCCCGGGGAGTTCTCCCCGGAGCAGGTCGCGAAGCTCGAGGCCGACCTCGCCTATCGCGTCCGCGAGGTCGAGACGCTCAATGCCGACGTGGCGGAGCTGACCGCGGCCCTGGCGACGCGCGCCCGCGAGATCGAGAAGCTCAACGCGGACGTCGCGGAACTCACGACGGCGCTGGCGGCGCGCGGAGCCGAGGTCGCGGAGCTCGACGCGAGCGTGGCCGAGCTGAAGCGCGCGCTGGCCACCCGCAGCCACGAGGTCACGGACCTGGCGCGGGTCGTCGACGCCCGAACCCGCCAGGCGGCCGAGCTGGAACGGGCCATCTTCGCCGCCTCGCCGGCGCCGGAGTCCACCGTGGCGCCGACCGGCACGCCCGCGAATGCCGCGGCCGTCCGCTCGGCGCCGACGCCCCTCGCGGCCGCCCCCCGCCTGGACTACCTCGGAGCGGCCTGGACCCTCGTGCGCACCGACTTCCGCATCCGCTACCACGGCACCCTGGGCGGCTTCCTGTGGGCCCTGGCCAAGCCCGTCGCGATGATCGGAGTGCTCGCCAGCGTGTTCTCCTGGCTGTTCGCCGCGACCCCGGACTACCGCCTGAACCTGCTGGTCGGAATCGTGCTGTGGGACTTCTTCGCCGAAGGCAGCCGCACCGGCATGCTCTCGCTGCTGGCCAAGGCCCACCTGATCGGCAAGACGGCCTTCCCCCGCTGGTTGCTCGTCGTGACTTCGCTGGCCACGCCGCTGCTGACGCTCGCCGTCTTCACGGGAGGGCTGCTGGCGGTGCTGGCGCTGGCGGGCCGGCTGCCAGGTCCGGGCCCGCTGGCCGCCTTCTTCGGCGCCCAGCTCGCGCTGCTCTCGATCGTGCTCGGTCTGGCCTTCGCGACCAGCGTCGTCGTGCTTCGCTACCGCGACCTCAATCAGGTGTGGGACGTCGTGCTCCAGGCGGGCTTCTTCCTGGCGCCCGTCGTCTACCCGCTCTCGGCCGTGCCCGAGTCGCTGCGCCCGTGGTTGATGCTGTGGCCGCCCACGGCCGTGCTGGAGTACGCGCGGGCCGCGGCGGTCGGCGCTCGCGTTCCCGAGTTCGCCACGGCCGGGCCGCTGCTGGCGATGGTCCTGCTGTCGCTGGGAGCCGGCATCGCGCTCTACCGCCGCCACGCCCCGGCCGCCGCGGAGTACCTGTGACCGAGCCCGCCATCGCCGTCGACGCGGTCTCCAAGGCGTTCCCGCTGCCCGAGGCCCGGATGCGCACGGTGCGGGAGGCCGTGCTGCACCCGTGGCGGTCGGGCGCGCCGTCGCGGCTCCAGGTGCTCGACGCGATCTCGTTCGAGGTCGGCCGCGGCGAGACGCTCGGCATCATGGGCCGCAACGGCTCGGGCAAGAGCACGCTGCTCAAGCTGCTGGCCGGCATCTACCGGCCCGACTCCGGCCGCATCGCCGTCGGCGGGCCGGTGACGCCGATCCTGGAACTCGGCGTGGGCTGGAGCCAGGACCTCGACGCGGTCGACAACATCCTGCTGCTGGGCACGCTGATGGGCCTGCCACTGGCCGAGGCGCAGGCGGCGATCCCGGAGATCCTGGCCTTCGCCTCGCTGGAGCGATTCGCGCGGGTGCCGCTGAAGCACTACTCTTCCGGGATGGCGGTGCGGCTCGCGTACTCGGTGGCGTTCCGGGCGGCCCGGGACATCCTGCTGCTCGACGAGGTGTTCGCGGTCGGCGACGTCGGCTTCCGCTCGCGCTGCGAAGAACGCTTCCGCAGCCTGCGCCGCTCGGGGCGCACCATGATCGTCGTCAGCCACGACCCGCGCACGATCCGCGACTTCTGCGACCGCGCGCTGGTGATCGACGCCGGCCGCATCCAGCGCGAGGGCGACCCGGCGGGAGTCGTCGAGCGCTACCTGGAGCTGGTGGCGCAGGCCCCGCAGGCGGCCGGGGCGAGCGCATGAAGCCGGTCACCGTCGCCATCGTCTGCCGCGACGAAGGCGCGCTGCTCGAGGACGCTGTCGACTCGGCCTACGCCCAGCGTCCGGCGCCGGCCGAGATCCTGGTCGTCGACGACGGATCGCTCGATCCGCGCACGCGGGAGCTGGTGGCCGGGTATCGCTGGCCTCGCCTGCGCGTCGTGCGGCTGCCGCGGCCCCACGCGGCGGCCGCGCGGAACCGGGCGCTGCACGAAACGGCGACCGAGTCGGTCTGCATCATGTCAGCGGCCGAACGCCTCCAGCCCGGGTTCCTCGCGGCAGCGCACGCAGAGATCGAGGACCGTCCCGCGGCCGCGGGGGCCACCGCCTGGTTCCGCACGAACGGCACCTTCGAGACGGAGGTCAGGGCCCCGGACGCGGGGCCGGCCGCGGTGCTGGCCGGAGTGCTTGCCGAAGCGACGCTGTGGCGGCGGGCGGCCGTCCTGGCCATCGGCGGCTTCGACGAGGGGCTCGAGGAGGGCGACGAGACGGCGGACCTGCGGCTGCGGCTGGCGAAAGCCGGCCACGAAACGCGGCTCGCGCGCGACCTGCTGATCGCCCGTCGCCTCGGCGCCGGCTCGGCGCCGGCCGGCCACTCCGCCGCGTTCGGCGCCCGCCACGCGGACCTCTCCGCCTTCCACGCGGCCGAGATCGCCGGCCTGCGCGCGGAACTGCTCGCCGCGCTGTGGAGCGCGCGGCCCGCTCCGGCCCTGCCGCCGGGCACCGATCCCGCGTTCGAGCTGGCCGAGGCCCGCCGGCACATCGCGGGCCTGGAACACGCACTCTCGCACGCGCATCGCCGGCTGGCCGACCTCGGCGCCTCGTGGAGCTGGCGGGTGACCGCCCCGCTGCGCGCCGTGCATGCGCGTCTGACCCGGGATCGCGGCCCTCGTTAGGATCCCGTTCGGCGCACCCGCAGCCAGGCGAGGGCGAGGGCGAACGCGGCGGCCAGCGAGAGCGCGAGACCGCCGCGGAACGAGCCGGGTCGGTACTCGAAGCTCACGACGTGTTCGCCGGCGTCGAGTCGGACCGCGCGGAACAGGCCCTGGGCACGCACGATCGGCAACGACACGCCGCCCGCGCGGGCGATCCAGCCCGGGTAGTCGACCTCCGAGATGACGAGCCAGCCTCGCCGCTCCAGGCGGGCCCGGACCACGATCCGCTCGGGTTCGGCTCGCTCGACGCTCGCGGTGCCTGCCGGCGTGGGATGCGGGAACTCGTCGCTCGGCCCCCGCAGTCCCGCCGGCGCCTCGAGGGCGACGTCGACGCGCGGGTCGAAGCCGCCCTCCTCGAGGCGATCGATCGCGCGCTGAGGCGAGTCGGCCCAGGTGGCACGGCGAGCGACCCAGGCTCGCGGCCCGACCCGGGTGTTGCGGTAGAGGCGAAGCGGGAAGCCGTCGGCGGGAAACTCCTCCCGCACCAGCATCCAGCGATCGCCCGCCCGCGGCTCCGCCAGCAGCCGCACCTCCTTGACGACGAGCGCCGTGCCGTCCGCGCCGGCGTGGCGGAGCAGGATGCGGCGGACGGGACCCGCGAGGTCCCCGCGCAGCTCGGCCCGGTAGTACGTCCTGCGCAGGGCGCCGGCGTCGCGCACGTGGACGAAGTGGCGCACGTCGATCCGCTCGGCCGCCCGCGGCGGCGGCCCGCCCGCCAGATGACCCGATTCCACGCCGAGACGCAGCAGGTGGCGGCGGGCGACACCGCCCTCGCCCGCCACCTCCACCTCGCCGATCGTCGAACCGGGAGGCTCGCCGCGCGGGTCGATCGTCAACACCAGCTCGATTCCGTCGACCACGACCTCGGGATCGACCGGGAGTTCGACGGCCGCCCGGCGAGCCAGCCACAGCCCCTCCTCCGCAACCAGGTTGGGACCCGGCGCCCGGATCGAGCGCGACCGCACCTCGGCCAGGTAGCCGACGTGGAGCAGGTCGAGCAGCGGCGAGTCGTGGGAGCGGATCGCGGCCTGGAAGCGCTCGTAGGCCAGCAGGTGGCGGCCGGGGCCCGACTCCGCGGGCACGCGGTTGACCAGCAGGCGGCCGGGGTTCGCGTAGCGGCTCTTGAGCCTGAGATCCGTGCCTTCCGCTGCGACGATCCGGTCGTAGCGCGCGTCGTCGCGGCCGAGCGTCGCGACCATTTCGTCGCGCCGGTGCAGGCCGACCCCTCGCCATTGCACGGCGAGGTCGAGGGCGAGCACGGCGCAGGCCGCCCAGCCCGCGGCAGCCCGCAGGCGGGGTCGGCCCGCGAGCAGCAGCCAGCCGGCCGCCAGCGCCAGCGAGCCGAAGCTGGCGAGAAAGGCGAGGCTCGCCACCGGGCGTTGCCACGCCTCGAGACCCGGGGCGCCCGGCGCGAGGTGGTGGCCCACCCACACGGCCACCAGCCCGAAGCCCGCCAGCGTGCGCCATCGCCAGGCCGCCAGCGCGCGGCGGGACCCCCGCGCGATCGCCAGGTCGAGGCCCTGGCTCGCCAGCAAGGCGACGCCCACGGCCCACAGCGCCAGGAACCGGCCGGGCGCCCGCATCTCGCCGACGACGGGCACGACGTAGAGGATCTGGTGCAGCCCGCCCGAGCGGCCGAGCGCCAGCCACAACCCGGCCCCGGCCAGCACGGCCCAGGGCCGCGCCTCTCCGCTGGCTCCGCGGGTCAGCGCCAGCCATGCGAACGCAAGCGTCAGAAGCCCCGCGTAGCCGCCCAGCTCGGCGAAGTTGGGCGGTCCCCAGTAGGCCGTTCCTTCGTAACGCAGCCAGCCGAAGGCCCGCGGAACCGCCAGCAGGACCAGGCTGTCGGGGTCGAGCGCGTAGGCGGCGATGTCGTCGTAGCTGTAGGCCGACCGCTCGGAGTGCTGGACCAGTTCCCGCATCGGCAACAGTTGCGCTGCCCCCAGCGCCGTCCCGCCGATCGCCACGGCGGCGGCGAGGCCGAGCGCCCGCGCGGAAGCCGCCCATGCCTGGCGGGTGCCACCGCTGCACGTTCCGATCGCCAGGGCGACGGCGCCGACCGCCGCGACGACGACGGTCGACGGGCTGCCCGAGAGGGCGATCATGCCGAAACCTGTGCCTGCCCACAGCGCGGGCCGGAGCCGCCCGGAGCGCAAGCTCGCGTGGAGCCCCCCGAACACGAGCGGCAGCCAGGAGATCGCGCACACCAGGGAGACGTGCGACGCGCGCGCGACCAGCGCCCCGGACAACGCGAAGGCGACGCCGCCGAAGGTCGCCGCCCAGCCGCTGCGCCCGAGCGAGCGGGCCAGGCCGTAGAGAGAAAGGCCGGCCCACACGAGGTGGAGCAGCGTGAAGGCCTGCAGCAGGTCGAAGAGCCGCACGGGATCGCGGCCGAGGACGTGCAACAGCAGCGATGGCGGGTAGAGCGTGCCGTGGTCGGCTTCGCCCATGAAGGGCATGCCGCTGTCCGAGTACGGGTTCCACAGCGGAAGCGCGCCCTGCCACAATCGGCCCGACGCGTAGTGGTGGCTGGGCACGTACCAACTGACGAAGTCGCCCCACAGCACCTCGCGGCCGGCCCACAGCGGCTCGAACGCGAGCAGCACGGCGAGCGGGATCAGCAGCGCCGGGGCGTGCGATCGCAGCGTGCTCGAGGAAAACCAGCGCGCGAAGTCGGGTCCGAGGAGTGACATGTCGGCGTTCGTCCGGGATTCTAGCGTCGGCACTCCGTTCAGGACGGCGGGCTGTGCTGCAGCGGCCTGCGGGGCCCTCGCGCTGGTGACCGGCTGCGGGCTCGCGACCGATCGCCCGCGCGCGTCACCTTCGGTCGGGGGCGGCGATCGGCTCCTCGCGGAGCTCGCCCGCCTGCCCCCACAGACGGCCGGAGGCGGCGGCCTGACGTCCGTCGACGTCTGATGGGAGCGCCGTCCCGCTCTCGTGCTCGACCCGGGGAGCCGCCTCGACTGGACCGCTGCCGGGGCCGGCGACCTGCGGCTGTCAGTGAGCGCCGCGGGGCAGCCCGGCCGCGTGGAGATCTCCTTCTTCGACTCCACAGGCCGGCCGACCGGTGTGCCTCGCGGCCTGCAGGCCGTGCCGGGGCGGTGGACCGGCGAGCGCCTCGGCTGGCCCGAAGCGGCGCGCCGGGTTCGGTTCACGGCCGTGCAGGGCCGGGTGATGCTCTCCGACCCGCGCCGTGATCCCCCTGCCCGCCCGAGCCCGGACGTCGTGCTGGTCTCGCTGGACACGGTCGGGCGCAACCGGATGTCGCTTCACGGCCACCCCCGTGCGACCACGCCCCACCTCGCGGCCTGGGCCGCACGCCAGGCGGCCGTCTTCGAGCGCGCCCTCGCCGCAGCCGGGGGCACCCTGCCCTCGCACGCGACCCTGCTCTCGGGCCGCTCGCCGCTGCGCACGGGCGTGATCGAACACGCTCTGGCCGGGTTCTCGCCGGAGTTGCCGCTGGTGGCCGAGCACTTCCGGGATCGCGGCTATCGCACCGTGGCGCTGACCGGCGGCGGCTTCCTGCACCCGGACTTCGGCTTCGCGCGGGGTTTCGATCGGTACGCGTGGACCGAGCGCGAGGCCCTGGCGTCGCTGCCGGACCAGATCGCGGAGGCGGTCCGGACCCTGGGCGAACGCGAAGGGCGCCCGCTGTTCCTGTTCCTGCACACCTACGCGGCCCACGAGCCTTTCGAGGCGCGCGGCCACTTCCCCGCGCCGCCGGGCTGCGGCCCGGCCGGCACGCGCCTGCGTTTCGCCCTCGCGCCCGACCAGGTGTCGCCCGCTCGCCCGCAGTTCGAGGACGCTGGCGGCCGGCCGGTGCCGGCGCCGGATGCCCCCGAGCGCTGCGTCGAGTGGCTCTACGACGAGGGTCTGGCCGCGCTCGACGCCGTCCTCGAGCCGCTACTCGACGCGCTGGAGCGGCATCCGCGCAGGCTGGTGGTCGCGATCACCTCGGACCACGGCGAAGCCACCGGTGCCGGCGGCCTCTACGGCCACGGCTGGATCGACCCCGCCGTGTTCCGCATCCCGCTGCTGGTCGCTGGCCCCGGCTTCCCCGCCGGCACCCGGCGCGACGACCTCGCGTGCGGTCAGGACGTCGCCCCGACTCTGCTGGAGGCCGCTGGAGTGGAGCGGCCCGCCGGTCTCGACGGCCGCCCGCTGGTGGAGGCGGCGGGCTCGCGGGGCTGCGATCTCGTGGCCCCCAATCCCTGGTTGACGCTCGCGCGTCACGACCCGCGCGAGGGTCTCCTCCGCGTCAACGTCGCGCCTGGCGCGGGCCTCCAGGCGGCCTGGTTTCCACGCTTCCACCGCGCGGGGCAGACACCGGTCGTGCCCCCTCCAGCGGACGCCGCCTCGAGCCCGCTGCTGGCGGAGGTCGCGCGAATGGCGGCGGCCCGTGGGCTGGAAATCGTTCACGACGGGCGCGGCCGCGTCGACCTGGAGGTGCGCACCGCTCCCGAGGGCGCCTGGGTCGAGTTCCCGCCAGCGCGGCTCTTCGACGCGTCCGAGGAGGACGTCTACCACGCAAGCCTCGAGTGGGTGCGGACCGGGACGCAGTGGAGACAGCGCACCCAAGCCGATGGCGAGGCGCGCCCCAGGGTGCGACTGCGCTGGCCCGGCGCGACCCCCGCGCCGTCCCCGCGGGACGACGCCCACCTGCGCGCCCTCGGCTACCTGAGGTGAAGGCGGGTCCCCGGGAGCGCCCCGGGGACCCGCGTCAGGATCAGAAGCGGCAGACCGGCGTGCCCGGGCGCAGCGCCGTCACGCTGATCCGCGCCGGTTCCGGCGAAGCCGGCGTCGGCATCGTCGAAGGCGGCGGCGGCGGGCCCGGGGCCGTGTCGAGGTTGCCGCTCTTGGAGTAGATGACCTGGCCGCCGGCCGTCTGTACGCTGCCCACACGCTGGCCGGTGATCTGTGTGAACAGGTCCGCGGTGCCGTCGTCGTTGAAGTCGTAGGCCGCTCCCCCGCTCGCTGCGCCGAGGCCGAACAGCAGGCTGTCGAAGCGGGACAGGCAGGTGATGTCCGGCGGCACGAAGCGGGCGGCCACGAAGAACACGCGTCCGTTGCCCGCCGCGTTGAAGGCCGTGGCCGGCTGGGCCGTGCTGTAGTACCGGTTGCCGCTGCCGTCGACGAGCGAACGCCGGAAGCCGGCCACGTTGCCCGTGTCCGTCGGGTCGATCGGCAGGCTGCCAAGCGGGATCGTGGCGAGCAGGTTGTCGGCCGCTGTGGAGTCGGGCATGCCGTAGGCGTAGAAGGTGGTGGTGCGCGGGACCCGGCGGTCGTTGCCGGAGGCGAGGAACACCCACGGCTTCTCGGTGCCGTCCACGTTCAGCTTCAGCAGTCCGGGGGCGTCGCCGAACGGCTGAGTCGGCCCAGCGTCGAGCAGTCTCGCCGGCTGCGGAACGCCGGACGAGGCATCGAAGCGCCACACGCGGCCGTGCACGTCAGGGATGTAGACGCGCGTGACCCGGTCCTCGGACCTGTTGCTGGAGTTCGGCGGATCGAGCTGGAACGGGTTGTAGGCCGACGGCGACGCCACCAGGGCGTTGAACGCCACGTAGGTCGACGTGCCCTGGGGCACGGTCGTGCTCGACAGGATCATGCCGCTCACGGGGTCGAGCACGTAGAACGTGCTGCCCTCGCTCGCGCTCGAGCCGTAGCCCGAGCCCGTGAACGCGAGCCAGTCGAGGTAGCGGCCCGTCACCTTGCCGATCGCCGGCGTCGACCAGGTCTGGCCGAGCGCGTCCCAGCCGACGTCCGCGCTCTCGTTGGGCGCCGGCACGAAGGCGTCCTCGTTGCCCTTGTTCCAAAGGACCCAGGGCAGGTTGGTGTCGAGGGCGTAGCGGGTGTAGGGGCCGGGCGCGGTGACGTCGAGCGCCGTGTAGAACTTGCCGCCCGGGCCGCGCCCGAACAGCAGCAACGTCCGCCAGCGCCCTTCGTAGGTGACTCCGTCACGGGTGAAGGCCCCGGGCACGAACACGTCCGAGACGCGCGGCGACGACGAGGTGATGTAGACGTGGGGGGTCTGGCGCTGGCCGCCCTGCGCCGTCAGGGTGTAGAGCTTGTGGATCTGGTCGATCGGGACGTAGTGCCACAGCTCCTGGCTGCCATTCTCCGGGCAGGAGGGCACGCCGCCGCTCAGGGTGCCGCAGTTGGGACCCGCCCGGAAGGCGTGCAGCCCGTCGTTGAAGGCCGCGTAGACCACCGTCATCAGAGGCTTGAGGTCGGCCTTGCTGGCCGGGTTGGCGTCGTCGAAGTCCGGGTTGCGCAGGCCGAAGCCCTCGTCGATCTCGTTGATGCCCTGGCGGCTGGCGTTGCGCCGCCCGTCACGGAACAGCAGGAACTCCTTGATCTTGTCGTTGGGCGTGTTGCGCAGCGGCGGCGAAACGACCGCCGGCTGGGCCAGCGTCGAGTCGACCAGCAGCCAGTCGCGATAGGCGTAGAGCAGTTGCCCATCGGTGTGGCGGATCGGATAGCCATCCGCGTCCGTGCGGACCCGGGCGCCCGCGACGAACGCGAGGATCATCTGGCGCGCTTCCTTCTTGGCCGCGGCCAGCCGCTCGGACGCGTTGGCGGACTGGCAGCTCGCGCTGGGCGCGCCTCCCGACGTGGGCGAGAAGAGGCAGGCCTTGAGGTCGAGCTCCAGGTTGGCGATCGTCTTCGTCGTCAGCCCCAGCGCCTCGTCCAGCGGACCGACGATCCCTTCGTCCGGGTCGATCACGATGCCCTGCGCGCGCAGGCCGTCGGAGGTCGGCGGCCACAGCGACACCACGTTGGTGCCCTGGGCCGAAGACGAGTCGTAGTCGGCCTCGGCCGTCCGCGGGAAGTTCCGGTTGTAGACGGACAGCCCGGAGCCGTCGGTCGGGTGCGAGGTGAAGACGCGGCGCTTGATGCGGGCGTTCGAGGTGCGGATGTCCTTCGGGGTGGCCCCGTCGTGCAGCTCCTCGAACGTGAAGCTGTTGGCGCCGCGGCCGGTGACGTCGTCCAGCATGCCCGCCTTGAGGCTCTCGTGCATCGTCTCTGCAGCGTCCCAGATGCCGCTCGGGTTGTCGGAGCCGACGGGCTGGAACGAGCCGTCGTTGAGGTAGGCGTAGAAGTGGCCGCTCCAGCTCGGCATCTCGACCGTCGCCTGGTACAGCACGTTGACGCGGGCGTTGTAGCGGGTGTTGGGATCGTCGGGGTCGACGGTCGCGTCGACCAGCGGGCCCAGTTCGAACACGGTCGCCAGCGTGGCCGGCGAGGCGGACAGTTCGGCCGACCCCACGGTCAGCTCCAGGGCCGCCGAGAGCACTCGCTGCAGTTCCTCCTCGTTCGAGGCCGTGAAGGCGTCGCGGCAGGGCCGGGCCGGATCGCCGACCGGGCAGGTGACGGTGCCGTCGGATTCCACGTGGCCGCCTGAGCCCGCACGCGCGATCCAGTTGGCGCGGTCGATGTCGACCGCGTCCGCGAACGCGATCACGATCGTCTCGGCCTGGTTGCGCGGGCTGCCCGTGTTGTTGAACAGGGCCTCGGCCTCGCGGGCGGCGTTGATCGCCCGCTCGTCGTTGTTGTCGCCCGAGGCGCAGGTGTCGTCGCCGTCGGTCAGCAGGATCACGTAGTTCTTCTGCACGCCTTCGACTGCAGCCGGCCGCGCGGGGAACAGCGGCGAGCCCGTGGTCCGTACTTCGTTGAGCGACCCGGCGAGCGGCGTCGCCTGGGCGGCGCGCAGGCCGTTGAGCGTGGGCGCCACGCCTTCGAGCGTCGCTGCGCTGTTGGCCGCGGGCAGGCCGCCGAGCGAACCGTCGGCGTTGACCAGGATCTCGGGCTGCATCGCCAGGTCGATCGCCTGCAGGGCCAGGGCGCCCGAAGCCGGGTCGCAGGTCGCCACGTTGGTGATGGTGGCCGTGCCACCGCAGCTCGTGGAGCTGCTGTTGGCGAAGGTGCCGGAGGAGTAGAAGAACGTGGCGACCGCGCCGGTCTGCCGGTTGCGCATCTGGATGCAGGGCCGATTCGGGTTGTCGTCGCTGAACTTCCCGTTGAGCGCGGCCGCATTGGCCGTGTAGTACGCCGAGCAGTCGATCGCCTCCGTAGCCGTCAGCGACGTGGCCATCGTCGCGGCGGTCATGTCCCACTCGAACCGCACGTCGTCGCGCAGGAGCCGGGACTGCAGGTAATAGCGGCAGTCCACGCCGGGCGTGCAGCCCGTGGGGTACGGGTCCCGGAAGCGAGCCGGCGTCCGGTCGTTGCCGTCGCCGTCGACCGAGTTGTTGTAGAAGCTCTGGTAGACCTCCGTGCTCGAGGTGCCGTCGTAGTCGGCGAGGTCGATGTCGATCTGGCAGAAGTAGCCGTCGCGGGTGGTGCCGCTGGCAGGACAGGTCCGCGGCTCGTAGAAGGACGCCGCGGCGGCGTCGACCGACACGTAGATCAGCGGGCCGTCGAAGTTGTCTCCGGTGGCGCGGTTGCCGTTGAAGTTCTCACGGCCCGAGATGTTGCCGTTCAGGAACTTGCTGGCGTTGGTGACCTCGTAGCTGGCGAGGCCGAAGTTGAGGCGGTCGGAGTTCTGGCTGACGACCTGGAGCACGGCCTCCTTGGCCTGGTACATGCGGCTCATCGGGTCGTCGGCGCCGACCGTGAAGTTGTCCTGGTCGACGGGCCACTTCATCGAGCCCGAGGTGTCGACGATGAACAGCACGTTGTTCTTCACCGTCAGCTTGAGGATCTCGAGCGGGTCGATGCCGCCGTCGATCGCGGACTGGGTCCGCGCGCTGTCGCCGACGAGCAGCAGGGCCAGGGCGCCCGCGATTCCGGCGAGGGCCGCGCGTCGCGCTCGCCGCCGAGTGCGGGCCGGAGCCGCTGCGCCGCGGGACTCGATGGTTGCCACAGTTTCGTTCGTCATTTACCTGAGCCCCGTGTTGACTTCGGTTGCGCCGCCGGCCACGCCTCCGGGCGAGACCACGTCGCACTGGTCGTATCCACTGCCCGAGGGACCGCTGCCGGCCTGGGCGGAGCGGTTCTCGCAGTCGTTCGGGTCCTGCCGGGTCAGCTCGACCTCGATGTAACGCACCGCGCGGTTGATCATCTGATACGTTCCCGTGGCCCCGCCCTGGCTGAAGGGCGCCGTGCCTTCGGCCGTCAGGATCACGCGGTTGTCGTCGACCGACTCGCTGCGGGTGCCGTCGGCCGCCGTGTCGATCGGCCGCCGGATCCACAGCGTGATCGTGCCGTTCAGGGCAGTGCCGAGGAACTGCGAGCTGTTCTGGAACGGGAACGCCTCGTTCAGGTCGTCGAGCACGACGCCGAAGCCGACGTTGCCGCCGAGGTCGGCGTCCGTGTCGCAGTCCTGCAGCTCGAAGTTGCGGCTGGCCTCGCCTTCGGGCCCGGTCCGCGCCGGGATGTTGACGGTGCTCGGTGCCGTGTCCAGAGCCGCCTCGCGGCTGGGCCACAGCAGGATCCGCCAGTCGAGCTGGCGCAGGTAGCGCTTGCCGAGCTCGATGCCGCTCTCGGCGTTGTGGTACGCCTGCTCGCTCCAGCGGTAGTTGGTCGCGATCCGCAGCTCCGTGGAGGTCGTCGCGGTCAGCGTCAGCCCCAGCGTGGTCAGCAACACCAGCGCCATCAGCGCCAGGATCAGCGCGAAGCCGCGCTCGCCCTTCGGCGCGGGGACGGGGTCGGGAGAGGCCATCATCATCTTCTCCTGTGCGGCTTTCATTGCCACTGCGGGGTTGGCGCCGTCGAGAGGTGGGTCAGCGTCGCGCGCGGCGCGACGACCGTCGTCATGCGCCCGCGGATCACGCGCCCGTCGGAACCGGTGCCGGCGCCGCCAGTCGTCCGCGCCGAAAGGGTGACGCGCACCTCCCGCACCAGCGTCGCGTAGTCGTTCGCGGTCACGGTGCCCGGGGTGTCGGACCAGTTGCCCGAGCCGTTCCTGTACTGGACCTGGAGATCCTCGACGCCGCGGGCCAGGAGAATCCAGCCGATGCCCGGCGGCGTGTCGTCGACGATGCCGGTGGCCCCATCGATGCCACCCGACGTCGTGCGGTAGAGCCCCGGCTGTCCGTCGACGTCGGCCCCGATGGCGTAGCGATAGAGGGAGATGTTCAGCAGGCGCACGGGCAGCGCGGGGTTGGTCAGGTCCGCGTTGGCCTGGATGTCCGACCACGCGGGTTGCTGGCCGGGCGGGAAGTTCAGCTTGTGGTTCTGGGCGTGGATGTTGTGTCCCCACCCCTTCTTGACCCCGCCATCGGCGAACAGGATGAAGACCATGCCCGGTTCGGGATAGCAGTCCGGGATGGTCCCGACGGTGTTGATGTTGGCGCCGTCGGTCGGGTTGCCCGTGTCGACGTAGGCGTCCGGACACAGCCCGTCGTTGCCGTAGAACTCCAGGATGTCGCTGTTCTCGCCGCTCACGATCTGCGACGGGAACGAGGAGTCGCCCGCGTCGTCGAGGCCGTTGGTGAACACCTGGACGAACGCTCCCATCGACATCCCCGCCACCGACAGGTCCTGGCGGATGCGGTCGATCGCCACCCGGATGTTCTGCTGCCGCTCGGAGATCTCGGGATCGCGCCGGAACGAGTTCTGGCTGTTGGCGATCAGGCCGTAGATCGAACCCGAGACGATCAGGGTGATCGCCATCGCCACCATCAGCTCGATGAGGCTGAAACCGGCCTCGCGGACCGTGCTGCGCATTGTTCGTTCCCTGCCCCTAGAAGGGGCAGCCTCCGTCGGTGCCGAGCGTGCAGGTGCGGAAGGAGCTGTACTCGGTCCGCGTCCGCGAGGCGGACAGCGTGCCGATCGCCTCGGAACGGACCCGGATGAACAGGGTGTCGGGCCCGCCGGCCCCGGGGCGCGCGATCGTCCACCGGGTGCGGATCCGGCCCACGCCGAGCACCTGGCGGGTGGCGTTGAAGTTGCCGACGATCACGCAGTTGGTCGCGTCGTCGTCGCACGAGGTGTTCGAACCGGCGTTCGCCTCGAGGTTGCCGCCCGTCGTGAGCTGGCTGAACGGGATCGCCTTCAGCCGCTCCAGCACCTCGTTGGCCTGGGTCACGGTCGCCGAACTCTGGTTCGCGACCTGGTTGGAGCTGGCGCTGACGATGAACAGGTTGGCGACCGCCACCAGGCCGAAGCTCAGCAGCAGCACCGCCATCAGTGCTTCCATCAGCGAGAAGCCGGCTTCGGCGTCCCGGGGGCGAACGGGGCGGGTTCCCTCCATGTGCATGGCTCCTACTGGACCAGGACCCGGCCGCCGGTCGAGATCGTGACCTGGCGGGTGAGGCCGGTGCTCGGCTGCTTGAGCCGGATGATCGTGCCGCTCGTGGAGTTCACGAAGGCGTTGACGACGGAGAGCGACCCGGGGACCAGGGCGGGACAGGAAGGGTTCGAGGACGTCGGGTCGCACCAGGCCCCGAGGCGGTCGATCCGGAACCCGCTGTCGTTGGCCCCGCCGAGTTCGAATTCGACGCCGATCGGAAGCTGCCGGACCTGACCCCGCTGCGCGTCGTCGTCAGCCAGGGTCCCGAGGTCGGGCCGGGTCGCCGCGTTGATCGGCGGCACCATGTCGTCCTCGATCAGGTACTGGTAGCTGGTCGACGACAGGGCGACGAAGACCACGCCGAAACCGACGTTGCGGGCGATCGCTCGCCCGCGGGCGGTCTGGATCTCCGCCTGGATCTCGCTCGCCGCGGAGCGGATGCGGGACGTGCGGACGTACTCCATGATGTAAGGCAGCGAAATCGCGGCAGCCAGCGCGATGATGCCGGCCACCGTGAGCAACTCGATCAGCGAAAAGCCGGACGCCTTCCCGGGTCGATTCATTCCTACCTCGTCCTCTGCCTCTTGCAAGGCCCGGGCCGATCTGGGCCAGAGCCCGGAACTCACTCTAAAGAAAGACCTTGTCCTGTTCGGTCGGGGGGCGCACCTGCGCCTGGCTCAGCTCCGACGTTACCGTTCTCTACCGCCGGGCCCTGGAGAGGCAGGCTCAGGACGACCCGCAGCCCTCCACGGGCGACCGGCTCGAAGCGGATGCTCCCCCCGTGGAGGCGCACCAGCTTGTGCGCGAGCGCGAGGCCGAGCCCCAGGCCACCGGGGCGAGCGCTCCGGAACGGGCGCAGCGCCTCGGACGGGCTGAGCGCCAGGCCAGGCCCGCTGTCCTCCACCACCAGTTCCGCTAAGGCGCCGGCCACGCGCCCCTCGAGGCGCAGGGCGGCGTGGGGCGGCGACACCTGGTAGGCGTTGCGCACGACGTTCTCCAGCGCCCTCTCGAGCAACGACTCGTCGCCGTGCAGCGTCAGGCCCGGCTCCACGGCGACTTCCGCGCGCACGTCGTCGCGGGCACGGCCCTCGCGGCCGGCCACCCGCGCGAGCAGCCCGGCGACCGCGATCGGGGCCACGTCCAGCCGCTCCTGCCGGACGTAGTCGACGAAGCGCCGAACCACGCCTTCGAGCGCCTCGCACTCCTCGCGAATGCGCAGCCCGGCCTCCGCCGCGGCGCCCGGGTCGCGCTCGAGCATTCGCGCGTAGCCGAGCACGGTGCCGAGGCCGTTGCGCACCTCGTGCACGACCCCGGCCGTCAGTTCGCCCGCCCGGGCCAGCGCCTCGAGCTCCTTGAGCTCGCCTTCCATGCGCTGGCGCTCCTCGTCGTGCTCGCGGGAGAGGGCTTCCCCCTGGCTGCGCAGCCGGTCGAGGGCCTGCTCGTAGGCGCGCAGCGCGCCGCCGCGGCCCGGCTCGGAGGGCACGGGAGCGAAGGCCAGCAACCCCGCTGCCAGCGTGAGGCCCAGGACCGCGGCGTGGGCGATCAGGTCGGCGCGGTGCGCGGACGGCAGCGCGGACGGTTCGGCGCTGACGGGCCGCGCCAGCCGCAGCAGGAGATCCTGCGGCTCGCTGCCGAGCCCGACGTAGACGAGGATGCGCGGTTCCGGCCCGGCCAGCGGGCCGATCGCGAGCGGGAGGGCGCGGGCGCGGGCGCGCTGTGCGGCCGAGAGCCGGTGGGTCACGCGGGGCGAGCGCGGCACGGCCGCCAGCCGCCGTCCGCCGGCCTCGAAGACCTCGGCCTCGGAGCCGAGGCCACGGCTCACCGCGAGCGCGGCCACCCGGCCTGGCCCCTGCACTCGCGCGACTTCCTCGAGCAGGGCCCGGTCGCGGGCCACTGCCGCACGCGCCTCGTGGAGCGCGCCCTCCCATCGCTGCGAGTAGCGCTGCAGCGACTGGGTCAGCGCCACCACTTCCGAGACGCCCAGCAACAGGCAGGCGGCACCCAGCGCCAGGCGGGGCGACACGGTTCAGAGCCCGCCGGGATCGAGCAGGCCGCGGTACCAGGCCATGATCGGCTCGCCGAAGAACAGCGCCACGACCCCACCGGCGCAGAGGAAGGTGCCGAACGGCAGCTTCATGCGGCGGCCCCCGCGACCCGAGAGCAGCAGGGCACCGCCGACGAGGGCCCCCGCGAGACTCCCCGCGAACACCGCGAAGAGCGTGGACTGCCAGCCGAGCGCCGCGCCCAGCATCGCCGTCAGCTTCCAGTCGCCCTGGCCGAGCGCCTCTTCCCCGTAGTACCGCTCGGCCGCGCGGGCCACGGCGGCCATCGCCAGCCAGCCCCCCGCGGCCGTGAGCGCGGCTTCGGTCGGCGAGATCGGCCAGCCCGGGATCGCGGTGGCGAGCAGGGCCAGCGCGGTCACCGGCAGCGTGAGGCGATCCGGCAGCAGTTGCAGCTCCGCGTCGATCAGCGCCAGGGCCAGCAGCGCGGTCAGCAGCACGAAGGCGAACAGGCCACGGGCGGTCGGCCCGAAGTGGACCGCCGCCCCGGCCCACAACAGGGCGTTGGCCAACTCGACGGCGGGATAGCGCGGCGAGATCGGCGCCCGGCAGGCGCGGCAGCGACCGCGCAGCCAGAGCCAGCTCAGCACCGGCACGTTGTCGCAGGCGAGGATGCGGGCGCCACACGCCGGGCAGCGGGACGGAGGGAAGGCGACGGGCAGTTGTCGCGGCAGGCGGTGGATCAGCACGTTGGCGAAGCTGCCCACGGCCAGCCCGAAGACCGCGGCGACCAGCGGCCACACCTCCGGTTCGAGCCAGAGGAGCACGGCGTCGGGGAAGCCCATCGGCCCGAATCCTCCCCGCCGCTCCCCGGGCCGTCAAGCGGCGTACGTCACGGCAAGCGGCGGAGCCTCTCGGCGACGGCCTCGAGCTCGGGGCTGTCGGCCTCCTCGCGGGCCAGGCGGCGGGCCTCCTCGATCAGCGCACGCGCGCGGGTGACGTCGCTCTCCGGGGGCGCCTCCGGGGCGGTCAGCAGGCGAGCCAGGTCGATGCGCGGCTGCGCCGTCGGCGCGGGCTCCTCGCGCAGCACCCGCTCCAGCTCGGTTCGCGCTTCGGAGGCCCGGCCCAGCGCCGCGAGCAGCAGCGCGAGGTTGTTGCGGAGCCGGGTGTCGTGGGGCCGCAGCGCGAGGGCCTGTCGGACGGCCTGCTCCGCCTGAGGCAGCCGTCCGGCAGCGGCGTTGACGGCGCCGAGGTTGGTCCACAGCCTGTGGTCGGCGGGGGCCAGCTCGAGCCCGCGTTCCAGCGCGGCGATCGCGGAGCCGTGGTCGCCAGCCGATTCGAGCGCCCGGGCCAGATTCAGTTGGACCATCGGCGATGCGGGGAGCCGGCGGGCCGCGTCCTGCCACGCGCGCACCGGGTCGCGCAGCGTCCACTCGAAGTGTGCGGCCCGCAGCCCGAAGGCGACCACCGCGGCGCCCCCCGCGGCGGGCGGCAACGCCCGCAGCCCGAGAGCGAGCGCATGGTGCGCGCCGGCCCCGCCGAGGTAGGCGCGGTGGTCGACGACCATCTCGTTGAGCGGCACGAGCGTCGACGACGGAACCAGGCCCGACGCCATCCATGCCGCCGCGAAGGCGAAGGCGGGAGCGCGACGCCGGGCGACGACGATCGCCGCCAGCAGGCCCGCACCGGCGGCCGCCAGCACGAGGATCTCGGGCGGCGGCGGCCACGACGCCAGCGCGTGCTCGCGATACAGCGCCGGGTCGAGCGGCAGGAACGCGCGGCCCAGGTAGAGCGGGAAGGCGGAGAGCTGGGTGAGCAGGTAGTCGCCGAGCGGAACGGCCCCCGGCGGCAGCCACTCGCCCGTCACCGCCCGGCGCGCCAGCAGGCCCAGCGCGGGGAGTCCGAAGAACGGCAGGTGGAGCCTCCAGCGGCTCCGAAGCGGCCCCTGGCCGCCGGCGGCGTCGAGCGCCAGCAGGTAGAGCGGCACCGACGCAGCCTCCTCCTTGCTGAGCAGGGCCAGGACGAACCAGCCGAGAGCGGCGAGCGGGAGCCGGCCGCCAGGCGTCTCCAGTGCGCCGCGGCAGCGCAGCAGCGTCAGCAGCGAGAACAGCGCGCATTGGGCCGTGGAGCGGCTGGCCACGTAGGCGACGGTCTCGACCGCCATCGGCGTCAGCGCGAAGAGGGCGCCGCCCAGCAGCGCATGGAGCCGGGCCCGTTCCGCGCCCTGCCCGCGGGCGAGCCAGGCGAAGAGCGAGGCGGCCAGCCACGCGTTGGCGGCATGGAGTGCCACGTTGACGAGGTGGTAGCTCCAGGCGCGGTCGCCGCTGATCGCCCAGTTGAGCGCGAAACCGGCGGCCAGCAGCGGCCGCGTGGGGTCGGAGAGCAGGATCGTCAGCGGCTGGCCGAGGTCGCGCAGGGCGCGGTTGTCGAGCACGACGCGGTAGTCGTCGTAGAGGAAGCCGCCGCCGAGCGAGGGGAGGTAGAGGGCGATCGCCAGCAGCGCGGCGACGGCACCCGGGTGGCGCAGGGCGAGGGCTCTCACGCGCAGCCCGCGAGAAACTCGGCGAGGGCTGCGACGACGCGGTCGACGTCCCCGGGATCCATCTGCGCGTGCAGGGGCAGCGCCAGGCCGGCGCGACCGAGGCGCGACGACTCCGGGTTGTCTTCTGCGCGCCAGGCGTTCCAGTGACGGGCCGCGGGCAGCTCGTGCAGGCAGGCCGCACCGGGGCCAGCCTCGACCCCGGCCCGGCCCAGGGCGGCGATCGCGCCATCGCGCTCCGCGCGCTCGGGCAGCACGACCATGTAGGTCTGCCACACGTGGCCGGGGACCGGTGCCGGCAGGCGCACGGGGAGGGCCGCCAGGAGCTGCACGTAGCGCTCGGCGAGCGCGCTGCGCAACGCGCGTTCGGCCTCGAGTCGCGGGAGCTGGACCCGGCCCAGGGCCGACTGGAACTCGGTCAGCCGCAGGTTGAGGCCGACCGACTCGAACCCGGAGTCGCCGCGGCCGTGGTTCCGCAGGCGCCGCAGACGCCGCGCGAGAGTCGCGTCGGAAACGGCGATCGCGCCGCCCTCCCCGGTCGTCAGCGGCTTGCGCGGGTGGAAGGAGAAGCAGCCAGCGGCGCCGAAGGTTCCCACCGGACGCCCATCGCTGCGGGCCCCCAGGGCGCACGCGGCATCTTCGACCAGCCACAGGCCCCGCTCTTGCGCGAGGCTCGCGAACGCGGCGGGGTCTGCGGGCGCCCCGAACTGGTGCACGGGCATCAGTGCGCGCACGCGCTCGGGACCACGGAACGCGTCGATGGCCTGCCGCACCCGCTCCGGAGCCAGATTGAAGGTGTCGGGCTCGACGTCGACGAGCAGCGGTCGGGCCCCGAGCGCGGCGACGGCGTTGGCGGTCGCGGGAAAAGTGAAGTCGGGAACCACCACGGCGTCCCCGGGCCCGAGGCCGAGCGCCCACAGCGCCAGGTGCAGGGCGGCGGTTCCGGAGGAGACCACGACCACGTCGTGGCCGTCGAGCCGCTCCCCCAGCTCGCGTTCGAAGGCCTCGCCTTCGGCGCCGTGCACGAGCCGTCCCGTCCGGAGAACCGCAGCGACGGCCTCGATCTCGGCCGCACCGAACGACGGCTGCGCGAGGCGCAGCATCCCGCCGCCCGGACCGACCCGCCGCAAGATCGCCACGGCGGCACCGTAGCGTCGCGCAGCGAACCCGTCAACAAACCTGCTAGATTGCCGGCCCATGGACCTGCGCGCGCGGCGCATCGTGGTGACCGGGGGCGCGGGGTTCCTCGGCAGCTACGTCTGCGAGGAGCTGGGGCGGCGCGAGCCGGCCGAGGTGTTCGTGCCGCGGCGGCGGGAGTACGACCTGGTGCGGCGCGAGGCGTGCCGGGCGCTGGTCGCGGACGCCCGCCCCGACCTCGTGGTGCACCTGGCGGCGGTGGTCGGCGGGATCGGCGCCAACCGCGAGAACCCCGGCTCGTACTTCTTCGAGAACCTGATGATGGGCGTGCAGCTCGTCGAGGAGTGCCGGCTGGCGGGGGTGGAGAAGGTGGTGACGGTGGGCACCATCTGCTCGTACCCGAAGCTGACGCCGGTGCCGTTCCGCGAGGACGAGCTGTGGAACGGCTACCCCGAGGAGACGAACGCTCCCTACGGCCTCGCGAAGAAGATGCTGCTGGTGCAGGGCCAGGCGTACCGCCAGCAGTACGGGATGAACGTGGTGCACCTGCTGCCGGTGAACCTCTACGGCCCGCGCGACAACTTCGACCCGGGCTCGTCGCACGTGATCCCCGCGCTCGTGAAGAAGTGCGTGGAGGCGCAGGAGGCGGGGGCGGCGGAGCTCGAGGTGTGGGGTACCGGCCGTGCCTCGCGCGAGTTCCTCTACGCGGAGGACGCGGCGCGCGGGATCGCGCTGGCGTGCGAGCGCTACGACGGGGCGGAGCCGGTCAACCTCGGGGCCGGGTTCGAGATCACGATCCGCGACCTGGCGCAGACGATCGCGCGGCTGTGCGGCTTCACCGGCGCGCTGCGCTTCGATCCGGAGAAGCCGGACGGGCAGCCGCGGCGCTGCCTCGACACCTCGCGGGCGGAGCGGCTGTTCGGCTTCCGCGCGGAGGTGGGGTTCGAGGAGGGGCTGCGGCGGACGATCGACTGGTACCGCGCCGAACGCGGCCGGGCGCCGCGGACCTGAACGTGGAAGCCCCCCTGCCCGAGCCCGCGCTGGACCCGCTCGCCCTTCGGGTGCGGGCGTTCTACGAGGACAACCACGCCGGCATCGCGCGGGCGCGCAAGCGGCGGGCGTACTACTACGGCTACCTCGCGCGGGTGGTCCGGGCGCGGGTGCCGGCCGGCCAGCGCGTGCTCGACCTCGGCTGCGGCGCGGGCGAGCTGCTGGCGGCGCTGCAGCCGTCGAAGGGGGTCGGCATCGACCTGTCGCGGCGGGCGATCCGCGAGGCGCGCGAGCGCCACGCGGGCGAGCCGCTGCACTTCCTCGAGGGCGACGCCTCCGACCCGGCGGTGCTGGCCCAGGCCGGCGGGCCGTTCGACGTGATCCTGCTCGTCAACGTGGTCACCCACCTGACCGACGTGCAGGCGCTGTTCGAGCGGCTCCACCCGCTGTGCCACCCCGGCACCCGGCTGCTGATCTACAGCTACTCCCGGCTGTGGCAGCCGGTGCTGCGGATGGCCGAGATCCTGGGCGCCAAGTACCGGCAGCCGCCGGAGTCGTGGCTGCCGCCGGAAGAGGTCCGCCACATGCTGACGCTGGCGGACTTCGAGCTGGTGCGCTCCGACGCCCACGTGCTGTGCCCCGCGGGGATCCCCGGCGCCGAGCTGCTCAACCGCTACATGGGCCGCCTGCCGCTCGTCGAGCACCTGTCGCTGATGTACGGCATCGTCGCGCGTCCGGCGGCGTTCCGCTTCCCGGGGCACCGCAAGAGCCGGCCGACGGTGTCGGTGGTGGTGCCGTGCCGCAACGAGGCGGGGCACATCCCGGAGCTGGTGCGGCGGCTGCCCGACCTCGGCCCCAACTCCGAGTACCTGTTCGTCGAGGGCCACTCGAAGGACGACACCGAGGGGGCGATCCGGCGCGCGATCGAGGCCCACCCGGAGAAGCCGCTGCGGTTCCTGAAGCAGCCGGGCAGGGGCAAGGGCGACGCGGTGCGCCACGGCTTCGCCCACGCCCGCGGCGAGGTGCTGGCGATCCTCGACTCCGACATGGGGGTGGCCCCGGAGGACCTGCCCAAGTTCGTCGAGGCGCTGGTGCGCGGCAAGGGCGAGTTCGTCAACGGCTCCCGCCTCGTCTACCCGATGGAGGGCCAGGCGATGCGGTTCCTGAACCTGCTCGCCAACAAGTTCTTCGCGGCGCTGTTCACCTGGGTGCTGGGCCAGCAGGTGCGCGACACGCTGTGCGGGACCAAGGTGCTCTCCCGCGAGAGCTACGAGAAGATCGCCGCCCACCGCGCCTACTTCGGCGACTTCGACCCGTTCGGCGACTTCGACCTGCTGTTCGGCGCGGCCCGCCTCAACCTGCGGATCGTCGACCTCGCGGTGCGCTACCACGCGCGCACGTACGGCGACACCAACATCTCGCGCTTCTCGCACGGCCTGCTGCTGCTGCGGATGAGCGGCTTCGCGGCGCGCCGGCTGAAGTTCCTCTGAGCGAGTGAGGACGCGAGCGCGGATGGGGGCTTGGGGGCGGAGGAGTTCCGTTCACGACGGAGCATCGACGGCGGCTCGCGCCGGGAGTGAATCCCGGCACTCGGGCCGCTGGGCTCCGTCGCTCCGCTCCTCCGCCCAGACCCGGGGACCGGCGAGTTCTGCCCAGCGCCGGAACCCGACGCCGTGAGCCTCGACACCCTGCTCGAGCATCGCCGGATCTGGGCCCGCAAGCCGGTGCTGGCGGCGGTCTACCGCCCGTGGTTCGAGCGGCTGCTCGCGGGCCTGGCGCCGGGCGCGCGGGTCCTCGAGGTCGGCGCCGGCCCGGGCTTTCTCGTCGCTCACGCCCGCGCGGCGCGCCCCGACCTTCGCTACGTCGCGACCGACGTCGTGGCCGTGCCCGGCGCCGACGTGGCGGCCGACGCGCTGCGGCTCCCCTTCCGCGACGGCAGCCTCGACGCCGTGCTGCTGCTCGACGTCGTCCACCACCTGGCGCGGCCGTGGGACTTCTTCGCGGAAGCGGCGCGTTGCCTGCGCCGCGGCGGGGAGTTGCGCGCGGTCGAGCCGTGGATCACGCCGCTCTCCTACCCGATCTACCGCTTCTTCCACCAGGAGGACTGCTCGCTGCGGGTCGACCCACGCGCCCCGTTCGGCGCCGGCGACAAGCAGCCCTTCGACGGCGACCAGGCGCTGCCGTGGAAGCTCGCGCGCACGGCGGGCGCCGCCGACTGGAAGGCCTGCGGGCTGCAGCCGCCCGTGGTCGTGCGACTGAACGGCTTCGCCTACCTCGCGAGCCTCGGCTTTCGCGAGCGCTCGCTGCTGCCGCCGGTACTCGCCGCGCCGCTGCAGGCGCTGGACCGCGCGCTGCAGCCGCTGGCCTCGCTCTGCGCGCTGCGCGCGTCGCTGCGCTGGACCCGGGCGTGAACGCGGAGCGCCGGCGCGAGGCGGGGTGGGCGGCCGCCGGCCTGCTGCCCGCGCTCGCCGCGCTCGAGGGCGTGCTGCGCGGCGGCGCCCTCTTCGAGCGCGACGTACACCTCTCGTGGCACGCCCATGCCTGGGCGTTCAAGCGCGCGCTGGCCGCCGGCGAGCTGCCGCTGTGGGACCCGCTGTGGGGCTTCGGGCAGCCGCACTGGGCCAACCCCCAGACGCAGTCGGCCTACCCCACCACGTGGCTGCTCCTGGTCCTCGAGCCGTGGGCCGCGTACTCGGCGATCGTGGGGCTGCACGTCGCCTGGGCGGCGCTCGGGGCCCACGCGCTGGCGCGGCGGCTCGGCCTCGCGCCACCATTCGCGGCGCTCGCCGGCGCGCTGTTCTCGGCCTCGGGTCCGCTGCTGTCGATGGGCAGCCTGTGGCACCAGTTGTGCGGGGCCGCCTGGCTGCCGTGGATCGCCTGGGCGGGCCTGCGCGCTCTGCACGCGCCGGGGCCGGCAAGCGCTGCGCTCTGGGGCCTCACGCTCGCCTTCCAGGTGCTCGCGGGTTCCGGCGAGATGGCGCTGGGCGGCGCCGCGCTGTCCGCAGCGCTCGCCGTCGCCGGGCTGCTGCGCGCGGGCCCGCGCCCGGCGCGCCTCGCGACCGCTGCCGGAGCAGCGCTGCTCGGGCTGTCGCTGAGCGCACTCGTGTGGTGGCCCGCGCTCGACGTCGCGGCGCGCTCCGCGCGCGAGCAGCTCGATCGCCCCGCGCGCACCTACTGGTCGGTGCGGCCCGGCGCGCTGCTGCAGCTCTTCCTGCCCGTGCCGGTCGACACCCTGCCGCGGCCGGCCGACGACTCGCTGGCGGCGCGCGAGGACGCCGAGCCGTTCCTGCCGTCGCTCTACCTCGGTCTGCCGGCGCTGGGCCTGCTCGCCGCGGCGACCGCGTCGGCCCGCCGGCGGACCGCGGCGGCGGTCGCGGTGGCGACGCTGCTGCTGCTGGCGCTCGCGCTCGGACGCCACGCGCCGGTCCACTCCGCGGCGGAGACACTGCTGCCGCCGCTGCAGGCCCTGCGCTTCCCGGTCAAGGCGATGCCGGCAGCGGCGCTCGGCTTCGCGCTGCTGGCGGCCCTGGGCGCCGAGGCGTGCGCGACAGCCGGCGGCGCGGAAGCACGCCGCCGGGCGCTCGTCGCCCTGGCGCCGGCCCTGGCAGTCGCCGTGGCGCTGGCCCTGGCCCCGCTGCCGGCGGCCCCGTTCGCCCGGCCGTTCCCTTCCCCGCGCGCCGCGGCCTGGGCTCCGTTGCTGGCGCTGGTCGGCGCGCTGGCGCTCGGCGGGTTCGCGTCGCGGCGGCGGGCTGCCACCGGCACCCTGGTACTCGGCCTCTGCGCCGTGAGCGAACTGGCCAGCGCCCACCGCGGTCTCAACCCGCTGGCGCCGCCCGACTTGCTGCGGTTCCGCCCGCCGACGCTCGAATCGCTGAGCGCCACCGACCGCATCCACGTCTGGGACTACCGCGCGCGCCCCGCCGGCAAGCGCTACCCCGAGCGCGACCTGCGCGGCTTCTTCCTGGAAACGCCGCGCGGCCTGCCACCGGCTTTCGCCCGCGCGCTGGGCCTGCAGCACTACCTGTATCCCTCGATCGGCCCCCGCCACGGCCTCGCGGGGAGCTTCAGCCACGACCTGATGCGGCTCTACCCGCTGGCGCTGCGCGACCTGGTCCAGCTCCAGCGCGACTCCGCGGAGACGCCCGGCTACCTGCGGCTCCTGCAACTGGGCTCGGTCGATGCGGTGCTGGCGCTGCACGGGGGAGGACACCCGGGGCTGGAGCAGCGGGCGGTGCTGCCCGGCGGCTTCGCGGAGCCGATCCACGTGTTCGCCGTTCCGGGAACGTTGCCGCGGGCGCGCGGCGCCGGCGGAGCCCTCGTGGCGGACGGCTGGGACGCCTACCGCGCCCTGCTCGACCCCGGGCACGACCTCGCGGCCGTGGTCGTGCTGACGGCGGGCCCGGCCCGCCCCGTTCCCCCTGGCTTCGCCGCGGACGTGCGCGAAACGGCACGCGGCTCGAACCACGTCGAGCTGCAGGTCGAGTTCTCGCACGACGGGTGGGTCGTGCTCGCGGACGCCTGGGACCCGGGCTGGCAGGCGGACGTGGATGGGCGGCCGCAACCGGTGCTGCGCGCGAACGTCGCGTTCCGCGCCGTGGCCGTTCCGTCCGGTCGGCACGTCGTGCGCCTCGCCTACCACCCCGGCGCGCTGCGACGCGGGGCCGCGCTGGCCGCGGCCGGGGCGCTGGCCCTGGCCGCGGCGCTGGCGCTCGGGTTCAGGCCCGGAACACTTCGCCCAGCTTCATGAGGTCGAGAGGGCCCACGTGGCACTCCTCGACGACGCCGCCGGGCCCGACCCGCAGGGTGGTCGGCACCTGGCGCACCTTGAAGCCCTCGTTGAACGCACGGCGCTGGTCGACGTCGGCGGGCGCCACGCCGGGCCCGCGGAACACCGGGAAGCGGATCGAGTAGGCGTCGAAGAAGCCGGGAGGCTCCATCTCGAGCGCCACGCCGACCGCCTCCAGGCTGGCCGGCTTGCGGGCGAAGGCCTGGTTCCAGCGCGGGAACATCGTGTGGCAGACCGAACAGCTCGGCAGGAAGAACATCACGACCGTCGACTTCCCCGCCGGCCAGTCGAGCTTGCGCGGCAGGCCGTCGAGCGCCGTGATGTGCAGCGGCGGCACGCGGTCGCCGGGCTTGAGGCCCGGCGCGCCGGCGGGGCCGGCGGCGCGGGCGTGGAGCGCGGGGGCGAGCGCGGCGAACGCCAAGAGCAGGTCGCGTCGGGTCACAGGGCCTTCCATCGATCGAGCCTCCACAGCGGCGAAAGCCGCGCGATCCGGACGCGACCCGTCGTCGCGTCGTAGTCCCAGGCGACGCCCGCGGCGTCGGCCAGCAAGGCGCGCTCGCGGACGATCTCGGCCAGCGATCCCGGCCAGCGGCCGCGGGTCTCGTGGAAGCGGTCCACGAGCGCCTGCAGCGCGTCGCGGCGGTCGGCCGCGTCGAGGTAGTCGAGATGGAGGCGGGCGTTGCGCCGGATCGGCGCAGCCTCGGCCTCGTCGTGGATCTGCTGCCACAGCAGCCGTGCGAAGTCGCGCTCGCCCGGGGCCTTGCTCTTCATCGCGGCCGCGAGGGTGCGCAGCCAGTACGGAGCCCCCGGCAACTCGGCCGCCTCGAGCAGGATGCGGGCGCCGCCCGCCGGATCGTCCATGAACAGGTGGCGGAAGTAGCCCGCGTCCCAGCGGATCCGCCAGGACTGCGGCATCTCGCGCGCGCCCTTCTCCAGCAGCCGCAGCGCCGCCTGGGCCTGGCCGGCTCCCTGCGGCCAGGGCTCGGCGAGGAAGATGGCGCCGTAGCGGTAGGCGAGTTCGAAGCGCGGGTCGAGCGTCGTCGTGATCTCGATCAGCGGCTCCAGCAGGTCGAAGCGCTTCTCGCGGTCGAACACGCGCTGGCCGCCGAAGTACTGCACGGTGCGCAGCCAGTACAGGTCGGCCATCACGTTCTCGAGGCCCGGTGCCATGCGGCGCACGGCGGTGCCGGACCACACGAACAGCGCCTCCTCGGTCGCGCGGTAGCGGCCGAGGCGGGCGTCCAACTCGCGCTGCACGCCTGCGATCAGCGGCAGCAGCAGCAGCAGCAACCAGGGCGTCCGGCGGCGCATGGCCGCGCTCAGTGGAAGTCGCGGCTGCGGAACGCAGCGGCGGCCGCGCCCAGCGTCAGCGCGAGATAGAGCAGCCAGTAGACGGTCACGAAGCCGAGGTCGTTCCAACCCACCGGGTCGCCGTAGACGACGCGGTTCTTGAAGTCGAAGTTGCGGAAGTTCGGCATCGCGTAGTACAGCCCCTCGATCAGCCACGTCGGCGCGTCGGGGACCACGTCGCGCATGTTGCGCACGACGTCCGAGTAGCGGCCCGCCACCACGACGCACACGGTGCCGACGGCGGCCAGCGCCGAAGAAGCGACGGTCGAGAACAGCACGGCGATCGCCACCACCAGCACCAGGCCCTGGTAGATCGGCAGCACCGCCTTGAGCAGCGCGGGGTCGGCGCCGCGGCCCGTGGCCAGGAGCGTCGCGTACAGGCCGAGCGCCATCACGGTCACGTTGACGAGCAGCGTGAACGAGAGGCCCAGGAACTTGCCGGCCAGGAACTCCTCGCGCGACAACGGCTTGGCCAGCAGCGGGTAGAGCGAGCGGCGCTCGATCTCCTTGCTCATCAGCGAGACGCCGAGGAAGACGCCGATCAGGGTGCCGAAGACGTCCATGGCGGCGAGGCCGATGTCCTTGATGATCTTCTCGTCCTGGCGGATCGAGAGCTGGCCGAGCAGCAGGCCGGACAGGATCATCACGATCGCGAAGAACACCAGGTTGTAGAGCACGCGCTCGCGCACGGCCTCTCGGTGGGTGTTGGCGGCCACGGCCGCGATCCGGGTCAGTCGGCCAGCGTCCACGGGTCCCTCGCAGTGTCGCCGCCCATCTCGCGGAAGAAGTACTCCTCGAGCGACTCGCGCACGGGCTGCACGCCCAGCACGCGGGCGCCGGCGGCCGCGACGGCGGAGACCAGCGCGGCCAGCGCGGGCTCGCCGATCTCGACCCGCCAGCGCTCGCCCATCTCGCGGGCCGCGCCCGCGCCGGCGGCTGCCGCGGCCTCGCGAGCGGCCGCACCGCCGCCGGTGCACAGCACCTCGAAGTGGGAGATGTCGATCGCCAGGATCTCGTCGAGCCGCCCCACCTTCAGCAGGCGCCCCGCCCTCAGCAGCGCCAGCCGGTCGCACAGCGTCTCGGCGTCGGGCAGGATGTGGGTCGAGAAGAACACGGTCTTCCCGCGCTCGCGCAGGCCGAGGATGATGTTGCGCACCATGTGGCGCCCGATCGGGTCGAGGCCCGACATCGGCTCGTCGAGGAAGACGATCTCGGGGTCGTTGAGCAGGGCCTGGGCCAGCCCCAGCCGCTGCACCATGCCCTTCGAGAACCGGCGCATCGGCACGTCGCGCGAGTCCGAGAGACCCACGAGGCGCAGCAGTTCTTCGCTGCGCGCCGCCATCAGCCCGGTCTCCAGCCCCAGCAGGCGGCCGGCGTAGCCGAGGTACTCGGCCGGCGTCAGGTAGTCGTAGAAGTAGGGGTGCTCGGGGAGATAGCCGGCCCGCCGCCGCCAGGCCGGGTCGGCGAGCGGCAGGCCGAGCACCTCGACGGTGCCCGCGTCGGCCCGCACCAGCCCCATCAGCACCTTCAGCGTCGTCGTCTTCCCCGAGCCGTTGGGGCCGAGGTAGCCGAAGATCTCGCCTCGCCGGACCTCGAGGTCGAGCGGGTGCAGCGCCTGGCGCGTGACGCGGCCGGTCAGCCCCAGGCGATAGGTCTTGGTCAGGCCGTCGATGCGCAGCGCCGGTGAAGACGCAGGCTGCAAGCGGAGCACCTCCTCGCTTCGATTCTATACGGAGCGAATCGGCGCGCCCGCCCGCGGCGAGCACCGGCACTCTAGCGGACGGGCGAGCAGGTGGAGTCGAGGCGCGCGCCGCTCAGCGGCGGTACGGCGCCCGTCGGGTCCTGGCAGACCATGCCCTTGTCGTCGACCGCGAATCCGCGGCTGCCCGTCTGGCCGACGCTCGACGGCGTCGCCACGTACACCCACGACTCGAGGCCGCTGGTGTCCACGCTGCCGCGGCTCGTGGAGCCAGGCAGGAACGAGCGGTTGTAGCCGCTCTTGGTCGCGAGCGAGGCGACCATCGAGTCGACGAACGGCGTGGTGCCGCCGGCGAAGCCGCAGTTGACCGGCGTGCCCAGGCACGACATGTGCCCGTAGGCGCTCCCGTTGGACCCGGCGTAGGCATGCTCGGCGGAGGCGACCACCCGCGAGTCCGCGATCGCGCCCGATTCGTTGGCGGCCATCCGGGAGCGCAGCAGGCTGGGAATGGCGATGGCGGCGATGATGCCGATGATGCCGACCACGATCAGAAGCTCGATCAGGGTGAAGCCGGCAGTGCGGCGCGACACGGACATGGGACCTCCCAGGGGGCGACCAGCGCGGCCCGCGGAAGACTCGGACCAGTTTCCGAAGCCCGAGGGCTTCGATAAGGGGCTCAGGGGGCGGGAGGGCGCCCGTGTAGGTGCGGCTTGCGGGGTACGGTTCGAACCGAGGGGAAGAGCTAGCGAACCGCGCTACAGGTCGAGTCGAGAATCGAGCCGGTCGCCGGCGGCGCCGAGCCGTCGGTCGTGAAGCAGATCATCCCGGAGGCGTCGATGCCGAAGCCCTTGTTTCCGGTCTGCAACACGGTCGTGGGCGTGGCGATGTACAGGTAGGAATCGATGCCGTCGGTATCCATGGTGCCGGCCATGTTCACGCCCGGGACGAAGGAGCGGTTATAGCCGCTCTTGGCGCCGAGCCCCGCGATCGCGGTGTCGACGAACGGCGTCGTGGATGCGAAGAACCCGCAGGAGCTGGGTGTGCCGAGGCACGAGATGACGCCGTAGGCCATGCCGTTGGACGAGGCGTAGGCGTGTTCGGCGGAGCCGACCGACCGCGAGTCGCCCATCGCGGCCGACTCGTTGGCCGAGATCCGGGCCCGCAGCAGGCTCGGGATGGCGATCGCGGCGATGATGCCGATGATCGCGACCACGATCAGCAGTTCGATCAGCGTGAAACCGCGTTGCCTTTGCACGGTGAGGCTCCTTGCCCGTTGGCGATACGGCGGCCGGCAGGCGCAGCGCCTGCCGGCCGCATGGGGTCTGCTACTTGACCGGGTTGCAGGTGGTCGACAGGCGGCCACCGGCCGACGGAACCAGCGTGCCGTCGGTCGTGAAGCAGATCAGGCCCGAGCCGTCGATACCGAAGCCCTTGTTGCCGGTCTGGGCCACGGTGATCGGGGTGGCGTGGTACACGAAGCCGTCGATGCCGTTCGTGTCCACCGAGCCGGCGAGCGTCGTGCCCGACTCGAACGAGCGGTTGTAGCCGCTCTTCGCGCCCATGCCGGTGATCGCGGTGTCGAGGAACGCCGTGGTCCCGCCGGCGAAGCCGCAGGACGCGGGCGTGCCCAGGCACGAGATCTGACCGAACGCGCCGCCGTTGTTCGAGGAGTAGGCGACCTCCGACGAACCCACCGAGCGCGAGTCACCCATCGCGCCGGACTCGTTGGCCGAGATGCGGGCGCGGAGGAGGCTCGGGATGGCGATCGCGGCGATGATGCCGATGATCGCGACCACGATCAGCAGCTCGATGAGGGTGAAACCCTTCTGATTCTTCATTGTCCTAGGATCTCCTTGGTTGCCAGTGACTGGCTTGCACGCCACCTAGAGCAACCAACATGCCATCCCAGGACGAGCGCCAAGTCATTGATTCCAAACGGTTAGTGACACAGATCACGGTGACAAAAATTGTCTCTGCATTCAATTTTTGTCACGCCTCGCCGAGCTGATGCTTCCCGATCAGGTAGCGGAGGGAACGGGCCGAGACGCCCAGGAGCCGGGCCGCCTGGGACCGGTCCCCGGCCCCCTTCTCGAGGGCGAGACGCAGCAGCCGGGCTTCCTCGTCGCGAAGGTACGCGTCGAGGTCGAAGCCCTCGTGCGGCTCGACGGCCCCCGAGGCGGCCGGCCGCGGCCGGCCGAGATCGCGCGGCAGCCGCTCGGGCAGCACCACGGGCGAGGTCTCGAGGGCCACGGCGCGCTCCATCACGTTCTCCAGCTCGCGGACGTTGCCGGGCCAGTCGTGGACCTGGAGGCGCGCAAGCGCCTCCTCCGACAGGTGGGTGACCCCCTTGCCCATCTCCCGGGCGAAGCGCTCGAGGAAGTGGGCCGCGAGCAGCGGCACGTCCTCCCGCCGCTCGCGCAGCGGGGGCAGCCGGATCGGGATCACGCTCAGCCGGTAGAAGAGGTCCTCGCGGAAGCGCCCCTCGGCGACGAGCTGCTCGAGCGAGCGGTTGGTCGCCGCGATGATGCGGACGTCGACTTCGGTCTCCTCGGTGCCGCCCACGCGGCGGATGCGCTTCTCCTGGAGCGCGCGCAGCAGCTTGACCTGCATCGCCGGGGTGGTCTCGCCCACCTCGTCGAGGAACAGCGTGCCGCGGTGGGCCGCCTCGAACAGGCCCTTGCGGCTCTGGTGAGCGTCGGTGAACGCGCCGCGCACGTGGCCGAACAGCTCGCTCTCCAGCAGCGTCTCGGTCAGCGCCCCGCAGTTGACGGACACGAACGGCGCGCCCTGGCGCGGCGACTGGGCGTGGAGGGCCTTGGCCACCAGCTCCTTGCCGGTCCCGCTCTCGCCCGTGATCAGCACCGTCGAGGTGGTGGACGCCACGGAGCGGATCATCTCGAACAGCGCGGTCATCGCCGGCGACACGCCGAGGATGCGGTCGAGCCCCGCCCGCGAGCGGAACTCCGCCTTGAGGATCCGGTTCTCCTCCTGCAGCCGCTGCCGCTCGAGCGCGTTGCGCAGGACGATCTTCAGTTCGTCGACGTCGAAGGGCTTGACCAGGTAGTCGTGGGCGCCCAGCTTCAGGGCTGCCACGGCCGTCTCGGTCGAGCCGTAGGCGGTCATCACGATGACGACGGTCTCCGGCGAGGCGGCCTTGACGTGGCGCAGGATCTCGATGCCGTCGCCGTCGCCGAGGCGGACGTCGGTGATCACCGCGTCGGCGGGCGCGCGCGCGAGGGCGGCCGCGGCGGCCACGCGGCCCTCGGCGGTCTCGATGGCGTAGCCCTCCTTGCGCAGCATGATGGCGAGCATCTCGCGCATCGACGGCTCGTCGTCGACGATCAGGATCCGGCGGGTGTCTCCCATCGAGGCGGCGATGCTAGCAGCCCGCGGCCGGCGGGCGCTCGCTCCGCAGCGCCAGCGCGGCCAGCGCGAGGGCCGAGCCGAGCGTCAGCCCGAGCCCCGGCGCGAGGCCCGGCGGCCGGTATCGCAGCTCGACCCGGTGACGCCCGGCGGGCACCTCGACGGCACGGAACACGAGGTCGACGACGGCGACCGCCGCGCTCGTTCCATCGACCCGCGCACTCCACCCCGGGTAGGCAGCTGCGGCCTCCACCAGCACGCCGGCGTGGGACAGCTCGACTTCGTACGCAGCGGCCGCCGGGCCCGCCGCGAGCGCGGTCACCCGTGCCTCGAAGCCGTCGGGGCAGGCCCGCGGCGCCAGCTCCGCCGCGGCGACCTCTCGAGTGGAGTCGGTGGCGGAGTCGACCAGGAACCGCAGCGCGGCGGTGTCGTCGAGACGACGGACGCCGCACGCGACGCGCGCCGGCGCGAGCGGCGGCGACAGGCGGAACAGGCGCACGGGCTCCCGGAACACCGAGGGGAAGGCGGCGACGGCCACCGCCCCCGCCACCGGCGGCCGCTCCTCGAGCGCGACGAGGTGCGACACCCCTCCCCAGCGCAGCAGTCGCGCCCGCGCCTCGGGCGCCCCCGCGCCGACCGCGAACGCCGTGAGGGCCGACGTGGGCCGCGGCGCGAGGCCGGTGAAATCGCCGTCGAAGCTGCCGAGGAGCCCCCAGCGGGTGGCAGCGGGCGGCAGCAGCAGGTCCTGGAGGCCGAGCACGAAGCGCGGCTCGGGCTCCCAGCCGGCGGGCCCGAAGCGCAGCTCGTCTTCCAGCCGCTGCGTGCCGCGGCGGACGAGCACCCGACGGGCCGCCTCCTGGTGCAGCGCCCGGACGACCGGGGGGCGGTGTCCCAGCAGTTCCGGCGGTGCCCACGCGTGCTGGCCGAGCGCGAAGAGGCCGAGGTCCAGGAGCGCGACGGCGGCGATCGCCCGCGGGCCGCGCGGGCCAGGCCGCGCGGCGTGGCCGCGCATCAGCACCGCCGTCGCGGCGGCGGCCAGCGCGGCCTGGGCGAGGCAGGTCGCCGCCAGGAGCGCTGCGGCGCGGGAGTCGGTGCCGGCCGCGAGCCACGGCGCCAGCGCCAGCGGCCGGGCCACGAGCGCGACGGCGAGCGCCGCCAGCAGCGCCGCGGCCCCGAGTCCCGCGCGCGCCACCGCCGTCAGCGCGGAGGCGCGCGCGCGCGGCAGCGCCTCGGCCCCGAGAGCCGCCAGCAGGGCCGCCAGCAGCGGCACCAGCCACAGGTACTTGGTCGGGTAGCGCAACTGCGCGAAGCCGGGCAGCGACAGCACGCCGGCCAGCAGTCCGTGGCGCCCGAGGGCGAGGCCCAGCAGCACGAGGATCGCCACCGCGAGACCCCGGGCGAGCTGCCGGCGCTCCGCGGAGACGAGAGCCAGCGCCGCCAGCATCAGCACCCCGGTCCCGAGGTACAGGCCCTCGATCAACGGCTCGCGCCCTTCGTACAGGACGGCGCGCGCGTCCGCGCTCCACGGCACGGACGCGAGCAGGCGCGGCACGGCCAGGTCGACGATCGACGCGGGGTGCAAGGACCAGTACAGGCGCGCCGACTCGGGCAACGCGCCGCGCAAGCCCGCCGCCAGGACGTGGGCCGTGGGCAGCCACTGGATGGCAGCCAGGCCGGCGGCCAGGGCCGCCGCCCACGCGACCGCGGCCGCGAACGCGGGACGCGAGGGGCTGGCCGCGAGCAGCGCGGGCACGCGGGCGAGCGCCAGCACCAGGATCATCAGGCACGCGTCGGCCGAGCCGGCCAGCGCGGCCGCCCCGGCGCAGGCACCGAGGGCCGCGACGCGACGCGGGCCCGGACGGGCGGCCAGCCGCTCCAGCGCCAGCAGCACCCAGGGCGCCCAGGCCACCGTGCAGTAGTGATGCCACAAAGTCGCGGAAGACAGCCACGGCCCGGCCCAGGCGAAGGCCAGCCCCGCCAGGAACGAGGGCCCGGCGCCGGCCCCGGCGACCGCCGCCAGCCGTCGGGCCCCGAGAGCGCCCCACACCGCGTGGCTCGCGATCAACGCGGCGAACGCGAGGCCCGGGGGCAGCAACAGGTTGAGCCAGGTGGTCGGGTAGGCCCACTGGAAGTTGGGGTCGGCCCACAGCGGCATCCCGAAGCCGACGCCCGGGTTCCACAGCGGCCACTCCCCCGCCGCGGCCTGGCGCACGAGGGCCTCGATCGTGGGCAGCCAGTAGTTGACGACGTCGCGCTGGAAGAACGCGCGCGCGCCCACCAGGGCCGGCAGGCTCGGCAGCGCCGCCAGCGCGGCGAGGGCCAGCGCCTGGCGCCGCCGGGTCACGCGACGGCGACCAGCGGGAGCAGCGGCAGACGGACGCGGACGTCGGTGCCTTCGCCCGGCCGGCTCTCGACCTGGATGTCGCCACCGTGCTCGCGCACGATGCGGTAGACGATGGCGAGGCCGAGGCCGGTGCCCATTTCGCGACCGGTCTGGAACGGCTCGAAGATGCGGCGCTCGGCGCCGCCGGCGAGGCCGTGCCCGTCGTCGCGAACCGAGAGCACGACCTCGCCGCCCTCGCGCCGCAGCGAGAGGCGCAGTCGCCCGCCCGCCGGCATCGCCTCCAGCCCGTTGCGGGTCAGGTTCCAGAACACCTGCAGGATCTGGTCGCGATCGGCGCGGCAGACGAGCGGGCCAGCGCCGGCCTCGAACTCGATCTCGTGCCCGGGCTGCACCTCCGGCGCGTTACGCAGCAGCTTGACCGCCTCGGCGATGGTCGGCACCAGGTCGAGCGGCTCCAGCCGGGCCGGAGTCGGCCGCGCCTGGCGCAGGAACTGGGTCAGCGCCTCCGACAGCCGCCGCGACTCGCGGCGGATGATGTCGAGCAGGTGCTGCTGTTCCTCCGAGATGCCCGGCTCCGCCATCAGCACCTGGGCCGAGCCGCTGATCGATCCGAGCGGGTTGCGAATCTCGTGGGCGAGCGCCGCCGCCATCTCGCCGACGGCCGCCAGGCGCTCCTTGATCCGCACCTCGCGCTCGAGTCGCTTGACCTCGGTCAGGTCCTGGACGGCGAGCAGGTAGCCCCAGTCCTCGCCCAGCACCGAGATCGACACGCCCAGCTCGCGCGCCTCGCCGTCGGGCCGGCGATAGGCCACGGCCATCGGCACCAGGTCGGCGGTCGCGGCGCGCACCCGCAGCCCGGCGGCGTCGAAGCGGGGATCGCCCAGCACCTCCGCCAGCGCGCGGCCGCGCAGGGCCGCGTAGGGCAGGCCGAGCACGGTTTCCGCGAAGCGGTTGGCATAGCTGATCCGGCCCCCGGCGTCCGCGGTCAGCAGCCCCGAGTGGATGCTGGCGACGATCACCTCGTTCAGTTCCTTGAGGCCTTCAACCTCGCCGGCGGTCCGCTCGAGCTGCTGGCCGGCGGCGCGCAGGCTCTCGGTCAGGTAGGAGCCGATCAGCGCCACCGTCGCGCACGCCACGCCGGTCACGAACACCGAATAGGCCAGCCGCGTCTCGGGCAGGAACAGGACGTCGGAAAGGCCCTCGGGGGGCAGCGCCCCGACCCGCACGCCCCACACCACGGCGGCGTAGGCCGCGGTCGCGAAGGCGGCCAGGTCGAGGCCGCGACCGCGTTCCAGCAGCACGGTGCCGGTCAGCACCGACAGCGGGTAGAGCAGCATGAACCCCGCGCGCACGCCGCCCGTGATCCACACCAGCGCGGTGATGATCGACAGGTCCGACAGCGTCTGCAGGTAGACCTGGACGCGGTACGGCAGGACCCCCAGCGCCAGCGCGTGCAGAACCGTGAACGCGTAGGTCGCCACGATCACGAAGTACATCGGGTTGACCGGGGCCAGGTCGTCGGAGACGGCCTCGATCGAGGCGGCCACCAGCAGCAGGGTGGTCACCATCACCAGGCGGAACCCCATCAGGCGCTTGAGCACCTCGAGGTCGCCGTGGGCCGGCGAGTCGGGCTGGGCCTGGGGCTCCGGCAGCAAGGGGCAGGCGTCGCCGCCCGCCGGCGCCACTCGCGGTGGCGCGGCGGGCGACGAACGGGCGATCCGCTAGTTCGACAGCTGGCTGATCATCGCGAACAGCGGCATGTACATCGCGATGACGATGCCGCCGACGGTGCCGCCGAGGAAGAAGATCATGATCGGCTCCATCAGCGTCAGCATGTTGGCGACGGCCTGGTCGACCTCCTCCTCGTAGAAGTCGGCGATCTTGGAGAGCATCGCGTCCATCGCGCCGGTCTGCTCGCCGACGCCGATCATCTGCACCACCATCGAGGGGAAGATCGCCGACTCGCGCAGCGGCTGGGCCAGGGTGAGGCCCGACTCGACCCCCTTGCGGACGAACATGATGGTGTCCTCGATGATCGCGTTGCCGGCGGTCTTCGCTGTGATCTCGAGGCCGTCGAGGATCGGGACGCCCGACGAGATCAGCGTCGACAGCGTGCGGCAGAACTTGGCCACCGCGATCTTCTGGAAGATGGTGCCCAGCACCGGCAGCTTGAGCATCACCTTGTCCACGACGCGGCGCCCGGCGTAGGTCGCGTAGTAGCGCTTGAACACGATCACGAAGCCGATGCCGAAGACGACCAGGAACGGCAGCAGCCGGATGAACCACTCCGACGCCATGATCACGATGGCGGTCGGCAGCGGCAGCTCGGCACCGAGGCCCGCGAACATCGCCGCGAACACCGGGATGACCTTCCACAGGATCACGGCGATGACCACGGCGGCGATGCAGACGACCGCCACCGGGTAGACCATCGCGCCCTTGACCTGCGCCTGCAGCTTGACGTTCTTCTCGATGTAGGTCGCGAGCCGCTTGAGGATGGTGTCGAGGATGCCGCCGGCCTCGCCGGCCGCGATCATGTTGCAGAACAGCTCGTCGAAGGCCTTCGGGTGCCGGCGCATCGCTTCCGCGAGGGAGGCGCCGCCTTCGACGTCCATCCGGGTCTGGGTCAGGATCTTGGCGAAGGTCTTGTTCTCGTTGGAGCCGCCCAGGATCTCCAGGCACTGCACGAGCGGCAGGCCGGCGTCGATCATGACCGAGAACTGGCGCACGAAGATGGCCAGGTCCTTGGCGGGCACACTGCCGCCCATCTTGGGGACCGCGACCTCCTTGCCCTTCTCCTTGACGGAGGAGACCAGGATGTTCTCGCGGCGGAGCATCGCCATCACGGCGTCCTTGCTCTCCCCCGCACGCTCGCCGGAGACCGCGGACCCGTCCCTCGCCTTGCCCTTGAACACGAACGTCGGCATGGCTGCCTCCTCCCCGTTCTCTTAACGACCCGCCGGCCGTTGCGGCGGCCGACCGGCCTGCGGCGTTGCGAGGCCCGCGCCGCGGTTGATCATGTCCTGCAGTTCGTCGGGCAGCGAGCTGCGGCCGAGCGCGGTCTGCAGCGTGATCTGGCGGGCGAAGTACAGGCTGGCCAGAGACTGGTTGAACGTCTGCATCCCGTACTTCTCCTGGCCCGTCTGCATCGTCGAGTAGATCTGGTGGATCTTGTCCTCGCGGATCAGGTTGCGCACGGCGGAATTGGGGATCAGGATCTCCATCGCCATCGCGCGACCCGAGCCGGAGGCCTTGGGCAGCAGCGCCTGACACATGATCCCCTCGATGACCAGCGAGAGCTGGGCCCGCACCTGGGCCTGCTGGTGCGAGGGGAACACGTCGATCACGCGGTTGATGGTCTGCGCCGCCGAGTTGGTGTGCAGCGTGCCGAAAGTGAGGTGGCCCGTCTCGGCGATGCGCAGCGCCGACTCGATCGTCTCCAGGTCGCGCATCTCGCCGATCAGCACGACGTCGGGGTCCTCGCGCAGCGCGGCGCGCAGCGCGTTGGAGAACGAGTGGGTGTCGGCGTGGACCTCGCGCTGGTTGACCAGGCACTTCTTGTGCTGGTGGATGAACTCGATCGGGTCCTCGATCGTGATCATGTGGTCGTGGCGTTCCTGGTTGATCTTGTCGAGCATCGCCGCCAGCGTCGTCGACTTGCCGGAGCCGGTCGGACCGGTGACCAGGATCAGGCCGCGCGGCTTGTCGCAGAGCTGGGACACGATCAGGGGCAGGCCCAGGGTCTTGAAGTCCTTGATCTCGTAAGGGATCGTGCGGTAGACGGCGGCCACCGCGCCGCGCTGCATGAACACGTTGGCGCGGTAGCGGGCGAGACCCTTGATGCCGAACGAGAAGTCGAGCTCGAGGTTCTCCTCGAAGCGATGCTTCTGGGCGTCGGTCAGCACGCTGTAGGCCAGAGCCTTGGTGTCGGTGGCGGTCAGCGGCGGCACGTCCATCGGCCGCAGGTGGCCGTCGACGCGGATCTGGGGCGGCGAGTTGGTGGTGACGTGCAGGTCGGATCCGCCGAGCTCGGACATCGTCTTCAGCAACTGGTGGAGGCTCAGTGCCACTTTGTCTCTCTCCCCTCTCGCGCGGGCCGCCGCACTACGCCACGGTCTCCCGGAGTACCTCTTCGACCGTCGTGATCCCCTGCTTGAGCTTCTCGATGCCGCTCATGCGCAGGGTCAGCATGCCCTCCTCGACCGCCTTGCGCCGGATCTCGGGCGACGTGGCGCCCATCAGGATCAGGTCGCGCAGCCCCTCGGTGATCTCCATGACCTCGTAGAGGCCGACCCGGCCCTTGTAGCCGGTGCCGTTGCAGGTGCCGCAGCCGCGGCCCTTGAAGAGCTTGATGCCGCCGACGTCCTCGGGCGGCACCCCGATGTCGACCAGCGTCTTGGCCGGCACGTCGCGCACCTCCTCCTTGCAGCCGGAGCAGACGCGGCGGATCAGGCGCTGGGCCTGGATCAGGTTGACGGCGGTGCCGACCAGGAACGGCTCGATGCCCATGTTGACCATGCGCGACACCGTCGACGGCGCGTCGTTGGTGTGCAGCGTGGAGAGCACCAGGTGGCCGGTCAGCGCCGCCTTGATGGCGATCTCCGCGGTCTCGAAGTCGCGGATCTCTCCAACCAGGATCGTGTTCGGGTCCTGGCGCAGGAACGAGCGCAGGGCCGCGGCGAAGTTGAGCCCGATGTTGTCGCGGATCTGGACCTGGTTGATCCCCATCAGGTTGAACTCGACGGGGTCCTCGGCGGTCATGATGTTGGTGTCCGGCTTGTTCAGCGAGGACAGCGCCGAGTAGAGCGTGTTGGTCTTGCCCGAGCCGGTGGGGCCGGTCACCAGCACGATCCCGTAGGGCTTGGCGATGGCGCGCTGGAACTTCTCGAGCGACGACTGCTCGAAGCCGAGCTTGGTCATGTCCAGCATCAGCTTGCTCTTGTCGAGCAGCCGCAGCACGATCTTCTCGCCCCACAGCGTGGGCAGGCAGGAGACCCGGAAGTCCATGTCGCGGCTGCGGTCCTCGATCTTGAGGCGGATCTTGATGCGGCCGTCCTGCGGCAGGCGCTTCTCGCTGATGTCGAGCTTCGCCATGATCTTGATGCGCGAGGTCAGCGGGTCCTTCAGCTTCAGCGGCAGCGCCATCACGTTGTAGAGGATGCCGTCGATGCGGAAGCGGACGCGGAACTCCTTCTCGTAGGGCTCGATGTGGATGTCGGACGCCCCGCGCTTGAGGGAGTCGACCAGCAGCACGTTGGTCAGCTTGACGACCGGCGCCGCCTCGGACGAGCGGGCGAGCTGGTTGAGGTCGATCTCGTCCTCTTCCGTCTTGACCGTCTCGACGTCCGCCTCCTCGTCGGCGATCGAGTCGAGGTCGACCTCGGACAGCCCGACCGAGGCCATGTCGTCGACCGTCAGGCCGGGCGAGTCCTTCATCACGTCCTTGAGGGACGGCGCCGCACCGAGCATGCTGCCGCCCGTGTCCTGCTTGAGCTGCAGCGACCGGGTCGACCCGTAGTACTTCTCGATCGCCTCCTCGAGCGAGGTCTCCGACGCCACCACCGGCTCGACGTTGTAGCCGGTCATGAACTTGATGTCGTCCATGGCGAACACGTTGGTCGGGTCGGCCATGGCGATGGTGAGCGTCGCCCCGGAGCGCGAGAGCGGCAGGATCTGGTACTTGCGGCAGGTCTCCGGCGGGATCAGCTTGATGATCGCCGGGTCGACCTCGAAGTGGTCGAGGTTGATCGACGGCACGCCGTACTGGCGTGACAGCAGGCTCGTGATCTCCTCGTCGCGCACGTAGCCGAGGGACACGAACGCCTTGCCGAGCTTCCCACCGTGCGTCTTCTGGTGGGCCAGCGCTTCCTGAAGCTGCTGGGGAGAGATCATGTTCTCCTTCAGCAGCAGTTCGCCCAGCTTCACCGGCATGGCGGAGCCTAGAAAAACCTCGCTAGATCTTGCACTTAAGTAAGGGACTCTAAGCGTCCACGCGAGAGGTGTCAAGCCTCCGCGTGAGCGCCGACACAAGCACTCCCAACACGCCCAGCGCGAGACCGGCCAGCGCCGGGACCCGCCAGCCGGGAGCATAGACGAGGGTGAACTCGCGCGCACCGCCCGGCGTCCACCACGCCCGGTAGCGGCCGTTGGCGCGCCACAACTGGCCGCCCCCCTCCAGGCGCCAGCCCGCGCCGAATCCGTCGAGCAGGACCACGAAGCCGGGCGGCGTACGGGCCTGGACCCGCACCCGGTGCGGGCCGGCGGGCGCGAACGACACCTCGGCCGGTCCCGCCGCAACCGCGAAGGCGGGCAGCGCCGGCGCTTCGAGCACGACCACGGCGCGCTCGTCCGCATCGCGCAAGGCGCGCCACGCGGCGCGGCGATCCGCGACGGCGATCCCGCGCGGGACCCAGTAGGCGCGCGGCAGCGCGCCGACGAGTTCGTAGAGGCCGAGGCGGTCGTCCACCTCCGCCAGCGCGGCCTCGCCGCGCGGGATCGCCAGGGCGGGCGGCAGCGGACGCCACGACAGCACCCAGCGCACGTTGCCGAGCGCCAGGGTGCGGTGGTACGCCGCGATCCGGGTCGGGTCGCGCAGCGGCGGCGGCAGCGCCGCGCCGGGCGGGGTGAGCCCCATGCGGTCCTCGTCGAACGCTCCGTCGATCGAGTCGAGCACGTGGGCGCGCGGCGCCAGCGCCTGGCGCTCGAGCGCGAACAGCGGGAGATCGGTGCGCGGCCGGCCGCGCCAGGCCTGCGAGGGGAGGCCGCACAGGCCGCAGGAGAACAGCCGGCCCGGTTCCCCGGCACGAACGGGGGCGAGCAGCGCCGCCACCTCGGGCCGCAGCGCGAAGTGGCTGACGGGAGCCGACGGCACCAGCCCCGCGTTGGCCGCGAGCAGCTCGCCGGCCAGCAGCAGCGGGGCGATCCGGGCGCGCCCGGCGGCGACGAGCGCGCCGCACAGGACCATCAGGAGCGCGACTCGCAGCAGGGCGCGCGGCCAGTGCTCGGCGATCACGGCCGCCGCGTGCGGGTCGCCGAGCGGCGGCAGCAGCGGCGCCAGCGCGCCCGCCAGGCCGCGCGGGTCGAACGCCGCGGCGACGCCCAGCGCGGCGAACGGCACGGCCAGGCACAGCGCCAGCGCGAGCGGCCGGCGGCCGCGGACGCGGTCGAGCCCGGCTCCGGCGAGCAGCGACAGCGACAGCGACGCGAGGAAGACGAACTTGACCGGCGCGCGGAACTGGCTGGCCTGGGCGAGCAGCGGCGCGAAGGGACCGTGGGAGCCGAGCGCCAGCAGCAGGCCCAGGGCCGAAAGCACCCACAGCCGCCGCGAGCCGCCGAAGACGGCGAACAACAGGACCAGCGGCCCCTGGTAGAGGGAGACGAAGAACGGGAAGCCGTTCGGGTGCAGCGACGCCCCCCAGAACTGGCTCGCGGAGAAGCCGCGCAGGTCTCCGAAGAAACCCGGCACCAGCGCCTCGGCCAGCACCGCGGGCGCGGCCGAGTAGGCGAGTGCCACCGTCGGCGGGAAACCCGCGGCGCGCGCGGTGTCGGCGGCCATCGCGCGGGCCCCGAGCAGGACCGGCGCCGCGAGCGCCGCGAACAAGACGGCGGACAGCAGCAGCGCCCGCGCCGCCTTTCGGCGCGGCGGCTGCAGGACGAAGGCGAGCACGGCCGTCTGCAGGCAGACCTCGGCCCCGAAGGTCGAGAGCTGGACCGCGGCGAGCAGCGCGAGCGCCGCGGCCCGCGGCGGCGTCGGCCGCTCGAGGAGCCGCAGCCAGGCCCGCACCAGCCAGGGCATCCAGGCCGCGGCCAGGAACACCGGGTAGAGCAGGCTGGAGAGCACGACGCCGCCGAGCCCGAAGGCGACCCCGGCTGCGATCGCGCCGGCGAAGGACGTGCCGCGCTGGCGGGCGAGCTCGCTGGCGCCGGAGGCGGCGAGCTGCACGTGCAGCACCGTGGACAGGCGCAGCGCACCGCTGCCCCCGAACAGCGCCGCGAGCAGCAGGTGCGGCGGGTAGGGCGCGAAGAAGGGGGCGCCGCCGTCGGCGCCGGGATGCCACAGCGGGAACGTCCCCGTGCGCAGCGAGCGGGACAGGAACTCGAGATCGGGCCAGTAGGTGTAGACGACGTCGCGGAAGTACGGCATCTCGCCCAGGAACAGCGTGGGAGCGAACAGCACGGCCACGAGCAGGGCGTGCGCGACGTGGATCCAGCGGGGGTTCGGCAACCGCCCGCGATGCTAGCATCCGCGCCGTCATGCCCTCCGAGCGCCGCGCCTGGCTCGTCGCGGCGCTGGCCGCCTCCGTGGCGGCGCTGCTGCCGTTCGCGCGCCCGCTGCTCTCCGGCGAGTCGCTCTACTTCCGCGACCTCGGCCTCATCTTCTTCCCGCTGCGCCGGCTCGCGCTCGACGGCCTCGCCCGCGGCGAGATCACCTGGTGGAACCCGTACGTGCACGAGGGGGCGCCGCTGCCGATCCCGGCGCTCTCCTACCCGCTGGACCTGCTGCAACTGCTGTGGCCCGCGGAGCCGGGGCTGTCGGCCTCGCTGATGCTGCACGTGCCGCTCTCCGCGCTGGCGTTCCTGGGCCTCGCCCGCAGCCTCGGGTTGACGCCGCTCGCCGGCGGGGGCGGGGCGCTCGTGTACGCCCTTGGCGGGTTCGCGCTGTCCACGCTCAACACGTACATCTACGTGCAGGCCCTGGCCTGGGCCCCGCTGGTCGTGCTCACGCTGGGACGCGCCGTCGCCGTGGGACGGCTGCGCGACGTCGGCTTCGCGGCACTCGCGACCGCGATGCTCGTCTCGACCACGGCGGCCGAGTTCGGGCTGCAGGCGATGCTGCTGGCCGTGGTGCTGGGGCTGCCCGCGGCGCGCCTGCCCCGCTGCTGGCCGGCCGAACTCGCGGCCCGGGCCGGCGATACCGGGCGCGGGCTGGCCCGGGCGGCGCTCGCGCTGGCGCTGGCGGCGGCGCTGACGGCGCCCGTGCTGGTCGCGTTCCGCGCCCAGCTCGAGGGCACCGAGCGTGGAAGCGGCTTCGCGACGGCCGTGGTGCTGGCCCACTCCATCCACCCGCTCTCGGCAGTGCAGACGCTGGTCTCCGGCTTCTACTTCGACCCGGCCGACGTCGCCAATCGCTACTGGGGGCACAACTTCTTCAGCCGCGGCTTTCCCTACTTCCTGAGCCTCTACCTGGGCCCGCTGGTCGTCGGGCTGGCCGCCGGCGGCGCTGCCCTCCGCGGAAAGTGGCTCGCCGAACCGGAGAGGGGGCTGCGACTGCGGCTGCTGCTGGTCATGCCGCTGCTCGCGGTCGCAGCGCTCGGCACCTATTCCGGCCTCGCGCCGCTCGTCGACCGGCTCCCTCTCCTGCACGCGTTCCGCTATCCGCAGAAGCTGTTCTTCGGGCTGCACCTGGGGGTCGCGCTGCTCGCGGCGCTGGGCCTCGAAGCCGTCGGCCGCGGGCGATCGCGGCCGCTGGTCGCCGGGCTCGGGCTCGGCCTTCCGCTGCTGCTCGCCCCGCTCCTGCCGACCCTGTTCCCCGGGGCCGTCGCCTGGTTCGCCCGCGGCTTCTTCCCGCCCGGGCTGGGAGCCGCCGCGAGCGACGACTCGCTGCACTTCGTGCTGGGCGATGCGGCCGCGGGCGGAGGGCTTTCGGTGCTGGCGGCGGCGGGAGCCCTGCTGCTGCAGCGCAGGCTCCGTGCGGCCGCCGCCGCGCTGTTGCTGGCCACGGCGGTCGGAGCCGACCTGCTCCGCGCGAGCGGGGCGCTCAACGCGACGGTGACGCCCGCGTTCTTCCGGCTGTCGCCCGAGGGCGAGGCGCTGGCAGCGGCGCTGCGCGGCAGCGGCTCGCGGCTCTTCACGTGCGACGTCCACGGCAGCCCCGCCTACAGGGCGTTCCGCCGCGCCCACCGCGGCAGGCACGAACTGGCCACCTTCACCCTGCTGCGCGAGTCGTTCACCCCCAACTACAACGTCGACGCCCGGGTGCCGACGGCGCTCTCGCTCGATCTGACGATGATGGTGCCGGGCGAGCGCGTCGCCTCGCCGGAGGAGTCGCTGTGCCGCGACCTCGATGCCCTGCTGCCGCGCCTGCGCGCCGCCGGCGTCGGGCACGTCGCGAGCCTCGATCCGCTGGCCCACCCGGAGCTGCGCGGCGTCGTGCGGGTGCCGCTGCGCGGCCTCGACGGGCTGGCGCTCGCCGTCCATCGCGTCGAGCCGCCGCCGCCACCGCTGATCGAGGTGGAGGGCGGAGAGCTCCTCGGCCACGAGGAGCGCCCCGGGCGTCTCGCCGCGCGAGTCGCCGCCCCGGGCCCGGCGCGGCTGATCGTGCGCCAGGCCTGGGCCCGCGGCTGGCGGGCGACGGTCGACGGCGCCCCCGCCACCGTCGACCGGCACGCGGGACGCCACCTCTCGGTGAGCGTCGCCGGCGGCCGTCACGAGGTGCGGCTCGCGTACGAGCCGGCGGGGCTCGGGCCCGCGATGGCGCTGGCGGCGCTCGCCGCGCTCGCGGTGGCCGGGCTCGTCGCGCGCCGTCGGGAGCGCGTCGCGAACGCCGGTGCGGGTCGCGGCCCGGCCTGCTAGACTGCCGGCTACTCGCGAAAGGCCCTCGCCAGTCCCTTGTCCACCGTCGCGATCATCCCGGCCCGGTTTGCGTCCACGCGGCTCCCGGGGAAACCTCTCCGCGAGCTCTGCGGGCGGCCGATGATCGAGTGGGTCTGGCAGCGCGCGTCGGCGGCCCGCCGCGTCGACGCAGTGCTGGTGGCCACCGACGACGTGCGCATCGCGGAGGCTGTGGCCGGCTTCGGCGGTCGCGCGGTGATGACCCCGGCCGAGTGCGCCTCGGGCACCGACCGCCTGGCCGTGGCCGCGAGCGGGCTCGACGCGGAGATCGTCGTCAACCTGCAGGGCGACGAGCCGCTGCTCGACCCGGCGGCGATCGACCGCGCGATCGCCCCGCTGCTCGACGACCCCGGGGTCGAGATGGCCACGCTGTCGGCTCCGCTCTCGCGGGTCGAGGACCTGGCGGCGCCACAGGTGGTCAAGGTGGTCACCGACGCCCGCGGCGACGCTCTCTACTTCTCGCGTAGCCCGATCCCCCACCTGCGGCTCGACGGCGCGAGCGCCGAAGAAGCGGCCCGCGAGGCCGTGCGCCGCGGGCTCGCGCGCAAGCACGTCGGGCTCTACGTGTACCGGCGCGCCACGCTGCTGCGGCTGGCGTCGCTGCCGCGCGCGCCGCTCGAGGACGCGGAGGGCCTCGAGCAGCTGCGCGCCCTCCACCACGGCATCCGGCTGCGGGTCGTGGCGCTCGACGCCGACCCCGGCCTCGGCGTCGACACGCCCGCGGACCTCGAGCGCGCCCGGGAGCTGCTCTCCCGCGAGCTCGCGTCAGCGTCCGCTTCCGCAACGAAAGGGAACCAGTAAGTGGCGACCAAGTACATCTTCGTCACCGGCGGCGTCGTCTCGTCGCTCGGCAAGGGCCTGGCCTCCGCCTCGATCGGCGCCCTGCTCGAGGGCCACGGGTTCAGGGTCGCGATGATGAAGTGCGACCCCTACATCAACGTCGACCCCGGCACCATGAGCCCGTACCAGCACGGCGAGGTCTACGTCACCGACGACGGCGCCGAGACCGACCTCGACCTCGGCCACTACGAGCGCTTCACCCGCACCCAGGTCTCGCAGCACTCCAACATCACGACCGGCAAGATCTACGGCGCCGTGATCGCCAAGGAGCGGCGCGGCGACTACCTCGGCCGCACGGTGCAGGTGATCCCCCACATCACCGACGAGATCAAGGCCGGCATCCGCACGGCCACCCGCGACGCCGACGTCGGCATCGTCGAGATCGGCGGCACGGTCGGCGACATCGAGGGCCTGCCGTTCCTGGAGGCGGTGCGCCAGTTCCGCCGCGACGTCGGCCGCGAGAACGCGATCTTCGTGCACCTCGCGCTCGTGCCCTACATCGCCGCCGCCCACGAGCTGAAGACCAAGCCCGTGCAGCACAGCGTGCGCGAGCTGCGCGAGATCGGCATCCACCCCCACGTGCTGCTGTGCCGCACCGACCGCTTCCTGTCGCCGGACATCAAGGCCAAGCTCGCCCTCTACTGCGACGTGCCGGAGGAGGCCGTGATCACGGCCAAGGACGTGGCCTCGATCTACGAGGTGCCGCTGGTGCTGTCGGGCGAGGGACTCGACCGCATCGTGCTCGAAGCGCTCGGCCTCAAGAGCCGCGGCCGCGACATGACGGCGTGGGAGGACCTGGTCCGCCGCATCCGCGAGCCGAAGGGCGAGGTGACGATCGGCATCGTCGGCAAGTACGTCTCGTTCGAGGACTCCTACAAGAGCCTCAACGAGGCGCTGACCCACGGCGGCTTCGGCAACGGCGTCCGCGTCGTGCGGCGCTGGGTCGAGGCCGAGGACCTGGAGAAGGGCGGCGCCGAGGAGAAGCTGGCCGGCGTCGACGGCATCCTGGTGCCGGGCGGTTTCGGCAACCGCGGCACCGGCGGCATGGTCGCGGCGGCGGAGTACGCGCGCAGGAGCGGCACGCCGTACTTCGGCATCTGCTACGGCTTCCAGTGGGCGACCGTGGAGTACGCCCGGCACGTGTGCGGGCTGGCCGGCGCCAGCTCCACCGAGGTCGACGAGCAGGCCGAGCACAAGGTGATCTACAAGCTGCAGGACCTGCTGGGCGTCGAGGAGCTGGGCGGGACGATGCGACTGGGATCGTACGAGTGCCGGCTGGCCGAGGGCTCCGTGGCCGCCCGCGAGTACGGGGCGACGACGGTTCACGAGCGCCACCGCCACCGTTACGAGTTCAACCAGGCCTACCTCGAGACGCTCGAGCGCCACGGCATGCGCGTCACCGGCCGCACGCCGGACGGCAAGTTCGTCGAGATCGCGGAGATCCCCGGCCACCCGTGGTTCGTGGCGGTGCAGTTCCACCCCGAGTTCAAGTCGCGGCCGCTGGAGCCGCACCCGCTGTTCGCCGGCTTCGTGCGCGCGAGCCTCGCCCACCGCCGCCAGCGCGAGCACGCCTCCGGCACCTCCGTGCCGGGCGACGTCGCCACGGTGGGGCTGTCGTGAAGCGCCCCGCGGCCGTCCGGCTCGGCTCGCTGCGGCTCGGCGGCGGCGGCCTGTTCCTGATCGCAGGCCCGTGCGTGATCGAGAACGAGCGCCACCCGATGGAGATCGCGAAGCGGCTGCAGGACGTCTGCAGCCGGTTCGGGCTCCCCCTGATCTTCAAGGCCAGCTACGACAAGGCCAACCGCTCCTCGATCGGCTCGTACCGGGGCCCCGGGGTCGAACGCGGGCTCGCGATCCTCGGCGAGGTGAAGGCGAAGCTGGGCCTGCCGATCCTGACCGACGTCCACGAGACGGGCCACGTCGCGCGCGCCGCCGAGGTCGCCGACGTGCTGCAGATCCCGGCCTTCCTGTGCCGGCAGACGGACCTGGTGCTCGAGGCCGCGCGCACGGGCCGCGTGGTCAACGTCAAGAAGGGCCAGTTCATGGCCCCGTGGGACATGAAGGGCGTGATGGAGAAGGCCGCCACCACGGGCAACCGGCGGCTGCTGGTCACCGAGCGCGGCTTCACCTTCGGCTACAACAACCTGATCGTCGACCCGCGCTCGTTCCCCGTGCTGCGCTCGTTCGGCTACCCCGTGGTGTTCGACGTGACGCATTCGGTCCAGCGCCCCGGCGGCCTGGGCGACCGCTCCGGCGGCGAGGCGCACTTCATCGACACGCTGGGCCCGGCGGGCGTCGCCGCCGGCGTCGACGGCCTGTTCATGGAGGTCCACGAGAACCCCGCCCGCGCCCTTTCCGACGGCCCCAACGCCTACCGGCTGTCGAAGCTCGAGCGCCTGCTGCGGCGGCTTCTCGCGATCCACGCCGCCGCCCACGGATGACGCCCGGGCCACTGCGCTTCTGGCCGGCCTGGTGGCTCGTGGCGTTCCTGCACGTCGCGACGACGGCGGGCACGTGGATCGTGACCGATCAGTCCGAGGCGATCCACACGGCGCGCCACTGGCTCACGACGGGTACGCTGACCCTGCGCGAGGACGGGGTGCGTCCGGCGGAGATGCCCTGGCTCCGGACGGTGAAGGACGAGCCCGTCCGCTCCCGGCAGCTCCCGCTGACCATGCTGACCCACGTCCCGCTCGTCGCCCTCGACAGGCTGTTCGGCCTGGAACGCCCGGTCGAACACGGACGCTTCGTGCACCTGCAGGGGCACGTCCTGGTGCTGCTCGCCCTCGCGCTACTGGGCGCCGCGATCGAGCGGTCCACCGGCGACGCCCGGGGAGCCGCGTTCGCGGTGGTGGCCACGGGGGTCTGCTGGCCCGTCTGGATGGCCAGCCGGAACGGATGCGCGGAGCCGGTGGAGATGCTGCTCGTGGTGGGCTTCCTGGTGTTCGGCCCCGACCTGCGCCCGCAGACACCCGCGACGCAGGCGGTCCGCGCCGGCTGCGCCTTCGCCCTCTCCTGGGTCAACCCGGCCGGAACCGTGCTGGCCCTGGCGCTGGCGGCCACGGCCGCGCTGCGCGAACCGCGACGCACGGCGCTGGTGATGGGGTTCGCAGCCGCGGGAGGGGCGCTGTCGGTGGCCATCGCCTGGAACTGGCTGTTCCACGGAAACGCCCTGTTCGGCGGATACCAGAAGATCTCGATCGGCGGCCACTTCACCCTCGCGACGCTGGGCGCGAGCACGGCGGCGCAGGCGAAGGCGACGGCCGTCCAGGGCCTGGTGCTGCTGAGCCTCGCGTTGCGGGCCAGCCTCCGGGACCCGAAGGCGCGCGAGGCCGCCCTCGGGCCTGCGCTCCTCTACGCGGCGGTCTTCCTGCTCTTCGCGGCCTTCGTGATGCCCGAACCGGAGCGCCGCTTTGCCCCCGTGTGGCCGGCCTTCGGGCTCGTGGTCGGCCTCCACTACGGCAGCTTGCGGTTGCGCTCCCCCTGGCCCCAGGCCGTGCTGGCCGTCGGGTTCCTCCTGGGCTTCCGCGACTTCTTCCACGCCGCGGGCCGGACCTACCTTGGCCCGGACGGCGTGTTCTGGCCCGGGGTGCTCTGGGTTCGAATGGCGTTCGAGGGCGCTGCTGCCGCCGCCCTCGGCGCGCTCGGCGCGCTCGGGCTGGCGGCCCTGGTCGCTGCCGAGAGGGTCGCGCTGCTGCTGCGGTCCGACGGGCGCGCCGCCCGCTCCTGCTAGCATCCCCGCATGTCGCGCGCGACCGGCCGCAAGGTGCTGGAGATCGAGTCGGAGGCCATCCGCGAGCTGATCCCGCGCCTCGACGAGCGCTTCGATCGCGCCGTCGAGGTGCTGCACGGCTGCAGCGGCCACGTGGTGGTCACCGGCATGGGCAAGAGCGGGCTGATCGGCCAGAAGCTGTCGGCCACGCTGGCCTCCACCGGCACCCCCTCGCTGTTCCTGCACCCCGCGGAAGCCATCCACGGCGACCTCGGCCGCATCGTCAGGGGCGACGTCGTGGTCGCCATCTCGAACAGCGGCGACACCGCCGAGCTGCTGGCGCTGGTGCCGACGCTGAAGCGGCTGGGGGTCGCGCTGGTGGCGCTGACCGGCCGGCCGGCCTCGCCGCTGGCCCAGGCCGCCGACGTGCACCTCGACGTGTCGATCCGCGAGGAGGCGTGCCCGCTGGGGCTGGCGCCGACGGCCTCGACGACGGCGGCGCTGGCGATGGGCGACGCGGTGGCGATGGCGCTGGTCGAGCGCCGCGGCTTCACCGTGGAGGACTTCGCGGTGCTGCACCCGGGCGGGCGCCTGGGCAAGAAGTTCCTGCGCGTCGAGGACGTGATGCACACGGGCGACCAGGCGCCCCGCGTCGCCTCGTCGACCGCCATGCGCGACGTGCTCTTCGAGATGACGCGCAAGCGGCTGGGCATGACGACGGTCGTCGACGACGGCGGGCGGGTGCTGGGTATGATCTCCGACGGCGACCTGCGGCGCGGCATGGAGCGCCACGGCTACGCCTTCCTCGAGCGCACGGCGCTGGAGTGCATGACCACCTCGCCGGTCACCATCGACCGCCGCGCGCTGGCCACCCAGGCGCTCGACGTGATGGAGTCGCGCCGCATCACCTCGCTGCTGGTGCTCTCCGCGGACGGCGGCCTCGACGGGGTGCTGCACCTGCACGACCTGTGGAAGACGGAGATGATCTGAAGCGATGAAGGGCGATCTGCTGGCCGAGCGCTGCAAGGCGATCAAGCTGCTGCTGACCGACGTCGACGGGGTGCTCACCGACGGCACGATCCTGGTGCTGCCCGACGGCGGCGAGGCCAAGGCCTTCCACGTGCGCGACGGGCTCGCGATCGTGCTGGCCCAGGCCGCGGGACTGAAGACCGGCCTGCTGTCGGGCCGCTCCGCGGCCTCGGTCGCCCACCGCGCGGCCGACCTGAAGATGGCGGTCGTGCGCCAGGGCGTGCGCTTCAAGGGCCCGGCGCTCGTCGAGATCTGCGCCGAGCTCGGGATCGAGCCGCGCGAGGTCGCCTACGTCGGCGACGACGTCAACGACCTGCCCGTGTTCGCCCAGGTGGGCCTGTCGGCCGCCCCGGCCGACGCCCCGCTCGAGGTGCGCAACGAGGCGGTGATGTCGCTGTCGGCGGCGGGCGGGCGCGGCTGCGTGCGCGAGTTCGTCGAGGCCATCCTGCGCGCCCGCGGCCAGTGGGACGAGGTGTTGCGCACGACCCTGGGCGTGGAGCCGTCCTGAGCTCGCGCCCGCTCCGGCCGTGACCGACACGGCGCTGTTCGCCGCGGGGCTCGCCGCGCTGTGCGGCTTCTTCGCCGGCCGCGCCTACCGGACGACCTCCGCGCGCGACCGCGCCTACGGCGCCGCCGGCCTCTCCGAGCGGTTCCTGCAGGGCCTCGAGTACCTGTCGGAGGGCCGCCGCGACGAGGCGGTCGCCGAGCTCTCGCAGGTGCCGCGGGAGTCGCCGGGTGGCGAGGTGGTCGAACAGGTGCTCGGCAGCCTGCTGCGCGAGGGCGGGCAGGTAGAGCGGGCGATCCAGATCCACCAGGGCCTCTCGCGCCGCGCCGGGATGCCCGCGCTGGCCCGGGCCCGCACCTTCGCGGCACTGGGCGAGGACTACCGGCGCGCAGGCCTGCTCGATCGCGCCGAGCGCGCGTTCGAGCAGGCGCTGGACGAGGACGACCGCAACGCGACGGCGCTGCTCGGCCTGCAGCGGATCCGCGAGGACCAGGGACGCTGGGAGGACGCGCTCTCGCTGCGCACCCGGCTCTCCAAGCGGCGGCGCGGCGACGACGCGCTGGTGCTGGCCCACCTCCACGCCCAGGTAGGGCGCGAGCGGCTGCGGCTGGGGGACCCCGACGGCGCCGAGGCGGCCTTCCGCGAGGCCCTCGGCCACGACCGCCGAGCGCTGCCGGCCCACCTCGGCCTGGCGGAGGTCCTCGAGCGGCGCGACCCCGCGCTGGCGGCCGCAACCCTCGAGGACGCCGCGCGGGCCGTGCCGGAACGCGCCTACCTGATCTTCGAGTCGCACGCCCGCGCCTGCGCGGCGGCAGGCGAGCACGGGCGCCACGCGGCCCTGCTCGAGGCCGCGATCGAGAAGCACCCGCGCGACTGGCGGGCGCGGCTGGCGCTCGCGCGCGTGCTGCGCTCGCGCGGCGACGCCCACGAGGCGCTGGGCCTGCTGCGCCGGGCGGGCGAGGAGAACCCCCAGGCGCTGCTCGTGCACCTCGAGACCTGGCGCACGCTGCTGGCGCTGGGCCTGCCGCGGGAGGACACCCAGCGCTACCTCGACGCCGCGACCAGCAGCATCCTGTTCGCGGCCCCCCACGTGTGCCGCCGCTGCCGCTACCGGGCGGCCGACGTCCAGTGGCGGTGTCCCCAGTGCCACGAGTGGGACACCTTCGTGGAGGAGCGGCTGGTCCCGCCGCGCTGAACTCCGCTCAGCCGGCGAAGGCCCACCCGAACGCCGTGGCCGTCGCGGGCGGCGGGGCCGGCGAGAAGCGCGCGGCCGCGCGCGCACGCGCGTCTGCTCCCGCCGCCGGGCCACCCGACGCCGCGTCGCAGGCGGCGAGGGCGACGTGCACGGCTCCCGCGTGGGCGGCCGGGTCCGCGAAGCCGAGCCGGCCCAGCGCGTAGCCTGCCGCTGCGGCCCAGTCGAGGTCTCCCGGCCGGTGCTCCGCGGCCACCAGTCCCGCCGCCGCCGCGGCCACCCAGGTGGCGGCGCCGGACTCGGGGTCGGGGCCCGGTGCGTCGTGCCACGCCCCGCCGCGGGGCGGCCGCAACCGCGCTTGAAGGGCCGGCAACTCGAGGCCGCCGCGCTCCCCCGCCGCGCGCACGTCCGCCGGCTCGGGCAGCGGAGGCGCGCCCGCGACGAGCCGGGCCCACCAGTGCGCCGCGAGTGGCGCGGCGGGCCGGGGGACGCGGTCGGCCTGGGAGCGCAGCACGGCAGCCAGCGCGTCGACCGCCACGTCGGTGTCGGCGGGCCGGCCCGAGCTGTCGACCTCGAAGTGGGCGAAGCGGGCCTTGTCGGCCGGGTCCATCTGGGCGCGCAGGCGGGCCTCCGCGGCGGCCGCGGCGAGGCCGTCGCGGTGGCGCAGGCGTTCCCGCTGCTGCTCGGCAGTGCAGCGCACGACCACGAGGCGGTCGAAGCGCAGGTGCAGGCCGGTCTCCACCAGCAGCGCGGCGTCGACGACGGCCACGGCGCCCGCGGGCACCTGGCGCAGCCATTCCTCCTCCGCCTCGCGCACCCGCGGGTGGACCAGCGCGTTGAGCTGCAGGCGGCGGCCCGCGTCGGCGAAGACGATCGCGCCCAGCGCAGGGCGGTCGATCGTGCCGTCGGGGGCCACGATGCCAGGCCCGAAGCTGGCCACGACGTCCGCGTAGGCCGCGCCCCCCGGCGCCATCAGCCCGTGGGCCACCCGGTCGAGGTCGAGGGTGTGGAAGCCGTCCGCCGCCAGCCGCCGCAGCACGTGCGACTTGCCGGAGGCGATGCCGCCGGTCAGTCCGACGCGGAGCGCTCGTGGACCCATCGCGCCGACCGCACCGTGTTGCGCAGCAGCGAGGCGATGGTCAGCGGGCCGACGCCGCCCGGCACCGGAGTCAGCGCCCCGGCCACGGCCTCCACCTGGGGCGCGTGCACGTCGCCGACCAGCGCGGAGCCGCGCTCGCGGAAGCCCTCGAACCGCTTGGGCGACAGCAGCTCGCGGGCCTCGGCCTCGTCGGTGATGCGGTTGATGCCGACGTCGACGACGATGGCGCCGGGCTTGACGTGAAGGGCGCGCACGAAGCCGGCCTTGCCGATCGCCGCCACCAGCACGTCGGCCTGGCGGGTGACGGCGGAGAGGTCGCGGGTCCGCGAGTGGCAGATCGTGACCGTGGCGTCGGCGTGCAGCAGCAGCAGCGCCATCGGCTTGCCGACGATGTCGCTGCGGCCGAGCACCACGGCGTTCTGCCCGCGCAGGTCGATGCCCTCGCGGCGCAGCAGCTCCATCACGCCGGCGGGCGTGCAGGCCACGAAGCGCGGGCGCTTCTGGACCAGCAGCCCGACGTTCTCGGGGTGGAAGCCGTCGACGTCCTTCTTCGGGTCGACGGCGTGCAGCACGGCCTCGGTGTCGACCTGCTTCGGCAGCGGAAGCTGGACCAGGATGCCGTGGACGTCCGCCCGCGCGTTGTAGCCGCGCACCACGTCCAGCACCTGGGCCGTCGTGGCGTCGGCCCCCAGGCGGGCCGTCTCGGAGTGGATGCCGGTCTCGGCGCAGGCCTTGGTCTTGCTCGCGACGTAGACGGCCGAGGCCGGGTCGTCGCCGACGAGGGCGACGCCGAGGCCGGGCCGGCAGCCCGCGGCCGCCAGCACCGCGACTTCCGAGGCCAGTTCCTCGCGAATCTGCGCGGCGACCCGCGCCCCGTCGAGGCGTCGCGCCGTCACGACAGCGTCCCCGCCTTCTTCTGGGCCATGAAGCGCTCCATGAAGTGGGTGTCCACCTCTCCCTTCACGAACTCGGGGTGGCGCAGGATCTCGAGGTGGAGCGGTATCGAGGTCTTGATGCCCTCGACGACGGTCACCTCGAGCGTGCGCCGCATGCGGTCGATCGCCTCGCGGCGGTCGCGGCCGTGGCTCATCACCTTGGCCACCAGCGAGTCGTAGTACGGGGGGATCGTGCAGCCCTCGTGGGCGAAGGTGTCGACCCGGACGCCGGGCCCGCCGGGCACGTAGAAGTGGCGCACGTGGCCGGGGGAGGGCGCGAACGTGCGCGGGTCCTCGGCGTTGACCCGGCACTCGATGGCGTGGCCGCCGATCGCGACGTCGCGCTGGCTGAAGCTCATCGGCTGTCCCGCGGCGACCAGGATCTGCTCCTTCACGAGGTCCCGCCCGGTGACGAGCTCGGTCACGCCGTGCTCGACCTGGATACGGGTGTTCATCTCCATGAAGTAGTAGTTGCCCTCGTGGTCGAGCAGGAACTCGATGGTGCCGGCGTTGACGTACTGGACCGCGGCGGCGGCTTCGACGGCGGTCTTGCCCATCCGCCGCCGCAGCTTGTCGTTCACGACCGGCGAAGGCGCCTCCTCGAGCAGCTTCTGGTGGCGGCGCTGGATCGAGCACTCGCGCTCGCCGAGCGAGACCACGTTGCCCTTGGCGTCGGCCATCACCTGGATCTCGATGTGACGCGGGCGCTCGATGTACTTCTCGATGTAGACGTCGGGCACTCCGAAGGCGGCAGCGGCCTCGGCGGAGGCGGAGCGGTAGGCCTGGGCGAGGTCGGCCGGGTTCTTCACGACCCGCATGCCGCGCCCGCCGCCGCCGGCCGAGGCCTTCAGGATCACCGGGTAGCCCACGTCCTTCGCCACCCGGACGGCGGCCTCCTCGTCTTCCACCACGCCGGTGGAGCCGGGCAGCACCGGGACGCCGGCCTTGATCATCGCCTTCTTGGCGCGGCTCTTGTCGCCCATCAGGCGGATCGCCTGGGGACCGGGCCCGATGAACTTGATGTTGCAGGCCTCGCAGATCTCGGCGAAGTAGGCCGACTCGGCAAGGAACCCGTAGCCGGGGTGGATGGCGTCGGCGTTGGTGATCTCGGCGGCGGTGATGATCGCCGGCACGTTCAGGTAGGAATCGATCGAGCGGGCCGGGCCGATGCACACGGCCTGGTCGGCGAAGCGCACGTGCAGGCTCTCGCGGTCGGGCTCGGAGTAGACCGCGACCGTCTTGAGGCCGAGCTCCTTGCAGGCCCACAGCACGCGCAGGGCGATCTCCCCGCGGTTGGCGATCAGGACCTTCTTGAACATCCGTGGCTACTGGGCAGGGCGGATCGAGAACAGCGGGTCGCCGTACTGGACGGGCTGGCCGTTCTCCACGTGGACCTTGACGACCTCGCCGGCCGCGTCCGACTCGATCTCGTTCATCAGCTTCATCGCCTCGATGATGCAGAGCACCTGGCCGAGGCGGACCCGGTCGCCCACGTTGACGAACGGCGGCGAGTCGGGGTTCGGGGAGCGGTAGAAGGTGCCCACGATCGGGCTCTTGACCACGGTCAGGCCGGCTTCTTCGGCAGCGGCCGGCGGCGGCGCGGCTGCTGCCGCCGGCGCGGCGGGGACGGCGGCCGGAACGGCCACCGGCGCCGGGCCGGAGGCGACCATGACGGTGGCCGGGGCCGCGGCGCTCGCCTTGCGCACGCGCAGCTTCATGCCCTCGGTCTCGAGCTCGAACTCGGCGATCTGGCGCTCGTCGAGCGTGCGCAGGATCTCTTTCAGGTCCTTGACGTCCACGCGGGTGCCTCCCTGGGACTCCCCGTGTCCGGCGCCACACGGCGGGACGGCCTGGGACAGGAGAGGGGCGAATGCTAGCAGGTGGAAGGGTTTAGATGAACTCGCGCTCGAGGGCGAGGGCCGCCTTGCGCAGCGCGAACCGGGCCCGGCCCAGGAGCGCCCCCGGCTGCAGGGCGGCGAAGAGGAAGTACTCGTGGGTGATGCCGAGCATCAGGGCGGTCATGCCGTCGGTGACCACGTGCAACTCCTGCAGCGAGCCGAGCCCCGTGTCCGAGGCCGCGGTCACGCTCTGGCGGAGCAGGGTCATGTACTCGGCGGCGATCGCCTCCAGGTTGGGCCGGTCGGCGACCTGCAGGCGCTCGACGGGGATGCCGTCGGTGCCGACGATCATCACGAGTTGCGTCTCCGGCACCTGCGCCGCGAAACCGCGCAGCACCTCGGCAAAGCCGCCCATCACGCCCTCGCTCTCTGCACCGCGTCCAGCATCCGCTCCAGCCGCTCGATGGTGCGCTCCAGGGCAGCCCGGCGCTGCGCCTTCGGGTCGAGGGTCGCGGCGCTCGACAGCGAAAGCTCGCGGGCTCGCTCGTTCTCGGGCTCGCGGGCCAGGACTTGCTTGAGGACCGCCTGGGCCTGCTCGCGGGCGCCCTGTTGCAGGTAGAGCTCGGCCAGCGTCGCCGTCGCCAGCGGGGGCGCTGGCGCCTCGCCGGGGGCTGCGGCTGCGGGTTGTTCGACGTCGAGGTCGAACTCCGCCTCTTCCCGCCCCTCGCCCTTGACGACTGCGGGCGGGACTGCAGGGGGCGCGGGGGGCGGAGGCGGCGGAGGCGCTTTCGTGGGCGCAGCCTCCACGGGACGCTCGAGCTCGAAGACCTCGTCTTCGCCGACGTCGACCAGCTTGATCGGCGCCGGTTCGGGGGTGACCTCCACGGCCGCTTCGCCTTCGCGCGGGGCCGCATCTTCGCTGGTGAGCGCGACAGGCGCCGCCTCGTGGGCGGCCTCCAGTTCGAAGTCCTCGGCCGCCGGGGCCAGCGGCACGGGCTTGATGGGCTCCGGCGCCGCCGCTTCGGGTCCGGGCGCTGGCGGCGGCACCAGCGCGGCGGGCGGCGCCTGCTCTGCGCGAGCCGTCGCCACGGCCGGCGGCGGTGGTGGCGGCGGCGCAGGCCGCGCGGCAACCGGCGGTCGTGACGGCGGCGGGGGCGGCGCGGCGGGAGGTCGCGGAGCTGCGGCCGGGGCGGCCATCGGGCGCGCGGGCGTGGGCGGCGCCGGAGCGCGCTGCGGCGCGGGCCGTGCCGGCGGCGCTTCGCCTGTCAGCGCCGCCAGCCGGCCTGCGGACTCCGCATCGCCGGGGGCGAACATCAGGGCGGCGCGGTAGCTCGCTGTGGCGGCTGCGGCGTCTCCGAGGGCCTGCTGGCACTCGCCGAGGAAGCGGTGGGCGAGCGCGTTGTCGGGCACCCCCTTCACGACGGCCTCGAACTCGGCCCGCGCCCCCGCGTAGTCTCCGCTGTCCAGCAGCGCCCGGCCGAGCGTCATCCGCGCGGCAGGGTACGACGGGTGCTTCGCCAGGCCTTCCCGGCACACACGGATTGCGTCCTCGAGTTCGCCCTCCTTGCGCAGCTCCTCCGCGAGTTGCGCGAACAGGCGCGAGGCAGGGTCCTTGTCGAGGCGCTTGCGGAGCTCGTCGATGCGCGGGTTGGCCAAGTGCGCCCTCTCGAAGCAGGAAAGGTCCCGGAGGGCGTGGTCGCGCCCCCCGGGACCTGGAGATCCTACCGGAGTCTGCCGGTCAGTTCACCGTGATGCTGGCCTGGCATGCCGCGGCCGAGCCGCCGTTGTCGGTCACGATGTGGTAGACGTTCCAGGTGCCGATCGTGTTGAACACGTGGTTGACGTCGGGCTTGTCCTGCTTCGAGTTGTCGTCCCCGAAGAACCACTCGTAGCGCACGATGGTGCCGTCCGTGTCGCTCGCGGTCGACTGGAACAGCGTCTGCGAGCCGCGGCGGATCGTGCAGGCGGTGGGGCTCGTGCAGGCCGACCCGCCGCTGACGACCTCGACGCGGAAGTTGCAGGTCGGCGGCGCGTTGCCGGGGATCTGCGGGAACAGCCGCGGCTCGGCCGAGCGGAGCTCGATGCGGACGACCCGCTCCTGCGCCGCGTTGGCGTCGGTCCCGACCGGTCGGGCGCTGACCAGCACGCTCGTGTCGGCCGTGACGTCCGACCGCACGGGCGAGTAGTAGGTGACGCGGGCCACGCCGTCGCTGCCGCTGGTCGCGGTCGCCTCGGCGGCGCGGATGCGGCGGCCGTCGGTCGTGGTCAACTCCCCGATGTCGGCGTTGCGGCCGTTGGCGTCGGTGATCTTGAACACCACCGCGCGGCCGGAGAGCGGCTGGCCGTTCTGGTCGCGCACCGTCGCCCGGATCGCGGACGACGAGAAGCCATCGGCGGTGACGACGTCGGGACTGGCCTCGAGGCGGAGCGCGATGCCGAGCTCGGCCGGCCCCTCGAATTCGTCGGGGATGGTCACCTTGTCGAAGCCGCAGGCCGCGAGGCCCACGGCCAGCACCAGGGCCACGCCGCTGCGGGCCCCGTGCGCACGAATCGGATCGAGGATGTTCCGCATGGCGCCCTCTCTAAACCCAGTCGGCGAAGTCGATCTGCAGCCGACCGCTCGCCGAAACGGCCTGTCCCGAGATCGTGCGTCCGTAGACGGTGATCTCCGCGAAGACGGTCAGGATCAGTGCCCCGCCGGGAGGAATGGCGCCGCCGGTCGCGTCCGCGGCGCGCAGTTGCCGCAGCGGTGCCTCCAGCTTGGCCTGGGCACGGACGACCTCGATCGCGTAGTTGGCCGCGCCGCCGGTGGCCACGTCGACGTTGCCGGTGATCGGACCGGTGATCTTGAACGGGACGTCCACTCCCTCCGTGTTGCGGCCGTCCGAGCGGAAGTAGCGCACCTCGTAGCGTTCCAGGATCACGTGGTTCGGAACGGTGATCGTGGTGAACGCCTGGTTCTTGTAGCGCGTGAAGAGGGCGACTGCCGCCGTGTCCGGCGCCACCGGCAGCACGTCCGACTGCAGCACGGCTCCGCCGTTCACCGTGGCCATGCCGAAGATCACGTCGGAGTCGTTCTGCTTGACGTAGTCGGGCACGCAGCCCGCCACGCCGATCGCCAGCGCGACCGCGATCCAGGCCTTACTCGCCTTCATGCTCCCCTCCCCAAGCCGCCGGGTGATTTCGTTTCGCATTGCGGTGCCCCCCTAGTCCTTGAGGATCCGCGGCGTGATGAAGATCACCAGCTCCGCGTTCTGGGTCGTCACCGCCTTGTTCCGGAACAGGTATCCCAGGACCGGGATCTTGGAGAAGAACGGCACCGAGTTGACGTTGTTGCTCTCCTGGTTCTGGTAGATGCCGCCGATCACGGCCGTCGCCCCGTCCCGCACCAGCAGGTTGGTGGTCGCCGACTGCGTGTTGATGGCGGTCACGCCGCCGACGACGTCGCCCGGCGAGTTGTTCTCGACCAGCACCTTGAGCTGCACCGTCCCAGCGTTCGTGATCTGCGGCGTGACGTCCAGCGTCAGCGTCGCGTCCTTGAACGAGGTCGTGATCGTGTTGTTGGCCGTCGTCTGGTAGGGGATCTGCGTGCCCTGCTTGATGTTGGCCGACATGTTGTTCTGGGTCGCGATGCGCGGCGTCGACAGGATCCGGACCCGGCCCTGGCGCTCGAGCGCGGTCAGCGCCGCGTCGAGGCTGAAGTTGCCGAGGATGTTGCCCATCGAGACGCCGATCCCGGCGGTGCTGCCGTTGGCCGGCAGGTTGACCGCGTAACCGCGCCCGGCGGGCGCCTGGTTGCCGATGCCGGCGAGCGCGGCCTGACCGTTCTGGTCGGCCGGGATGCCCTGGGTGGCCTGAGCCGAGGTCCCGTTGATCACGAGCGAGTTGGGGAACACGAGGCCCGTCGAGTTGCCGAAGCGGGTCGACTGCTCGTGGTTGAAGCCCCACTGCACACCGATGTCGCGCGTGAAGTTGCGGGTGGTCACGACGATGCGGGCCTCGATCTCGACCTGGGGCGTGGGCCGGTCGAGGTCGGCGATCAGCTCCCGCACCTTCTCCAGCCGGTCTTCGAGGTCGGTGACGATCATGGTCTGGGTGCGGGCGTCCATCGTGATGTTGCCGCGCGGCGAAAGCGCGATCTTCTTGATCGTCGGCTCCAGCTCGGTGCCCTTGGCGTAGGCCAAGCGCCAGCGGCGGGTGGCCAGCGGGCCGGCCAGGCCCTTCTCCTCGTCCAGCTTGCGCCGCTCGTTCTGCTCGCGCTGCAGGTCGGCGAGCCGGGCGATGCGGATGACGTTGTCCTCGATGTTCATGCCGAGGCCGTTGGTCTTCAGGATCAGGTCGAGGGCCTGGTCCCACGGCACCTCCACCAGCTTCAGGCTGACCTTGCCGCTGACGCCGGGGTTGATCACCACGTTGAGACCGGAGATGTCGGCGAAGAGCCTGAAGATGTCGACGAGGTCGCCGTCCTTGAAGTCCAGGTTGATCGGGTGCCCCGTGAACTTCTTGGGCTCGTTCTCGGGCAGCGGGGTGTTCTCCGGCACGGCCTGCACGTAGGCCGGCGCGACCACCGCAGGCGCCGGGGGCGCCGCGACGGGGGCCGGGACGACCGCCGCGGACGTGGCGGGCCGGATCGCCGCCAGCGGCTCGGGGGCCGCGGCGCGGCCCGGGCCACCGAAGACGATCTTGAGGCCGTCGTTGGCCTCGACGATGCGGTACGGCGCGCGCGCGGCCAGGTCGAGCACGAGGCGCGCGACCTTCGGCTCGCCGGCCGAGAACTGCGCGACGCGGGCCTTGCGGACGGGCTCGACGCCGACCTCGACGGGGCGCACCGGAACGCGGCTGGTCACGCCCGGGAAGTCGACGACCAGTCGGTCGGGGTTGCCCAGGAAGAAGTCCTGGTAGCCCAGCCGGCCGTCGGCGCGAACGGTGACGGCCAGGCCGCCGTCCTCCTCTGCGGTGGAGACGCCGAGGATCCGGGTGGCGCGGGCGCCGCCGAGGTCCGCCTGGGGGCGGCCCGACGCGATGATGACCGGGGCCTCGACCGGCTCGGGGGCCGGCGGCTCGGACGCCACGGCCTCCGCGACGGCGGCCTCGGACGCGGCCGGCGCCGCGGGCACCGGGTCGGCGCTCGCGAGCTCGGTGGCTGCCGTCTCGGCCGCCGCTGGGGCCGCGCCAGCGCTCTCGGCCGCGCGCTCGAACAGCAGGTGTAGCGAGCGGTCGCGCGAGAAGATCTGGTACGGGACCAGCGAGGCCAGCCGGACCTCGACGCGGGCCAGCGTGCGGCCGTCGCCCCGGACCATGCTGGCGACCCGGACCGACTCCACCTCGCGCGAGCCGACCGCGATGCGCGAGGGCATCTTGGAGGCGTCGAGCTCCGGCAGGTCGACCACGAGCGTCAGCGGGTCGGGGCTGTAGTACGTGTAGGCGACGGGCGCGCTGCACTCGAGGACGAGCCGCGTGGCGCTCTCCCCCGCCTCCTGGCGGATGTCGGACAGCACGGCCGCCGCACCCTCCTGCGCCAGCGCGGCCGGAGCCGCAGCGGCCAGGAGCAGGGCCGACGTCAGCAGGGCCCCAGCGAGCTTGCCTCTCATTGCCTCGCCTCCTCGGACGGATACAAAGACTTCTTCACGGTGTTGACTCGCGACCGGTTGAACTCGTCGGTGTAGCGCTGATTGAGGGTGATCGTGGCCCCATCCATGCCGGTGATCTCCCCGTCGTAGAGCTTCTGGCCCACGCGCATGGGGTACGACTTGCCGTCGGGCCCCTGGATCAGGGCGATGAAGCCGTCGGGGGTGCGCACGATGCCGCGCAGGGTCAGTTCCTGGACCAGGAAGCCGGCGGGCCCCTTCGGCCGCGGGCCGGACGGCGCGCCGGAACTGGCGGAGACCGGGCGCAGCAGGCTCACGAACGGATCGCGCCGACCGGCGCTGGAGTAGGTATAGCCGTCGGCCGGCGCCTCGAGGTCCTCCCCGAGCAGGCTCTTGATCGATTCGTCAGGCGACGGCGGCGCCATCGGCATCGCCTCGCCCTCGGGCTCGGCGGGCGCCTCGACCTGCGGCGGCGCGGCGGGCGCCTGCGCGGCTGCGCTGCCCGCGAGGCCGACGGCGAGGAGCACTGCGATCATCCACTTCACCGCTTGCCCCTTCCTTTCGCCGACTTCTTGGCCGGCGCCTCCTGGTAGACGTAGGTGTTGGCGACGATCGCGGCGGACACGGTCGCCATGTCGGTCTGCTTGCCCAGGTTGCGCAGCGAGACCTTGCCGACGTTGACCAGCCGTGGCAGGCGACTGACCGAGTCGAAGAAGCGCGCCAGGTTGTGGTACGTCCCCGTCAGCCCGATCTGGATCGGAGCCTCCAGGTAGAAGTCGCGCTGCACGGGAGCGGACGGGGTGAAGCGGGTGACGCTCAGCGTGGAGCTGTAGGCGAGGAGCTGCACCGCGCGGATGATCTGCGGCGTCTCCTTCTGGGCCGGCAGGTACTTGGACATCACCTGCAGGCGCGCCTCCAGCGCGGCCAGCTCCTTCTTCAGTTCGTCCTGGCGTGCGGCGGCGACCTCGAGTTGCTTGATCTCGGCGCTGAGGTCCTCGAGTTCCTTGGCCTTCTGGGCGCGTTCGGCCTCCGCCCCGGTCCAGTAGAGCTGGTAGAAGGCGCCACCGATCACGATCGCGAGCACGAGCCCGACACCGGCCTGGCCGGCGAGGGGCAGCTTGGTGAGAGGGTTCTCGGCCATCGCTCTTGCCCCTACTTCTTCGCCGCGGGCTTGGCGGCCGCGGCCTTGTCCTTGGCGGCCTTGTCCTCGGCGGCCTTCTTCGCCGCCCGGGCAGCCACCTCGGGGTTCTGGAACGTCGCGGTCAGGGTGAAGCTGACGACGTTGCGCGCGGCCTGGCTGGACACCAGGTCGACCGTGGGGAACCAGCACTTGCCCTTGCCGGCGGGCGTCGCCGGATCGCAGCCTTCGCCGCGGCGCTGGAGCTGGTCCATGAACTGCGCGACCGCGTTCAGGGTGTTGGCCTGGCCGGTGAAGCGGAGCTGGCTGCCGTTCTGCTCGGCCTGCGTCAGCCACAGCAGATCGGGCAGTGCCTGGGACAGCTCGTCGAGCAGGCGCACCGCGCCCTTCTGGGTGGAACGCAGATCCTCGATCACGCCCAGCTTGGTGCGCGCGGCGTTGCGCTTGCGCTCCAGCTCCTCGACCTGCTTCTTGGTCTCGGCGAGCTGGGCCTGGCGCTGCTTGGCCTTGCCGATGTCCTCGTCGAGCGAGGCGATCTGGCTGCTCATGTAGAACCAGCCGGCGGCCGAGCCGAGCGCGGCGAGGCCGGCGAGGCCGCCGACGATCAGGTACGCCTGGACGGCACCGGGCGCCGCCGCCGCCTTCTTGGCGCCGGCCGCGGGGCGGTCCGCTGCGAGGAGGTTGATGCGGATCATCGGTCGCCCACCTTTCGGATGGCCAGACCGACCGCGATGGCGGCCTGGGGACCGATCTCAGTGAGCCAGTCGGGATCGAAGTCCTTCGCGTTGTAGGTGATCGCGTTGAACGGGTTGAGCAGCTCGACTCCAGCGTCGAAACGCTCCCCGATCAGCTCCTGCAGGCCGGGCACCCGGGCGGAACCGCCCGAGAGGTAGATGCGGTCGATCCGGTCCTCGGACGAGGTCGCCTTGAAGAAGTCGAAGGTCTTCTGGATCTCCATCGCGATGCTCTCGGACACCACCTGGAAGATGGGGTCGAGCTGGCTCGCGTCGGCCCCCTCGACGGGCTGGCCGCGCTTGAGCGCCTCGGCCTGCTCGAACGAGAGGTTGAGGTCCTTCTGGATGGCATCCGTGTACTGGTTGCCGCCCACCGCGATGTCGCGGTTGAAGATGGAGGTCGTGCCCTTGACGATGTTGATGTTCATGATCGAGGCGCCGATGTTGAGCAGCGCCACGATGGAGCCGGGGTCGGAGCCGTAGTTGACCTCGTAGCAGTTCTGGAGCGCGAAGACGTCCACGTCCACGATCTGCGGGGTCTTGCCGGCCTGCGAGATCGCCGACGTGTAGTCGGAGATCTTGTCCTTCTTCACAGCCACCAGCAGCACGTCCATGTTCGTGCCGTCGCCGCCGCCTTCGATCATCTCGTAGTCGATGGCGACGTCCTGGATGTCGAACGGGATGTACTGCTCGGCTTCCCAGTGGATCGACTCGGCGAGTTCTTCGGGGCTCATCTGGGGCAGGCTGATCTTCTTGACGATCACCGCGTTGCCCGAGACGCTCGTGGCCACGTCGACACTCTTGATCTTCTGGGAGGTGAAGACGCGGCTGATCGCGTCCACGACCGACCCCGCATCCATGATCGCCCCGTCGACGATCGCCTCAGGGGACAGGTTCTCGATCCCGATGTTGACGAGCGAGAACTGGTCGCCGGCCTTGCCGCTCGCCTTCAGCTCCACGGCCTTGATGGCCGAGGAGCCGATGTCGAGGCCGACGAGCCCTTTCTTCTTACCGAAGCTGAACAGAGCCACGGTTGCCTCTCATCTCAGTGGGCGTCTTGCGCTGCCGCCCCGTTTGCACGTCCGTCGCGGCGCCCTCCCACCGGCGACCGCGAGGTGATCCGAACTTACGCCGAGGACTTAAAGTGCTTCGTGAAGGTAACAAAGGGTCAAGACCATGTCAAGCGGAAAATCAACCCCGACCAGTTAAGTGCCCTTCGGGGCTGGACTCTCCGCCTTTTTGGGGCTCCCGTCAAGTGTTCGGGCCGCACGAAGCGCGAAAAAAAATCGCCCCGGAGGCGCGCTGCGAGCGTCCTCCGGGGCGGGCGGAAGGGGCCGGGAAGGCGTGGCGCTAGAAGCGCACCTTGACGTCGGGCCGGTCGGCCGCATGGATCGTGTCGATGAAACGGACCTGGTGGGGCACCGTGGTCATCACCAGCACGTGGGTGCGGATCCCGTCGCCGAAGAAGCGGACGCCCTGCAGCAGGGTTCCGTCCGTGACGCCGGCGGCAGCGAAGATCACGTTCTTGCCCGGGGCCAGATCCTCCGTACGGTACACCTTTTCGAGGTCGGTGATGCCCATCCGCTCGAGCCGCTCGCGGTCGAGCGGCTTGGTCAGCACCAGCCGGCCCTGGATTTCGCCGTTGAGACAGCGCATGGCGGCCGCTGTCAGCACCCCTTCCGGGGCGCCGCCGATGCCCATCACGGCGTGGACGCCGGTGCCGGCCACGGCGGCGGTGATGCCAGCCGAGAGGTCGCCGTCGCCGATCAGACGGATGCGGGCCCCGGCGCGCCGGATGTCCGCGATCAGCTTCTCGTGGCGAGGGCGGTCGAGCACCATCACCGTCAGGTCGTGGACCGAGCGGCCCAGGGCGCCGGCGATCGCCTTGAGGTTGTCCTCGACCGGGGCGTTGATGTCGACCTTGCCCTTGGATGAGGGGCCGACCACCAGCTTGTCCATGTAGATGTCGGGCGCGTGCAGCAGGCCGCCCTTCTCGGAAGCCGCCAGCACGGCGATCGCGTTGCCGGCCCCGGTTGCGCAAAGGTTGGTGCCCTCGAGCGGGTCGACCGCGATGTCGATCGCGGTGTGGCCCTCTCCGCGGCCCACCTTCTCCCCGATGAACAGCATCGGGGCCTCGTCGCGCTCGCCTTCGCCGATCACGATGGTGCCGTCGATGTCGACGCTCTCCATCTCCTTGCGCATGGCCTCGACGGCCACCTGGTCCGAGTACTTGCGGTCGCCCTGGCCCATGGTGCGGGCGGCGGCGATCGCCGCCCGCTCCACGACCCGGACGAACTCCAGGGACAGGTCGTCGCGATTCATTCCCGGCGCCTCCTTACTTCTTCTGGTAGGCCGGGAGGTCGACCCGGCGCGGCTTGTCCGTGCGGTAACCGAGCGCGTAGTCGGCCTGCATCAGCTTGTGGATCTCGCGGGTCCCCTCGTAGATCACCGCCGCCTTGCAGTTGCGGTAGAAGCGGCCCGCCGGGTACTCGTCGGAGAAGCCGTTGCCGCCGTGGATCTGGACGCAGTCGGAGGCCGCCCGCTCCGAGCCCACGGTGGCGAACCACTTGGCGAGCGACGTCTCGCGGTTGTTGCGCTTGCCCTGGTTCTTGAGCCAGCCGGCCCGCAGCCACAGCAGGCGCGCCGCGTCGTAGTCGGAGACCATCTGCGAGATCATCTCCTTGACGAGCTGGTGCTGGCCGATCGGCACGCCGAAGGTCTGGCGCGTCGAGGCGTACTTGAGCGAGGCGTCGAGGCAGGCGCGGATCAGGCCGGTGGCGCCGGCGGCCACCGTGTAGCGGCCGTTCTCGAGCGCGAACATCGCGACCTTGAAGCCCTCGCCCTCCTGGCCGACCAGGTTGGCGGCCGGCACCTCGACGTCCTGCATCGAGAAGCCGCCGGTGTTGCCGGCGAGGATCCCCCACTTCTCCTTCATGGTGTAGGAGGAGAAGCCCTTGAAGGAGCGCTCGACGATGAAGGCGGAGAGCCCGCTGTGGTCGCGGTTCTTCTTCTTCTCCATGTCGGTCCAGGCGATGACCAGGAAGTTGTCGGCGACGTCGGCCAGCGAGATCCAGTACTTCTCGCCGTTGAGGACGTACTTGTCGCCCTTCTTCACGGCCGTGGTCTGGATACCGACCGCGTCAGAGCCGGCGTTGGGCTCGGTCAGGCCGTAGGTCGCGATCTTCTCGCCCTTGGCCTGCGGCACGAGGTACTTCTGCTTCTGCTCCTCGGTGCCCCAGCACCACAGGGTCATCGAGTTGAGCCCCACGTGGACCGAGAGGATCACCCGCAGGTGGGTGTCGACGTACTCGGCCTCCTCCGAGGCGAGGCCGAGGCTCACGTAGTCCATGCCGGCGCCGCCGTACTGCTCGGGGATGCAGATGCCGAGCAGGCCCATCTCGCCCATGTCCTTCAGGAAGGAGGGCTCGAACTTGTGGGCGCGGTCGAGGTCGTGGATCTTCGGCGCCACCGTCTTCGCCGCCCAGTCGCGGACCATCTTCTCGACGGCCGTCTGCTCTTCGTTCAGCTCGAAATCGATCATGGATTCCCTTGGTCCTGTTTAACGGTCCTTCCACTGGGGCGGACGCTTCTCGAGGATGGCCTTGAGCCCCTCCCCCGCGTCCTCCGACATCAGCAACTGGTTCAGGTAGACGTCCTCCGCAGCCAGCACCGCGTCGCCGTGGCCGACGTCGAAGCCGGCGTGGAGCGCGCGCCGCGCGGCCTGCAGCACCGGCGCGCTCTGTGCCTGAAAACGCTGGACGACCGCCGCGACCTCGGCGTCGAGGCGCTCGTCGGGCACGGCCTTCGTGATCAGCCCGATGCGCTCGGCCTCGGCCGGCGCGACCTGGGATCCGCCCAGCATCAGTTCGAAGGCCTTGCGGCGGCCGACCAGCCGCGGCAGCAGCGACGCCGCGACGGTGTTGAAGCTGCCGCCGAGCACCTCGGGCAGCCTCATCACGCCCCTCTGGGCGCCCGCGTAGCACAGGTCGCAGGCGGCGGCCAGCACCGCACCCGCGCCGAAGGCCGGCCCGGCGACGACGGACAGCGTCGGCTTGTCCGCCTTGAACAACGCGTCGGTGGCGCGGCGGAAGCCCTCCAGCACGGAGTAGGCGCTCTCCCCCACCGTCTCCCGCACGTTGAAGCCGGCGCTGAAGTACTGGCAGCCGGCGGCGGCCTGCAGCACGATCAGCTTGACCTCGCGCTGGTACTCGAGCGACTCGAGACCGCGGGCAAGCTCGTCGAGCAGGTCGACCGAGAGCACGTTGGCGGGCGGCTTGCCCAGCGTCACCCGCGCGATGCCCGCGTCGACGGCCAGCGCGACGCTGCGGAAACCGCGCTCGGCGGGCGCGTAGGGATCGTCGACGAGCTCGTCGGCCATCTCAGGCCTCCAGCCGCTCGAACGCCGCGGCCATGCCCATGCCGCCCGAGACGCACAGCGCGGCGAGGCCGCGGCGGGCGCCGCGGCGCTGCATCTCGTGGAGCAGGGTCACGGCGATGCGGGCGCCGGTGGCGCCGATCGGGTGGCCGAGCGCGATCGCCCCGCCGTTGACGTTCAGCTTCTGCGGGTCGAAGCCGAGCTCGCGGTCGCAGGCGATCACCTGGGCCGCGAACGCCTCGTTGACCTCGACGAGGTCGAAGTCGGAGAGCGCCATCGACAGCCGCGCCAGCAGCGCCCTGACCGCGGGCACGACGCCGATCCCCATCACCTTCGGGTCGACGCCGGCCGAGGCGAAGCCCAGCACCCGGGCCATCGGCTTCACGCCCAGCTCGCGGGCCTTCTCCGCGGACAGCAGGACCGCCGCGGCCGCGCCGTCGGTGATCCCGGAGGAGTTGCCGGCGGTGACGGTGCCGGTGCCCGGCCGGAAATGCGGTGGCAGCTTCTTCAGGCTTTCGGGCGTGGTCTCGGCCCGCACGTGTTCGTCGACGTCGAACAGCGTCTCGCCCTTCCTGCCGGAGAGCTTGACGGGCACGACCTGCGACGCGAAGCGGCCTTCGGCGCGTGCCGCCGCCGCCCGCTGCTGGCTGCGCAGCGCGAAGGCGTCCTGCTCCTCGCGGGAGATCGCGTACTGGTCGGCCAGGGTCTCGGCGGTCTCGCCCATGATCTGGCCGGCGAGCGGGCACAGGAAGCCGTCCTGGTACATCGCGTCGACCGCTTCGTGGTGGCCCATGCGGTACCCCCAGCGCGCGCCGTGCAGCAGGTACGGCACCCGGCTCATCGCCTCGGTGCCACCGGCCAGCACGGCCCCGGCCTCGCCCTCGCGGATCGCCCGGAAGCCGTAGTCGAAGGTCCGCAGGCCGCTCGCGCAGGCCATGTTGATGGTGAGCGCCGGCCGCTCGACGGGCACGCCCGCGCGGACCGCGACCTGCCGTCCCGGGTTGGGGCCGCCGCCCGCCTGGCGGGCGCAGCCGAACAGCGTCTCGTCGATCGCCGCGCCCGGCACCCCCGAGCGCTCAAGCGCCGCGCGGGCGGCGAACACGCCCAGGTCGGCTGCGCCGAAGCCGGCGAGCGAGCCGCCGTAGCGGCCGATCGGCGTGCGCACGGCTCCGGCGATCACGACCTCGCGTTCGGCCACGGTTCAGCCCCGCGACACGGCGGGCCGGATCCGGAGCACGTCCCCCGGCCCCAGCGCCAGCACGTCGTGGGCGCGGCCGCCGTTGACAGCCAGCTCGAGGTGGCCCGAGCCGCCGACCAGCGCACAGGCTTCGCCCGCCGAGACGTCGGAGTAGGCGTGGGTCAGCGGCAGCACCGCCTCGCCCGCCACCACCACCAGCTCCGACGGATCGCCGCCGAAGAAGGAGAGCACCTCGTCGAGCTGCTCCCGGCTCAGGTTGGTGATCAGGTTGCCGAAGCGGTCGCAACGCACCACCTGCAGCTCCCACTCGTGGGGCGATAGCGACACCGGCCGCGGCCAGTCGAGCCGCACGGGGTCGTCGGCCGCGGGGCCGACGTCCGAGAGCGGGTTGCCGCGCGCGAGATAGCCGGCCACCGGCGCGAACACGTCGCGGGCGTGGAACGTGCTCGACACCCGGTGCCGCATCAGCCCGGCGTTGGTGATCTCGTGCACGGCGGCGTCCGGATGGGCCACGAGCACGTGGGAGAGGATGCCGTTGTCGGGCCCCACGAAGCGGTAGCCGCCAGCGTCCACGGCCAGCGCCCGGCGCGGCGAGCCGACCCCGGGGTCGACCACGGCGACGAACACGGTCCCGGCCGGGAACGTGCGGAAGGCCGCGCCGAGCACCCAGGCGCCCTCGGCGACGTCGTGGGCGGGGATGTCGTGGGTGAGGTCGACGACGTTGGCGTCCGGGCAGGCGCACAGGACGGCCCCGCGGGTCTCGCCCGCGTAGGAGTCCGCCGACCCGAAGTCGGTGAGCAGGGCCACGATCGGGGGCATTGCCTGCCGATTCTAAACCACCCGAGGATCGCGGGGAGGATCACGCGACAATCGAGCCGATGCAGCGCCCGGACCGGATCGCCCTCGCGGCACTCGCCCTGTGCTTCCTCGCGGTCGTCGCCGCCGTCGATCCGCGAGGCGACTTCCCCGTCAACGACGACTGGGCTTTCGCAGCCACCGCCCGAGCGCTCGCCTTCGAGGGCAGGCTCGCGTTCACGGGCTGGCAGAGCATGCCCCTCATCACCCATGCCGGCTGGGGCGCCCTGTTCCTGGCGCTCCTCGGGGACGACTTCACCTGGCTCCGACTCTCCACCCTGGTGCTGGCGGCCGCCGGACTGCTGGGCGCGTACGCGCTCTCCCGCCAGCTCGGCGCGAGTCCGTGGGGAGCCGGGATCGCATCGCTGACCCTCGTCGGCAGCCCGTGGTACCTGGGGCTCTCCTTCAGCTACATGAGCGACGTGCCGTTCCTGGCCCTGCTGCTGCTGGCGACCGCCGCGTGGGCGCACCCCCGGCGCCGCCCCGGCCGCTCCATCGGCGCGTTGCTGGCGGTGGCCGCGACGCTCAGCCGACAGAACGGCCTCGCGCTGCCGCTCGGCGCTGGCGCCGCTGCGGCGCTGGGCTGGCCCGCGCGACGGCGCGACCTGGTCGACGCGATCGTCCTGGGTGCCCTGGCCGTGCTCTGCCTGCGCGGGGCGGAGGCCCTCGTCGCTGCGGGCCCGGGCCTGCCGGAGCTCTATCACCTCAAGACGGCGGCGACCTGGGCCGCGCTGTCGGACTTCGTGCAGTTCCGCCACTGGCCGCTGTTCGCCGAACGCTCGGCGGCGACCCTGCTCTACCTCGGGCTGTGCCTGTTGCCCGTGACCCTCCTCCTGCCCGCCCGACCCGGCACCACCCTGCGGCGCACCGGCTTTTTCGCCGTCCTGGCGCTGGTCGTCGGACTGCCGCTGTCGCAGACCCGGCTGGCCATGCCGTGCCTCGGCAACGTGTGGCCGGGTTGGGGCTTCGGGCCCTGGCTCGACGGCGGCCCGCCGCCCGTCACTCCACCGCTGCTGGCCGCGACGCTGACGGTCGCGGCCGTCCTGGGAGCCCTGCTGCTCGTCGACCGCCTCGGGGCGCTGGCGGGAGCGGCGCGTCACCCTGCGGCGCTGCCGCTCGCGGTCGGGCTCGCCGCCGCCGGCCCGATGGTGATCTCGCACGCGGTGTTCCTGGATCGCTACCTGCTGCCGCTCGTCGCCTTCGCGTCGGTGGGGCTCGCGGCCCTGGCCGGGGTGCCACGGCGCTCACGGGTCGCTTCCGCCCTGGTCGCAGCGCTGCTGGGGCTCGCCGCTGCTGTCGTCGGCGTGCACGACCACCAAGCGTGGCAGCGTGCGCGCTGGAAAGCCCTCGATGCGCTGCTCGCCGCGGGCGTCGATCGAGGCCAGGTCGCGGGCGGGTTCGAGCTCGACAACGCACGCCCCGCACTCGACAGCGGGACGGCCCCGGTCCTGGCAGGCCGGCGCGCCTTCGCGATCTCGAGCACCCCCCTGCCGGGCTACGAGGTGCTGGCCCGCGCGGTGGTGGGGGCCTGGGGCTCGGGGCCCCGCGAGGTCCTCGTCCTGCGAGGTCGCGCCCGCGGCGAAGGCGACGCAGGCCTGCGCGAGCGGCTGTTGCGCAGCGGGCTGGTGCCGTGACCGCCCGCCGCGGATAGCATGGGGGGGTGACCGAGCTCCGCGAGCTGTACCGGCCCTCCCTGGTCCTGCTCACCGACCTCTACCACCTGACGATGGGGCACGCGCACTGGAAGGCGGGCACCACCGGGCTGGAGGCGGTGTTCCACCTCACGTTCCGCCGCAACCCGTTCGAGGGCGGCTTCTCGATCGCCTGCGGTCTCGCCCGCGCGCTGGAGTTCCTCGAGGACCTCCGCTTCGAGGCCGGGGACCTCGCCTACCTCGAGAAGGTGGCGGGCAACGACGGCAAGCCGCTGTTCGACCCCGGCTACCTCGACTGGCTGGGCAAGCTGGAGTTCGCCTGCGACGTCGACGCGGTGCCCGAGGGCACCGTCGTGTTCCCGCAGGAACCGCTCGTGCGGGTGCGGGGGCCGATCGTGCCCGCCCAGCTCGTCGAGAGCGCGCTGCTCAACTTCGTCAACTTCGAGACGCTGATCGCGACCAAGTCCGCCCGCATCTGCCTGGCCGCCCGCGGCGAGCCTGTGCTGGAGTTCGGCCTGCGCCGGGCCCAGGGCATCGACGGCGCGCTGGCCGCCTCGCGCGCGGCCTACGTCGGCGGCGCCGCCGCCACCTCCAACGTGCTGGCCGGGCGGCTCTACGGCATCCCGGTGCGCGGCACCCACGCCCACTCCTGGGTGATGGCGTTCGGCGACGAGCGCGAGGCGTTCCGCGCCTACGCCGCGGCGATGCCCAACAACTGCGTGTTCCTGGTCGACACCTTCGACACCCTCGAGGGCGTGCGCCACGCGATCGACGCCGGCCGCTGGCTGCGCGAGCGCGGCCACAAGCTGGGCGGCATCCGGCTCGACTCGGGCGACCTCGCCTATCTCTCGATCGAGGCCCGCAGGATGCTCGACGCGGCCGGGTTCGCCGAGGCCGCGATCGTGGCCTCCAACGACCTCGACGAGAAGATCATCGAGAGCCTGAAGCTGCAGGGGGCGGCGATCTCGGTGTGGGGCGTGGGCACGCGGCTCGTCACCGGCCACGACCAGCCGGCGATGGGCGGCGTCTACAAGCTCTCCGCCGTGCGCACCCCGGGCGGGCCGTGGGAGTACCGGATCAAGCTCTCCGAGCAGGCGGTCAAGGTCTCGAACCCGGGCATCCACCAGGTCCGCCGCTACCGGTCCGGGACCGAGTTCGTGGCCGACATGATCTGCGACGAGGCGCTGACGCCGGCCGCCGCGCCGACGATGATCGACCCCACCGACCCGACTCGCCGCAAGCAGCTCGCCGCCGACGCGCCTTTCGAGGAGCTGCTGGTGCCGATCCTGCGCGGCGGCCGGCGGGTCTACGACGCGCCGGGGCTGGAACTGACGCGGGCCCGGGTCCGGGACCAGCTCGCCGCGTTCCACGCCGGCATCAAGCGCTCGGTGTTCCCCCACATCTATCCCGTGGGCCTGGAGTCGAGCCTCTACGACCTGCGCACCCACCTGATGCTGCAGACCCGCGGCCTGGAGGCCTGAAGCGATGCTGCCGCTGCCTCCCCACTACGAGCCCGCCCACGCCGCCCGCTGGGACTTCGCCCCCGACCCCGCGGCACTCGCGGCCGCGGCCGCCGACTGGGCGCGCGAGCACCACGTGCCCGCGGCCGCGGCCGACGCGCGCCGCGTCGAGCTGCTGGTGATCGACGCCCAGCGCGACTTCACGTTCCCCCGGGGCGCGCTCTACGTGGGCGGCCGCAGCGGCCGTGGCGCGGTGGAGGACAACGACCGCCTGGCCCGCTTCGTCTACGCGAACCTCGCGGCGATCACCGGCATCACCTGCACGCTCGACACCCACTTCCCGTACCAGGTCTTCTTCCCGACCTTCTGGGAGGGCCGCGACGGCGAGCCGGTCGGCCCGCACCGCGAGGTGACCGCCGACGACGTGCGCGGCGGCGCGCTGCGCCCGCGCCGCGAGCTGGCGCGCTGGCTGTGCGAGGGCGACCACGAGTGGCTCGTGCGCCAGGCGCAGTTCTACTGCGAGGAGCTGGAGCGGGCCGGCAAGTACCGGCTCTACCTGTGGCCGCTGCACTGCCTCGCGGGCGGCGACGGCCACGCCCTCGCGGGCGTGATCCAGGAGGCGCGGCTGTTCCACGCCTTCGCGCGCCGGGCGCCGGACCCGCTCGAGCTCAAGGGCGGCCACCCGCTGACCGAGAACTACTCCGTGCTCGCGCCCGAGGTGCTGCTGCGCCACGACGGCGGCGAACTGGCGCAGCGCAACGGGCCGCTGTTCGACCGGCTGCTCCAGGCCGACGCGCTCTACGTCGCGGGCCAGGCCTCGTCGCACTGCGTGCGCAGCTCCGTCGACGACCTGCTCGACGAGGTCGCCCGCCGCGACCCGGCGCTGGCGTCGCGGGTCCACGTGCTGGTCGACTGCATGTCGGCCGTCGCGGTGCCGGACGGGTCGGGTGGCTTCCTCGCCGACTTCACGCCGCAGGCGGAAGCGGCGCTCGCGCGCTGGGAGGCGGCGGGGATCAGGCTGGTGCGCTCGACCGACGAGATCGCCCCCGCCTAGCGGCGGCGCTGCTTCTCGACCGCCTTCGCCAGCTTCGCGACGGCCTCGTCGACGTCGGCCTCGGTGTTGCCGCGGCCGAGCGAGAAGCGCAGCGACGACTCGACCCGCGCCGGAGGCAGCCCCATCGCCCGCAGCACGTGCGAGGGCTCGACCGCGCCCGCAGCGCAGGCCGCCCCGGTCGATACCGCGACCCCGTCGAGGTCGAGCGCCATCAGCAGGCCCTCGGCGTACGTGCCGTCGAACGAGACGTTGGTCGTGTTGGCGACGCGCGGTCCGTCGCCGTTGCGGCGCGCGCCCGGCAGCGCCAGCAGCGCGGCCTCCAGCCGGTCGCGCAGGGCCGCGATCCGCGGCACGTCTTCTCCCATCCGCTCGCGGGCCAGCCGCGCCGCGCAGCCGAAGCCGACGATGCCGGCGACGTTCTCGGTGCCCGCCCGGCGGTTGCGCTCCTGGCCGCCGCCGGCGAGCCAGGCGACCAGGCGCGTGCCCCGGCGGATCCACAGAGCGCCCGTGCCCTGCGGCCCGTGCAGCTTGTGGGCCGAGAGCGCCAGCGTGTCGACGCCGAGCGCGCCGGCGTCGATCGCGACGCGTCCCGCCGCCTGCACCGCGTCGCAGTGGACCAGCGCCCCCTGTGCCTTCGCCAGGCGCGCCGCCTCGGCGACGGGCTGGATCACGCCGGTCTCGTTGTTGACGAGCATGACGGTGACCAGCGCGACGCGCCCGTCGAGCTTGCGCCCGAGGTCCTCGAGGTCGCACGTCCCGTCGGGGCGGACGCGCACGCTCTCCACCTCGAAGCCCTCGCGCCCCAGCGCCTTCGCCGCGTTGAGCACCGCGTGGTGCTCGATCGCGGTGAAGAGCAGCCGGCGGCGCGACGGCTCCGCGGCGCGCAGCGCGCCGCGCAGGGCGAAGTTGTCGCTCTCCGTGCCGCCGGACGTGAAGACGATCTCCGCGGGCGCGCCGCCGACCAGCGCCGCGACGTCGCCGCGGGCGTCGTCGATCGCGGCCCGCGCCCGCTGCCCGAAGCGGTGCAGGCTGGACGCGTTGCCCGCCGGCTCGTCGAGCGCCGCCACCAGCGCAGCCCGCACCAGCGGGTCGAGCGGCGTCGTGGCGTTGTGGTCGAAATAGATGCGGTTCATCCCGGGGGGGAGGATAAGGCGCTCAACGCGGCGCGCAAGCCGCGCCGGCCAGCGACCGCGCGACGTCGGCGAGCACCTCCCCGGCCAGGCGTTGCCCCGTCGCGTTCCAGTGCGGGTCGCTCGCGAGATAGGGCTCGGCGGCGGTGGCGACCGCGGGCTGCAGCGCCGGCCGCAGGTCGGCGAACGGGAGGCCCAGCCGGCCAGCCGCGTCGCGCAGGCGCTTCCGGACGCGGTCGGCTTCCCAGCCCTCGCCCTCGAGCTGCCAGCGCTCGCGGGTCAGCGCGAACTCGGCCGGGTCGAGCTCGAAGCGGGCCGGCGCGTAGAGGACGGCGAAGGCAGCGCCGTCCGCCCGCACGTCGCGCGCGAAGTCCGCGAGGAGCGCCTCGGCGATCGCCCACGCCTCTTCGGTGTGGGGCGTCGGCGGGCCGTAGAACGCGAGCCACTGGCGGGTCGGCCCGTGGTCGGGCCAGGGCCGCGCCAGCCCGCGTTCCGCGAGCTGCCGGTGCAGCGCCGGGCGGCCCGCGGCCGTGCGCCGGCTCAGCCACTCGAGGGCGGCCAGCCCGCGCCACGGCGGCGGCGGCGGCGGTGCCGGCACGGGGCGCAGCACCGGCTCGCCCGCCGGCTCGGGCACGGGCACGCCGCGCAACCGGAGCGCTCCGTCCTCGAGGACGAACCACGGCTTCTTGCGGCGGCGCATGTCGTCCGAGAGATCGTTGCCGAAGAAGAGGTACACGACGAGGTCGGGGGCGAACGCGCGCCCCTGCTCGCGGTAGCGCAGGTAGGACTGGTCGCCGCCGTAACCCGCCACCCCCGCGTTGAGTACCTCGGCGCCGGGGCAGCCGCCCGCACGCAGCCGGGCCTGGGCGACGGCCCGAGCCGTGAACGGCTCGTCCACGGTGTAGCCCTGCGCGAAGGAGTCGCCGGCGAGCCACACCCGCGGGCCCGGCCCCGTCCGCGCGCGCGCGACCTCGGGCCCGCGCAGGCCGTCGCGGTTGACCTCGAGCCGCGCCTCGAAGTCGGGCTCGCGCAGCGACGCGCTCTCGCCCGCCGGCGGCACCCAGCCGAGCAGCGGGTGGTATGCGCTGAGGGTACCGACCGTGCGGCCGGGCTTCACGGCGCGCGACAGCGCGACGCGGGCCGCGGCCTCGACCATCAGCAGCAGGGCGGCGCAGGACCCGGCGAGCAGCAGCAGTTCGCCGCGCGGGAAGCGCCGCGGCGCGGGAGCCGCGGCGGGAACCTGGTCAGCCGCGGTTCGGCACCTGCTCGTCGGCGTGGTACGACGAGCGGACCAGCGGCCCGGACTCCACGTGGGCGTAGCCGAGCCCGAGCGCGAACTCGCGGATCTCGGCGAACTCGTCGGGCGTCCAGTAGCGCACCAGCGGCAGGTGGTCGGGCGAGGGCCGCAGGTACTGGCCGACCGTGAGGACGTCGGTGCCGGCGTCGCGGATCTCGCGGATCGTCTGCAGCACCTCGTCCTTTTCTTCTCCGAGGCCGACCATGATCCCGCTCTTGGTCAGCAGGCCGGCGGCCTTGCAGCGCGAGAGCAGCTCGAGCGAGCGCGAGAAGCGCGCCCCGGGCCGCACGTTGCGGTACAGCCGGGGCACGGTCTCGGTGTTGTGGTTCAGGATGTCCGGACGGGCATCGATCACCGCCTGCAACGCGTCCCAGTTGCCCTTGAAGTCCGGGATCAGCACCTCGACGGCGCAGCCGGGCACCCGCTTGCGGACCTCGTCGATGCAGGCCGCGAACACGGAGGCGCCGCCGTCGCGGCGGTCGTCGCGGTTGACCGACGTGATCACGACGTGGCGCAACCCCATGCGCGACACCGCCTCGGCGACGCGGATCGCCTCCAGCGGGTCGGGCGGCAGCGCCGGCAGCCCTGTCTTCACCGCGCAGAACCCGCATGCGCGGGTGCAGGTGTCGCCGAGGATCATGAACGTCGCGGTGCCGCGGGTCCAGCAGTCGCCCAGATTGGGACACTGCGCCTCTTCGCAGACCGTGTGCAGGGTCAGGCCCCGCATCAGGCCGCGCAGGCGATCCACGCCCGGCCCGATCGGGGCGCGGGCGCGGATCCAATCGGGACGCGGCGGCGCCGGAGAGAGGCTCATCGCGCGAGCGGGACCGGGCTACTCGTCCTCTTCTTCGTCCTCGTCCTCGTCCCAGTCGTCTTCTTCGTCGTCGAAGTCGTCGTCGTCGTCCTCTTCTTCGTCTTCGTCGTCGTCCCAGTCCTCGTCGTCGTCGTCCTCGTCCTCGTCGTCGTCGTCCCAGTCGTCGTCGTCTTCGTCGTCCTCGTCGTCGTCGTCCCAGTCGTCGTCGTCCTCCTCGTCGTCGTCGAAGCTTTCGTCTTCGTCGTCGGCGGCGGCGTACCGGACTTCTTCCACGTCCTCGGGCCAGGACATCGCGTCAACACTCACCAGGGCCTCCTGCGGCGATTTCGAGTGCTCTCGTCTCGCGGCGTGCGGGGTTCCTCGCTCTCCACGCACGGCCTGCCCCCTGAGATTACGACAGGTCCGCGGTGGCAGGCCACGCACCCCCGCGGTTTGGATTATCCTTGCGCGTCGATTCCAGGGGTCCAGATGATCGTCGAGTGCCCGTCCTGCCAGTCCCGCTACCGATTCGACGAGACCAAGCTGGGCGGACGCCCGCGCGTCCGCACCCGCTGCGCGAAGTGCGGCGGTGCCATCGACATCGACAACCCGGGGGGCGCGACGCTGCCGCCCGAGCCGGAGCCCGGCGCCGACACCAGGCGCGCGCCCGTGGCGGCCGCGCGGCCGCACGCCGAGCGCACGGGCCACGACCTCGAGAAGATGGGCGTGCTGGAACTGCCCCGCGACCGCCGCTTCTCGATCGCCATCATCCAGGGCCCGGCCACCGGCTCCACGTTCCTGCTCGAGAAGGTGAAGACGACCGTGGGCCGCTCGGGCTGCGACATCAACCTCGACGACGCCGAGGCCTCGCGCCAGCACGTGGCGATCGAGGTGTTCGGCGACCACGCGGTGGTGCGCGACCTCGGCTCGACCAACGGCACCTTCGTCGACGGCGAGCGGATCACGACCCGCGTGCTCGAGAACCTGACCGAGTTCCGGATCGGCAGCCACGTGCTGATGTTCATCAGCACGGCGCTGGAGTAGCCCCGCCCGCGGCGCGCGCTAGCGGCGGCCGCGGATCTTCATCTGGCCGAGGAGCGCGTCCTCCAGCCCGGGGTAGTGGCGGCGGTAGTCGTCCTGGGAGCGGCGGATCACCTCGTGGGCCTCGTCGCGGCCGTAGACGTGGGTGATCTCGACCGGGGCGTGCTGGCGGTCGGGCGCCTGCTTGTAGGTGAGGAAGTAGTGGCGCAGCCGCTCCAGCAGCGGGGGCGCCAGCTCGGACACGTCGCGCAGGCCGCCGTAGACCGCGTCGTCGTTGAGCACCGCGATGATCTTGTCGTCGGCCTCGCGGCCGTCGATCATGCGCAGCCCGCCGATCGGGATCGCCCGCACCAGGATGTCGCCGTGCAGGATCGGCCGCTCGGTCAGCACGCAGACGTCCATCGGGTCGCCGTCGCCCTCGATTCCGACCCGCTCCGTGCGCTCGGCGCAGAAGGCGCCGACGGCCTCGGCGCACAGCGTCTGGGGAATGAAGCCGTACAGGCTCGGCACCACGTTGGAGTACTGCTGCGGGCGGTCCACCTTGAGGATGCCGGTGAACTTGTCCATCTCGTACTTGACGGTGTCCGAGTCGACGATCTCGATGTAGGCGGTGACGATCGCGGGGGCGTCCTCGCCGATCGGGACGCCGTGCCAGGGGTGGGCGCGGTACAGCCGCTCGCTCATTGCTAGATCACCGTGCCGTCGGGGACGACGGCGCCCTTGGGCACCACGACGATGCCGTCGCGGATGTACCAGCCGGGGCCGTCGGCCTCCTCCAGCTTCTCCTCGTTGACGATGCGGACGCCGGCGCCGATGCGGGCGTTCTTGTCGACGATCGCGCCCGCGATCAAGGTGTCCTCGCCGACGCCGATCGCGGGCAGGCCGCGCCGGCGCGCCTGCTCGATCTCCTCCAGCGTCTCGTAGTGGTCGGCGCCGAGGATCAGGCTCTCGCGGATGGTGGCGCCGTGGCCGATGCGGCCGCGGATGCCGATCACCGAGCGCTCGATCTCGGCGCCGACCAGGATCGATCCCTCCGCGATCAGCGACTGCGTCACCCGGCACGACTCCACCTTGGTCGCCGGCAGGAACCGCGGGTGGGTGTAGACCGGGTGGTCGGCGTCGTAGAAGTCGAACGGCGGCACCGGCTGGCACAGCGCCAGGTTGGCGAGGTAGTAGGAGCGGATGGTGCCGACGTCTTCCCAGTAGCCGCGGTAGGGGAAGGCGTGGACCCGCAGCTTCGGCACCAGGTCCGGAATCACGTGACGGCCGAAGTCGACGAGAGCCGGGTTCTCGACCGACTTGAGCAGCGCCTCGCGGGTGAAGCAGTAGATGCCCATCGAGGCCAGCCAGGTGCGGCCGATGCCGGGCACCTCGGAGGCCAGTTCGTCGAGCCGCTCCGGGCCCGGCTTCTCCTCGAAGTGCACGATCCGGCCCTGGCGGTTGACCTTCAGGATGCCGAAGCCCGCGGTCGCCTCGGCCGTGACCGGCGTCACGGCGACGGTGACGTCGGCGACGTTGCGGCGGTGGGCCTCGACGAAGCGCGTGAGGTCCATCTGGTAGAGCTGGTCGCCCGACAGGATCAGCGCGTCGCGGTGGCGATGGTTGCGCAGGTGGCGCAACGAGCGGCGCACGGCGTCGGCCGTGCCCTGGAACCAGTCCGGCGAGTCCTCGGTCTGCTCGGCCGCCAGGATCGAGCAGAAGCCCGACGAGAACGTGTCGAACTTGTAGGTCTGCGACAGGTGCTTGTTGAGGCTCTCCGAGTTGTACTGGGTCAGCACGAAGATGCGCCGCATCCCCGAGTTGAGGCAGTTGCTGACCGGGATGTCGATCAGCCGGTACTTGCCGCCGATCGGGACCGCCGGCTTGCTGCGCTGGAGCGTGAGCGGGAAGAGGCGGGTGCCGCGCCCGCCGCCGAGGATGACTGCGAGGACGTCGTGCATGGGCGGATTGTCGCGCGCCGGCCCGGCCAAGCCAACGCGCGCGCGCCGCGCCGCGCGTGGTAGCCTCCCCTTCCCCCTGTGACCGAGCTGGTTCCCTCGCTGCCCCGCCGCCTGCTCGCCGGGGCGTGGCATGCCCCCGCGGGGGCGGGCTTCCTGCTACGCCGGCCGCGACTGTGGCCGCTGGCGGTGCTGCCGACGCTGCTGGCCGGGGGCCTCGTGCTGGCCGGGCTGCTGCTGGCGGCCTGGGCCGCGCCGACCGCCGAGGAGTGGCTGCTGCCCGGCCACCGCCAGTTCTCGATCGTCGTCGAGTTCCTGATCCGGCTGTCGCTGTGGCTCGGGCTGCTCGCCGGCGGCGCCGTGTGCGGCCTGGCCCTGGCCCTGCTGCTGGCTTCGCCCGTGATCGACCTGCTCAGCCGGCGGATCGAGCAGCTCGAGCGCGGCGAGGTCGTCGACCAGGGGCGCGGCCTGCGCTGGGAGGTCGTCGAGTCGGTCAAGGGCGCGCTGCGCTTCCTGGCGGCGGCGCCGTTCGTGTTCGTGATCGGCCTGGTGCCGTTCGTCGGCGCGCCGCTGGCGCTGCTGTGGGCCGGCCACGCGGCCGCCTGGCAGCAGACCGAGAACGCGCTCGGCCGCCGCGGCATGGGCTACGCGGAGCGGCGCGCCTGGCACCGCCGCTTCCGGGCCGAGACGCTCGGGTTCGGGGTGGCGGCCGTGCTGCCCCTGCTGGTGCCGCTGCTCAACGTGTTGCTGGCCCCGCTGGTCGTGCCCGCGCTGGCGATCGGCGGCACCCGCCTGGTGCTGGAACTGGAAGCGGACGCGGCGGCGGCGGGACAGGCCGAGCCCGTCCCGCCGCCCACCGAGCCGACGACGACCTAGGTCGTCGGGCCGCCGCGCACCCGCCGCCGCTCGCGCTCGCCGGCGAGCGTCACCTTCACCTCCAGCGACCGGCCCTCGCGCGAGACGCCGAGCGTCGCCTCGCTGCCCGGCTCGGCGGCGCCGACCGCGTCGCGGAAGTCGTCGCCGTCCTCGATCGCGCGGCCGGCGAACTTCACGATCACGTCGCCGGCCTTGAGGCCGCCCTTCGCGGCCGGCGAGTCGGCCTCGACCTCGGTGACCAGCACGCCCTTGCCGCCGGGCACCTTCAGGAACTGGGCGAGCTGCCCCTCGACCTCCTGGTAGCCGATGCCGAGCTTGCGCGGACCGCGCTCGAAGAAGAAGGCCATCGGGCCTTCGCCGCGGTGCCAGCGGATCATGGGCGGCAGCGGTGCCTTCGGGGCCCGCGGCGCCATCGGCGCGTCGGGCGGCTCGGGCACGTCGGGCGCCTCGGGAATCCAGCGCGGCACGCGCGCCAGCGAGCGCTCGACCTCGCGCTCGATGTCGCCGGCGAAATCGAGTTCGTCGATCGTCGCCTGCAGCTTCGTGTTGGCGCCGCCGCGCACGACCTCGAGCTCGACCTGGCGGCCGGCGGGCGTCTCGCGCACGAGGCGGGTCAGGCTGCCCGTGCTGCGCACGGCCTCGCCGCCGAAGCGCACGATCACGTCGTCCTCGCGCAGGCCCGCTTTCGCGGCCGGCGAGTCGGGCTCCACGCGGGTGACCCGCGCTCCGTTCTCGGCGGGCAGCTTCAGCCGCGTGACGTCTTCGGCCCCGACCTCTTCGATCGAGACCCCGAGGTAGCCGCCGCCGATCCGGATCACGTCCCGGATCACGTGGGCCCGCTCGCGGGCGCGCTCGGCCCGCTCCTCCGCGCGCTCCGCGCGGGCCTTCGCCAGCTCGGCCTTCTCGAGGGCCTGCGCCCTCGCCTGCTCCGCCTTCTGCGCCTGCTGCTCCGCCTTGCGGCGCTCCGCCTGCTCGTCCGCGCGCGTCACCGGACCGGCGAACAGCGCCAGCCCGAGCGCCGCCGCGAGCCCCGCCCCGAACCACTTGCGTGCCATCTCTGCCTCCTGCCTTCGCCCTTGTGACGCGGCAGCCGGGGACGCGGTCGGCGCCATGGCAAGATCGTCCGAATGTCCAGCGCGCTGGAGGCGTCGTGAAGCTGATCGACGAGCTGAGAGCCGAGCACGACCTGATCGAACAGGTCGCGCTCAGCCTGCGCACCTGGGCGCGGGCGCGCGCGGCCGGGCGGGCGCCCGCCGCCGACCTCGACGGCTACCTCGAGTTCTTCCGCCTCTACGCCGGCGCCTTCCACCACGGCCGCGAGGAGGACACGCTGTTCGTCGCCCTCGAGCGCGAGGCCGAGCTGCCCGCGGATCGCGGCCCGATCGCGGCCCTGCTCGCCGACCACCATGCGATGGCCGGGCTGATCTCCGAGATCGAGACCCACGCGGCGGCCGGCGCCGCTGCGGAACTCGAGGCCGCGGCGCTGGCCTACTCGGAGCGGCTGCTCCACCACATCGACGCCGAAAATTCCGTGCTGCTCCCGGAGAGCGGGGAGCGGCTGCGGCGCTGCGCGGCGCCCGAGTTGCCCACGCGGCCGCCGAGCCCCGCCGAAGAGGCCGCCCGCGGGCAGGGGCTGCGCCTGGTCGCCGCCTGGCCCCCCGTGTTCGAAGCCGCGATCATGCGTGGCGACGGCTGCGTGTTCTGCCCCGCGTACGCGGACACCTGCCGCGGCGTCGAGCGCGAGTGGTGGAACGAGTGGGAGCGCGACGAGGCCGGCGACCGGCTGGGCGAGGGCTGAAGCGCATGCGCTGGCTGAAGCTGTTCTTCTGGGGCGTGCTGGCGACGATGGTGGCGGCCAGCGCCTGGGCGAGCCGCGACCGCGGCGTGCTCGACGCGCTGGCCGAGCTGGTGGCCGACCCCTGGGGCCTCGTGACGCTGGTCGACCTCTACCTCGGCTTCTTCGCCTTCTACGTCTGGCTGGCCTACAAGGAGACGTCGCTGGCCGCCCGGGCCCTGTGGCTGCTGGCGATCCTCACGCTCGGCAACATCGCGACGGCCGCCTACGTGCTGTGGCAGCTCCACCGCCTGCCCGCCGGGGCCACGGCCGCGGACCTGCTGCTGCGGCGGCCCGCGCGCGACGAAGGTCCCGACGGCGTGGTAGGTTGATGGTTCGCGGCCCCGCCGCGTCCTGCCGATGCTGACTTCGATCCTCCTCCTTTTCGCGGCCTCGAGCCTTGCCCCGCTCGCCCACCGGGCGCTCGGGAAGCGGGCCGGCGTGTGCCTGGCCGCCGTGCCGGCGCTGCTCTTCGCCCACTTCGTGGGCCAGCTCGGGAGCGTGACGGCAGGGCGCGCCAGCGCCGAGTCGTGGGACTGGGTCGCTGGACTCGGCATCCGCCTGGCGTTCCACCTCGACGGCCTGTCGCTGCTCTTCGCGCTGCTCGTCACGGGCATCGGGGCCCTGGTGCTCGTCTACGGCGCGGGCTACCTGGAAGGCGACCCGCGGCTGCCCCGCTTCTCGGCCGCGATGCTGTTCTTCATGGCCGCGATGCTGGGCCTGGTGCTGGCCGACGACGCCATCGCGCTGTTCGTGTTCTGGGAGCTGACCAGCGTCAGCTCCTACCTGCTGATCGGCTTCGACCACGAGCAGGAGAAGGCCCGCAAGAGCGCGCTGCAGGCGCTGTTCGTGACGGGCGCCGGCGGCCTCGCGATGCTGGCCGGCCTGCTCCTGCTGGGCGAAGCGGCGGGCACCCTGCAGCTCTCGGCGCTGGGCGCGGAGGCGGCCCGCATCCAGGGCCACTCGCTGCACCTGCCGGCGCTGCTGCTGATCCTGCTCGGCGCGTTCACCAAGTCGGCCCAGTTCCCGTTCCACTTCTGGCTGCCCGGCGCGATGGCCGCCCCCAGCCCCGTCAGCGCGTACCTGCACTCGGCGACGATGGTGAAGGCCGGCATCTACCTGCTGGCGCGGCTCAACCCGGCGCTGGGCGGCACCGACGCCTGGCACTACCTCGTGATCCTGGCCGGCGCCACGACGCTGGTCACCGGCGCGGTGCTGGCGTACGGCCAGACCGACCTCAAGCGGCTGCTGGCGTTCACGACGGTCAGCGCGCTCGGCACCCTGACCCTGCTGGTCGGCATCTCGACCGAGCACTCGGCGCGGGCCGCGATGGCGTTCCTGCTCGTCCACGCGCTCTACAAGGCGGCGCTGTTCCTCGGCGTCGGCGCCATCGACCACGAGGCGGGGACCCGCGACGTGCGGGAGCTGGGCGGGCTGGCGCGGGCGATGCCGCTGACGGCCTTCGCGGTGTGCGCTTCGGCGTTGTCGATGGCCGGGCTGCCGCCGCTGTTCGGCTACGTCGCCAAGGAGTTCTTCCACGAGGCCAAGCAGGAGGTGCCGCGCGCCGCCGCCTGGGTCAGCACGGCCAGCTTCTTCGGCAGCGCGCTGGTGGCCGCCGCCGCCGGCCTGGTGGCGTGGCGCCCGTTCTTCGGCCGGCGCCGCTCGCAACTGTCGGCCCACGAGGCGCCGCCCGCGCTGTGGCTGGGGCCGGTGCTGCTGGCGCTGCTCGGTGTCGCGCTGGGGCTGTTCCCCGGCAGCCTCGCCGTGCCGCTGATCCAGCCCGCGGCGAGCGCGATGCGTGGGGAACCGACCGTCGTCGAACTGGCCCCGTGGCTGGGGCTCAGCCCGGCGCTGGTGCAGAGCCTGCTGATGCTGGCCGCGGGCGCCGTGCTCTACGCGGTCCACGACCGTGCGCTCGCCGCTCTCGCGCCGCTGCGCGGCCTCGCGAAGCTCGGCCCGGACCGCGGCTATCAGGCGCTGATGGCGGGCCTCGTGGCGCTGGCCCGGGCCCAGACGCGGGCGCTGCAGAACGGCGTGCTGGGCGTCTACCTGCTGGTGACGATCGGCAGCGCGGTGGCGCTGGCCGGCTACGCGCTCTTCAGCCGCGTGGCCCTCGCCGCGCCGGCCGGCGGCGGCGTGCGGCTCGGCGAAGCCGCCGTGGCGCTGGCGATGGTGGTCGGCGCCATCGCCGTGATCCGCGCGCGCACGACGCTGATCGGCGTCGCCGCGCTGGGCGTCGTCGGCTACGGCGTGGCGGTCATCTTCCTGCTCTTCGGCGGCCCCGACCTGGCGCTGACCCAGTTCGCGATCGAGACGCTGTCGGTGCTGCTGTTCGTGCTGGTGCTGCGCCGGCTGCCGCCGATGCGCCAGCTCTCGCCGCCCTCCGAGCACCTGCGCGACGGGTTCGTGGCCGTGGCGGGCGGGCTGTTCGTGACGGCGCTGGTGCTCGCGGCCACGGCGACGCCGCACGCCACGCCGCTGCGCGACTGGTTCGCGGCGAACAGCCTGGCGGCCGCCAACGGCCGCAACGTCGTCAACGTGATCCTGGTCGACTTCCGCGCCTTCGACACGCTGGGCGAGATCACCGTGCTGGCCGTGGCGGCGCTGGGCGTGGCGGCGCTGCTGCGCCTGCGCCCCGAGGACCGCAAGGAGTCGCTGTGACGCTCGACTCCCCGATCCTGCGCTCCGCCACCCGGCTGCTGCTGCCGCTGACGCTGATGTTCTCCGTGTTCCTGCTGGTGCGCGGCCACAACGAGCCGGGCGGCGGCTTCGTCGGCGGCCTGGTGGCCGCGGCGGCGTTCGCTCTCGTGTTGCTCGTGCAGGGGCGGGACGCGGCCCGCGACCTGCTGCGGGTGGACCCGCTGTCGCTGGTCGCCGCCGGGCTGTTCACCGCGCTCTGCTCCGGCCTGCCGCCGCTGCTGGCCGGCGGCGCGTTCATGACGGGCGCCTGGCTGAAGACGCCGCTGCCCGTGGTCGGCAAGCTCGGCACGCCGGTGCTGTTCGACGTCGGCGTCTACCTCGTCGTGCTGGGCATCGTGATGGCGATCCTGTTCGCGCTCGCGGAGGAGGAGCGGTGACCGCCCTGCTCGCCGTCGTCATCGGCATCCTCTACGGCGCCGGGCTGTACCTGGTGATGCGCCGCAGCATCGTCAAGCTGGTGCTCGGCCTGGGCCTGCTGACCCACGCCGCCAACCTGCTGATCTTCACGATGGGCCGGGTCTCGCGCGACGGGGCCCCGATCGTGCCGCCGGGTGCCGCGGAACTGACCGCCCCCTACTCCGACCCGGTGCCGCAGGCGCTGGTGCTGACCGCGATCGTGATCAGCTTCGGCGTCCAGGCCTTCCTGCTCGTGCTCGTCAAGCTCGCCCACCGCGCCACCGGCACGGACGATCTCGACGCGCTGCGCTCGACCGACCAATGACCCGCGCGCTCCCGGTGCTGCCGGTGCTGGTGCCGCTCGCCACCGCGATCGCCTGCCTGGCGCTGCACGCGTTTCCGCGCGCGCGCCGCGCCGCGAGCGTCGGCGGCGCCGTGCTGCTGCTGCTGGCCGCGGCGGCCCTGCTGCGCCACGTCGACGCGGCGGAGTTTGCGGTGCTGCAGGTCGGGGCGTGGCCCGCGCCGTTCGGGATCAGCCTCGTCGCCGACCGCTTCGCCGCGATCCTGGTGCTGCTGACGGGCGTCACCGGACTCGCCGTGGCGGTGTACTCGCTGGGCTCGATCGACGGCGTGCGCGAGGCCCACGGCTATCACACGCTGTTCCACGTGCTGCTGGCCGGCGTTTGCATGGCGTTCCTCACCGGCGACCTGTTCAACCTCTACGTCGCCTTCGAGGTGATGCTGATGGCGTCGTTCGTGCTGCTGGCACTCGGCGGCGAGCGCGCGCAGCTCGAGGGCGCCGTCAAGTACGTGACGCTGAACCTGCTGTCCTCGGGCTTCTTCCTGGTGGCCGTCGGCACGCTCTACGGCGTCGCCGGCACGCTGAACATGGCCGACCTGGCGCGGACCCTGGAGTCCGGCGTGGCGCCCGGGCTGTCGACCACCCTCGCCTGCCTGCTGCTGGTCGCCTTCGGCATCAAGGCCGCCGTGTTCCCGCTGTTCTTCTGGCTGCCGGCCTCGTACCACACGCCGCCGGTCGCCGTCTCCGCGGTGTTCGCGGGGCTGCTGACCAAGGTCGGCGTCTACGCCCTGGTGCGCGCCTTCACGCTGATCTTCAGGGCGGAGCCGGAGTTCACCGACGCGCTGATCCTGGGCATCGCCGTGTTCACGATGGTGACGGGCGTGCTCGGCGCCGCGGCCCAGTTCGAGTTCCGCCGCGTGCTCTCGTTCCACATCGTGAGCCAGATCGGCTACATGGTGCTGGGCCTCGGCCTGGCCACGCCGCTGGCGCTGGCCGGCACCGTCTTCTACCTGATGCACCACATCGTGGTGAAGACCAACCTGTTCCTGGTCGCGGGCCTGGTCAAGTGGCTCGGCGGCACCCTGGCGCTGGAGTCGCTGGGCGGGATCTACAAGCGGCGGCCGGCGCTCGCGCTGCTGTTCCTCGTGCCCGCGTTCTCGCTCGCCGGCATCCCGCCGCTCTCGGGCTTCTGGGGCAAGCTGGTGCTGGTCAAGGCCGGGCTCGACGCCGGGCAGTACCTGGTCACCGCGATCGCGCTGGCGGTCAGCCTGCTCACGCTGTACTCGATGACCAAGCTGTGGAACGAGGCGTTCTGGAAGGAGCCGCCGGCGCCCGGCCCGCGCGAGGACCAGCCGCTGCCCTGGACGCTGCTCGGCCCCGTGGTTGCGCTGGCCGCGATCACGGTCGCGGTCGGCCTGGCCGCAGGACCGGTGTTCGACCTGGCGAGCCGCGCGGGCGCGCAGCTCTCCGACCCGGCCCGCTACGTGGAGGCCGTGCTCGGCCCGGGAGCGGCGCGGTGAAGCTGGAGGCGCTGGCGCTGGCACTCGGCTGGATGGCGCTCACGGGCGACGGCTCGCCCGCGGCGGCGGTCTTCGGCCTCGGGCTGGGCCTCGCCCTGCTGCGGCTCTCGAAGCCGCTCGGCGGCGAGGGGTTCGCGCGCGTCCGCCTCCACCGCCTGCCCGGCTTCGCGCTGTTCTTCGCGCGCGAGATCGTGGTCTCGAACCTGAAGGTCGCGGCGGCCGTGCTGGCGCCGGCCGGCCGGCTGCGGCCGGCGATCGTCGCGGTGCCGCTGCGGCTCGACCGCGACGCGGAGATCGCGCTGCTCGCCGACCTGATCACCCTGACCCCGGGCACGCTCAGCCTCGACGTGTCGTCCGACCGCCGCACGCTGTACGTGCACGCGATGTCGACGCAGAGCCCCGACGAACTGCGCCGCGAGATTCGCGACGGCTTCGAGCGCCGCATCCTGGAGGTGTTCCGGTGACGGCAGCCGTCGGCGCGGCGCTGGCGCTGGCCCTGATCGGGGCCGGAGTGCTGCTCGCCTTCGTGCGCCTGGTGCGGGGGCCCGACCTCGCCAACAGGGTGGTGGCGGTCGACCTGCTGAGCGCGCTGGGCATCGGCGTGGCCGGCGCCGGCTCGGTGCTGGCCGGCGACCCCGTGTACCTGGACGTCGCGCTGGTGCTGGCGCTGGTCGCCTTCCTGGGCACCGTGGCCTTCGCCCGCTACGCGGAGCGCGGAGGCGACGAATGACGGGCGCGCTGGTCGCGGCGCTGCTGCTGCTGGGCGCGGCCTTCATGCTGCTGGCGGCTCTCGGCCTGATCCGTCTGCCCGACCTCTACCTGCGGATGTCGGCGACCTCGAAGGCCGCGACGCTCGGCGCCTCGCTGATCCTGGCCGGGGCCGGCCTGCACTTCGGAACCGCGGCGGTCGCCGGCCGCGCGGTCGTGGTGATCGTGTTCCTGTTCCTGACGGCGCCGGTCGCGGCTCACGCGATCGGCCGCGCCGGCTATCGGCGCGGCAGCCCGCTGTGGGAAGGAACGATCGCCGACGAGATGCGGGAGGCCGAGGCCCGCCGCCGCGACCCGGAGAGGAGAAACGACGCGTGAGCGTGATGACGGTCGTGCTGTTCGTGGCGGGCCTGGGCCTGCTGGTGCTGGGGGCCGACCTGCTGGTCAAGGGCGCCTCGCGGCTGGCCGCGGCGCTCGGCATCTCGCCGCTGGTGATCGGGCTGACCGTCGTCGCCTACGGCACCAGCGCGCCGGAGATGGCCGTCAGCGTCAAGTCGGCGTTCCTCGGCCAGGCCGACCTCGCGCTCGGCAACGTCGTCGGCAGCAACATCTTCAACGTGCTGTTCATCCTCGGTGCCTCGGCCCTCATCTCGCCGCTCGTGGTCTCGGCCCAGATCGTGCGGCTCGACGTGCCGATCATGATCGCGCTCTCGGTGGCGACCTGGGCGCTGTGCCTCGACGGCGGGATCGGGCGCCTCGACGGCGCGCTGCTGTTCGGCGGCGCGATCGCCTACACCGTCTTCCAGATCGTGCAGAGCCGGCGCGAGTCGGCGGCGATCCAGGCGGAGTTCGCCGCGGAGTACGAGCCGCGGGAGAAGACCTCGACGGCCGCCAACCTGGGCTGGGTCGCGGTCGGCCTGGCGCTGCTGGTGCTGGGCTCGCGCTGGCTCGTCGACGGCGCGGTCGCGTTCGCCCAGGCGCTGGGGGTCAGCGAGCTCGTGATCGGCCTGACCATCGTCGCGGCGGGCACCTCGCTGCCCGAGGTCGCCACTTCGATCATGGCCGCGCTCCGCGGTGAGCGCGACATCGCGGTCGGCAACGTCGTCGGCAGCAACATCTTCAACATCCTGGCCGTGCTCGGCCTGACCGGCCTGGTGGCTCCGCAGGGGCTGGCGGCGCACTCGGGCCTGATGGCCTTCGACCTGCCGGTGATGATCGCGGTCGCGATCGCCTGCGTTCCGATCTTCGCCAGCGGCCAGGTGATCGCGCGCTGGGAGGGGGCGCTGTTCCTCTTCTACTACGTCGCCTACACCGCCTACGTGGTGATGGCCGCCCAGCACCACGACGCCCTGCCGATGTACGGCCTGGTCATGGGCGCCTTCGTGCTGCCGCTGACGGCGCTCACGCTGGCCGTGGTCGCCTGGCGGGCCTGGCGCGAGCGGCGGGGGTAGCCGGGCGACGGCGCCACCCTGCGAACGGCCACGCTGCGAAACGGCGCCACAGAGGCACAGAGACACAGAGATTCACCGAGGGGCGATCCACACCTCGCTATGTAGCTCTCTGTGTCCCTCTGTGCCCTCGGTGCCTCTGTGGCGTCGTTGCCGTCGTTAGCGTCCCCCCAGCGGTCGTCGGCCGGCGAAACGGCGCCACAGAGGCACAGAGACACAGAGATTCACCGAGGGGCGATCCACACCTCGCTATGTAGCTCTCTGTGTCCCTCTGTGCCCTCGGTGCCTCAGTGGCGTCGTTACCGTCGGGGCGTTCAGTGGACGTGGCGGCGGCCGGTGACGGGGGCCCGCTGCTCGAGGGCCTGGAACTCGAGCAGGTCGAGCAGGCGGCGGCCGCGCTCGTGGACGTCACCGGCGTCGACCAGCGACTGGCGCTCCACCGCGCCCATCGGCAGCGCCTGGGCGAGGGCGTTCACGAACGTCGCGTCGTCGACCTCGCCCTGCACGACCAGCACCGCGGGGCCGTCAGGCGCGCGGCCCAGCGCCGACAGCAGGCCCTTGCGGGCGTCCGCCAGGTCGTTGCCGGCCCCCTCCCCTTCTGCCAGCGGCTCCACCGTGGCGACGCGGTACGGGTGGCCCGGGTTTTCCTCGAGGATGCGGAAGCGGGACAGGCCGCGCAGCCGCATGTCGTAGCGGCCGTCGGGCCGCCGCTCGATCTCCTCGATGCGGCCCGCGCAGCCGATCGGGAACACGGCCGGGCGCCCCTCGTAGTCGGCCTCGAAGCCGGGGCGCAGGATCACCAGACCGATGGTGCGATCCCCCTCGAGGGCGTCGGCGACCATGCGCCGGTAGCGCGGCTCGAAGACGTGCAGTGGCAGCGGCAGCCCGGGAAACAGGGCCACGTCGGGCAGCGGGAACAGCGGGATCCGGAGCGGCAGCGCCATGTCGTCGCGGGGGCGCCCGTCAGCGCCCCCGCCTCCCCGCGGGGATCAGTGGTTGAACGCCCCCGACTCGGTGCTGAACGAGTGGCCGCAGCCGCAGCTCGACTTGGCGTTCGGGTTCTTGATCGCGAAGCCGCCGCCCATCAGGTCTTCCTTGTAGTCGACCTGGGCGCCGTCGAGGTACTTCATGCTCATCGGGTCGACGATCACCTTGATGCCGTCGATCTCGAACACCTCGTCGCCGTCGCTCACCTCGTCGAGCACCATGCCGTACTGGAAGCCCGAGCAGCCGCCGCCCTGCACGTAGATGCGGAGCCCGCCCTGCGGCAGCGCCTCCTTCTCCTGCGCCAGGATGCCCTTCACCTTCTCCGCGGCCACCGCCGTCATCTCGATCATCGTCGCCTCGCCTCACCGGGGCGCACCCCTCCCGGAACTGAAAACCGGGTTCGGCGCCCGCCACACACAGGGTAACCCGAAACCCTGCTCGGGCGGCAAGACCCTGGACGGCTTCGCGCTACGATCCGGGCTTTCGGGGCGGAGGAGACACCGTGGACGCGATCGAGAGGCTGGGGCGCTCCGGGCTGCGGGGGCGGGGCGGGGCGTGGTTCCCCGCAGCCCGCAAGTGGCAGGCCGTGAAGGCCGAAGGCGGCGAGGCCGTGGTCGTCGCCAACGGCGCCGAAGGCGAGCCCGGCTCGATCAAGGACCGCTTCACGATGCTGCGGCGCCCCGACGCCGTGCTCGCCGGGCTGCGCGCGGCGGCCGAGGCGCTCGGCGCCCGCGAGGCCCACGTCTACCTGAAGGGCTCGTTCGCTGCGCCCGCCGCGGCGCTCGAGGCCGCCCTCGCGACGGTCCCGGCCGGCGGGCCGGAGATCCGCGTCCATCGTGGTGAAGACAGCTACGTCGCGGGCGAGGAGACGGCGCTGCTGGAGTCGATCGAGGGCCGGCGCGCCTGGCCACGGCCCAAGCCGCCGCGGCCGTTCGCGGTCGGCCTCCACGGGCGCCCGACGCTGGTCCAGAACGTCGAGACGCTGTCGCGGGTCCCGGAGGCGCTGGCCGATCCCGAGGCATTCCGCGCCGGCGAGACCACGCTGTGCTCGATCTGGGGCGACGTGGCGCTCCCGGGCGTGCACGAGGTGCGGCTCGGCACGCCGCTTCGCGACGTGATCGCGTCCTGCGCCGGCGGCGCCCCGGACGGGATCGGCCTGCTGTTCCCGGCCGGCCCTTCGGCTCCGCCGCTCTCGGCCGTCCAGGCCGACCTGCCGCTCGATCCCGACGCGCTGCGGGCCGCCGGCTCGGCGTTGGGCACGGCGTCGCTGCTGGTCGTCGGCGCGTCGCGTTGCCCGCTGCAGCTCGCCGTCTCGCTGGCGGGCTTCTTCGAGCGCGAGGCCTGCGGCCAGTGCCCGCCGTGCACCGTCGGCACCGCGCGGCTGGCGGGCATCCTGCGCGACCTCGAGGCCGGCAGCGCGCGCGGGCGCGACCTGCACTACCTGCGCGAGGCAGCCGGCTTCATGCAGCAGCACGGCTACTGCGCCCACGCCCGCACCGGCGCCACGGCGGCGCTCGGCCTGCTCGCGCGCTTCCCCGAGGCGGTCGAGGCCCACGTCGGAGCCGGCGGCTGCCCGCACGGCGGCACGCCTTGCGATCCGTTCGCCCCCGGCTCGCCCCAGCAGGCGGCGATCGAGGCCGCGCTCGGCGCCGCATAGAATCGCAGCGCGGGGAGGGATCGATGCGGCACGCGTGGTTGCTGGCGGCGGCCTTGGCGGTTCCTGCGGCGGCTCACGAGCCGCAGCCGGTGCAACTGCTCCTGGTGCGCCACGGCCTGGCCCTCTCCAACCTGCAGCCGCGGCCGGCGGGGCTCACCGACGCACAGCTCGACCACCTGACCGACGAAGGCCGCGCCCAGGCCCGCGCAGCCGGCCGCGCGCTGGCCGCCGCGAAACCGGCGCTGGTCGTGTCGTCGCCGGCGATGCGGGCGCAGGAGACCGCGCGCGAGATCGCCGCGGCGCTCGGCGGGCTCGAGGTCCGCGTCGACCCGCGGCTGCGCTCGATGGAGCTGGGCACCGACGCGAGCGGCGCGGGGATCGCGTGGTCCGCGCGACAGGCCGAGTGGAAGGCCGGGCGCGACCCGCGGCCCGCGAACGGCGAGTCGCTGGCCGACGTCGTGTCGCGCGTCTCGGCTCTGGGCGCGGAACTGGCGGCGCGCCACGGCGGCAAGGCGGTCGTGCTGGTCGCCCACAGCGAGGTGATCGGCCCGTTCGCCGCCACGGCCGACGGCAAGAGCCAGCCGCAGGACCTGCTGCCGAAGGTGGCGAACGGCTCGGTCACGACGGTCGAGGCCGGGCTCGACGGG
>WYBL01000068.1 GCA_011526565.1 Acidobacteriota bacterium | reverse complement strand
CCTTGTCGGTCATCGCGGCCGTCATCTCGGTCTCGATGTAGCCGGGGGTCACGGCGTTGCAGGTGATGCCCCGCGAGGCCACCTCGCGGGCGACGCTCTTCGTGAACCCGATCAGCCCCGCCTTGCTCGCGGCGTAGTTCGCCTGGCCCGGGTTGCCGGTGACGCCAACGACGGAGGCGATGTTGACGATCCGCCCCGCCCGCTGCTTCAGCATCGGCTTGAGCGCCGCCTGGGTGCACAGGAAGGCGCCGCCGAGGTTGGTCCGCAGCGGGGCCTCCCAGTCGTCGTCCTTCATCCGCAGCAGCAGCGTGTCGCGGGTGACGCCGGCGTTGTTGACGAGGCCGTCGATGCGGCCGTGGGCCGCGAGCAGCTTCGCGAACGCGGCCTCGACCGAGGCACGGCTGGCGACGTCGATCGAGAGCGCCGCCGCCCGCCCCCCCGCTGCCTCGATCAGGGCGCAGGTCTCGGCCAGCTTGGCCTCGTCGCGGGCCGCGACCACGGCCACGGCGCCTTCGGCCGCCACGGCGTGCGCGATCGCCCGCCCGATGCCGCGGGAAGCGCCCGTCACCAGCACGACCTTGTCCTTCAGCGCGCCCATCAGGCTGCCCCCCCGAGCGCCGCGACGGCGGCCTCCAGGCCCTTCGGGTCCTCGACGTTCAGGACCCGGGCCGACTTCAACGTTTTCTTGACGAGGCCCGCCAGCACGTTGCCCGGGCCGATCTCGACGAAGGTGTCGACGCCCTCGGCGGCCAGCCGCTCGAGAGACTCCTGCCAGCGCACCGCGCCCGAGACCTGGCGCACCAGGCCATCGCGGCAGGCGGCCGCGTCGCGGGCCGGGGCGGCGTCGACGTTGTTCAGCAGCGGCATGCGCGGGTCCGCGAGGGCGAGCGACGCGAGGTCCGCGGCCAGGCGCTCCTGGGCGGGCTGCATCAGCGCGCAGTGGAAGGGGGCCGACACCGGCAGTCGCACCGCCCGCTTCGCCCCTTTCGCCTTGCACAGCTCCGCGGCGCGATCGACCGCCGACGCGTGGCCCGCGATCACCACCTGCCCGGGGCAGTTGAGGTTGGCGGGCGCCACGACCTCGCCCTGGGCCGCCTCGCGGCAGGCCTCCTCGATCGCCGCCGCGTCGAGCATCAGGATCGCGGCCATGCCGCCGACGCCGACCGGCACCGCCTCCTGCATGTACTGGCCGCGGCGGCGCACGGTGCGCACGGCATCCGCGAACGACAGGCAGCCGGCGGCGACCAGCGCCGAGTACTCGCCGAGCGAGTGCCCGGCGACCCACGCCGGTGCGGCGACACCGCGCGACTCGAGCGCCCGCAGCGCGGCGATGCTCGCGGTCAGGATCGCGGGCTGGGTGTTGGCCGTGAGCTGCAGGTCGGCCTCGGGGCCCTCGAAGCACAGCCGCGACAGCGGCTCGCCGAGCGCACCGTCGGCCGCCTCGAACACCGCCCGGCTCTCGGCAAAGGCCTCGGCCAGCTCGCGGCCCATGCCGACCTTCTGCGAACCCTGGCCCGGAAAGACGAAAGCGATGCTCATGCGCTCTCCGCGGTGGCGGCCGGCGTCTTGCGAGCGCCCAGCGCGCGCAGCCCGCGCTCGATCTGGGCGTTGACGCCGCTCGAGTGGAAGTGGGCGGCCACCCGCACGCCGTGGTGGATGGCGTAGGCGCTGGAGCTGCCGTGGCCGATCACGCAGGCCCCGCGCACGCCGAGCAGCGGCGCGCCGCCGTACTCGGCGGGGTCGATTCGCTTCTTGACGTCGCGGAACGCGCCGCGCGCGAGCAACGCGCCGGCCTTGCGGATCGGGGTCCGCATCAGCTCGCCCTTGACCAGCTCCATGAGCTGGGCGGCCAGGCTCTCGCTGGCCTTCAGCACGATGTTGCCGACGAAACCGTCCATCACGATCACGTCGAAGCGGCCGTTGAAGACGTCCCGCCCCTCCGCGTTGCCGCAGAAGTTGAGCGCGGAGCCCTTGAGCACCTCGTGCACCTCGCGCACGAGCTCGTTGCCCTTGGTCTCCTCCTCGCCGACGCTCATCACGCCGACGCGGGGCCGCTCGACGCCGAACATCGCCCGCGCGTAGACGTCGCCCATCAGGGCGAACTCCTCGAGGTTGCGCGCCTTGCACGAGGCGTTGGCGCCGACGTCGAGGATCACGGTCTGGCCGCAGCGGGACGGCATCACCGCCGCCAGCGCCGGCCGGTCGACTTCTTCGAGGGTGCCGAGCACCAGCCGGGCGATCGTCCAGCACGCCGCGGTGTTGCCCGCCGAGAAGAAGGCGTCCGCTTCCCCGGCGCGCACGGTCTCGAGCGCGACCAGGATCGACGAGCGCTTCTTCAGGGTCGCGCGGGTGACCTTCTCCGCCATGCCCACCTCTTCGGGGGCATGGCGCACCTCGAGCGGCAGCCCGGACCCGCCCGCCGCCGCGACTTCGCGGCGGACGGCGTCCTCGGGACCGACGAGCAGCACCCGGAGCCCGTAGGCGCGGGCGGCGTCGACGGCACCACGGACCGCCACGGCGAGGCCGTGGTCGCCCCCGAGGGCGTCGACGGCGACGCGAGGGGAGTTCATCGCGGCCTGGAGGGCTTACGCCTCCTTGGCCTCGACGACCTGCTTGCCCTTGTAGTGGCCGCAGTGCGGGCACACCCGGTGCGGGAGCTTCGGCTCGTGGCAGTTCGGGCAGTTCGACAGGCCCGGGGCGGTCAGGTGGTCGTGGGCGCGGCGGGTCGCGGTGCGGGCCTTGGAGTGACGGCGCTTGGGATTCGGCATCGGAAACGCTCCTGTTGCAGCGGGCCGCTCCGGCCCGCCGCGGGTTTCTGGTCTCGAACTCTACTTGGTACCGAGCAGGCCGGCGAGGCCGGACAGCCGCGGGTCGGCCGCGGGCTGGCACCCGCAGTCGACGTGGTTGCGGTTCTGCCCGCACTGCGGGCACAGTCCGCGGCAGTCCTCGCGGCACAGCGGCTTCATCGGCGTCGACAGCACGATCTGCTCGCGCACCAGCTCGCCGAGGTCGAAGCGCCCGCCGTCGTAGTAGGCGACGACGAGGTCGTGGTCGGTGAGCTCCACGTCGTCTTCTTCTTCCGCGTCGACGGTCCGGTCCACGATCCGCGGCAGGTAGAAGACGTCGAGCGGCTGGCCCACCGCGAACTCCGCGCGCTCGAGGCAGCGGCTGCACGCGAGGCCGACGCCGGCGTCGAACCGGCCCTTGACGTGGACCGAGTCCCCTTCGCCCCGCTCGAGACGACAGGCGAGGCGGGCGCCGGGGCGCAGGTCGAATCCCGCGTCTTCCTCCAGGTGGAGCCGCGGGCGGTCGAGTTCCGCGTCGATCTCGAGCCCCTCGGGCGGGATCTGGGCCAGCTCGATGAGCAGCCGGGTGTCTGCACTCAAAACACTTGATTTTGCAGGGTTTTGGCTCCGGGTGTCAAGCTCCGGGCGGGGCTGGAGGCGGCGCGTCCAGCCACGCGCGAGCCGCCGCCAGCAGGGCGTCGGGGTCCGTGAACCACGAAGCGCCCGGCACCTGGTGGCGGAACCAGGTCCGCTGCCGCTTGGCGTAGCGCATCGTCGAGGTCGTGATCGCGGCGGCGAGCCGCGCCGCAGGCAACTCCCCCCGGAGGTGGGCGACGACCTCGCGGTACCCGATCGCGGCCAGCGGCCGCACGTCCCCGTACCGGCCGAGCAGGGTTCGCACTTCGTCCACCAGGCCCGCCTCCAGCATCGCGGCCGTCCGCCGCTCGACCCGGGACCGCAGCGCCGCCTGGCCGGGGTCCAGCACCAGCACGCGGGTGACGTGCCCGGGCAGGGGCTCCTCCCCCGCTCCGTGGTGGGCCGAGAGGGGGCGGCCGGTCAGGTGGAAGACCTCCAGCGCGCGCACGACGCGAATGCGGTCGCGGGGCGCGATGCGCCGAGCCGCGTCGGGGTCGACCCGGCGCAGGTGACGCCACAGGCGGTGCTCTCCGAAGCGGGCGGAGATCGCCTCGAGCCGCGCCCGCAGCACGGGGTCGCGCTCCGGCGCCGGGGCCAGGCCGTGCAGCAGGGCGCGCAGGTACAGCCCCGAGCCCCCGGCCACGACGACGCTGCACCCGCGCCGGGAGGCGTCCGCGATTGCCGCGCGGGCGGCCGCGAGGTAGCGCGCCGCAGTGAAGTCCTCGCCCGGCACCGCGACGTCGATCAGGTGGTGAGGCACCCGGGCCCGCTCCGCGGGGCTCGGCTTGGCGGAGCCCACGTCGAAGCCGCGGTAGACCTGCAGCGAGTCGCAGGAGACGAGCTCCGCCCCGCGCTCCTCGCACAGGCGCAGCGCGGCGTCGCTCTTGCCGGCCGCCGTGGGCCCGGCGACGACGACTAGCCGAGCCGCCACAGGCGCCAGGCGAGGAGCAGGAGGATCGCGAGCAGGATCAACGCGCTGCCCCGCAGCCGCGCGCGCACGGCCGGGTCCACGCTACTTCTCGCGGATGGCCTTGATGATGCTGGCCTCGTGGTCCGAGCCCAGCGTGCGCTTGACCGCCAGCAGCTCGGCGTAGAGCAGCTCGTTGAGGGCGTCCACCAGCAGCATCCGGCGCTGCTCCTCGGGGAAGCGGTCGAGGTTCTGCTCGAGCAGGGCCGTGTCGAGGGTGCCGTCCTTCTGCAGCCTGACGCCGGCGAACACGTCGCGCCGGCTCTCGCGGAGCTGGCCCAGGTACTTCTCGAGCACGTTCTCCGCGATCGGGCCCACCTCCCGCACCATGTAGCGGAAGACGTACGCGTACATGTTGTTGAAGGACTGGACCACGGAGACGACCGTGTCCTCGGGCACGAAGTCGGAGTCGAGCGCGTGCACCTTGCGCCCGCGGCCCTTCAGCAGGCCGACGCTCTGCAGCGCGTAGAGCACCTTGAGCGTCTCGCTGTCGCCGATCTCGCTCTCGCGGCACACGTCGACGACCGCCCGCTGGCCGTCGACCAGGCCCAGCACGTGCCGCTCGTAGGCCTCGAGCCCCGAGTCCGGCTCGCCCGCCACCCGCTCCATGACGACCGAGGGCTCCGGGAAGCGCTGCGCCAGCGCTCCGCCCGCGTCCACGCCGCGCACGCCCGACAGCACCAGGTCGCGCACGTCGAGGTCCACGGTGATGCGCTCCTTCTCGGGCAGCGTGGAGGTCTCGAAGTGGAACTGGCCCTCGTCCCACGGGAACAGGCTGTTGACGATCTCGCGGACCTGGAACTGCACTCCCTCCCAGAAGTCCTTCGGCGACAGCGCGCCCATCTCGACCAGCACGCGGCCCTGGCGCTTGCCCTTGGACAGCGCCTTGATCGACGCCTCGTACTCCTCGACGCTGATCTTGCCCTCGCGAAGCAGGATCTCGCCAAGGCGGTCGTTGGGAAGATTGGACGTGGCGAACACGACCCGCCCGTCCTTCATGTAGACCGACTTGCGCGCGCCGCCCGCGACCACGGAGAGCACGCCGGTCGCCTTCGTCTGGCGCAGGTGCTGGAGCAGCTCGGGCAGCGGCAGCTCCGCGAGCGTCCCGCGCAGCCCTCCCTCCACGGCGAACGCCTCGAGGCGCTTGGGCAGCGGGGCCGTGCTCATGGCAGCGGCATTGTAGCCGCTTCCCCGTTCAGCGGGCGGGCTGCACCGTGACGCCCCGGTAGTAGTGGCGCAGGATGGCGTCGAACTTCGCGCCGGCCCGGGCCAGCCCGAAGGCCCCGACCTGGCAGAGCCCGACACCGTGCCCCCACCCCTTGCCGGTGAACACGAAGCGCGCGACCTGGCCGTCCGCGCCGTACTCGCGGTCGATCACGAACAGGTTCTCGCGCAGCCCGAGGCCCCAGCGCACCTGCAGCCCGGACAGGCTCAGCGTGCGCTCGGCGCCGACGACGTCGAGCTCGAGCACGCGGCCCGAGACGCCGAGCTGCCGCACCTTCAGGTCGCGCACGGCGCCCGGCGCGCCGTAACGCGCCACGGCCTTCTCCACGTCCGCCGGCGTCAGCCGCACCTCCCAACGATAGAGGCGCGAGCTGCGATCGGCCGCGGCGCCGAGCCGCGTCTGCTCCACGTCCAGGTACACGGCCCGTCCCGCTTCCTGCACCAGGCGGACGCGGTCGCCGATCGTCAGCAGCAGCGCCGAGGCCGGGAGCGCGCGGCCCTCGTAGGCGCGGAACAGCCGCGCGTCCGGCGCCACCGGCACCGACCGCACCTCGTCGCCGACCTGCAGCGAGAGTTGCCCCTGCTCCAGGCCGCGGAACAGCCCCGAGACGAGCGCGGGCGGCCCCGCCTCGAGCGCCGCCCGGGCCAGCAGGCCGGCGGCTTCGGCCCGCGTCAGCGGGGCCTCGGGCCGCAGCCGGTTGCCGGCGTCGGGGGCCACCACGGCGAACCCGAGCAGGACCGCCGCGGCGCGACGCTCGGCCTCGCCGCCGAAGCCCGCCGCGTCCTCGACCTGGAGCAGGTACTCCGCGTCGCGCGGCGCGAGCAGGCGTTCGCCGCGCTCCTGCCAGCACAGGCTGGAGACGACGTGGAGGAACGCGTTGCGGCGGCGGTTCAGCGGGGCCGTGGCGGCGCTCTCGCAGCCGCGCCGCTTGAGGGCGGCGACGAGGCGGCTGGTCCAGCCCCGGACCTCCTCGTCCGTGGCGATCCCGTCGAGGCCACCGGCCGCCAGCCGCGCGTTTCCGAAGACGCCGAGCGCCACCAGCAACGCGGCATCCCGCGCGCGGTCACCGCCTTCGGTCCCCTCCGGACCGAGGCGGGCCGGAACCGTCGTCGTGCGCAGCGTGGCCCAGGCGCCCTGCTCCGGCACGCACGCGACTCCCGCGAGGTAGGGCGCGGGATCGCCGCCCTTGAACACCTGCGCGCCGTGTTCCGTGTGGCCGCCGCAGGTCGAGGTGTACAGGGCGTTGATCGGCCGCCCTGCGTGCGTCACCACGAGGCCGCGGGTCTCCGCGATCGCCTGGTCGGTGAGCGGGTGCTCGGTGCCCTGGCCGCGATAGACCTGGCAGGTGGGCGTGGCGCAGATGTCGTAGCCGAGCGACTCGAACTGGCCGCGGTTGCGCGCGGCGTAGGTCCGCGCGGCCACGGCCTGGGCCTTCAGCGCCTCGAGCTCCGGGAACGCGTTCGGCGAGAGCTCGTTCGGCACCACGCCGCGCAGGTACTCCTCGAGCGGCAGGACGTTGATGGCGGTGAGCGTGCCCTCGGGCGTCGCCCGCAGCTCGAAGCCGCCGCGATAGGGATCGGCCCCGACGGCCACGAACTCGTCGGCCGCGGCAGCGCGCACACGCACGCCGAAGACCTCTTCCCCGGTCTCCACGATCCGCAGCTTGCCGGGGGCGCCGGCGCCCTCGGGCACGACGAAGCTGCCGCCGAAACCCTCGCGCGAGAGCGTGCCCGTGAAGAGGACCGCCTCCTCGCGGGTCGCGAAGGGACCGACCCTCACCTGCCAGGTGCGCGACGGCTCGCTCCACTGGAGGAGCGCCTCGCGGTGGGTCGTGGCGCCGACCTTGCGGGCCATCGCCTCGGCGGCGGCCTTGTCCATCAGGCTCGCGACCTGCACGCGGTAGCCCGGTGCGATCGCGGCGCCGCTCGGGAGCGCCGTGATGCGGGCCGCTCGAACGGGCTGCCCCCACTCCCCCGGCGCCCGCGCGACCCACACGTCGAGGCCCGCGTCGGCTCCCAGCGTGGCGCGCTTCGCCGAGGTCAGCACGCCGACCCGGATCGGGTCCGGACCGAGCCCCGCCTCCCACGGTCCCGGCGCCGGGGCGGGCGCGGATGCAGGGGCCGGCGACGTCGAGGGCGCGGCTCGCGGGGCCTCCGGCACCACCGCAGGCGCCGAGCTGCGGCACGAGGCGGCCAGCGAGACGGACGCCGCGAACAGCGCCACCAGCGACTGCCGCCAGGTCGCGGAGCGGCGACCGCCCATCGCGCGGCGCACGAGCGACCAGCGGGCGCTGCGGGCCTTGCGCCGCGCGCCCTGTTCCATCCGGACCCAGGGGCTCACGAGCCGACCGGTCCGTCCCCGTAGTAGAAGGTCACGGCCATCGTCACGCTGGGCGGCGCGTAGTCGGCCGGCAGCGCGAGCAACTGGGACCCGAGCAGCGCGTTCTGTGCCGCGCGGTCGAGCGAGGGCGTGCCGGAGCTCTTGACGATCCGCAGGTCCGTGATCTTTCCGGCGCGGTCCAGCGTGAACGTGATGTCGACGTGACCGAGGAAGCCCATCATCGCTGCCTGCGGCACGATCCAGTTGCGGTAGACCTCGTTCTTGAAGTGGTTGAACCAGGCGGTGAAGTCGGCCCCCTGGTCGTCGAAGAACAGCGGCCCCATCTGCCGGCCCGTTCCCGTGGCCAGGCCCGCCGGCCCCGCCGCCCGCATCCGGCGCTCCAGGCTCTCCTGCACCGCCGAAGAGAGCGGGCGCGCGCTGGCGTCGCGCGGGGGGCCGACCGGCACGTTGCCGTTTCCTGGCGGCAGCGGCAACCGCAGCCCGCCGGCCCGCCGGCTCTCGGGCCCGTCCACCTGGAAGGGGGTCGGCTGCGCTGCCGCCTGCGGCGCGGGCTGGCGGTCGGCCTGGGCGATCTGCGGCTTGTCGGCTCCGTCGCCCTCGCGGGTCCCCTTCGGCACCTGCGTCAGGTCGTCCTCGCGGCGCAGGATCAGCCGTTCCGCCCGCCGGTCCGATGGCGCCCCCACGCTGATGCGGTCCTTCCCCGCTTCCGTGGGAGGCGGAGGCGGGGTGGACACCGGCCGGGGTGCCGGAGGCGGCGCGGGCCGCGGCATCACTTCGGCCAGCGCCGCGGGCGGCGGAAGGAACACCCGGCTGCGGACCTCGGGCGTCTCCGCCGGCTCGGGGAGCGGCAGGCGCAGGTCGCGGCCGGAAGTGGAGAGGAGCAGGGACATCGCGAGCAGGTGAATGAGCGCTGAAGCGAGGAAGCCCTGTCGGCGGTCGAAACGATCCATCCTGCTCGAAGGCGCTCCCCAGCGAAACCCCTATCTTACTTGGACGCGCCAGGGGAGCCAAACGCCGCCCCACCCCATTGTGGTACCTATCACAAGTTCACACAAGAACTTGCGGGGATGCTCAGGAGCGGATGCGCTCCAGGATGGTCTCGGCCAGGGCCAGCGCCCGGCGACCGTCGTGCCCGGAGACGACCGGGGGCGTCCGGGCGGCGACGGCCTGGACGAAGGAGGCGAGCTGCCGGGCCAGCGGCTCCTCGTTGGGTGCGCTCGCCCGCTCGACCTCGATGTCCGGCTGACCGTTGCGGTCGTTGAGGCGGTAGATCACCGCCTCCCGGCCCACGAAGTCGGCCGAGACGTAGGTCTTCGGCAGGAACACCCGGAACTTGCGGACCTTTTCGGCGGAAACCCGGCTGGCGGTCAGGTTCGCGATCAGGCCCGAACCGAAGCGCAACCGGGCGTTGGCGATGTCGACCTTGGGCGTCAGCACCGGGACGCCGACCGCGTCCACCTGGACCGCCTCGCTGCCGTCGAGCGCCAGGACGATGTCGAGGTCGTGGATCATCAGGTCCAGCACGACGTCGATGTCGAGGCTGCGCGGCGTGAACGGGGCGAGGCGGTGGACCTCGACGAAACGCGGGGCCCCGCCTCGGAAGAGCAGGTCGGCGGCGGGATTGAAGCGCTCGATGTGGCCCACCTGGAGGATGCGGCCCGCGGCCTCGGCGGCGGCGATCAGCGCATCGGCCTCGGCGAGGCTTGCGGCCAGCGGCTTCTCGACGAGCACGTCGCAGCCCGCCTCGAGCGCGGCGCGAGCCACCGCGAGGTGGTCGACGGTGGGCACTGCGACCGACACGGCGTCGCACTCCGCGAGCAGCTCGGCGAGGCTCTCGAAGCCGCGCCCGCCGTGCCGCACCGCGACCTCGCGGCCTCGCGCCACCTGCTGATCGAACGCGCCCACGAAGCGAGCGCCGGGCGTGCTCGCGTAGACCCGGGCGTGGTGCTGTCCCAGGGCCCCGGTGCCGACCACGCCGACTCGGATCGCCTCGCTCACTCCCCCTCCTCGATGCCCCACACGGTGATGCCGGCCGCCTCCGCCGCCGCGATGAACGCGGGGCGGTCGAGCAGCAGCGTGCGGCCCGCCTCGACGGCCAGCACCCGCGCCTGCGCCTCGGCCATCGCCTGCAGCGTGCCCGGCCCCACGACCGGCACGTCGAAGCGCATGTCCTGCTTCGGCTTCGCCACCTTGACGACGCTGCACCCCGGCCCGGCGATGCGGCCCGCGCGGCGGATCACCTCGTCCGTCCCTTCCATCGCCTCGAGCGCGACCGCGGCCTGCGACTTCACCACGGCGGTCTGGCCCAGGTCGTGCCCCGAGAGCACTCGCGCGATGCGAACCCCGTACCGCACGTCCTTCTCCTCGTCGGCGGAGAGCCCGCGGCGCGTCATCCGGCCGGTCGTCGCGAGCTGGTCCGTCAGCAGCTCGACGCTGGAGGCGAGGCGGATGCCCTCGCGCTCGAAGACGTCGGCCACGGCTCCGATCAGGCTGTCGGTGTTCTTGAACGCGAGCCGCGCCAGCACCCCCATCAGGGTCAGGTCCGGCACGATGCCCGCGAAGATCTGGCGGTGCTTGACCTGGCCCGCCATCACGGCCTCGCGCACGCCCGCGGCCTTCAGCGTCGCCACCGCCTTGCCGAGCTGGCCGAGCCCGATCGGGTGCCACTCGTCGACCTCGGCCTGCAGCTCCGGAAACGCCTCCTCGCGGATGGCGAGGGCCACCACCCGGCGGCCGCGAGCGCGAGCGGCGCGGGCGACCAGGAACGGGAAGCGGCCGTTGCCGGCGATCAGCCCCAGCGACTCCGGGCGCTCCAAGCGCTCAGTCCTCGGCTTCGTCCTCGGCGCCGCCCGCGCGCCGGCGACGGGTGATCACGCCGCGCTGGCTCTGGCGCACGAAGGCCAGCAGGGTCGCGACCTCCGCCGTCGCCGGGCACTCGGCCTCGATCTTCCGCACGGCTTCCGAGGTCGGCAGCTTCGAGGACATCAGCAGCCGGAACGCCTGGCGCACGGCCGCGATCGCCTCGCGCGAGAGGCCGCGCCGCTGCAGGCCGACGGTGTTGACGCCGTAGAGGCATGCGCGGTTGCCGACCGTCTTCGAGTACGGCAGCACGTCCTGGGTGGCGATGGTGCCGCCGCCGATGAAGGCGTGGGTGCCGACGCGGCAGAACTGGTGCACGCCCGAGTAGGCGCCGACGGTCGCCCAGTCCTGGACCTCCACGTGGCCCGCCAGCGCGGCGTGGTTGGCGAAGATCACGTGGTCGCCGACCTGGCAGTCGTGGGCCACGTGGGCGTAGGCCATCACGAGGTTGTCGGAGCCGATTCGGGTCACGCCGCCGCCGCCTTCGGTGCCGACGTGGATCGTGCAGCACTCGCGGAACGTGTTGCGGTGGCCGATCTCGAGGCGCGAGGCCTCGCCGTGGAACTTGAGGTCCTGCGGCGCGAGCCCCGCCGTGGCGAACGGGTAGAAGCGGTTGTCGCGGCCCACCCGCGTGTGCCCCCCGAGCACGACGTGCGACTCGAGCACGGTGCCGGCGCCGAGCTCGACCTCGGGGCCGACCACGCAGTAGGGGCCGACGCGGACGCCGGCGCCGAGCCGGGCGCCCGCCGCCACCCGGGCCGTCGGGTCGACCTCGGGCCGCGGCAGCGCGACGACGCGCAGGAACAGGGTCGCCTCCGCGACGCGGGCGTCGCCCGAGCGGACCTCGCCGCGCACCTTGCACAGCGGGCCGTGGCGGCGCAGCACCCGCACGTCGATCGACAGCCGGTCCCCCGGCAGCACCTGGCGCCGGAACTTGGCGCCGTCGATGCCGACGACGTGGACCTCGAGCAGGCTCGGGTCCCCGGCCTCGTTCAGCAGCCAGATTCCCGCCGCCTGCGCGAGGCTCTCGAGGATCAGCACCCCGGGCATCACCGGGGCGCCCGGGAAGTGGCCCTCGAAGAACTCCTCCGAGCCGGTGACGCCCTTGATCGCCCGCAGCCCGGAGTCGTCGTGGTCCAGCACCCGGTCGACCAGCACGAACGGGTACTGGCTGGGGATCTGGCGGATCAGGCGGCCGATGTCGATCGTCTGCAATGCCCCCTCGGAATGGACGAATCCGGGCGGCGTCGGCCTCGTGGGCCGAGCGCCGCCCGGGGTCGGCGCCGGCGGGGCTAGTTGCCCGCCGGCGAAGCGGCCGGGGCCGCCGCGGGCTTGGGCTTGGCCGCGCGCTCGGCGTCGTCCGCCTTGACGATGACGTCGCGCGAGACGTCGTACTCCTTGGTCACCGCCAGCGCGGCCTGCGAGTCGAGCAGGATGTCGACGCCCTTGTCCTTGGCCACCGCCTCGACGATCGGCCGGATCTTGAGCTGGAACTCGTTGTTGAACTGCGCGGCCTGCTGTTGCGCGCGCTCGCGCATCCGGGCCAGCTCGGCCTGGGAGTCCTCGACGAACGCCTGGCGCTCGCGGGTCTTGCGCACGATCTCCTGCTGCTTCTTCTCCGCGCCCTCGGGCGAGAGCACGTTGGCCTGCTTTTCCAGTTCGTCGCGCAGCGCCTTGATCGCGGTGTCGAGCTTGTTCAGCTCGTTCTGCTTCTTGGTCGCCTCCGCGCCGATCTCGTTCTGCAGGTTCTCGATCTTCTGCGCGTAGCTCTTGCCGAGCAGGCTCTCGTTCGAGACCCGGGTCATGTCGATGACCGCGATCTTGGGCGCCTTGGCGGGCAGCCCCGCGGCGGCGGGCTCCTGCGCGAACGCGACGGGCGCCGCGGCCAGCAGCAGCAGGGTGAGGCTCTTCGTCATGATTTCTCCTTGAATGGAACGGCCCGTCAGAACGTGGTCCCGACGGCGAACTTGAACGTGGTCTTGGGCTGGAACTCGTCGCGGTGCGGGTTCCAGGCGTAGATCAGCCGGAACGGCACGTTGAGCACGGGCATCACGAAGCGCATCTCGGCGCCGGTCGAGGTGCGGAGCTTCCGGACCTCGAAGCGCTCGCCCTCCAGGAACGCCTGGCCCGCGTCGAAGAAGAGCAGCGCGCGAAGCGGCCCCGCGATGTCCCAGTAGTACTCGGCGTTGAACAGGAGCGACTTGTTGCCGCCGATGGCGTAGCCGTTGGCGTCGCGCGGGCCGACGGTGCGCAGGTTGTAGCCGCGGATCTGGTTCTCGCCGCCCATGAAGAAGCGCTGGTAGAACGGCAGCGTCGGCAGCCCCGTCTCCGGGTTGATGGCCGCGGTCTCGTTGAACGGCCGGATGAACGACACCTCCGCGCGCAGGCCCAGCGCGGTCTTGCGCATGTGCGGCTTGTAGTAGATGGCCTCGAGGATCGGCCGCACGTAGTCCAGCGTGCCGCCCAGCGGGCCGCCCGTGAGCTGGGTCGTGGCCGTCACTTTCCAGCCGGAGCGCGGCGTGTACGGGTTGTCGACGGTGTTGTAGACGAGCGACGGCGTCAGCCGGCTCTCGCGGCGCTTGCCGAGGTCGTCGAACAGGAACGGGTTGTTGAACAGCGGGATCGTCGGGTCGAACAGCCCCGGGTCGTCCAGCACCTCTTCCGAGTTCTCGATCTTGATCACCTCGTACGCGTACGAGGCGAACAGCCGGGTGAAGCGGCCGAGCGGGATGCCGGTCGTGAGGCTGAACCCGGTGCGGTCGTCGACGTAGCCCTGCAGGTTCTCGCCGGCGAAGGTCTGGTACTCGAGGCGCCGCCGGTAGACGTCGAAGCCCGCCGTGATCGGGCGGTCCAGGAAGTAGGGCTCGGTGACCGCGAGCTGGTAGACCTTGGTGCGGCGCCCGCTCTGCGCCGAGATCTGGAAGGTCTCTCCGAGGCCCAGGAAGTTCGAGGTCGAGAAGGCGAGGTTGATGAAGGTGCCTTCCAGCCCCGAGACGCCGCCGCCGAAGGTGAACTGGTTGCGGTTCTGCTCCTCGACCTTGAAGGTGACGTCGAGCTTGTCGTCGCCGAGCGGGCTCTGGGTGAGCTGCGGGATGCCCTCCATCGGCTTGAAGTAGCCGAGCTGGTTGATGCGCTTGATCGAGAGCTTCAGCAGTTCGGTGTTGAAGACGTCGCCCTCGGTCATGTAGACCTCGCGGCGGATCACCTTGTCGCGGGTCGTCTCGTTGCCGGTGAAGTTGATGCGGCCGACGAAGTAGCGCTTGTCCTCGTCCATCTTGAGCACGAGGTCGACGACCTTGCGCTCCGGGTCGGGCGTGCGCTGGGTCAGCGCGGTCCACTGGAAGTAACCCTGCGCGCCGTAGGCGTCGCGCAGCTTCTCGTAGCCCTTCTTGATCCGCGACTCCTTGTAGACGTCGCCGGGCTTGATCTTGAAGATCGGCAGCACCAGGTCGGGCTGGAACACCGTCATCCCGTCGATCTTCACCTCGCCGACGCGGTACTGGTCGCCCTCGGTGACGGGGATCTCGAGGTGCGCCCACTTGATCGGCTTCTTCTTGAAGAAGCCCGACTTGCCGTCGGTGTAGGTGATCTTCGGCTCGCCCACCTGGGCCGAGACGTAGCCGTGGTTCAGGTAGAACTCGCGGATGTTCTCCTGGTCCTCGCCCCACTTCTCGCGGGTGTAGGTGGTCTTGCCCAGCAGCCAGGAGAAGTTCCAGAAGCCGGTCTTCTTGATCTTCTTCATCTGGCGCCGCAGGCGGCCGTCGCCGAAGCGCTCGTTGCCCTCGAACGCGATCGACTTGACCTTGGCCTTGGGCCCCTCGTCGACCGTGAAGGTGACCTGGACGCCGGCGCCGCCCAGGGTGCGCGCCGTGTGGGTGACGGTCGCGAACGGCCGCCCCTTCTCGTCGAGCATCTCGCGGATGATCGCCTCGACGCGGCGGGCCTTGGCCAGGTCGTAGAAGCTGTCGATCCGGAGCTGCGCCTCCTTCTCCTTCAGCTTGTCGTCGATGTTCGAGGTCGTGATCGCCTTGATGCCGCGGTAGTCGACGATCTGGACCCGCTTGCGCTCCTGGACCCGGAACACGACGACCTTGCCGCTGCGCCCGTCGACCACCTGCAGCGACATGTCCTCCAGGAAGCCGGTGTCCCACAGGCGCCGGAAGTCCTCCTTGAGCTTGATCTCGTCGAGCGCCTCGCCCGCCTTGGTGTGGACGTAGAAGAGCAGCGTGTCCTTCTGCAGGAACTGGTTGCCCTGGAGGTCGACGCGCTCGATCAGCGGAGCTTCGGGCTCGACCTGGGCGTACAGGGCGCGCCCGTAGACGAGGGCCGCGAGGGCCGCGGCCCGGACCGTGCGCTTCATGCCGAGAGTGCCCCTCCGTTCGCCCCCTGCCAGTACCAGAGCTGCCCGTCGTGGACGGAGACGCGGATCGGCACCCCCGACAGGATCTGCCCGCGGATGAAGGCCTCCGAGAGCGGGTCCTCGATCAACCGCTGGATCGCGCGGCGCAGCGGGCGGGCGCCGTAGCTGCGGTCGCCCAGGGTGCGCTCGAGGATGAAGCGGACGCCGGGATCGTCGATGCCGATCGCCAGCGCCTTCGCCTTCAGGTTCTCGTTGAGCTGCTCGACAAGCATGCGGGTGATCGCCTCCAGGTCGCCTTCCCCCAGCGCCTGGAAGACCACGATCTCGTCGATTCGATTGATGAACTCGGGGTTGAAGGTGCGCTTGACCTCGCCGCGCACCAGCTCGTCGATGCGCTCGTGCGTGTCGTGGGCCTCGCCCGAGCTGAAGCCCATCCGCCCCCGCTTCTCGATGAAGCGGGCGCCGATGTTCGAGGTCATGATCAGGATCGAGCTCTTGAAGTCGATCGCGTTGCCGAGCCCGTCCGACAGCCGGCCGTCCTCGAACACCTGCAGCAGGATGTTGAAGACGTCGGGGTGGGCCTTCTCGATCTCGTCGAGCAGCACCACGCAGTAGGGGTTGCGCTTGACGCGCTCGGTGAGCTGGCCGCCCTCCTCGTGGCCGACGTAGCCCGGGGGCGAGCCGATCAGCTTGGAGACCGAGTGCTTCTCCATGTACTCCGACATGTCGAAGCGCACCAGCGCCCGCTCCGAGCCGAACAGGAACGAGGCCAGCGAGCGCGCGACCTCGGTCTTGCCGACGCCGGTCGGGCCCAGGAACAGGAACGAGCCGACCGGGCGGTTGGGGTTCTTGAGCCCGGCCCGGGTGCGGCGGATCGCCCGCGCCACGGCGGAGATCGCCGCGTCCTGCGAGATCACCCGCCTGTGCAGCTCCTCCTCCATCCGCAGCAGCTTGGCCGACTCTTCTTCCTTGACCGCGGTGATCGGGATACCCGTCCACTTGGAGACGACCTCGTCCACGTCGGCCTTGACGACCGGCCGCGGCGCGGCGCCGCCCAGCTCCCAGTGCTCGCGGAAGATCTGCACGTTCTCGCGCTGGGCGCTCTCCTCGTCGCGGAACACCGAGAGCCCGCGCGGGTCGGGCTCGGCGCCGCGGTCGACGACCAGCCGAACCTTGCGCGTGAACTCCGGCTCCTCCTGCGGCACCTCGACCTCGCGCAGCTTGACCCGGCTGCCCGCCTCGTCGAGCAGGTCGATCGCCTTGTCGGGCAGGAAGCGGTCGGGGATGTAGCGGCTCGACTGGTAGACCGCCGCCTCCAGCGCCTCTTCGGTGTAGGTGACGTGGTGGAACTTCTCGTAGCGGTCCTTGATCCCGCGCAGGATCTGGATCGTCTCCTCTTCCGTCGGCGAGGCGACCTTGACCGCCTGGAAGCGCCGCTCCAGCGAGCGGTCCTTCTCGATGTGCTTCCGGTACTCGGTCGGTGTCGTCGCCCCGATGCACTGGATCTCGCCGCGCGAGAGCGCCGGCTTCAGGATGTTGGCCGCGTCGAGCGAGCCCTCGGCCGAGCCCGCGCCCACCAGCGTGTGCAGCTCGTCGATGAAGATGACGATGTTCCGGTTCTCGGTCAGCTCGCGCATGATCGTCTTGAGCCGCTCCTCGAACTGGCCGCGGTACTTGGTGCCGGCGACGATCAGCGAGATGTCGAGGGCGAAGATGCGCTTCTCGGCCAGGTAGGCCGGCACGTCGCCCTGCACGATGCGGTTGGCGAGGCCCTCCACCAGCGCGGTCTTGCCGACGCCGGGCTCGCCGATCAGCACCGGGTTGTTGCGGGTGCGACGGCACAGCACCTGGATCACCCGCACCAGTTCTTCGTCGCGGCCGACCAGCGGGTCCAGCACGCCGCGCGAGGCGGCCTCGGTCAGGTCGCGCGAGAACTCGGAGAGCAGCGGCGTCTCCTTGGCCTTGCCCGCGCTCGACTTCTCGTTGAGCAGGCCGACGATGTCGTCGCGCACCGCGCCGAGCCGCATGCCCTTCTCGCTCAGGATCGCGGCGGCGACGCTGTGCTCCTCGCGCATCAGGCCCAGCAGCACGTGCTCGGTCCCGATGTAGTTGTGGAGCATCCGCTCCGCCTCCTCCGAGGCGAACGAGAGCACGCGCTTCGACTCCAGCGAGAGCGGGATGTCGACCGAGGTCGAGACCTTGTCGCGGTGCACCGCGCGGCCCTCGATCTCCTTGCGGATCGCCTCCATCGAGAGGTGGCTCTTGGCGAAGATGCGGGAGGTCAGGCCCTTGCCCTCGCGGATCAGGCCCAGCAGCAGGTGCTCGGTCTCGATGGAAGGGCTGCCGAGCTGGCTCGCTTCGTAGCGGGCGAAGAAGATGACCCGCCGGGCGCGCTCGGTGTATCGCTCGAACATAGGGGCTCGGGAATTCTAGCCGATCGCGCCGGGAGCGGCCCCGAGGCGGCCGGCCTCGATCCGCAGCACCCGGTCCGAAGCCGCGGCGAGCCGTTCGTTGTGGGTCACCACCAGGATCGTCAGCCCCCTCTCCCGATTCAGACGCCTGAGCAGGTCGTGCAGTCGGTCGCCCGTCTCGCGGTCCAGGTTGCCGCTCGGCTCGTCGGCCAGCAGCACCTTCGGCTGCCGCACCAGCGCCCGCGCCACGGCGACCCGCTGCTGCTCCCCGCCGGACAACATCGCCGGCCGGTGTTCGGCGCGTTCCGCGACCCCCATCTCGCCGAGCAGCGCCAGGGCCGCGGCCTTCGCCTCGGCTTCGCTGCGCCGTGCGATCAGCATCGGCATCATCACGTTCTCGAGCGCCGTGAACTCGGGCAGCAGGTGGTGGAACTGGAACACGAAGCCGATCTCCGCGCTGCGGAACGCGGCGAGGCCGTCCGCGGAGAGCGAGGCGAGGTCGCGACCGGCGACGGTCACGCTGCCGGCCTCCGGCCGGTCGAGCGCGCCGACAACGTGGAGCAGCGTCGACTTCCCCACTCCCGAGGCCCCGACCACCGCCACCATCTCGCCCGCCGCCACCGACAGCTCGAGGCCGTCGAGGACCTTCAGGTAGCCGGCGGGCGTGCGATAGCCCTTGACGACGCCGCAGGCTTCGATCATTCGTAGCGAAGCGCCGTGGCGGGGTCCAGCGACGACGCCCCGCGGGCCGGGTGGAGGGTGGCCAGGAAGCAGATCGCGAGCGCGCCCGCGATCACGAGCGTCGCGTCGGCGGGCAGCAGCCGGAACGGCACGTGGGAGATCTGGTACACGTCCTGCGGCACCTGCAGCAGCTTGTACGTGTCGAGCACCCAGCAGGCGCCGATCCCGAGCACGGCGCCGACCGCGGTGCCCACGGCGCCGATCACCGTGCCCTGCAGCATGAACACCCGCGAAACCATGGCGCGGGTGCAGCCCATCGCCATCAGGATGCCGATGTCCTTGTGCTTCTCCATCACCATCAGCACCAGGGTGGCGACGATGTTGAGGGCGGCCACCGCGACGATCAGCCCGATCGTGATGCCGATCGCCGTCTTCTCCAGCCATAGCGCGGAGAACAGGCTCTCGTTCATCCGGATCCAGTCGTTGGCGACGTAGCCCTCGCCCAGCGCCTCCAGCAGCGCCGGCGCGATCTCGCGCACCGCGTACATGTCGTCGACCTTGACCTGCACGAGCCCCGCCTGGTCGCCGACGTCGAACAGCCGCTGCGCGGTGGCCAGCGGCACGTAGGCCCAGGCCGAGTCGAACTCGAACAGGCCGCTGCGGACCGTGCCCGCCACCCGCAGCTTCGCGGTCCGCGGCAGCACGCCCATCGGCGACAGCCGGCCGTTCGGCGAGGTCAGCGTCAGCACGTCGCCGATCCCGACGCCGAGGCTGTTGGCCAGGTCGCGGCCGAGCAGGATCGGGTCGGGCTGGCCCTCCACCTGGCGCAGGTCGGCGAGGCTGCCGTCCTGCACCTGGCGCGCCAGCTCCGTGACCTGCGCTTCTTCGGCGGGGATCACGCCCTTGATCGTCGCCACGCCGGAGCCGGTGCGGCTCGAGAGCAGGGCCTTCGCGTACAGGGCCGGCGCCGCGCCCTGCACGCGCGGCAGCTCGCGCAGGCGGTCGGCCACCAGGCGGTACTCGTCGAAGGCGTCCTGGCCCGAGCGGAAGATGCTGACGTGAGCAGTCGCGCCCAGGATCCGCGAGCGGATCTCGGTCTGGAGACCGGTCATCAGGCCCAGCGCGATCAGCAGGGCCATCACGCCGACGGCGACGCCCGCCACGCTGATGCCCGAGATCAGCGACACAAACGCCTGGCGCCGGCCGGCGCTCAGGTAGCGCAGCGCGACGCGCAGCTCGAAGGGCAGGTTCACTCCTGCGGCCGCCCCGCCTCGGGACGCATGTGCGGGAACAGGATCACGTCGCGGATCGACGGCGAGCCGGTCAGCAACATCGCCAGCCGGTCGATGCCGACGCCGCAGCCGCCGGTCGGCGGCAGGCCGTGGCCGAGCGCGCGCACGTAGTCGTCGTCCATCAGGTGCGCCTCGGCGTCGCCGCCCTCGCGCTGCGCGATCTGGTCGAGGAAGCGCTGGCGCTGCTCGAGCGGGTCGTTGAGCTCGGAGAAGCCGTTGGCGATCTCCATCCCGCCCGCGAACAGCTCGAAGCGGTCGGCCACCTGCGGGTCCTTCTCCCACGCCTTCGCGAGCGGCGAGATCTCGACGGGATAGTCGATGATGAACGTCGGCTGCCACAGCGCCTCTTCGCAGAAGTCCTCGAAGAGCTGGGCGATGCGCTTGCCGGGACCGAGCGTCTTGTAGGCGGCCGCGTCGACGTCGTGGGCACGGCAGTGAGCGACGAACGGAGCGCTCGTCACGAACGCCTCGATCGCCTGCGGCGTCGCCAGCGCGTCGGCCGTGAAGCCGAGCCCGGCGACGGGCGCGAGCGCCTCCGCGATCGCGTCGACCATGCGCAGCCGGCGGAACGGCGCCGCGAACGACAGCGGCTTGCCGCCGAAGCTGGCCGCGGCGCCTTCGCCCAGCACGCGAGCCGCCGCGGCGGCGATCAACCGCTCGGTGATGGCCATCACGTCGCGGCAGTCGAAGTACGCGGTGTAGAACTCCAGCATCGTGAACTCGGGGTTGTGCATCGACGACAGCCCCTCGTTCCGGAAGTTGCGGTTGATCTCGTAGACGCGCTCGAAGCCGCCGACCACCAGCCGCTTCAGGTACAGCTCCGGCGCGATCCGCAGGTAGAGGTCGATGCCCAGAGCGTTGTGATGGGTCTTGAACGGCCGCGCCAGCGCCCCGCCGGGGATCGGCTGCATCATCGGCGTCTCGACCTCGACGTAGCCCTCGCCGTCGAGGAAGCGGCGCATCGCCGACACCATCGCGCTGCGGCTCGCGAAGGTGCGCCGGACGTCGGGGTTGCTGACCAGGTCGAGGTAGCGCTGGCGGTAGCGGATCTCGGCGTCCGCCAGGCCGTGCCACTTTTCGGGCAGCGGCAGCAGCGCCTTCGAGAGGAACGTCCAGGCGATCGCCTGCACGGTGAGCTCGCCCTTGCGAGTCCGCATCACCCGGCCTTCGATGCCGACGAAGTCGCCGCGGTCGACGAGGTCGACGAAACGGCGATAGTCCTCCTCGCCGAGGTCGTCGATGCGCAGGTAGATCTGGAGGCTCTGCTCGCCGTCGGACAGGGTCGCGAAGCTGGCCTTGCCCTGGCCGCGCTTGAGCATCACGCGGCCCGCGATCTTCACCGCGTGGCCTTCGGCCTCGAGCTGCTCCAGCGTCTTCTCGCCGTGCGCGGCGACGATCTCGCCGAGCCTGTGGCTGCGCTCGAAACGCGCCGGGTAGGGCGAGACCCCCGCCGCCCGCAGCGCCTCGGCCTTCTGCAGCCGGGTCGCCGACTCGGCCGCCCAGCCGGGGACGGGCGGTTCCTGTTCGATCTCGCTCATGCCTTCTCCCGCTTGCGCCGCGGGCGCTGCCCCTCGGCCGCCGGCTCCTGCCGCACCTCGTGGTAGACCGCGTCGAGCACGCCGTTGACGAAGGCCGGCGAGTCCGCTTCGCCGAAGCGCTTCGCCACCTCGACCATCTCGTCGATCACGGTCTTGCCCGGCGTCTCCGGTACGTGCATCAGCTCGTGCACGCCGAGCCGCAGCACGGTGAGGTCGACCGCGGCCAGCCGCTCGAAGCGCCAGTTCTGCAAGTGGCGGTCGATCACCGCGTCGATCTCGGGCAGCTTCTCCTGGGCTCCGCGGGCGAGGCCCTCGGCGAGCGCGCGGGTGCGGTCGGTGCTGGCGCGCAGCTTCCAGAAGTGGCCCATCACGCGCGGCATCGGCTCGCGGGACTGGTCCCACTGGTAGAGCATCTGGAAGGCGCACTCGCGCGCCTTGCTGCGGAAGCCCAAGGTGCTACGGCCTCCTGCGCCGGCTCGCGGGACGCATCGAGGCCAGCAGCCGCGCCTGCGCGACCGCGGCGCGGGCGGCCTCGGCGCCCTTGTTGTCCGGCCCCGGGGCCGAGCGCTCGACGGCCTGCTCGACCTTGCGCACGGTCAGGACGCCGAAGGCGACCGGCACCAGGGTGTCGAGGCCGGCGCGCATCAGGCCCGACGCGGCCTCGCGGGCGACGTGCTCGTAGTGGTCGGTGCCGCCCTGGATCACCGCGCCGAGCGCGACGATCGCGTCGAAGCGCCCGCTGCGGGCCGCGGCGAGGGCGGCCTGCGGCAGCTCGAACGCGCCGGGCACGTCGATCACCTCGACGTCCTGCGCGCGCGCGCCCAGCTCCTTCAGCTCGGCGCACGCGCCCCAGGTCAGGCCGTCGACGACCTGCGCGTTGAAGCGGGCGCGCAGGATCGCGACGCGCAGGCCGCGGGCGGACTCCCGCTGCTCGCTCCGCTGCTTCGTCGCCGTGTTCCTCGCGCGCCCGGCCACCGCCGCCTCCTACTTCCCCGAGAACGCGGCCTTGCGCTTCTCGAGGAAGGCCTGTGTCCCCTCGCGCTTGTCGTCGGTCGCGCACAGCACGCCGAACAGCGTCGCCTCGTGGTCCTGGCCGTCGGCGAGCGTCATGCCGAGCCCGGCGTTCACCGCGTCGAGCGTGTAGCGCAGCGCCACGGGGCCGTTGCCCAGCATCTTGCGCAGCAGCGCCTCGCTCTCCTCGAGCAGCTTGTCCTGCGGGACCACCTTGTTGACGAGCCCGATCCGGTACGCCTCGGCGGCGTCCACGGGGTCGCCGGTGAGCAGGATCTCGAGCGCGCGCCCGCGGCCGACCAGGCGCGGCAGGCGCTGGGTGCCGCCGTAGCCGCAGATCAGGCCCAGCTTCACCTCGGGGGTGCCGATCTTCGCGTTCTCCGAGGCGACGCGGACGTGGCACGCGAGCGCCAGCTCGCAGCCGCCGCCCAGCGCGAAGCCGTTGACCGCGGCGATCACCGGCTTGCCGAGGTTCTCGACGCGATCGAAGATCCCCTGTCCCTTGCGCGCGATGTCGCGGCCCTGGAGCGACGTCTGGGTCGCCAGCTCGCCGATGTCGGCGCCCGCGACGAAGGCCTTGGCGCCCGCGCCAGTGACGATCACGCCGCGCACGGCAGCGTCCTCGCGGAAGGCGGCGAACGCCGCTTCCAGCTCGCGCATCACCACCGACGAGAGCGCGTTGAGCTTGTCGGGGCGGTTGACCGTGAGCACGGCCACTCCCCCGTCCTTGACCTCGACCTTCAGCGTCTCGAACTCGTAGGCCATGGCGATCTCCTAGCAGGCCGTTGAAAAAGCCCCCGAGAGCACCTCTCGGCGGCTGTTGAAGTGGAGAGCCGAGGCGGAACGGGAGGGCATGGTGACCTCCGCACGCTCCGAATGGAGCGTGGCCCGACCACTCAT
>WYBL01000067.1 GCA_011526565.1 Acidobacteriota bacterium | reverse complement strand
AGCCGACGCGAGCGGAGTCACGGCCACTCTCTCGACCTACGACACCCTGAACCAGCTTCAGACGGCGGTGGCGGGTGGCAGCATCGCGGTCGAGGGGAGCACGAACGAAGCGGCGTCGGTCACGGTCAGCTCGACCCCGGCCCAGACGACGGCGAGCAATGCGTTCGCAGGCACGGCGCCGGCCAGCGGCTCGACCCCGCAGCAGTTCACGGTGCAAGCGACGGACTCGAGCGGCAACGTCAGGACGAACACCTACCAGGTCAACACGACGAGCCCCGCGACAGCGACCTACGACTACGACGAGAACGGCAACACGACCCAGAAGGTGCAGGGAGCCGACACCTGGGTCTACGTCTGGGATGCCGAAAACCGGCTCGTAGAGGTGAAGAAGAACGGCGCGACGCAAGCGACGTTCCGGTACGACCCGCTGGACCGCCGCGTAGAAAAGGACGCCGGTGGCACCCTCTACCGCTTTGTCTATGACGGGGAAGACTGGATGCGCCGGACGGGCGGCACGACACTCGACATCATCCACGGCCCGGGCATCGACGAACCGCTGGCCCAGGACGCAGCAGGCACCCTGACCTACTACCACGCCGACGCGCTCGGAAGCATCCAGAAGCACACGAGCGCAGCGGGCGCGGTCACACAGGCGATCGAGTACGACGCCTGGGGCAACGCGCTGGTGGGGACGCCGGGGCTCTACGGGTTTACTGGGCGGGAGCCCGACCCCGAGTCGACGTCAAGCTATCACAGGGCGAGATACTACCAGCCAGCAACCGGCCGGTGGGCCAGCGAGGACCCGGTCGCCTTGCGAGAGGGCCCCAATTTCTATCAGTACGTTGACAATCGACCGACGATGTTCACCGATCCATCGGGGACTCAACTTGCGATCCCGTTGCCGGCCCCGATTCCCCATCCGGTGGTCGTCGTCGCTTGGGTCGTCCTCGCCTGTGGCGTGCTCGTTGCCGTGATCACTCGACCGCGAGAGCGGGGTGTCTGCTGGAGGCTATTCGAGTTGTGCAGAGACTCTCCCTGGCTTGTGAATCCGGATTTCGGCCCTGTCAAGCCCTGCCTTGATTGCAAACTGGGCTGTGAGCGCCGCGACGGCGAATGGGACGCCGACAAGTGCCCGATCCTCGACTGACCTCGTGGCGTGAAGTACAAGCCAAGATCACGAAGGCTTGGTTCACCCGCAACTACGAGGCGGCCTTCGCGCAGATCGATTCCATCCTGAATTCTGATTATGGCCACGTTGGCGAAGTGCTCGTCCTGCGCGGGATGATCCGAGAATCGATGAGTGACCTTGTCGGCGCCCGAGAGGACTGGCTGAAAGCGCTTGACGTCAGTTCGGGCGACTACACGCGCTACGTGGCGCAGCGACACATCGCGGCCACTTGCGCGGCCCAGGGAAGCCCGGACGAAGCCCGAATGTGGTACCGAGAGGCCCTGAGAACGGCTGTGGGAGGGGAAGGGATCTCCGCCGGTATTGCGCTCGAGGGGTTCCTTGACCTGTGCGAGACTCCCCTACTGGCTGACGATTTGGCCCTGGCCGAAAGTGCCGCCCGCAAGTCCTGGCAGGCCCGCCAACTTGAAGGAGAGCCGGACCTGCTAGACCTCAAGTCCGTAGCTCGTCGGTTGAAAGACTCCCGGTGAGCTGCGGGAACGGACCACAGGGCCCGCCGCTTCGCGGCCGTCGTCGCGGAGTCGCTTGCGGCGCCCGCGTTCCGTCGCGCCGTGGCCCGCGTGACGGCCACGTCGCGCGGGCCCACGGGCTCCGCTCTCAGTCACGGCCTGAGCAGTGCGTCGAGGCCCAGGTACGAACCCGAACTGCTACGCAGACTGCATGGCCTCATCGAGCCCCCCGTGGGTGAGTGACTTGAGCGCCGTTGTGACGCTCGCAGGTGCCGGCCTAGGGGCTGCCGGCGCTCCGGGGGCCACGGCGACCGCAGCGGAAGGTGTGGGTTTTGCCACCTACTACCTCACGCTACGGGCCTGGTGCGCCTTCCGCTGCTGGCTCCGGCCTTGCAGCACTTGGAAGTGACGGCGTGTTGCTGCGGGAAAGGCGTCGCATCCTCCTGGTCCTTGCGGCGGCCAACCTGTTGGTCGCTGCCGTCGACTTCGCGACTGGGTGGGGAGCCAACGCGCCTCGGTCCGCGGTCCTGGGCCTCTTCGTGTTACTCGTGTATGTCCGTCTTCGCGCACAGCAGCCGCCGGGAGGCCGAGAGTGACGATCCCGCTCCCCGCGTGTCCCGAACCTCCGTCAGAAAGTAGGCTCCTGTCGCGAGCAGCGTCACGGCGACCCTCTCGACCTATGACACTCTGAACCAGCCTCAAACGACGGTGGCGGGCGGCAGCATCGCGGTCGAAGGCAGCACCAACGAAGCGGCATCGGCCACGGTCGGCTCGACCCCGGCTCAGACGACGGCGAGCAACACGTTCGCAGGCACCGCGCCGGCATCGGGCAGCACCCCACGGCAGCTTACGGTGGAAGCGACGAACCCGAGCGGCAACGTAGAACGAACACCTACTACTAGGTCAACGCGACGAGCCCCGCGACAGCGACTACGACTGCGCGCGCCACGGAGGTGAGGCTAGCACCGGAGCCCCCAGTCCCGGGGACTCCCGACGAAGGGTGTGGCGCAGCGCGGAATGGGGCCTGATCGCTCTTGCCGAGCGGGGGGCGGGCGGATAGGATGTTCTTGCCCCCTGCGCTGTTCGTGATGGGCTCTACGCCCTGAACCAACGTCGTAACTCAGGGGTTCCGACAGTCGTTCCGCGGTGTGCATGCCTCCGAGCTGAGGAAGCCTGAAGCGGCGCGCAGGGACCCCACCTGGTGACCTGGTTCTCCGGTCACGGTCCACACGGCAGAGGCGGGGGGCCTCGACTTGCGCTAACCTCCCGGCCACACATGCTCGATCCCGACAAGACGGTCGGCGAGGTGGGCGAGCGCGGGCTCGTCCGGCACCTGATCTCGCGGCTCCCGGCCGGCCCCGGTGTGCGCATCGGGCCCGGCGACGACGCCGCCGCCGTGGAGACCGGCGAGCTGACGCTGGTCACCTCCGACGGCTTCGTGGAGGGCCGCCACTTCCACCGCGACTGGGCCCCGCCGCGGCTGATCGGGCGCAAGCTGCTGACGGTCAACCTGTCCGACGTCGCGGCGATGTCGGGGGCGCCGCGCTTCGCGATCGTCAACCTGTTCCTGCCGCCGGAGACGAAGGTCGAGTTCGTCGACGGCCTCTACGACGGCCTGCTGGAGCGTGCTGCGGAGACGGGCGTCAGCGTGATCGGCGGCAACATCGGCTCGACGACCGGGCCGATGGTGCTCGACGTCACGCTGCTCGGCCTCGGCGACGCGTTGCTGACGCGGGACGGCGCGAAGCCGGGCGACCTGCTCGTCTGCACGGGCTACCTCGGCGCAGCCGCCCAGGGCATCGAGCTGCTGCAGCAGGGCGCGCGGCTGGCCGAAGACGGCGAGCTGATCGACACCGGGATCTGGACCCCGAACTCGGCGCCGTCGGTGCAGCACTGCCTGCGCGCCCAGCTCGACCCGGCGCCGCCGCTGGCCTTCGGCCGGGCGCTGGCCGAGCACGCTCACCTCGTGCACGCGGCGATGGACCTCTCCGACGGGCTCTCCTCGGACCTGCTGTCGATGTGCGAGGCGAGCCGCGTGTTCGCGATCGTCGACGCGGACAAGATCCCGCTCGACCCCCAGGTGCGCAAGTTCGCCCGCGCCCGCGCCCGCGACGCCACGTCGTACGCGCTGCACGGCGGCGAGGACTACCAGTTGCTGCTGGCCGTGGCCCCCGAGAGCCTGGAGGGCGTCAAGGACCTGGCGATCGTGTGGGACATGCCGCTCGCCGTGATCGGCGAGTTCTCGGAAGGGCCGCCGGCGATCTCGCTCAAGCGCGGCGAGCGCCTGAACCCGCTGCCGGCCGGCGGGCACGACCACTTCCGCAGCGCCTCGCGGACGGCGAAGCTCGAGCGCGCCAAGCAGGACGAGCCACCCGCAGAGTAGCGTTCGATGACGCGAGCGAAGCTGCGGCGGGCGCTGACCCTGCTGCTGCACGCGCCGGAGAGCCCGCACCGCACGGCGCTGGCGTTCGGCATCGGAGTCTGGATCGCGTTCTTCCCGCTGCTCGGCATCCACACGGGGATGGCGCTGCTGATCGCCGTCGCCTTCCGCCTCAGCAAGGTCGCGATCCTGGCCGGGGCCTACGTCAACAACCCGTGGACGCTGGTGCCGCTCTACATGGCGGGCACCGGCCTCGGCTGCCTGCTGCTGGGAGTGCCGCTGTCGCGCCTGGCGTGGCCCGCCGCCGACGGGGCCGACGCGCTGCTGGCGGTGCTCAAGCCGCTGTTCTGGCCCTACGTGGTCGGCAATACCGTGCTCGGCGTCGCGGCGGGCGCCTTTGGCTACTTTGCCCTGCGTCGCTACCTCGAAAACAGGCGGGCTCGACAAGGCGAATAAAAAGCGAAAATATAGAGCTCGACTCCGATGGACGTCGAGCTCTCCGCCTCGTCCGCCTTTTCCTTCCTGCGCGCCGCCTCGCTGCCCGAGGACCTCGTCGCGCGCGCCGCGGACCTCGGTTACCGCGCGCTGGCGCTCGTCGACCGCGACGGGCTCTCCGGGGCGCCGCGCTTCTTCAGGGCGGCGCAGCGTGCGGGGCTGCGGCCGCTGGTCGGGGCGGAGCTGACGCTCGTCGGCGGTGGGGCGCTGCCGCTGCTGGTCGCGAGCCGCGAGGGCTACCGGAACCTGTGCGCGCTGATCACGGGCATGAAGCGCGGGGTGCCGAAAGGGGAAGGAGCCCTCGCGCTCGCGACGCTGGCGCCGGAGGACGTGCGCGGCCTGGTCGCGTTTCCCGCGGTCGAGACGCTGGCGGCTGGGGCGCGGCCGGGCGCCTTCGACCTCGAGCGGCTGGCGGCCCTCGAGCGGCTGTTCGGGCGCGAGCACCTGTGGCTGAACGTGCAGCGGCACCGGCGGCGGGGCAGCGAGGCGTGGAACGCGGCGCTGCTGGAACTGGCCGACGCGCGCGGGCTGCCGGCCGCGGCCAGCAACGGCGTGCGCCACGCGACCGCCGCCGGCCGCGCGCTGCTCGACGCGCTCACCTGCATCCGCGAGGGCACGACCCTCGACGCGGCGGGGCGGCGCCTGGCCTGGAACGCCGAGCGCCATCTCAAGGCGCCCGCGCGGATGGCGGCGTTGTTCCGCGACCGGCCCGAGCTGGTGCGCAACGCCCACGCGCTCGCGGAGCGGCTCGAGTTCACGCTCGCCGACCTCGGCTACCGCTTCCCGGACTATCCCGTGCCGCGCGGCGAGACGCCGCACTCGTACCTGTGCGCGATGACGTGGCAGGGCGCCGCGAACCGTTACCGGCCGCTGCACGAGAAGGCGCGCCGCCAGGTCGAGCGCGAGCTGGCGCTGATCGGCAAGCTCGAGCTCTCGGGCTACTTCCTGATCGTGTGGGACGTCGTCAACTTCTGCCGCCGCGAGGGCATCCTGTGCCAGGGCCGCGGCTCGGCCGCCAACAGCGCCGTCTGCTACAGCCTCGGCATCACCGCCGTCGACCCGGTCGGCATGGACCTGCTGTTCGAGCGCTTCCTCTCCGAGGAGCGCGGCGAGTGGCCCGACATCGACCTCGACCTGCCGAGCGGCGACCGCCGCGAGCGGGTGATCCAGCACGTCTACGCGCGCTACGGCGAACGCGGCGCGGCGATGACGGCGAACGTGATCACCTACCGCGACCGCAGCGCCTCGCGCGAGATCGGCAAGGCGCTCGGCCTCGACCCGGAGACGATCGAGCGACTGGCGAAACAGATGCGGCGCTTCGAGTGGCGCGACCCCACGGACACGCTCGAGGCGCGGCTCTCTCGCGCGGGCATCGACGGCGGCTCGCCGCGGATCGCGCTGTTCGGCCGGCTGTGGCAGGAGATCCAGGACCTGCCGCGCCACCTCGGCCAGCACTCGGGCGGGATGGTGATCGCCCAGGGCCGGCTCGACCACGTGGTGCCCCTCGAGCCGGCGTCGATGCCGGGGCGGGTGGTGATCCAGTGGGACAAGGAGGACTGCGCCGACCTCGGCATCGTCAAGGTCGACCTGCTCGGCCTCGGCATGATGTCGGCGCTGCAGGACTGCATCGCGATGCTGGGCGAGCGCGGCGTCGAGGTCGACCTCGCGCACCTGCCGGCCGACGACCCGAAGGTGTATTCGATGCTGCGCCGCGCCGACACGGTCGGCGTGTTCCAGGTCGAGAGCCGGGCGCAGATGGCGACGCTGCCGCGGATGAAGCCGGAGCGCTTCTACGACCTGGTGGTCGAGGTGGCGCTGATCCGGCCCGGGCCGATCGTCGGCAAGATGGTCCACCCCTACCTGAACCGCCGCGCGGGCCGCGAGCCCGTCGTCTACGACCACCCGCTGCTGAAACCGATCCTCGAGCGCACGCTGGGCGTGCCGCTCTTCCAGGAGCAGCTCCTGCGGATGGCGATGGCGGTGGCCGGCTTCACCGGCGGCGAGGCCGAAGAGCTGCGGCGGGCGATGGGCTTCAAGCGCTCGCAGGCGCGGATGGCGGAGATCGAGAAGAAGCTGCGGGCGGGCATGGCGAAAAACGGCATCACGGGCGAAGTCGCCGACCGCATCGTGCTGTCGATCACCTCGTTCGCGCTCTACGGCTTCCCGGAGTCGCACTCGGCCTCGTTCGCGCTGATCGCCTACGCGTCCTCCTGGCTCAAGGCCCACCAGCCCGCGGCGTTCGTCTGCGCGCTGCTCGACAACCAGCCGATGGGCTTCTACCAGCCGCTGACACTCGTCAAGGACGCCCAGCGCCACGGCGTGCGCTTCCTGCCGGTGGATGCGATCGAGAGCGACGTGCGTTGCACGCTGACGGCGGCGGGGGAGGTGCGGCTGGGCCTCCGCTACGTCGCGGGCCTGCGCGCCGAGGTCGCGCGGCGGATCGTCGACGAGCGGACGCGGCTGCCGTTCGCCTCGCTGCAGGATCTGGTCGATCGCTGCCGGCTGCGCCGCGACGAGTCGGAAGCACTGGCCGAGGCAGGCGCGCTCAACGGCTTCGGCCTGACCCGGCGCAGCGCGCTGTGGCAGGTGGCGAAGGCGGTGCGGCCGGCGGGCCCGCTGCTCAGGAGCGAGGCACTCGGCGCGGGTGCCGCCGCCGACGACGCGAGCCCGCTGGCCGAAATGGAGCCCGTGGAGCGGATGGCGAGCGACCTGCTGCGCACCGGCGTCACGGTGGGCGCACATCCCCTGGCGCTCTACCGCCCGCAGCTCGACGCCCGCGGCGTGGTGCGGGCCTGCGACCTGCCCCGCCGGCGCGACGGAGAGCGGGTGCGGGTGGCGGGCGCCGTCATCTGCCGCCAGCGCCCGGGTACCGCGAAGGGCATGCTGTTCATGACCCTCGAGGACGAGACGGGCCTCGTCAACGTCACGGTGCGGCCCGACGCCTACGAGGCCTACCGCGCGCTGTGGACGGGCCCGGCGGTGCTGGAGGTGACTGGCATCGTGCAGAACCGCGAGGGCTGCTCGGTGCTGGCGAAGGAGGCGAAAGCGGCCGGCCCCGCGGAGCGCTTCGCCGGCATCGAGTCCCGCGACTTCCGGTAGTACCCTTGCGGGCGGAGGAGACGATGCCCGAGACACCCACCCTGACCCACAGCCTACTGTCGTACGTCGAGGCGTCGCCGACGCCCTTCCACGCCGTCGCCGAGGCCCGCGCCCGGCTCGCGGCCCACGGCTTCACCGCCCTCGACGAGCGCGACGCCTGGAAGCTCGAGGCCGGCGCGCGCCACGTGGTCGTGCGCCACGACTCGACGCTGGTGGCCTTCGCGCTCGGCTCCGCGCCGCCCGCCGAGGCCGGGTTCCTGCTGATCGGCGCCCACACCGACAGCCCCAACCTGCGGCTGAAGCCGCGCGGCGAGCTGAACCGCAACGGCTTCCGGCAGTTCGCCGTCGAGGTCTACGGCGGCGTGCTGCTGCACACCTGGCTCGACCGCGACCTGTCGCTGGCCGGGCGCGTGTTCGTCGCGGGGGAGGAGCAGCCGCGGCTGCTGCGGATGACCCGCCCGCTGTGCCGGGTGCCGAGCCTCGCCATCCACTTCGACCGCGAGGTCAACGACCGCGGCCTGGTGCTCCACAAGCAGAACCACCTCCCGCCGCTCGCGGGCCTCGGCGGCGGCGACGAGGGGTGGCTGAACGCGCTGCTCGCGGCCGAGCTGGGCGTGCCCGCCGACGCGATCGTCGGCGCCGACCTGATGCTCCACGACGCGGTCCCGCCCTGCGTCTCGGGGGTCGACGGGGAGTTCGTCCACGCTCCGCGCCTCGACAACCTGGCCTCCTGCCACGCGGCACTCGAGGCGCTCTGCGCCGCGGCGCCGGGCCGTCCCGCGCCGACGCTGGTGATCGCCCTCTACGACCACGAGGAGGTCGGCAGCCAGAGCGCCGAAGGCGCCAGCTCCGCGTTCCTGTGGAGCCTGCTGGAGCGGATCGTGCGCACGACCGGCGGCACGGCGGAGGACGTGCACCGCGCGCTGGCACGGTCGCTGTGCGTGTCGGCCGACATGGCCCACGGCGTGCACCCCAACTACGCCGACCTGCACGAGCCGCAGCACGCGCCGAAGCTCGGCGGCGGCCCGGTGATCAAGCTCAACAGCAACCAGCGCTACGCGACGAACGGCGCGACGGCGCTGCGCTTCGAGCGCGCGGCGCAGGCCGCGGGGGTGCCGGTCCAGCGCTTCGTGATGCGCAGCGACCTGCCCTGCGGCTCGACGATCGGCCCGATCACCGCGGCGCGGCTCGGCGTGGCCACGGTCGACGTCGGCAACCCGATGCTGTCGATGCACTCGATCCGCGAGCTGGCCTCGAGCCAGGACCAGGCCGCGATGGTGGCCGCGCTGAGCGCCCTCTTCGCCGGCCGCTGACGCGAGCAGTCGTCCGGCCCTCGCCGGGCGCCGCGGGATCCGTGTCAGACTTGCGCCCGGAATTCTCGCGTCCGGGCGCCCGCCCGCGAGCGCCGCGCCCCCCACGAGGAGCCTTGATCGAGGCTCCGGCATTACTCCGCCAGAGCCTGCGCGGAGGTCTTCATGCAGCGAACCGTCCGGTTCCGCCTCAACGGCCGTCCCGTTCTCCTCGAAACCGACGATCAGCGCAGCCTGCTCTGGGTCCTGCGCACCGACCTCGAGCTCACCGGCACCAAGTACGGCTGCGGGGAGGGGCTGTGCGGCTCCTGCACGGTCGGCGTCGACGGCCGCGCGGTGCGCTCGTGCGCGACGACGCTTGCCGAAGTCGACGGCCGCGAGGTCGTCACCATCGAAGGGCTGGAGCGCGACGGGCAGCTCCACGCGCTGCAGCAGGCGTTCGTCGACCACGACGCCCTCCAGTGCGGCTACTGCACCCCCGGCATGATCATGAACGCGTGGGCGCTGCTGCAGCGCCAGCCGCGGCCGACGCGGGACCAGATCGCCGGGGAGATGGAGGGCAACCTGTGCCGCTGCGGCGCGCACCGGAAGATCCTGGCCGCGATCGAAGACGCGGCGGCGCGGGGAGGTGTCGCATGACCCGCTCGCTCGAGATCGAAGAAGGGCTCGAGGCCTCCGCCGAGGTCGATCGCCGCACGTTCTGCAAGCTGCTCGGCGGCGGTGTCGTCGTGCTGGTGGCGACCCGCGCGTCGGACCTCGCCGCGCAGCAGCGCGGCTATCCCGAGGACCTCAACGCCTACCTGCGGATCGACCCCGAGGGCCACGTCACGATCTTCTCCGGGAAGATCGAGATGGGGCAGGGCGTGCACACGTCGCTCGCGCAGATGGCCGCGGAAGAACTGCGGGTCGGGCTCGACCAGCTCACGATGGTGATGGGCGACACCGACCTGTGCCCGTGGGACGCCGGGACCTGGGGCTCGCTGTCGACCCGCATCTTCGGCCCGGCGCTGCGGGCGGCGGCGGCCGAGGCGCGGACCGTGCTGCTGAACCTCGCGGCCGAGCGTCTCGGTGCGCCGCTCGCGCAGCTCGAGGTGGCGCGCGGTCTCGTCTCCGTGAAAGGGGATGCTGCCCGCCAGGTGAGCTACGGCGCGCTCGCGAAGGGCCAGGCGATCACCCGCCTGGTCGGCGAGAAGGCCGTGCTGCGGGCCGCCGCCGACTTCGACGTGATGGGCCGCCCGACCGAGCGTCTCGACGCGCGCGACAAGGTGACGGGGCGAGCGCACTACGCGGGCGACGTGCGGCGCCCGGGAATGCTGCACGCGCGGCTGCTGCGGCCGCCCGTCCACGGCGCGACCCGGGTCTCGCTCGACCTCGCGAAGGCGAAGGCGCTGCCGGGCGTGGTCGTCGTCGAAGACGGCGACCTGGTCGCGGTCCTGCACGCCGACCCCGAGCGCGCGGAGCAGGCGCTGGCGGCGGTCGACGCGCGCTGGACGCTGCCGGAGCCCGCGTTCGACACCGAGTCGGTGGGCGAGTACTTCACGAAGCACGCGCCCGAGCCCGAGGTCAGCGAGAGCCGCGGTGACGCCGCGGTCGCGTTGGCCGCTGCGAAAGCCGCGGCCGGCCGGGTGTTCGACGTCACCTACCGCACGGGCTACGTCGCCCACGCCCCGATCGAGCCGCACACGGCCGTGGCAGAGATGAAGGACGGCCGGCTCACGGTGTGGGCCGGGACCCAGACCCCCTTCGGCGCCCAGCCCCGGATCGCCCAGGCGCTCGGCCTCGACGAGAAGGCCGTGCGGGTGGTGACGCCGTTCGTGGGCGGCGGCTTCGGCGGCAAGGCCGCGGTGGGCCAGGCCGTGGAGGCCGCGCGGCTCGCGAAGCTGACGGGCCGACCGGTGATGGTCGCCTGGACGCGCTCCGACGAGTTCTTCCTCGACACCTTCGACCCGGCCGCCGTCGTGCACGTCGTGTCGGCCCTCGGGGCGGACGGCCGCATCGCCGCCTGGGACTATCACGTGATCGCGGCCGGCACCCGCGCGGCCGAGATCCTCTACGACCCGCCGGACGCGCGGGTACGGGCCTCGCGAGCGCGCGGGGCCAGCGGATCTCTCCACCCGTTCGCCGTCGGCGCCTGGCGGGCGCCAGGTGCGGGCACCAACGTGTTCGCGCGCGAGTCGCAGGTCGACCTGATGGCGGCCGCGGCGAAGGAGGACCCCCTCGCCTTCCGCCTGCGCAACACCAGCGACGCGCGGGCCCAGCGCGTGCTGAGGGTGGCGGCCGAGCGCTTCGGCTGGAAGCCCGGGCCCGGCCCGACCGGCCGCGGCCAGGGCATTGCGGTGGGCATCGACTCGGGCACCTACTGCGCGCTGGCGGTCGAGGCGCAGGTCGATCGCGCGAGCGGCGTCATCCGCGTCGAGCGCGTGGTGGCGGCGCAGGACATGGGGCTCGTCGTCAACCCGCGCGGTGCGACCCAGCAGGTCGAGGGCTGCGTGACGATGGGGCTCGGCTACGTTTTGAGCGAAGAACTGCGGTTCCGCGGCGGCGACGTGCTCGACCGCAGCTTCGCCACCTACACGATCCCGCAGTTCTCGTGGCTGCCGCAGATCGAGACCGTGCTGGTCCCGAACGAGGCGCTGCCGCCGCAGGGCGGCGGCGAGCCGGCCATCGTGCCGATGGGGGCGGCCGTCGCCAACGCGGTGTTCGACGCCACGGGGGTGCGCTTCCACCGGCTGCCGCTGACGCCGGAGCGGGTCAAGGCCGCGCTCGCGGGCTGAGCGGCGCCTTTCAGCCGCGCGGCCGGGGGGCGGCCGCGCGGCTGAGCCGGTCCGCGATCGCGTGACCGAGGCCCGGGCTCGGCGGGCACGGCTCGCAGAACAGCACCGCCTCGTCCTGGTGGGCGAGCGCGCGGTCGAGCGCGCGCAACTCCGCGAACAGGGAGTGCGCGACTTCCGCGAGGTCGCCTGCGGCGCTCAGCGCGCGTGCGTGGACCTCGCAGCCGGTGGCGGCAGCGAAAGCCGTCGCCGCGGGCTCGACGGGCCCGGCCAGCAGCAGCAGGCCCACGACGGCTCCAGGCGTGGCACCGGCCTCGCGCGCGAGTGCGCGGGCGGAGGCCGGCGCCAGTTGCGCGACCGGGCCCGGCAGCAGGGCGAGCGGCACCCGCGGCGCGTAGTGGCTCGCGAGCAGCCCCGGCGCGACCTGCGGGCCGCCGCGGTTCCCCGACTCGGGGGGAGGCGCGACGGCCAGGCCCGTGGCGGCCTCGATCGCGGCGGCCGAGATTGCGCCCGGGCGCAGCAGGACCAGCGCGCCCTGCTGCCCCGCGAGCTGGCCCACGGAGAGGACGGTCGACTCGACGCCGACGGCGCAGCGCCCGCCGTCGAGGATCAGCGGGATGCGGTCGCCGAGTTCTTCGAGCACCGCCTCGGCGCTGGTCGGGCTGATGCGGCCGAAGCGATTGGCGCTGGGCGCGGCGAGCGGCCCTCCGAAGGCGTCCAGCAGCGCCTGGGCCACGGGGTGGGCGGGCATCCGCACCGCGACCGACGGCAAGCCGCTGGTGGCGAGGTCGGGCACCTCGTCGCGCTTGGGCAGCACGAGCGTCAGCGGGCCCGGCCAGAAGCGCGCGATCAGCGCGTCGGCCGCCGCGCGCAGGGGGGAGGGCAGGCCGGTGGCGTCGACCAGCCGCGCGGCGTCGAGGTCGGCGAGCCGCAGCGGCGCCGCTCCCGCCGCCACGTGCACGATCAGCGGGTCGAACGTGGGCCGTTCCTTGGTGTCGAAGATGCGGGCCAGCGCGGGTTCGTGGAAGGCGTCGCCGGCGAGGCCGTAGACCGTCTCCGTCGGCATCGCGACGACGCCCCCGCCGCGCAGGATCTCCGCGGCCGCGGAGATCCCGGCGGGATCGGGGAGGCGCACTCGAGCGCGGGAGGGAGAGGCGGGAGGCCCGGACATCGGCGGCAGGAGACCACGGCTCCGCGCCGAAATCCAGCGCCGCCCCGTCTCAGGGCGCCGCGAAGACGACCAGCGAGTCGTGGCGGCCGAGCGCCGTGGCGAGGTGCGCCACGCCGTGCCCCGCGAGCGTCGCCAGCGGGCCCGGCAGCGGCAGCCCGCGCACGCGGGAACCCAGCGTCTCCGGCTCGAACTCCAGCTCCGGCTGCTCGGCGACGACCCGCAGGCCGAGGTCGGCGATCAGGCGCCGCAGCGACACCCGGGAGAAGTAGTGGCGATGGGGCGGCCAGGTCCCGACCTGGTAGAGCTGATGAAGCGGGCGGCGGAGGCCGAGTCGGTCGAGGCCCAGCGCCGCCTGGTGCAGCAGCCCCTCGCCGACCGGCACCTTCACGACCAGCAGCTCCAGCGACGGCAGGGCGCGTCGCAGGGCCACCAGCCCGTCGCGGGTGCGCTCGGGGGCGAGGTGCTCGACGACGTCGAGCAGGGTGGCGATGCGCGGCGCGAACGAGACCCGGCCGAGCGCCGCCGCCAGCGCGTCCGGGGCCAGCTCTGGCAGCGCCGCGACCTCGTGCCCGCACTGCGCCAGCAGGTCGAGTGCGACCGGCGAGGCGTCGACGGCCGCCAGCGGCGCCAGGCCGCGGTCGCGGCAGACCTTGAGAAAGAAGCCGCGGCCCGCGCCGACGTCGAGCAGGTTGCTCGCGTCCGGGACCAGCTCCCGAAGGCGATCGACGATGCGCCCGGCCTGCCGGGTGCGGATGCGTGCGAGGGCCTCGAGGAACGCGCCGCCCTCGTACTGCTCGTGGTAGTCGAGGCCGCTGGCCGGGCGCTCGAACTCGGCCACGCGGTGGCCGCAGCCGCGGCAGCGCCAGACCTGCAGCGCCGACCCGGAGCGTCGTGCGGCGAGCGCGTCGGCGCCGCAGACGACGCAGCGTGCGCGCTCAGTCGCGCCGTTCATCCGGCGGCGGCGCGGGCGAGGAGTCGAGGCGGATGCCGCGCTGCTCCAGCTCCAGCCGCAGCCGCGCCAGCTCGTAGGCGAGCCGGGCGCGGTCGCGACGCGAGCGGGACGCGGCCAGCGTGAGCATGAAGGTCACCGCGAGCTGGAAGCCCATCACGGCGAGGAACACGGTGTTGAAGGTGTAGCGGATGCCGACCAGGCCGGAGACGGTGCGTGCCAGCTCGGGCCAGAGCGCGACCACGAGGCCGGCGACGACGGCGAGCAGCCACAGCAGCGAGTAGCGCAGCTCGAGCCGGTTGCGCCGCACCAGCACGACGACCGTCGCCAGCGCGAGCAGGCAGCCGGCGACCAGCAGCGCCTGAGCGACCGGGAGGACGAGGATCGGACCGGCCGCGTCGGAGTTCATGCGGGCAGGGTCCGCAGGCGGGACAGGACCAGGGCCACGCCGACCTTGACGACGTAGAGCGCTCCGTCGAGCCCCGAGATCGACGAGCGGCCGCCCTGGCGCGCGCGCATCGCCACCGGCACCTCGCGCACGCGCAGGCCGCTGGCAAGGGCGAGGCCGCAGACCTCGGGCTCGGGGTAGTCGAGCGGGTAGTGAAGCGCGAATGAGCGCAGCAGGCGGCGGTCGAAGGCGCGGAAGCCCGAGGTGCAGTCCGTGACGCGCTGGCCGAAGAGCACGCGGATCAATAGCCCGAGCAGGTCGATGCCCACGCGTCGCAGCGGCGTCGAGCGATCGCCGTCCGCGCCGGGCAGGAAGCGGGAGCCGATCGCGAGGTCGCAGGCGCCGTCCAGCACCGGGCGGGCGACCGCCTCGACGAAGCGCGCGGGGTGCTGCCCGTCGCCGTCGCACTGGACGGCGACCTCGTACCCGCAATCGACCGCATGGCGGAAGCCGGCCTGCACGGCACCGCCGATCCCGAGGTGCACCGGCAGGTCCAGGCAGCGGGCGCCGGCCTCGCGAGCGAGCGCCGCCGTTCCGTCCTCGGAGGCGTCGTTGACCACCAGGACGTCCCAGCCCGGGGCCTCGGCGCGCAGCTCGGCGAGGGTGGCGGCGATGCGCTCGGCCTCGTTGTACGCGGGCACGATGACGAGGCGGCGCATGCGACCTTCTAGCAGGTCTGGCGCCAGCGCGCCACAGGCCGCGCGCTAAGATCGTCCCACCCGACATGGCGACCCGCGACGAGAGCGCGCGCCGGGCCGTGCGCATGGGAACGGCGCTGGTCGCGGCCGGATACGCGGTCGCCGCCGTCGCCATCGGCCTGCGCACCAACGACGACACGGTCCTGTTCGACGCCTGGGGCGCGGCCCTGCGCGGCTGCGGGTTCGACTACGGCTGCCTCGGGCGGGAGACGCGGTTCGTGGTCCCGACCTTCTTCTACGCGGGCTGGATCACCGTCGTCGCGCTGCTGCAGAGCGTCGCGGGCGACGGGTGGCGCACCGCGCTCGTCGGCCTGAACTGGCTGGCGATGGTCGCCGTCGCGGCCGGCGTCCTGGAGCTCGTGCGGCGCCTCACGTCGAGCGCGCTCGCCGTCGGCATCACCGCTGCGCTGTTCTTCCTGGCGGGCGAGCTGTGGTTGTGGGTGCCCTACGCGCTCTCCGACTCGACCTTCGTCGCCTTGTCGTTCGGGCTGTTTGCGGCGGCGGCTCGGACCTTGCCCGCGGCGGGGCGCCGGACGCGTGGAGTGGCGCTGCTCGGTTTCGCCGCGCTGGTGGCGCTCTACCGTCCCGGGGGACTGCCGAATGCCTTCGTCGTCGTCGCCAGCCTCGCACTCGCTCCGCTGCTCGGCGCCGACGCCGCGACGCGCTGGCGCCGGGCGCAAGCCGTCGTCGGGCTGCAGGTCGCGGGGGTGATGATGCTCGTGATCGCCCACGCGATGCTGATGCGCGACCCGTCGCTGTGGCCGCTGCGGGCGCTGGCTCCCTGGATCCAGTCGCTGAGCGACGACGCGCGCGCCGGCCAGGTGATGTTCCACCGCCCCGAGCTGGACCACCCGCCGCCGGCGTCGATCGGCGACCACCTCCGACTCACGGCGGCCAAGCTCCAGCGCTTCGTCGCTCCGACCGCGCCCTCGCTGCGGTTCGAGCGCAAGCTGCTGGCCGGGTTCGGCTGGCCGGTGTTGTGGGTGCTGGTGACCGTGGGGCTCTGGGCAGCGGCGCGGGGCGGCCTCGGCGACCGCGCGTGGTGGGTGGGCTGGCTGGCCGTGCAGCTCTTCTGCTGCGTGGCCCTCTTCCACGGCCTGCAGGTCGTCGACCGCGACTGGCGCTACCGGGCTCCGTGCGTGCCGCCGCTGCTGGTGCTCGCCGGCCTCGGGGCGGCGCAGCTCGAGGCGCGGCTCGCGAGGCGAGGCACGTAGAATCGGGACGCCATGTCCGCCGCCCTCCCGACGCGCATCGGCCGCTACGTGATCGAGTCGGAACTCGGTCGCGGGATGATGGGGGTCGTCTACCGCGCGCGCGACCCGGAGCTGGACCGCGCGATCGCGCTGAAGACGATCCGCCTGGCGTTCGCGGTGCCGGAGGAGGAGCGGTCGGCCTTCGAGAAGCGGTTCCTCGCCGAGGCCCGGGCCGCCGCCAAGCTCTCGCACCCCGCGATCGTGGTCGTGCACGACGTGGGACGCGACACGGAGAGCGGGGCGCTCTACATCGCCCTGGAGATGCTGCGCGGCCGCACGCTCGAGGAGATCGTGCGCGCCAGCGGGCCGCTGCCGTGGCCGGAGGCCGTCCGGCTCGGGGTGCGGCTGGCGGAGGCGCTGGGCCACGCCCATCACGCGGGCGTGATCCACCGCGACGTGAAGCCGGCCAACGTGATGATGATCGGGCCGGGCGAGCCGAAGCTGATGGACTTCGGCGTCGCCAAGCTCAACAGCGGCAACCTCACCGCCAGCGGCGAGACCTTCGGGACGCCGCTCTACATGTCGCCCGAGCAGGCGCTGGGGCACAAGCTCGACGGTCGCGCCGACCTGTTCTCGCTGGGCAGCATCCTGTACTTCGCGCTGACGGGCACCAACCCGTTCGCGGCCGACTCGGTGCCGGCGATCCTGGCGCGCGTGGCCTACGAGGTGCCGCCGCCGCCCTCCACGCTGGTGCCCGAGGTTCCCGCCGCGGTCGACGCGGTGCTGGCGAAGGCGATGGCCAAGGCGCCGGGGGAGCGCTACCGCGACGGGGCCTCGCTCTCGGAGGCCCTGCGGGGCGTCTTGCGCCTCGAGTCCGGGCGCGCCACGGCCGCAGGCGGCGAGACGCTGTCGCTCTCCGACGCCGACCGGCCCCGGCTGCCCGCCTGGCGGGACCCGCGCCTGCTCGCCGCGGCCGCCGGCGTCCTGACCGTTCTGGCCGGGGCGACGTGGTGGGGGTGGAGCCGGACTCCGCCCGCGCCGGTCGCCGCGGTCGCCCCGGTGGCGGGGACCGCTCCTTCGCCGTCGCCGACGGGTCAGCTCGCGTGGAGCCTCGCCACGCCGGCGCCCTCGCTGCACGCGGCGACTGCGACCCCTGCGGCGTCGGCGACGCCGGCCGCGGCACCCACGACCGCGCGGGCAGTCGCGACGCCGACGCGGCCCGGCCGGCGCGCGCCGCGGGCCCAGGTGTTCGTCGACTTCGAGCACGGCCTGCGCGACGGCACGCTGCGCGTGGCCTCGGGCGAGACCGTGCTGCTCGACGTGCCGCTCGAGAAGCCGAAGGACGGCAAGGGCACCGTGCATCGGATGCTCGAGCTGGCCCCGGGCGAGCACCACCTGCGGGTCACGCTGGTGCTCGACGAGGAGAAGGACAAGGAGAAGGTCGAGGAGCTGACCGCGGTGCTCGCCGCGGACAGCACGCGGCAGCTCGAGATCCGCTACGGCGGGCTGTTCAAGAAGCTCTCGATCAAGCTGAAGTAGCGGACCGGCGGATCAGCGGACGCGCGGGGCCAGCGCCACCAGCTTCAGGCGTGGCGTCTCCCCGCGGGAATCGGTCCAGGCCACGAACGCGGTGTCGCCGACCACCTGGAGCCGCGGGAACCCGGAGGAGCGCGCGGCGCCCGTCTCGCCGACCACCACCTGCTCGCCCGGTGCCCCCTCACGCGACACGCGCCGCGCCACGACCTGCCCCGATTTCGGCGGCAGCGGCCGCATCCAGGTGACGAGGGCGTCGCCGTCGGCGAGCCAGTCGACGTCGACCCGGCCCAGCGGCGCGTCGCCGTCGAGGTCGACGTGGTGGGGGAACGTGACGCCGGCATCGGTCGAGAGCGCGAAGCGCACGCGTGCCGAGCCGCCCGCCGACGTGAACCACGCCGCCGCGACGCGGGAGCCGCGGGCGGCGAGCTGGGGGCCGTTGACCGGGCAGGCCGGCATGATCCAGCCGTCGCGGCCGAGCTCGGCCGGCGCGGACCAGGCGCCCGCCTCGAGGCGGGCGAAGGAGATGTCGCGTCGCTCGTCGTCGCCGCGGTCGCGGTAGACGACGACCACGCGGTTCCCGCTGACCGCCGCCCCGGTCTGGCAGCAGTCGCAGACGCGATCGTCGATCACCGTCTCCCGCGAGAGCGCGCCGTCCGCCGCCAGCGAGGCGTGGCGCAGCGCCGTGGCGCCGGGGCCGTCGTGGGAGTGGCCCCCGGCCATCGCGCGCCCGTCGAGCCAGACCATGCCCAGCGCGTCGTCCTGCGGGAACAGCGAGACGAACCCGTGCTCGGCGTCGACGCCGTCGCGGTGGGGGACGACGGGCTTCGACCAGGTGCGGCCGCCGTCGCCGGAGGTGGCGAGCCGGATCTCGTAGTCGTAGCCGCGCGGGCCGGTCTTGACGAGCCAGTGGGCGGCGAGCCGGCCGTCCGGCAGGACCAGCAGGCTCGGGGTGTCGGCCCAGTTGACGAAGAAGCGGTCGCCCTCGGCGATCGTGCGCGGCTCGCTCCAGGCCCCGCCGCGGCGCTCCGCGAAGCGGATGCGGTGGCCGCCGGCCGCGGGTTCGGTCCAGCCCAGCAGCAGGCCCCCGTCGGCGGTGGCGGCCAGCATCGGCAGGCTGGCTCCTTCGGGCGCGGGCACGACGATCTCGCTCGCCGCCATCGGCCGCGGGTCGTCGCCCGTGCCGGGTGCGAGGTCGGCGGGAGGGAGCTGGGGCTGGCAGGCCGCGAGCGAGGCGGCGGCGAGGACGACCGGGAGGGTGGCGCGCATGGCCGGATTCTAGGCCGCCGGGACGCGCGAGGGGCGGGGTGTAGAATCGGCGCCGAGAGCGGAGATCCCGACACCATGGCCAGGCCACGCAGACGCAGCTCGCGCGCGAAGCACGTGGTGGCGGAGGAGCAGGACTCCTCGCCCTCGCGCTACATCGCCCGCATCTCGACCGAGACGGGACGCGAGCTCCACGACGGCATCGAACCCCGCGAGCTGCTCGTCCACGCGCATCGCGACAACCACCCGGTCGAAGTCGCGGCGCAGTTCCTCGCCAGCCGGCTGATCCAGCTCACGGGCCGCGAGGTGGCCGTGCGGCGGGGCCTGCGCCTGCTGAACCAGGCGGCCGCCCAGGTCGCGGACCTGGCCGGCGCGGCAGTCGGCTCGGACGCCCTCGCCCGCGCTGCCAAGCGGCTGGTGGGCGTCACGGCCCGCGACCACACCTTCCAGTTCCGCGAGACGTCGCACCTGTCCGAGTCCGAGGTCCGGCGCCGCATCGAGGTGCTGCAGCGGGACGCGCGGGCCGCCCTCAAGGCGCGCGGCAGCCACCCGAGGCTGCGGGTGCTGCTGACCGGCGCCACCGGCTTCCTCGGGAAGGAGATCCTGTTCCAGGCGGCGACCGACCGCCGGATCGAGGAGATCGTCGCCGTGCTGCGCCCCGAGACGCTGCGCGACCCGGTGTCGAAGGAAGTCGTGCGCGTGCTGTCGCCGGCCGAGCGCGGCGCACTGCTGCTGAAGCGCCTCCACCTGCCGAAGGCGCAGCAGCGCAAGTTCCGCTTCGTCGGCGGCGACATCGAGCAGCCGGACCTCGGGATCGCGCCCGAAGAACTCGAGAAGCTGCGCGGCACCCTGACCCACGTGATCCACTGCGCCGCGTCGGTGTCGTTCGACGACAGCTACGAGAACTCGTTCCGGGCCAACGTCACGGGCGCCCGCAACGCGCTGGCCTTCGCCCTCCTGCTCCAGCAGTCGCCGGGCTCGCCGTTCGTGCAGCACATCGCGATCGAGACCAGCTACATCCACGGCCGCACCAAGGCCAGCTTCGCCAGCGAAGAGCAGCTCAGCTTCCCGCGCCACTTCTACAACAACTACTACGAGCTGACCAAGGCGATGGCCTCGATCGAGACCGACCGCTTCATGATCGAGCACGGGCTGCGGGTCGCGCAGTTGCTGCCCTCGATCGTGATCGGCGACTCGCGCACGGGCAACAACCGCGGCGACACCAAGGTCGTCAACGCCCCGATCAACGCCTTCGGCCGCGCCCAGGAGGCGCTCGCGCGCGACGGCCAGACCGCGGCCGAGCGGGCCCGCGGCTGGGCGGTGGCGCTGGTGGCCCAGGGCTTTCCCGGCGACCCGTCGGCCGAGCTGAACCTGGTCCCCGTGGACCGCGTGGTGGCGGGCATCCTGGCCTCGCTGACGGTTCCCGAGGCGATCGGCATCCGCATCCACCTGGCGACCGACAACCGGATCCGGTCGCAGGAGATGCTGCGCATGTGCCGCGAGGAGCTGGGCGTCGCGGTGCGGCTGACTGATCCCACCATCTACCGGAACCTGACGCTGCCGCTGGTGCGGGCCACGCTCGAGAAGCTGGGCGAGCCGAAGCTGGCCAACGCGCTCGAGAAGCTGGGCAGCATCTTCGGCGGCTACAGCGAGTGGGGCCAGCCGATCCACAAGGTCGGCAACGACGTGCGCATCCTCGGCCTGCCGCTGCGGCGGCCCAACTCCGACCACGCGTTCCGCATGCTGTGCCGCCACAACCGCTTCGTGCAGGAGTACGGCAAGGTGCGCGACCCCGACGAGATCGCGCGCCGCGAGCGGCTGTGGGACGCGCTGTGCACCGAGCTGGAGCTGGAGACGGGCCACGAGGTGGGCGCCATCGAGCCGGGCGAGTTCCGGGCGCTGGTGCACGAGAAGCTCGACGTCGTCGACTTCGTGCGGCGGCCGCTGCGGCTGCCGGTGCGTTCGCACCGCGGCCGGCGCGGGGCCCGCGGCTAGGGAGGGGCATCCATGAGCAAGGGCGTGTTCGACCGGTTGCGCGAGCAGGGCGAAGGCCTGGTGGCGCGGGTGTCGGCCGAGCTGATGCAGAACCCGCAGTTCATGAAGGCGCTGTCCGCGGCGTGGGCGGGGAAGGCCCGGCTCGACGAGGGCGTCTCCCGCGCGCTCAAGCAGCTCAACATCCCGACCCGCACCGAGTTCAAGAAGGCGCTGTCCCGGATCGACGCCCTCGAGCGCCAGGTGGAGGCCCTGAAGGCCGCCGCCGCGCCGCCGGCGCCCGAGCCGGCCCCGAAGAAGAAGGCCGCGCCGCGCCGCCGCAAGCCGGCGCCGGCCGCGTCGCAGGCCTGAGCGCGCGTCCATGAGGGTCGCCCTCACCGGCGCGGCGTCGTTCCTGGGCGGCCGGGTGCTGCGCCGGCTGGCCGAGCGCCAGCAGCAGGACGAGCTGCTGGTCGTCGACGTGGCGCCGCCGCCCGCGGCGCTCGGCGTGCGGTACCGGCCGCTCGACCTGACCGAGCCGGCGGCAGACCAGAAGCTGCTCGACCTGCTGCGCGAGGAGGAGGTCGACACCGTCCTTCACTTCGCGTTCTTCACCAACCCGCGGCGCGACCAGGCCCACGCCCACGAGCTGGAGTCGATCGGCACGCTGTCGCTGTTCGCCGCCTGCGCGGCCGCTGGCGTGAAGCGCGTGCTGATGCGCTCGTTCACCGCGGTCTACGGCGCGCGCGGCCACAACCCGCACTTCCTGACCGAAGACACGCCGCTGCACCCCAACCCGGTGCTGGGCTGGGCCCGAGACAAGCGCGAGGCCGAGCAGCACGCGGCCAGCTTCGCCCGCCGCTTCCCGGAGATGAGGGTCACCGTGCTGCGCTTCGCCCCGCTGTTCGGGCCGCACCTGCACACGTTCTACACCTCGATCTTCGACCGCCGCGTCGTGCCGGTGCCGATGGGCTACGACCCGCTGATCCAGCTCCTTCACCCGGACGACGCGCTGGAGGCGGTCGATGCCGCCCTCGCCACCTGGCCGCGGGGCGCGGTCAACGTGGTGCCGCGCGCGCCGATGCCGCTGGTCGGCGCGCTGCACCTCGCCGAGAAGCTGCCGATCCCGGTGCCGCACCCGGTCGCCTACGCGGCCTCCGACCTGATGTGGGCGAGCGGCGTGGCCGACGCCCCCGGCGCGTTCGTGGACTACGTGCGCTACCCGTTCCTCGGCGACGGCGCGCGGGCGAAGCGGGAGATGGCCTTCGAGGCGCGTCACACGAGCAAGGAGGCGCTCTTCGCCTACCTGGCCTACCGGTACCCGGGCCCGCAGGCACCGCGCCGCCGCCGGGAGGCGGCGACCGCCACGGACGTCGAGGCGTCGGCGTGAGCGCGGGCGACAAGGTCGTGGGCATTGCCGGCGCGCGGCGCCGCCGCCTCCACGCGCGCAGCGAAGGCCGGGTGCCGGCGACGGGCCCGGACCTCGAGGCGCTGCGGGCGCGGATCGACGCGCTGGAGGGAGAGCTGGCGGCGGCGCGGGCCAGCGGAGCCGCGCCGCAGGGGCTGCTCGTCGCGCTGGCGCGGATCGTCCAGGAGGGCCTGTCGGGTTTCGGCTGGGCCTCGCTGGCGCGCACGTGGCGCGAGGCCTACTTCGCCTACCACTCCGAGGACGTCGACGACTTCGGCTACGACCGCAAGTTCACCGAGACGCTGCGGCCGTTCTTCGAGTTCCTGTACACGGTGTGGTGGCGGGTCGAGGTCGACGGCATCGAGCACGTGCCCGAGCACGGCGCGGCGCTGGTCGTGGCCAACCACTCCGGCGTGCTGCCCTACGACGGCCTGATGATCAACCTCGCGGTGCGGCACCAGCACCCGGGCCGGCGCGAGGTGCGCATGCTCGCGCTCGACATGTTCGCGCTGCTGCCGTTCCTGGCGCCGATGCTGGGCAAGACCGGGGCGGCCCGCGCCAACCCCGACAACGGCGAGCGGCTGCTGCGCCGCGGGGAACTGGTCGGCGTGTTCCCCGAGGGCGTCAAGGGCGTCGGCAAGTACTACAAGGACCGCTACCGGCTGGCCCGCTTCGGCCGCGGCGGCTTCGTCCGCCTGGCGCTGCGCACGAGCGCGCCGATCGTGCCGGTGGCCGTCGTCGGCGCGGAGGAGATCCACCCGGTGATCGGCAAGGCCGACTGGGTGGGCCGGCCGCTCGGGTTCCCGTACTTCCCGATCACCCCGACCTTCCCGGCGCTGGGGCCGCTGGGGCTGCTGCCGCTGCCGTCGAAGTGGGCGCTCGACTTCGCTGACCCGATCGACATGCAGGGCTACGGGCCGGAAGCCGCCGACGACCCGATCCTGGTCAACCGGCTCTCCGAGCAGGTGCGCTCGACGATCCAGCGCATGATCGACGGCCGCCTTGCCCGGCGCCGCTCGGTCTGGTTCGGCTAGTTCGAGGCAGGCGGCTTCAGCGCGGCTCGCGCAGCCAGCGCCGCATCTCGGGCCACGTCGGTTCCTTGCCGTACATCAGCATGCCGAGCTCGAAGATCCGCCCGGCAGCCCGGCGCAGCGCCAGGGCCGTGACGACGAGGCCGACCGCCGCGAGCGCGAGCTGCCACGCCGGCACGCCAGCGAGCAGGAGACGCACCGGCGCCACCGTCGGGGCGGTCAAGGGCAAGAGCGTCAGGGCCACCGCCAGGCCCGAGTCCGGATTGCGGATCACGCCGAACGCGAAGGCGAGAGGCAGCATCGGGAACAGCATCCAGCCGCCGCGGCTCGAGGTGTTGGGGTCGTCGATCGTCGCCGCCACCGCGGCGAAGAAGGTGAACCACATCGCGAAACCGAGTCCCGAGAAGAGGAACAGCGCCGCGAGGAACGCGGGGTCGGAGGCGCCGGGCGGCAGCGCCGGGACCGGTGCGCCGACGCCCCGGAGGAAGACGAGGCCCGCGAGCGGCGGCAGCACGTAGAGGGCGAGGTTGGCCAGCGTCAGCGCCGAAAGGCCGAGGATCTTGCCGTCGATCCAGGCCTGCGGCGAGATCGCAGCGACGACCTGTTCGGTGATCCGGAGCTGCTTTTCGCCCGTGATGCCGACGAGCAGGTACGCGTTGCCGATCAGGATGCCGAGCAGGGTGACGCCGATCGCCACCGCCGCGACGGCGCCGCTGCCCCGCGGCGAGGCGTCCAGCGCGCGGACGCTCAGCGCGACCGGGGCCCAGCCGGCCGCGGGGTCGAGTCCGGCAGCCGCGAGGTCGGACTCGAGCGCCGCGCGCCGCTTGCGCTCGTCCAGCCGCGCCTGGACCAGCTCGATCCACACGGGCCGGCGCAGCACGATCAGTTCCGCTTCTCCTTCTCCGAGCCGCAGCACCGCGTCCAGGCGGCGCGCGACGAGCGCGTCGCGGAGGGCGGCCTGGGGCTCGGTCGACGCCTCCCACAGGAAGCCCGGCTCGGCTTCGCCCGCGACGAACTCGGCGGCTCCGGGCCCGGTCACGGCGATGCGCAGCGGGGTCGCCTGCCGGGCAAGGAGCGCGCTCACCAGCCAGAACGCACCGCCCGCGAACGCCATGGTGAGCAGGCCGAGCACGACGTCCTTCCACTTGAAGAAGCGCATGAACTCCCAGCGCGCCACCTCCAGCACCACGCGGGTCACCCGCGCGCCTCGCTCACGGCGCGCAGGTAGATGTCGTGCAGTGCCGCGTCTTCGGAGTGCACGGCGAGGACCGGCCCGAGTCGGGCGACCTCGCCGAGCACGGGGCCGAGCTCGGTGCCGTTGCCGAGCAGCAGGTCGGCGACGCCGTCTTCGCCGGCCTCGACCTGCTCGACGCCGGCGAGGCGCGTCAGCGCCTCGACAGGCAGCGGCGGCCGCATGCGGACGCGGAGCCGAGTGCCGCGGCCGGCAGCGCGTCGGACCTCGTCGAGGGTGCCGGCGAGCACCTCGCGCCCGGACTCGACGATCAAGAGATGGTCGGCGATCCGCTCCACGAGCTGCATCTGGTGGGCGCTCAGCAGAACCGTCGTGCCGGCGTCGCGCAGCTCGCGCAGGATCTCGAGCAGGAGCTCCTGGTTCACCGGGTCGAGCCCGGAGAATGGTTCATCGAGCACCGCGAGCCGCGGCCGATGGACGAGAGCCGCCGCCAGTTGCACCTTCTGCTGGTTGCCCTTGGACAGCGCGTCGGGCTTTTCGTGGGCTCGCTGCTCGAGTCCGAGCCGCGCCATCCAGGCGGCGGCTTCGGCCTCCGCCCGCCGACGCGGCAGGCCGCGCAGCACGCCGAAGTACGCGATGGTGCGGCCGACGGGGGCCTCGCGGAACAGGCCGCGCTCCTCGGGCAGGTAGCCGACGTCGGCGGGTGAGGCCGGGCGGCCGTCGCCGTGCAGGTCGAGCTCGAGGGTCCCGCTGTCGGGGCGCACGAGGCTCAGCAGCATGCGCAAGGTCGTCGTCTTGCCTGCGCCGTTGGCGCCGAGCAGGGCGAAGATCTCGCCGCGCGCCACGGAGAACCCGAGACCGTCGACGGCGCGCACGCGGCCGAAGTCCTTGACCAGCGAACGGGCGAGCACGGCAGGAGAAGCCATGCCTCGACTATAGCCATGGCCACGGCCCGCGTCCCGCGCGCGGGTCAGCGCGCGAGCTTGTGGGCGAGCTGGTCGAGCGAGACGCCGAGGTGGCGGGCCATCGACGAGCGCCACGGGATCGGGTCCGGCACGTCGGGCAGCGCGTTCGGGTCGCCCACGCGGATGCCGTGGCGCTTCAGCATCGCGCGGTACTCGGCCTCGCGCTCGACGAACTGCCGCTTGGCCGAGCGGTAGCCGTGCTGGGCCACGATGTGGCGGGCGCTGTAGCGCATGATGTTGTAGCGGAACATCCGCATGTCGTCGCGCGTGGGCTGCATGATGAGGATGTCGACCTCGGGGTGCTCGCTCTGGTAGCGCTCGAGGCCGTACTGCATGCGGCCGTGCAGCGTGATGCGCAGGACCTGGTCGAGAACCCAGGTCGGGCCGCGGTTCGACAGGTGGCCGCGCAGCGGGCCGTCCGACACGTTGTTGAGGATCGGCACGATCGGGTTGAGGCAGATCACCAGGTCGGCGCCGTGCTGGATCGCCAGGTTGATGTGGGCGGTCTTCTTGACCCCGCCGTCGACGTAGTCGCGGCCGCCGATGCGGATCGGCCGGTACAGGCCCGGCAGGGCGGTCGAGGCCTGGACGGCCTTCGAGATCGAGACGTCGCGCCAGCCCTTCTCGCCGAACGGCACCGCGTCGCCGGTGTCGAGGTCGACGGCGACGACGATCAACTCGCGGTGCAGGTCGCGGAAGTGGTCGGTGCGGCCGTGGTCGCGGAACAGGCGGGCGAGGTACTCCTGCACCCCCGAGTTGTCGAGCAGGCCGGGGGGCAGCAACTGGAACAGCGTGAAGAACGCGTCCGCGGCGCTGCGTCCCTCCCGGGAAAGGGCCGCCAGCACCGCGTCCGCGATCACCCGCGGCGCGCGCGACGTCCGCTTCAGGTACTCGCCCAGCCCCAGCTTGAAGAGCGGCGCTTCCGCCACGCCGAAGGGGGTCCGGCTGCGGGCGGCGACCTCGTCGTAGAGCTGGCGGGGCGAGAGGCCGTTGGCGAGCAGCGAGGCGACGAACGCGCCGCCGCTGATCCCGACGTAGAGGTCGAGGTCGAGCATGCTGCGGTCGAGCAGGTCCTCGAGCGCGCGCAGGCAGCCGATCTCGTAGACGGCGCCGGTGATGCCACCGCCGGCGCAGACCAGGGCCACCTTGCGCTTGCGGCGCAGGCGCTTGCGAAGAGGGCGGGGAGCGGCGGCGGCAGGGGCCAAGGGACCTCCCTGGGGAGGGAACCGGGGGTGGCCGCGGAACGCTCCACGACCACCCGAAGTGTATCAGCGCCGCGCGTCAGGACGAGGAAGTCAGCGGCGCTTCATCCCGTCGATCTTGCGGGAGAGTTCGTCGACCTTGCGCGAGAGGGTGACCACCTCCTCGCGGCTCGGGATGTTGACGGCGGCGAGCGCGTTGCGCACGGCGTCGTCGACCAGCTTCGAGACCGCCTTGCGCTCCTTGTCGAGGCGGTGCTGGAGCTTGCCGGCCTGCGACTCGAGCTGCTTCAGCGCGGCCTTGCGCTCCTTGTCGAGCCGGGTCCGCAGGTGGGCGACGACGCCGGCGGCGTCCTTGGCGTCCAGCTTGTTCTTCTTGAGCAACAGGTGGATCTGCTTCTCGGCCTCGGCCTGGGCGTTGTGGATCGCGGCCAGGGTCTGGGCCCAGGCGTTCTGCAAGGCGCCCTGGGGGGCGGTGGACTTCTTGGCGCGCGCGGGGCGCGGGGTCTTCTTGGCGGCCATCTCGACTACTCCTTCTTGCGGCTTCGCGGCGTGCGAGCCTTGGGGGCGGGGGGCGGCTCGCGCCGCTCCGGTGCCTTGAACAAGCCCTGGAGGCGGGACTCGAGCCCGCGCTGGGCATCTCCGAGCAGGTTGTGCAGGGTGCCGGTGATCTCCTGGCGCAGCGCCAGCGCCTCCTCGATCGACAGCCGGCCGCGCGCGATCAGCTCCGAGGCGATGCGCTCGGCCTCGTGGCGGGCGCGCTCGGCGGCATGCTGCGGGCTCCAGTCGTGGAGGGCGCTGTCGCCGTAGCTCAGGCGGACCAGGCGCACGAGCAGGGGGCGGGGGATCGAGGCCGCCCGCTGCTTGAGGCCCTCGAGCAGGACCTGGGCGAGGGTGACGCTGGTCAGGTCGTCGCCGGTGCGCTGGTCGACCACCTGGATCTCGGCGCCGCTCGCGGCCAGGGAGCCGAGCTCGTCGAGCGTGACGTAGTGCCGTGCGACGGTGTCGTAGAGCTTCCGGTTGCCGTAGCGCCGGATGATGCGGACTTCGCCGTTCACGCCCTCAATCTAACGCGGCGCGTCAGGAATGTCAAGAGAATAACGCGGCGCGCTACTCGTTCAGCGGGTCTCGAGATGGAGGTGGAGGTCCGCTTCGGCCGGCGGAGAGCGGTGGAAGCGCCGGATGCGGAGCAGCCCGAAGGCCGTGCCGCAGATCAGCGAGAACAGCACCAGCAGGCTGGTGAAGGTCAGCGACGACACGAACACGCCGAACAGGTCGAAGACGGGCTTCTCGACCTTGATCCAGGTGACGATCTCGGGCGGCGGGGGATTCACTTGCGGGCGGCCTTCTTCTTGACTGTAGGAGCCGGCGTCCGCCGCGTCAACCGCTCCTCTCCGCGGTTCAGGACCGTGAGGTAGGAGCGCACGCCCGCGAGCAGGGAGCGGGCGATGTGCTCGCGATAGGCCTGGGTCTTGAGCTGCTTCTCCTCCTCGGGGTGGGAGAGGAAGGCGATCTCGGCCAGGATGCTCGGCATGTTGGCGCCGATCAGCACGTAGAACGGCGCCGTGCGCACGCCGCGGTCGGTCGAGCCCAGCGGGTTGACCGGCTTCAGGCCGCCGACCAGGGCTTCGTGGATCGAGGCCGCGAAGTCCCGGCTCTCGTCGATCTTGCTGTTGAGCGTGATCTTGCGGACCAGGCCCTGGAGGTCCTTGAGCGTCGCCTGCGAGATGGCGTTCTCGCGGGCCGCGACCTCTTCCGCATGCGCGTCCTTCGCGAAGCTGAGGAAGTAGGTCTCGATGCCGCGCGCGCGCGGGCTGCGGCTGCTGTTGGCGTGGATCGAGAGGAACAGGTCCGCGCCCTTCGAGTTGGCGATCGCGGTGCGCTCCTCGAGCGGGATGAAGACGTCCGAGTCGCGGGTCAGCACCACCTCGGCGCCGAGCTCGGTCTCGACCAGGCGCGCCAGCTTCAGCGCGACGTCGAGCACCAGATCCTTCTCCTGCAGTCCGCGACGGCCGATCGAACCGGGATCGTGGCCACCGTGGCCGGCGTCGATCACGATCCGCCGCGCGCCGAGGCCGAGCTGGCGGGCCAGGCTGTAGTCGCCCGAGCGGTTGGTCTTCGGTGGCTGCGGGGGCGGCGTCACCTGGGCATCGGCAACCCGGGCCGCCGGGGTTGCAATCGGACTCGGCGTCGGCGCTGGCGGCAGGATCGGCCGCGGCGTCGGCGCCGGGGTCGGCTTCGGAGTCGCCGCGGGCGTCGGCAGCGGGGTGGGCTCCGGGGTCGGCGTCGGAGTCGGGATCGGAGCCGCCTCGGGAGTGGCCTGTGCCGCCGGGGGCGGCGCGGGCGTGGGGGTCGGCATCGGGCTGGGCGTGGGAACGGGCGTCGGGAGCGGCGTCGCCGCCGCCACGACCGCGGGCGTCGGCAGCGGGGTGGGAGCGGGCGTTGCGGCCGGGGCCGCTTCGGCCCGGGCCATCGCCTTGCGGGACTTGCCGCGGACGTCGACGACGAGCCGGGCGGGGTCGGGCAGGAAGAAGAGGGTGTGCTCCGAGACGTCCCCGAAGTCGAGCACGACGCGGATCACGCCCTCGCGGTTGGGCGCGATCCGGACCTGCTCCAGCAGGCCGTCGCCGACCGGGAACTGTCGGTCGGTCACGTTGGGGTGCAGGCGGGTGCCCAGCAGGTCGATCCACAGCCGGTCGGGGTCGGGGATGCGCTCGTACTTGTACTCGACCTCGCGCTCGAGGTCGATCACGACGCGGGTCGAAGAGTCGCCGCTCCACGAGCGCAGGTTGAAGACCTGGGCGAGGTCCGCCCGGGTCGGCGTCGGCACCGGCCGGGCCGGCGACTCGCGCCGCAGCGCCTCGCGCACCTGGCGCGCCCGCCGCGCGTTGGGGTAGGTGTCGAGGTAGGCCTTGCCGACGGTGGCCGTCTGCTTCGCGTCCCCGGAATCGACGGCCAGCTCCCACGCCTTCCACAGCGCAGTCTCGCCCTTGGAACTGCTCGGGTACTCGCTGACGAGCATCCGGTAGGAGCGGATCGCGTCGTCGGCGTAGCGGCGGTCCTTGAAGCGCTGGACCATGCCCGCGTAGAGGTCGCCGATCGCCAGCAGCGCGTCGTCGCAGTACGGGCTGCGGGGGTAGCGGGCGACGATCTTGCGATAGGCCATCACGGCCTTTTCCCACTCCGCGCGGCGCGCCTTCTTCGCGGTCGACTTCTGCAGCGACGCGGAGACGCGCTGGGCCTCGAGGAACAGCGCCCGGTCCGGCCCCGCGGCCTCCGCCGGCGGGGCGCAGAGCAGCGCGCCCGCCAGCAGCAGGCCGAGCGCGAGGCTGGGGCCCGAACGCCTCGGGCGGGGCGTGGCTTCGATCACTTCGGCCAGGCGTCCACCTGGGTGTAGTAGTCGGCGGGGACCAGGATCTCGCGGGGCCGGGAGCCGTCGGCGGGGCCGACGATGCCGTCGCGCTCCATGATGTCGATCAGGCGGCCGGCGCGCGAGAAGCCGATCCGGAAGCGGCGCTGCAGCATCGAGGTCGAGGCCTGCCCGGACGAGACGACGAAGCGCACCGCCTCGTCGAACAACTCGTCGCGGTCGTCGGGCTCGAGCGCCTCCTGAGGCTTCTCGGGCTTGCCCACGCTGTCGTCGAAGACGGGCGCGCCCGTCTGGCGCAGGAACTCGGTGACGCGGGCGATCTCGTGTTCGGACACGTAGGCCCCGTGCACGCGCAGCAGGCGGGCCGAGCCGGGTGGCAGGAACAGCATGTCGCCGCGGCCGAGGAGCTGCTCGGCGCCGATCGAGTCGAGGATCGTGCGCGAGTCGACCCGGGCCGAGACGCGGAACGAGATGCGCGAGGGGAAGTTGGCCTTGATCAGGCCGGTGATCACGTCGACCGACGGCCGCTGGGTGGCGAGGATCAGGTGGATGCCGACCGCGCGCGCCATCTGGGCGAGGCGGGTGATCGCCTCCTCGACCTCGTTGGAGCTGACCATCATCAGGTCGGCCAGTTCGTCGATCACGATCACGATGTAGTGGAGCGGCTTGAGCTCCTCGCCGTCGTCCGCGGTGGCGCCCTGGCCCCGGATGATCTGGTTGTACTGCTGGATGTTGCGCACGCCCTGGGCCGCCAGCCGGCGGATCCGCTTCTCCATCTCGCCGACGGCCCACTTGAGCACGTTGGCGGCCATCTTGGGATCGGTCACGACCGGGGCCAGCAGGTGGGGGATGTTCTCGTAGACGCCGAGCTCCAGCCGCTTGGGGTCGATCAGGATCAGCCGCACCTCGTCGGGCGAGGTCTTGAACAGGATGCTGGAGATGATGCAGTTGAGGCCGACGCTCTTGCCGGTGCCGGTGGCGCCGGCGATCAGCAGGTGCGGCATGGTCGCCAGGTCCGTGACGTAGGTGTCGCCGCTGACGGTCTTGCCGAGCGCGAGCGTGAGCGGGGAGTGAGAGCGACGGAAGGCGTCGGACTCCAGGATCTCGCGCAGCGAGATGGTCTCGCGCACCTCGTTCGGGATCTCGATGCCGACCGAGCTCTTGCCGCTCATGCGGTCGATGCGGATCGACTCGGCCTCGAGGCCGAGGGCGAGGTCGTCGGCGAGGCCCACGATCTTCGAGTACTTGACGCCCGCGTCGGGCTTGAACTCGTAGGTCGTGACGACCGGCCCGGGGTGGATCTCGGCGACCTGGCCCATCACCCCGAACTCGCCGCTCTTGGCCTGCAGGACGCGGGCGCGCTCGAACAGCCGCTGCTTGTCCTGGCCGGCGCCGGGCTTGGGAGCGTCGAGCAGGGTAGTCGGCGGCAACCCGCCGGGCGTGGCGGGAGGCAGCGACGCCGGGTCGACTGCCGCCGGCTTCGCCTTGCGCTTGCGCGCAGCGGGCGCGGGAGCGGCCGCGGCCTCGGCGGCGGGCGCCGGATCGGGCGAGAACGAGATCGCCTTCTGCTCCGGAGCGCGCGGTGCCGGCGCCTCTTCTTCCGCCGCGTCGAGCTCGAGCCCGGCCTCCTCGAACAGGTCGCCGTCCTCGCCGCCCGCGCCGCGGGCGACGCGCCGGACCCGTGGCAGGGTGTCGGCTTCCTTCTCGCGCTCCTTCTGCAGGTGCTTGCGCACGACCTCGGCGCGCAGCTTCTCCTTGCGCCGCGCCTCGCGATAGTGCGCCCAGGCGGTGGCCAGCGCCGCGGCCCGCGCCGCGAGGCGGGACCAGATCGCGTGCAGCATCGACGAGAACGAGAACTGGGTCGCCAGGATCACCGCGACGATCAGCGTGGTGCAGACGACGATGTAGGCGCCGGCGCGTCCGAACGAGGCGGAGAGCAGCTCGCGCAGCAGCTCGCCGGCGGCCCCGCCTGCGCCGACCGGCTGGCCCTCCATCACGATCGTGCCGACCGTCAGCGCCAGCAACGCGGTCAGCGACAGCACCAGCAGCGCGAGGCCGGTCAGCTTGGTGTACGGCGCCTCGACGGGCCGGCACCAGAACAGCTTCCAGCCGAAGACGGTCAGCGCGATCGGCAGCACCAGCGCCGCGATGCCGAAGAGCTGGCCGAGGAACAACTCGGCGAGGAACGCGCCGAAGGGGCCGATGAAGTTGCGGACCACGGCGTCGTGGTCTCCGGCCTTGAACCAGAACGCGGGGTCGCGCGGGTCGTAGGTCGCGAGGCTGATCAGCAGCATCAGGGCCAGCGCGAACGAGCAGAGCCCGAAGAACTCGGCGACGCGGGTGGCGCGGGTGGCGGGGACGGGGGAGGGCACGCTAGATCTCCATCACCACGGGAATGACCATCGGCCGGCGCTGGGTGCGCCGCCGGAAGAAGCGCTTCATCTCCTGCCGCAGGCGCTCGCGGACGAGCGCCGCGTCGCCCCGCTCGTCCGCGGGGTGGGCGTCGACGGCCGACAGCAGGGCACGGCTCGCCTCGGCCAGCAGCTCCGGCCGCTGGCCGTCGTCGACGAAGCCGCGGGTCACGATCTGGGGAACGCCGCAGGCCCGGCCGCTGCCGCGCTCGACGACGACGATCGGCACCACGATGCCGTCGGCGGCCAGCGCGCGGCGGTCGCGCAGCACGATGTCCTCGACCTCGTCGCCGCTCGCGCGGTCGAGCGGCACCCGGCCGGCCTCGACGCGGCCCACGCGGCGCGCGCCGTCGGCGGAGATCGCCAGCACCTCGCCGTCCTCGATGAGGAGGACACGCTCGGCGCCGAGGCCCGCCTCCGCCGCCAGCCGCGCGTGGCGGGCCAGCATGCGGTACTCGCCGTGCACGGGCACCAGGTACTTCGGCCGCACCAGCCGCAGCAGTTCGACGGCGTCCTCGCGCGAGCCGTGGCCGGAGACGTGGACCTTCGCGACGCCGGGGTGGATCACCTCGCAGCCGGTGCGCAGCAGGTTCGAGATCAGGCGCGAGACGGCGCGCTCGTTGCCCGGGATCGCCCGCGCGGAGAGCACGACCGTGTCGCCGGGGCCGACCCCGATCTCGGGGTGTTCGCCGCGGGCGATCGCGGCCAGGGCCGAGAGCGGTTCGCCCTGGGAGCCGGACACGAACAGGCACAGCTTCGCCGGGTCGGCATCGGCCACGGCGTAGAGCGGGACGAGCTCGCCCTCGGGCAGGCGCAGCGCGCCGAGCTCGCGGGCGACCTCGGCGTTGTCCGCCATCCGCCGGCCGACGAAGCCGACGCGGCGGCCCTGGCGGCGGGCGAGATCGGCCACGCGCTGGATGCGCGGGACCGAGGTCGCGAAGCAGGAGACGAGCAGCTTGCCGCGGGTGCGGGCGAGCGCCTCCTCGAAAGCCGGAACCACCGCGCCTTCGCCGGGCGTCGTGCCTTCGACCTCGGCGTTGGTCGAGTCCGAGAGCAGGGCGAGCACGCCGCGGTCGCCCCAGGCGGCCAGCGCCTCGACGTCGGTGCGCTGTTCCTCGGGCTCGTCGAGGCCGAGCTTGAAGTCGCCGGACACCATCACGGTGCCGGCCGGGGTCTCGATCGCCAGCGCCAGCGAGTCGATCACGCTGTGGGCGACCCGGATCGGGTGGATGCGGAACGGCCCGAGCTCGACCGGCTGGCCGGGCACCAGGGTCCGCAGGTCGGCGCCGGTGACGCCGCGGTCGCGCAGCCGCCGGCGGGCGAAGCCGAGCGTCAGCCGCGAGCCGTAGACCGGGGCAGGGCAGGCCTGCAGGGCGAAGGCCAGCGAGCCGATGTGGTCCTCGTGGCCATGGGTCAGCAGCATCCCGTGCAGGGTGCCGGGCGTCTGAAGGTACGCGTAGTCGGGGACGATGCAGTCGACGCCCGGCTGGTCGGCGCCCGCGAAGAGGATCCCGGCGTCGATCAGCAGGCGGTGGCCGGACCACTCCATCACCAGGGCATTCAGGCCGAATTCGCCCAGGCCCCCGAGCGGGATCAGCCGCAGGCCGTCAGTCGCTTCGTCCAAGGGCGGAAAATAGCCTCGCAAACTCCACTACGGATAGCGTTTCCGCACGGCGGCTGCCCGCGATGTTGAGCAACCTCAAGTGATGCTTGAGGTGAGGATAGCTATCTTGCAGATTGTTTTCAAGAGTTCTTCGCCGCTGGCGGAAGGCCTGGAGGACGAATCTTTCGAAGCCGACGGGGTCGTCGACGGGTTCCCGCGGGGCGGGAAGGGGCCGGACCCGGAGCACCGCCGAGTCCACCTTCGGCGGCGGCTCGAAGGCCCCCGGCGGGAACCGCAGCGGGACGTCGAGGTCGGCCCACAGCCCCCAGAGCACGGAGAGCACGCCGTACTCCTTCGAGCCCGGCGGCGAGGCGACCCGCGAGGCGACCTCGTCCTGCAGCATCACGTGCAGGTCGGCGATGCGGTCGCGCAGGTCCAGGAAGCGGCGGAGCAGGGGGCTGGAGATGTAGTACGGCAGGTTGCCGACGAGTCGCGTGCCCGGGGGGCACAGGGCCCGCAGGTCGACCGCCAGCGCGTCGCCCCGGATCAGCGTCACGTTCGCAGGCAGCCGCGGCTGGAGGCGGTCGGCCAGCGCCGCATCGAGCTCGATCGCCGTGAGGCTCGCAACCCGCGGCGCCAGCGGCAGCGTCATTGCTCCCGCGCCGGGCCCGATCTCGAGAAAGTGCTCTGCGGGGCGCGGGTCGATCACTTTCAGCAGGCGCTCGACCGAGGCGGAGCGGAGGAAGTGCTGACCGAGTCGACGCGGCACGCGCGGAAGGTAACATCCCGCGATGCGCGAACGCCTCCACATCGCCTTCGTCGTCTCGGAGCTGGTGCCGTGGGTCAAGACCGGCGGCCTGGCGGATGTCTCCGCCGCGCTGCCCAAGGCGCTGGCGAAGCTCGGCCACAAGGTCACGATCTTCGTGCCGCGGTACGGCACGATCGGCTTCCCGGCGGGCGAGTTCCTGGGGTCGGTCCACGTGCCGGTGGACGACCCGCGGCGCAGCGCGGGCTTCTACCACGCGTCTCCGCAGCCCGGCGTCAACGTCGTGTTCGTCGAGCAGCCCACCTTCTACGACCGCCCCTGGCCCTACGGCCGCGGCAACGACGACTACGGCGACAACCCGCAGCGCTTCGCGTTCCTGGCGCGGGCCGCGCTCGAGTACTTCCGCTCGCGCGGGGAGCGGCCGGACGTGTTCCACGCCCACGACTGGCAGGCGGGCCTCGTGCCCGTGTACCTGAAGGCGTTCTACTGGGACGACCCGACGCTGTACCGGTCCCCGTGCGTGTTCACGATCCACAACATGGCCTACCAGGGCAACTTCGCGAGCGAGACCCTCGACGTGCTGGGGCTGCCGCGCCACCTGGGCACCGCCGACGGGCTCGAGTACCACGGCGGGATCAGCTTCATGCAGGGCGGGCTGCTGTTCTCCGAGGCGGTCACCACCGTGTCGCCGACCTACGCGCAAGAGATCCAGCGCCCGGAGCACGGGTACGGACTCGAAGGTGCCGTGCGCGCGCGGGGCGGCGAGGTGTCCGGCATCCTCAACGGCGTCGACTACGACGAGTGGGACCCCCGGATCGACCGCTTCATCGCCCGCCGCTACTCGGCCGACGACCTCGCGGGCAAGGCGGCGTGCAAGGCCGACCTGCTGCAGGCGTTCGGCCTGCCCGCCGAGCCCGACCTCCCGGTGGTCGGGGTCATCTCGCGGCTCGTCGCCCAGAAGGGCTTCGACATCGTGACGGGGGCCTGGTGGGACCTGCTCAACCGGCCGCTCCGCCTCGTGGTGCTGGGCACCGGCGAGCCGGCCGTCCAGGCGGGATTCGCCGAGATGGCCCGGCGGGCGCCGGATCGCGTCGCGGTGCGCTTCGAGTACGACAATGCGCTGGCCCACAAGGTGGAGGCGGGCTCCGACCTGTTCCTCATGCCCTCGCGCTTCGAGCCGTGCGGGCTGACCCAGATGTACTCGCTGCGCTACGGGACCGTGCCCGTCGTGCGCTCCACCGGGGGCCTCGTCGACACGGTCGAGCCGTGGGACCCGGTCCGCGGCACCGGAACCGGCTTCCGCTTCGACCACGCGGACGGCACGGGCCTGATGTGGGCCCTGGATCAGGCGCTCGCCGAGTTCGCGGACCGCCCCTCGTGGGAGCGCCTGATGCGCAACGGGATGGAGAAGGACTTCTCGTGGGAGCGCTCGGCGCGGGCCTACCTGGAGGTCTACGAGCGGGCGCTCGGCCAGGTCGGCTGACCCCACCGCTAGTGGTGCGCGAGGGCCCCGGGCCCCGTATACTGCGCCCCGGAGGTTCGACGCGCCCATGGCGGACAACATCGAGCAGGTCACCGATTCCACCTGGGAAACCCAGGTGCTGCGCTCCCCGCTGCCGGTTCTCGTGGATTTCTGGGCGGAGTGGTGTCAGCCCTGCGTCCGCATGGTGCCCGACCTCGAGGCCGTGGCCAGCCAGTTCGCCGGCAAGCTGAAGGTCGTCAAGATGAACGTCCAGACCAACGACCGCGTCGCCGACCAGTACGCGGTCCAGAACCTGCCGACTCTCTTCGTTTTCAAGGGCGGCATGGTCGCGGAGCAGCGGATCGGCAAGCTCTCGCGCCAGGACCTGGTGAAGCTCGTCCAGCCCTATGTGGGGTGAGAGCTAGTCTCCCGTATCAGAGATTCGCTGACTAAGGTGTGCTTGGCTCGTGCGTGTGGCGAAGCGGGCAATGCTGGCGAGGATCTGATCGGCGGTCTTGACCCACTGGAAGGGCCGGGCATTCTCGTT
>WYBL01000066.1 GCA_011526565.1 Acidobacteriota bacterium | reverse complement strand
GCGCAGTCTGTTGCCTTCGCCCCGACATGACGGGCTCGGCCACTTCCCCTTTCGGGTCCTTATCTCACGAGGCTGCAAAGATTCACGCTCTCGCATTCCAGCCCGCAGGTTCGCTTCCCTCGCGCAAGACCATACGGCCTCCGCAGGGCTTTCGGCGCTCCGCATTCAGCGGCACCTTCTCGGGCGCCGCCTGGAGCCGGCTACGCGGCGCTCCGGCGCTTACCGCGGCGGGACTCACACCCGCTAGCCTGGTGATGCATCGAAGTCGGGCTGTCCAGGCCCAACCCCGTTCTGGACGCTCCACGGCGGGAGTGTACCGAAGGCCTGCCGCCGGGCTGGACGGCCGCCGCTCCGCCGTGCGAGTGTGGTTGCACGGCAGGAGGTGACGGTTGGGAGCGGTCGCGATCGTGCTGGTGGCGTGGCTCGCGGCGGCGCCGCCGCTGCCGGCGCCCTTCGACGCGCCCGTCGCGGGCGTGGCGGACGGCGACAGCCTGGTGGTGATCCACGACGGCGGCCCGCTGCCGATCCGCCTCGACGGCATCGACGCTCCCGAGGCCGGTCAGCCGTGGGCACGCAAGGCGCGCCAGCGCGCCGCGTCGCTGATGCGCGGGCGCACCGTGCGGGTGTTGCCGCGCGACCGCGACACGAGGTACGACCGGCTGGTCGCGCGCGTGGTCGTCGGCGGCGTGGACGTCAGCGAGGCGCTGGTGGCCGAGGGGCTGGCCTGGCACTACGTGCGCTTCTCGTCCGACCCGCGGCTGGCGGAGGCGGAATCGGCCGCGCGCGCCGCCCGCCGCGGCCTGTGGGCGGACGCGAAGCCGGTCGCGCCGTGGGACTGGCGCCAGCGCGACCGCGGCACGGAACCGGCGCGGAACTTCGCCCCGTCGCCCGCGGGTCCGGCGACCGGCGGCTCGGCGGCGACCGGCGCGCTCCACGCCAACACGAGCAGCCTCGTCTACCACCGCCCCGGCTGCCGACACTACTGGTGCGCGCGCTGCACCCGCAGCTTCGACTCCGATGACGACGCCCGCCGCGCCGGCTATCGCCCCGCCGGCTGCTGTCACTGACGCCGGGCGAAGACGTGGTTCGGGCCCTCGCTGAAGAAGCGCACGCGATCCTCGGCGTCGCCGCCGGCACCCGGCCGGGCCCCGACCTCGCGGGCCGCCCGCTCGCCGGCTACCATTCCCGAGTGCAGGCCACCACAGTGCGCCCTCTGCCTGCGGAACGCCTGACCGAGCTGCTGGCGCAGATGCTGCGCGAGGGGTGGTCCGTCGAGTTGGAGGTCACGGGCACCAGCATGTCTCCGCTGATCCGCTCGCGCGACGTGCTGACGGTCGAGCCGGTTCGGCCGCGCCTCGGCGACGTGGCCGCCCGAACGGACGCCGGCGGCCGGCTGGTCGTCCACCGCGTGGTGGGTCGCCAGGGCTCGCGCTGGCTCACGCGCGGGGACGCCTCCACAGCCCTGGACCTGCCCGCCGACCGCGAGCAGCTTCTCGGCACGGTGCGCCGCATCGTGCGCCGTGGTGCCGAGGTGCGCTGGGGCCTGGGCCCGTCGCGGGTGCCGGTCGCGCTGCTGTCGCGGGCCGGGCTGCTGCGGTCCCTGCTGTGGCCCTTGCGGGTCTTCGCCCGGCGCCGGGCGGGCGGGTCAGAGCAACGAGGCGACGATGTCGCCGATCTCGGCGTGCTTGCGGAAGTGCAGCTCGTAGAGGGGCACGCGGGAGAGGAGCGCGTCGCACGCACCGAGCGCCGGTGACACCGTCTCGGCGTCGAACCACGGGATCGAGACGGTGCGCAGGAGCTGCGGGAGGGCCTCCTTGGGCGCGATCGGGACGAGGCGCGTGTCGGGGGCCTGATGCAGGAACGCGAGGGCACGCAACGGGGCGTCGTCGTGCGACACGACCGGCTGATCGCCCGCCCACGGCGTTCCGTGGGCTCGATAGCGCCCTTCCACCTCGCGGATCACGATCCGGTCGTCGCTCAGCCCCGCGAGCCCGGGATAGTCCGCCAGCAGGCTCATCGTTGTGCTCTTGCCGGCGCCCGAGCGCCCCGGGAAGATGACCGCACCGTGTCCCGACCGCACGCCGGCCGCGTGCACCAGGAGCCCGCCGTGGTGCGGCAGAAGGCACATCATCAGGAGCTGGTCGAGCGGGTAGTGGATCGGGCTGGGCAGGCGGCCCGCGGGCAACGCCTGGCTGCCGCAGTGGACGAGCACCGACGGCACGCTGGGAGCGAACCGGGCGAGCCACTCGAGCGGGGTGTCCGAGCCCCCCGGGCGGAGTTCGAGGAGCAGGTCCTCTCCGTCGCGGAACGCGCGCCAAGGCCCGTCCGACTCGAAGATCGGCTGGCGATCGCGCAGGTCGGGCCCGTCGTCGAGGCGAAGTTCGACGGAGACCTCGATCGTGGCGGGACCGGCGGGGCGGGAGCCGACGAAGGGGACGTAGCGCGGGTCGTCGAGGACGACCGTCGTCCCCACCGGAGCGGTGATCGAAAACCGGATGCCGGCGATGTCGAGGACGAACGGGCCCGTCAAGGCGTGGGCGGCGTTCCGGGGGCGGGCTCGACGAGACCGATCTCGGCGAGCTCGGCGATCAGGGCCAGCAGGTCCGCAGCCGCTTGTTCCCGCGTCACCTCGAACCGCTCCAGCACCGCGTCCAGGATCACGGCGAGCGTGGCCGAGCCGTCGATCCGTCCCCACACGAAGGCCGCCACCGGGTTCAGCGCGAAGATCTGCCGCAGCGACGCCAGGGTGCCGCGGAACGGGACGATCAGGGTCTCGTCAGCGATCACCCGGGTGGCGACGGTCGCGCTGCGCCGGTAGACGGTGTCGAGCGCGGGTGGAGCCCCGGCGCCAGGCGACTGTTCCACGGATCAGGAGACGTTGTTGCTCTGAAGGCAGGGCGAGGGGATCGTGCAGCTCGGAGTGTTCTTGAACGGCCCTGCCGACGTCGGCAGCTTGCAGCCCACGGCCATCACTTCTTCCGCGAGCAGGTCCAGCCTGCGGAGAGCAGGTCTGACGTACGGCTCGCGACGTGCGGCCGTCTCCCTCTCGTTCATGCGCTCTTCTCCATCTTGACCCCGTTTCGGCCACCCCACATCAGGGGCGCCCAGCCGCCTGCGTCGGCCGCAGGCTGCGGCGGCCGGCGCGCGAGATGAATCGCCGTCCAGCGCTCGCGCGTGGTCTCGCACACGTAGTCGGACTTCACGTCCTCGTGGCCGTTTTCCTGATAGTTGAACCCGGGGCAGCTCGTGCACGCCATCTGCATCTCGCACGAGTTGCAGCCGTAGCCCTCGCGCGGCTTCGTGCGCTTGATCTGCTCCAGCTCGCGAGCCCACAGGCTGGCGAAGGAGCGATCGTGCAGCGAATGCCGGCGGTGCGTAGTCATGATGCAAGGCGAGACGTTGCCGAACGGATCGATGTAGAAGCCGGTGACCCCGGCTCCGCAGCGATAGAGGCTGTCCGCGGGCGCGGCGGTGCGCTTGACCTGGTCGTCCCACGCCTTGGCGATGGCGGGGTCGGCCATCTCCAGGCGGATCGCCTCCGCGGGGTCGAGCCGCTGGACCAGCGGCTTCTGGTCCTGGTCGGTGAGCTGGGGGAAGATCGCCGTGTCGACCCGCAGCTCGACGCCGAGGTCTTCGGCGATCTTGCGCATCGCGTGGATCTCGTGGCCGTTGAGCTTCATCAGCACCGTCTTGAGCTGGACCCGGATCCCGTTGTCGATCAGCTTGCGCACGCCGTTCAGGCACTTGGCGTACGAACCGGGCACCTTGGTCACGGCCTCGTAGGTCTCGCGGGTCGCTCCGTACAGGCTGACCTCCACCTGCGACGGCGGGTACTCGCGGAACAGATCCACGATCGAGTCGCGGACCAGGATGCCGTTGCACAGCACGGTCACCAGCATGCCGCGCTCGCAGGCGTGGCGGTACACCTCGGGGAAGTGCTCGTGGATCATCGGATCGCCGCCCGTGATCCCGAGGTAGAGGCAGCCGGCGTCGGCGATCTCGTCGAGGATCGAGAGCAGCTTGTCGAGGCTCAGCTCGCGGCTGCGTCGCTGCGCGTCCCAGTGCTGTTCCTGGGGACCCAGGTAGCAATGGACGCAACGCAGGTTGCAGCGGCTGGTGAGCTCGAGCAGCCCCGAGAGCGGGATTCGTCGCTCGACGATCTGCTGCGACATCCAGTTGCCGTACTGGACGTCGCAGCCCTCGGTCTTGGTCGCCTGGTCCAACGCTACCTCTCGATCGGCATTGCGGGGTCACCGAGCAGGGAGTAGACGCGGAGGACGTAGTCCGGTCTCCAGGACTGCTCGTAGGCCTGCATGGCCGACAGGATGGCGTCTCCGATCCGGACCGGCTCCGGCCCGAAGACAGCCGCATAGTAACCCTGGGCGAGGGCGACTGCGTGCTCGTTTTCGGACATCGAGGTCGGGGCCCAGACGGCGGCAGCGCCACCGTTCGGCAGGCGGACGAGCTGGGGGCCGATGGCGTCGACGAAGGGGATCGCGAAGTCGCCAGCGACGCACGTCATCGCCGTCAGTACCGTCGGCCGTTCCAGGTTGGTGAGGCCGGCGACGTCGGCAGCGCGCAGCACGCCTTCGTCGGCCAGCACGTCGTAGCCGGCGTGGCCCACGTAGCTGACCATGCCGCGGCCTTCGTTGATGGCGG
>WYBL01000008.1 GCA_011526565.1 Acidobacteriota bacterium | reverse complement strand
GCTGGTTCTGGCGAGGGCTCGCCCGCAGGTCGAGGGCCAGCCACACCAGGCCGGCAAAGAGCGCGAAGGCCAGCGTCAGGTGCGCCGTCAGCCGCAGCGGGCTGACCCGTGGTTCGTCGACGAGCCCACTTTGCACCATGAACCATCCGAGCGCGCCCTGGGCGCCGCCGAGCAGCGCGGTGGCAGCCAGCGCGGGCCACACCCCCCTCGGCAGCAATCCCTGGCTCGCGAAGAAGAGCAGAGGCAGGGCGAAGACGACGCCGTTGAGGCGGGCCACCAGCCGGTGGGCGTACTCCCACCAGTAGATCCGCCGGAAGCCGTCCAGCGTCATCGCTGCATTGACCTTCAGGAACTCCGGGGTGGCCCGGTATCGATCGAATTCCGTCTGCCAGGCGGCATCGTCGAGCGGAGGCAGCACCCCCGTCACCGGCTTCCACTCGACGATCGACAGCCCCGAGTGAGTGAGGCGGGTGGCGCCGCCCGCGAGCAGGGTCGCCAGCACCGTGGCGGCGCACGCCAGCAGCCAGGTGACGAGGCGGCGATCGCCCTGCGCTCCCGCGGGTTCCGCCCGGCTCAAAGTTCTCCTGTGTCGCACTCCGCACCGCAGAGCGCGGCGCAGGCATCCAGGTCGACGTCGAGAGCGGGGCTCCTCGAGATGTGGCGCAGCGGACCGACGCGGCGAAATGCGGCCTCGGCAGCAGCCACCAGGTGAGGATCGGCGGCCTCGCGCAAGGCCTCGGCCAGAGGGCCGGCCCACGTCGCGACGTGTTCTTCGAGAAAGCGGGCCGTCGTCTGGGCGGTGGTCTCCGCGGCCTCGGTCTCTCCCCCGGCGCAGGCACACGCCTCCTTCAACCGCAGGTAGCCGACGAAGCCGGCCTCGACCGAGACATGGTCCGGCGGCTCTGCGCCGGCAGGTGCGTAGTCGAAGGCCTGGTAGTGAGCCTGCAGGTCGGAGAGCAGGCGGCCGGGATCGCTCGATCGATCGTGGCCGAGCTCTCGGCCCGACACCCGGCCGTCGGGTCCGATCGCCGCCAGGTAGCGGCCCTCGTCGGCTCCGGCCGCGGCCTCCGCCGCGCCCGCCAGCGCGTCGTCGTGGACCTCGCGGGCCAGGGCCAGGGCTTCGGCCTGCCAGACGGGGCCGCGCGGACGCTCCAGCAGCAAGCCGACCAGGCGCCAGCACACAGCGTCTTCGAACAGGTGACGGGACGGTGAGCCGTTCACGACGAAGCCCGCTCCGGGCGTTGCGCCGCCAGCCTCTCCAGCAGCGGCTCGACGACTTCGGCCTCGCGGCGGATGTGGTCGCGCAGCAGGAGGCACAGGTCGGACACGGCCGTCGCCAACTCGGCTTCCACCTCGGCGTTTCCGGCTCCACGCCCCACGCCCTCCGCGATCGCGCTCGTCAGCAGTTCGATCGTCTCGTGCTCGCGGCGGATCGACCCGGGATGCATGACCTCCGGGGGCAGGTACTGCCGGATCAGCGGCACCAGCCAGGCTTCCTCGTCGCGCATCAGCGGCACGAGACGGGTGAGGTAGAACTGGAGGTAGGCCCCGGCAGCAGCCAGCAGCGGACGCTCGCCGCGCAACGCGCCCTCCAGTGCCTCCACGGCGGCGATCACCTCGTCCTGACGGCAACGGGCCAGATCGAAGCGGGCGGGGTCCATGGCCTAGAACCCTAGCGGGCCGCAAGCCGCCGCCACATGATGGATGTCATGGAGACGTCAGGGCCGAGGCTGTGGCAGAGTCCACGGATGGATTTCGCGGTGGCTGCCGCCCAGGTGCCGTTCCTGCGCGCCCTACCGGCGCCAGACCTCGAACACCTCGCGCCCTACGCCGCGGTGCGCCGGGTGAAGCGCGGCGAGCGGATCTGGACCGAGGGCGATCCCACGGGCGAGTTCACGTTCCTCGCCGACGGCCGCGTCAAGCTGGTCAAGGCCGGCGAGGCGGGCCGCGACGTGATCGTCGACGTGTGCGGCCCGGGCGAGCTGCTGTGCTCCAGCGCCGTCTGCGCGTTCTCGCCCTACTGCTGCTCATCGACCGCGCTCGAGGATGCTGTCGTGGTCGTGGTGGTTCCGCGGCGCGACGTGCTGGAACTCCTCGAGCGCAGCCCCGCCGCCTCGCGCGCGTTCCTGCGCGAGATCACGGCCCGCGGCCTGGGTCTCACCGAGCGCATCGCCCAGCTCGCGTCGGGCCAGGTCGAGCGCCGGATTGCAGCGCTCTTCCTGCGGCTGGCCGAGCAGGTGGGCACGCCGCGAGAGGGCGGCGGCACATGGGTGCCCGTCGCCCTCTCGCGCCAGGACCTGGCGGACCTGTGCGGCACCACGCTCGAAACCGCGATCCGTACGATGAGCCGTTTCGCCCGCGAGGGAGTGCTGCGCACCGCCGCGCGCGGCTTCGTGGTGGAAGACCGCGCACGGCTGGAGGCCCTCGTCCGCGGCGAGTGACCCTCCGCCTACTGCGGGGGCAGCAGCACGGTGTCGATGGCGTGGACCATGCCGTTCGTGCAGTCGATGTTGGCCTTGATCACCTTGGCGCCGTTGACGGTGATGTTCGCTCCGGAGACGGCGAAGGCGACAGACTTGCCCATCGCGGTGCCAGTCTGCTTGACCAGCTTGATGTCGTCGGTCGTCCACTTCGACGTCAGCACGTGGTACTTGAGCACGGCCTGGAGCTTGGCCTTGTCCCTGGCCAGGCCCGCCAGCACGTCTGCCGGCACCTTTGCGAAGGCCTCGTCGGTCGGAGCGAACACGGTATAGGGCCCCGGGCCCTTCATCACGGCGATCAGATCGGCATCAGTGAGCAGCTTCGCCAGCGTCTTGAAGCTGCCGGCGGCGACCGCCGTGTCCACGATGTCCTTCTGCTGAGCGACGGCAGGTCCGGCGAAGACTGCGGCCAGAACCCCGGCGACGAGCAGCGCGCGCTTCCTCATGGTGCCCCCCTTTGGTCTGCCCGTCACGCGGGCGACCGTGCGGGGAAGCTACGGACTACGCGACGGCTCGGCAATGACACCCGTCATGCCGAGCCGTCCGGGCTCACGAGATCAGAAACGGTACGAGGCGTTGGCGAACAGGCTGCGGCCGGGCTCGGGCACTCTGAAGCCGGACCGGAACGGATCGCGCTGGTAGGACAGGTGCTCCGAGTACAGGCGATCGAAGGCGTTGGTCAGCCCGATCGTCAGCCGCAGCCGTCCATGGCGGTAGCCTGCGGACAGGTTCAGCGTGCCCCAGCCGGGGGTTGCAGCCTCTGACAGCGAGGCGTCCACACGGCTCTGGTCGGCGGCGAAAACCCCCTCGACGCGTCCGAACAGCCGGCCGTCGTCGTAGCGGGCCGAGAGGCGCGCCCGCAGTGGCGGCATCTCGGCCAGCGGCCCGGCGACGATCCCGCGCGCGGTGTCGCCGTCCTGGTCGCCCCGCACGTAGGAGAAGTCACCGGACACGAACACCCGCCCGAGCAGCGCGGGCAGGCTCCACTCGAGTTCGGCGCCGCTCAGCGTGGCGTCGACGTTGGCGAACGACCGTGCCACGCGGTTCGCCATCCCCATCGGCGGGGTCAGGCGGGCCTGATCGTAGACCGTGACGTAGTCGGCGACGCGGCTGCGGTAGGCGGCGAGGTCGACGCGGAAGCCACCGCGGGTGAAAGTCGCCGCCAGGTCGAGTGCGGTGTTGCGGCTGGGCTCGAGGCCGGGATTGCCAACCCAGTCTGTTCCCATCCGGACCAGCGCCAGGTAGCGCTCGGTCGCCTCCGGCGCGCGCGCCGCATGGCCGATCCCGGCCGCGAGCTGCCAATCGCCGCGGCGCCAGGCCAGGCGGACCTTGGCCGCGGGCAGGTTGTCGGACACCCGGATCCGCGTCGCGGGGTGGTAGGCCGCGTACAGCGCGACGTTGGCGAGCGCGGCGTCCGCTTCGCTGCTGGCGCCGTCGAGCCGGGCCCCGGCGACGAGTTCGAGCCCCTCGCCCAGGCCCCGCGTGTACTCGGCGAACGCGCCCATCAGGCGCACATCGACCTTCGGGATCATGGCCTGCGGCCGGTAGCCGCTGCCGGCCAGCTCGTTGGTCGCCTCCCAGCGACGCTCGTAGCCCTCGATGCCGAGCGTCAACCGGCCGAAGACCACCTCGGCCTTGCCGCCGACCGTGCGGGTGTCGGCCTGGGTCCCCATCGAGTACGTCCGCGGCTTCGCGACCGACGAGACGCGGGCCTCGTCGGTCATCCAGTGGTCGACCCGGGTGAAGTAGCCGTGCACTCGCAGGTTCGACTGACCGTCCCGCAGGCCCGTGACTTCGTAGCGCAGGCTGACCCGGTCGGTGTCGTCGCGAAGAGCGTCCATCATCAGGTACGGGTAGAGGATGGAGTCGGCCTGCTGCCGGGTGTACGCAAGGTCGACCTGGTGGTCGGGCGCGGGCGACCACAGCAGGCGACCCCAGCCGGTGTCGATGGCGAACGCGCGGTCGCCCTGGCGTTCGCGACGGTAGTTGGCGAGCTCGGTGAAGCGGCGGCCGGAGCCGTCCTCGAAAGCGTCGCCCGCGCGCCGCGAGTAGCCGGCGAGGAACGACAGCGCGCGTCCGCCGCGACCGACCGTCAGCGAGGGGTTGACGTAGCCGAACGAGCCGACGGCGAAATTCGGCGTCGCCTGCCAGCCCGACTCCGGCTTGCGGGTGACCACGTTCACTGAGCCGCCCAGTGCGCCCTGGTTCTTGATGTCGAACGGGCCCTTGCCTACCTCGACCCGCTCCACCTCGGCGAAGTCGACATGGAAGGCCGGCGGGTCCATGTGGTTGGGACACGCCCCGTACACGCGCTGCCCGTCGACGAGCACGTTGAGGTCGCGGCTCTGGAGCCCGCGCAGCACGAGCTCGTTGGCGATTCCTCCCTTGCGCAGGCTCCACAGCCCCGGCTCGCTGCCCAGCGCCGCCCCGAGGTCGTTGGCGGGGATCTCGCGCAGCTCCGAGGCCTCGATCGCGGCGCGCGGGGCCTGGCCCAGCACGCTCACCGTCTCGCGCAGGGTGACGACGGCGAGCGAGAGGTCGAGCCGCGTTTCCGCCCCCGCCGCGACGTCCACCACGGGCGCCGTCCGCTCCTCGAAGCCCGCCAGGCGGGCCTTCACCACGTAGCGCCCCGGCGCCAGCTCGGGCGAGCGGAAGGTGCCGAGGCTGCCGGTCGACAGCCGCGCAACCGCGCGGCCCCCGGCGCTGACCACCAGCGAAACGCCGGGCAGGCGCGCGCCGTCCTGCGAAGACACGGACCCGGTGATGCGACCGCGGGGGCCCTCCGCGTGCGAAGGGAGGGCCGCCAGGCAGCCCACCAGCACGACGAAACTCGACCTCATCACGACTCTCCTCGGCCGCGCGGGCGCAGGAGTGCGCGCGGCGCGGCCCGACGCTGACGCTTCGGGAAACGGCTCAGGCGGCGATCGGGCGGGAGTCGGAGTGCTTTGGGGGCGGGACCGGCGGCTCGTCGATGCGGGACAGCGGGCGGGTGGACGTTGGGGCGGGTTCCGTGCGGGTGGGCGGAGCGGCGACCACGTGGGGGCGGAGCGGCATCACCGCCTCGACGCGCAGCGGAGCCGCGACCACGACTTCGGTGGGGAGCTGGCAACCACAGCGGCTCCGCAGGCACGGTCCTGGCGGATCCGCGTGCGGCCGGCAACAGCAATATCCACGCCGGCAGCAGGCCACGCCGTCCTCGTCGTGAGCCAGCGCCACGCTGAAGAGCGGCAGCAACAGGCTCCAGGCGAGGAGCCCGAGCAGCAGGGCGGAGGTGCCGGACGCCGCAAGGGCGCGGCGGGCCGCCGGGCCGGAGCTAGACATCGGCCCTGCGCAGGCGCCGCAGCGCGAACAGCGTCGGCACGACGAGCCAGAAGAGCACCGATGCCCCCAGCACGACACCGACACCTCCGGCGCCGCGGGTGAACCGGAACAGCGCCAGCGAGGCGGCGCCGAAGGCGCCAGTGCCCTCGATGCCGAGCAATGCGCCGGTGCGCACGGCGCCGACGGGGTTGACGATCGCCGCGACCATCAGCACGCGCGACGCCGGTCCGGAAGGCAGCACCGAGGCGATCCCGAGCGCCGCCAGGTCGAGGAGAACGACGGCGACGAACCAGACCACGAGGGCGAGCGCCAGCGCCCGCGTTCGCTTGCGCCCGACGGCGCCGGTCGCCAGCAGCGCGGCGAGACCGAGGAAGATCGCGGTCGTCAGCAGCGAGGCCAGCACCAGCAGCACGAAACCGCCGACGCCCTCCGAACCCGCCTGGCTGTAGACCAGCAGTCCGGCCGCCCCGAAGCCCATCGCCTGCGCCGCGGCCAGGGCCTGGAACAGGCCGAGCAGCTTGCCGAGCAGAACCGTCCGTCGCGGCACCGGCTGCGAGTAGATCAGCTCGGCCGCGCCGCGCTCGGGGGCCAGGGAGAGCACCCCGATGACGAGCGCCGTCAGCGGCACCAGCAGGACCACGAGCTGGACGAGGGAGACCGCGGTGCGAGCGAAGTCCTGCACCCCCTGGCCGCCGGAGAGCACGTAGCCCGCGCCGGCGACGGCGGCCGACAGGGCGGCGAACACCAGGGCGAAGATTTGGGTCCAGCGCGAGCGCAGCGCCAGTGCCAGCTCCTCTGCGGCGAACAGCCGGAGCTTCTTCACCGCCCGCCTCCAGCGGGCGGGCCCGCGGGGCCGAACAGGTCGGCGCTCGACACCGGGGCGCCGGGCCGAGCCAGCGGGTCCTGGTCGCGCGAGGCGGCATCGGCATGGGCGATCACGTGGGATCCCATCGGCGTCTGCAGCCCCGGCACGCGGGTGTAGGTCGCCTGGTCCGCCCGCACCCAGGCCAGGGTGCGATGGTCGGCCACGAAGGCGAGTGCGCCGGCAGCCGCCTTGCCTTCCTTCACGAAGCGGGCGAGGCAGTCGAGGTCGTCGAAGAAGCGCGGCAGTTCGTCGGGGGCCACGACCTGCGAGGCGAAACGGGCCTCGGACACCGGCATCCGGCAGCGGGCGCAGGTCTCGTTGCGGGTGTCGAGCGCGGAGGGCTCCAGGGCTCCGCCACCGCACGCGGCGAGAGCGAGCGCCAGCGCCGCCGCGGCGGCGACGGCGGGCCTCATTTCGCGCCCTCGCCGTGGGCGGGAGCGGCCTCCGCCACCAGCTCGCGATAGAGCTCCCCGAGTTGCCCTTCGTCCGCCGTCAGGCCCCGCACTTCGATGCCCAGCGTGCGGACCAGGTCGAGCACCCGGGGGCGGACGGAGGCTGGTCCGGGCACGATCAGCTCGTCGCCGGACCAGCTCGCGGCCGGGGCCAGGGGCCGGACTGCGGGGAGCACGGCCTCTGCCGTCCAGTCGCGGCCCTCGACGGGCGCGAAGCGCAGCCGCATCACCCCGCGTTCCGCCAGCCGGTCCTTGAGATCCGAGGCGCTCAGGCAAGCGACCAGGCGGCCGCCGACCAGGATCGCGAAGCGGTCGGCCAGTCGCTCGACGTCACCCAACTGGTGCGACGTGAACAGCACCGCGCGGCCGTCCTCGCGCGCGTGCTGGACGAGCGCGTCGAATGCGCAGAGCCCGTCCGGATCGAGGGCGGCGGTCGGCTCGTCGAGCAGGAACACGGGGGCCTCGGGCAGCATCGCAACGGCCAGGCCCAGCCGCTGCACCATGCCTCCCGAGTAGGTGCCCACCATGCGCTCGCCCGCCCCGTTGAGCGAGGCGAAGCGCATCACCTTCGGAACCCGCTCGCCAGGCAGGTCGCGCAGCTCGCGATAGAACTCGACGATCTCGCGGCCGGTCAGCGCGTCGGGGAACGACACCTTTTGCGGCAGATACGACAGGACCTCGCGGGCCGCGGGTTCCTGGGCCGAGCGCGGCGGCTCGCCGAGCATCACCGCGCCCGCGCTCGGCACGATCAGGCCGGCGGCCGCCTTCAGCGTCGTCGTCTTGCCTGACCCGTTGGGCCCGAGCAGCGCCAGCACTTCGCCGCGGGCGACCTCGAGGTTCAGCCCGTCGACGGCGAGCTGCGCGCCGAAGCTCTTCGAGAAGGAGCGGAAAGAGATCATGCTGCGGCTCCGCTCCCGCAACTCGGGGCGGCCGAAGAGGGCCGCCGTCCGCGCGCCAGCACGATCGCGCCGGCCAGGCCAAGCGCCAGCGAGGCGGCGATCCCGAGCGGACGTGGGCCACCGCCCGGGCCACCGGCCGGGGGGACACCCGGGAGCTGCGGCGGCCGCGCGAGCGGCGACGGGTCCGTCGCCGGGACCACGCGCAGCACAGGAAAGGCCCGCTCGGCCGCGCCGACGGCCTGGGCGGCGAGGCTGTCCGACAGGATGTCGGCGGCGGTCAGGTTGCCGCGGAGGTGGTCGAACACCGTCGACAGCCGGTAGGGACGGTCGCTGCGGCCGTCGCCGTCGAGGTCGGGCTCGCGATTGTCCGACCAGTAGTTGCCGGCGAACGTGGTGTCGGTGTGCCTCGCGACGAGCTCGAGCGGCGTGCGGTTGCCCACGAACGAGTTGCCCTCGAAGCGGTGTCCGCCGCTCGGGTCGTAGAGGACGATCGCGACGTCGGACCCGGCGATCACGTTGCGGCGGACCACGATCCGATGCGAGCCCTCGATGAAGACGCCACGGGCGTTGTCGGCGAGCAGGTTGTCCTCCGCGAGCACGTCGTCGCAGCCCTGGAAGAGCAGGCCGACCGACGCGAAGCCGCGGTTGCGGAGGAACGTGTTGCGCCGGAACACGATCCGCTCCGAGTACATGATCGCTGTCCCTGCTGCGCCGTTCTCGAACACGTTGTCCTCGAACACGTTGTCGTCCGAGAACATGTAATGGAGACCGTAGCGCACGTCGCGGGCGCTGTTGCCGCGGACCTCGCCCTGCGAGGCGTTCTGGAGATAGAGGCCGTCGCGCACCTCGGTGATCTCGTTGCGGAGGAAGCGAAAACCCGTGAGGTCGTAGGCGTGGATGCCGGAGCCCTTCTCGCCGGGCGCCCGGCCCGGGATGCCGCGGATGCGGCAGCGCTCCACCGCGGCGCGATCGGCGCGCAACAGGTAGATGCCGAAGATCGCCTCCTCGATCGAGAGGTCGCGCAGGACCACGTCGTCTGCCGCGACGTGGACTCCCGAGGAGTCGCGCGAGAGGTCGCCGGCACGGACGCCGTCGATGTCGAAGCCTTCGACGGTCACGCCGTCGGCCCGGATCCGGACGACGCTGCCGTGGCCCGAGCCGACGAGCTTCGGACGACCGCGGCCCACGAGGCGCAGTGGCCGATCGACCACCAGGTCGCCGTGGTACTCGCCCGCCTCGACCTCCACCGTCGAGCCGGGCGCGGCTGCATCCACGCGGGCCTGCAGCGGCGACGTGTCGGCTGCCGGCGGCCGACCCTCGAGGGCGGCAGGCAGGATCGGGGCCATGTCCTGGCCCGCAGCCATCCCGGCCAGCGGCAGTGCGAGCAGCACCGCTCGCATCCGCGAGGCGCTCATTCCGCGGCCGGAGGAGGCTCCCGGCGCCACTGCCGCCAGGTCATCGCGAGTGCCAGCAGCAGTGCCGCGGCTGCCGCGCCAAGCGCGTACGACCCGAGCTGCGGGTAGGAGTAGACCTCGAAGTTGGCCAGTTGCTTGTATCCGAACATCGGCGGCATGAAGGGCGCCACCTTGACCGCCGCCTTGGGGTCGAGGTTGTGCCCGTACTGGTACATCTTGTACCCGAAGGACCACAGCGCGAACGCCCCGAAGTAGACGTAGAGCACCAGCACGTCGACCAGGTGGGCCGTCTTGCCCATCACGGCCGCCCGCAGGAAGAGCAGGCCGAAGATGCCGATCACGAAAGGCAGCCACTTGAACTCGGTGAAGTCCTCGGTCGCCAGGTCGCGCATGCCGATGTAGTGGTTGAGGACGTTGATTTCCGTGATGTCCTGGCCGTCGTTGCCGCCGACCAGCTTGTAGCTGTAGATGTCGAGGTGCAGCCCTTCCTGGTACTGGGGAGCGAACATGGTCATCTTGTAGAGGGGAAACACGTAGGTCGGCACCAGACACAGGAAGGCCACGATCAGCATCAGGCGGGAGCCGACGCCGAGCGGAACGTCCAGGAACTGGTTCGCCTTCTCGATCAACTCGCGCACGGTTTCGGGCCTCGGCGGCAACGGCTCGGGGAGAGGAGCCCGGCCGGGAGGCGCCGCGTGCCCCTCCCGGCCGGACGTGACGGCGACCGACGACTAGCGGACGATCAGGTAGCCCTGCATCTCCTGGTGGAGCGCCGAGCAGAAGTTGGTGCAGTAGTACGGGAACACGCCCTTCTTCTTGGCCTTGAAGGTGACCGTCTTGGTCTCGCCCGGGTCGACCACGATGTTGATGTTGTAGTCGAGAATGCCGAGTCCGTGCAGCTCGTCGGTCGTCTGTTCGATGTTGGTGAGCGCGATCGTGATCTCGTCGCCTTCCCTGATCTCGAAGTCGGTCGGGGTCAGCGTCGAGCGCACGGCGATCATCTTGACCGTGACCTTGTTGCCGTTGCGGGTCACGCCGGCGTCCTTGACGTCCCAGATCGCCAGCGGGTGCTTGTTCTCCTCCTTCGGGTAGACCTCGATCGGCTTCACCTTGTCGGCCTTGATGATCTGGGCGTAGTGGGGCTCCGGCTCGGTGAAGAAGTCGAGCAGCAGCTTCATCTTCTCCTCGCCGATGTCGACGAGTTGCGAGGACTCCGGCTGGGACGGGCCGACGCTGAGATGACGGCCGTGCGACAGCTTGTTGAGTCCCACCAGGTACTTGCCGTCGGGGCTGACGGTGTCGCCTTCGGCCGAGGTCAGGTGGCCGATCGAGTACGACATCGGGACCTTGTCCACCACCTCCCACGTGCCCAGCTTCCACTTGGCGATGGCGCTGTCGACGAACAGGGACGTGTAGGCGTAGCCGTCCGGTCCGAACTGCGTGTGCAGCGGCCCGAGGCCGACCTCGACCTCGGCGTCCTTGATCGACTCGTACTTGAGAACCGGGATGCCGTCCTCGTCGCCAGCGAAGTCCTTGTTGCGGATCGCCGTCTGCACCTTCTCCCAGTTGAAGGCGGTGGTCACGCCCTGCAGCTTGCCCGAGCCGATGACGTACTTGCCGTCGGGCGAGACGTCGACCCCGTGCGGCGACTTGCCGCAGGGCATGAAGAAGACGAGGCCGGGATGCTTGGCGGGATCGAGCACCTTGACACCGCCGATCGTCGTGCCTTCGCCCTTGGCAGCGAGTTGCTCGGCGAGCCTCCAGTCGACCGCGGCGATGTAGTCGCGGTCCTTCTGGGCGGACGTGACCTCCAGCTTGCCGGTGGCCTTCTCGGTGTTGTACGAGGTGAAGAACACCCAGCCGTCGGAGGCCACCTTGCCGGCGTCGCCGAGGTCGTAGTTGAAGGGCGGCATCAGGATCTGCCATCCGAAGGACATCTGACCGCTCTTGGGGTCGATCTTGATGCCGGTCAGCACACCCTTGTAGTCGGTTGCGTACTTGTCGACGCCGGCCGCGGTGCCCTTGGGGATCGGGATCGAGAAGCGCGACGCCATCACCGAGTACTCGGTGTTGGGGGTGACGAAGGCGGAGCCGTGGTTGCCGGAGACGTTCGGCACCGGCCCCAGGATCTGCTTGGTCTTGAAGTCGCGCAGGTCGATGCGGGCGACGCGCCCGTTCATCTCGTTGACGAACAGCCAGCGCCCATCGTAGTCGCCGTTCGTCTCGGACAGTGCCGGGTGATGCACGTCGCCCCAGGTCAGGTCGCCGAGCATCGCCTTCGACTCGTCGTCGAAGCCGTAGCCGGTGGCCGGGTAGGGCGTGAACACCGGGATGGTCGACAGGTGGCGACCCGACGGCAGGCCGTAGACGTAGATCTGCCCGGAGTGCCCGCCCGAGGCGAACATGTAGTACTCGTCGAGGTCTCCGGGGGCGACGTAGACCTTCATGGCCGCCGCCGCGGTGTCGGAGACGACGGCGCCCTTCTTTGCCGTCTTCGGGGCGCTGGGCGCGCAGTACGCCGCCAGCACTCCCAGGGCCACCGTGCCCGCGACAGCCGCGAGCTTCGTGCCCGTGCCTGTGAACTTCATCCTTGCCTCCTCGGAAAAACTCAGTGGGTTGCGGCGGCCTTCTGCTTCTGGTGTTCGGCGAACGCCTCGCGGAGTTTCTGGACCGCGACGGCCTTCTCCTCGGGGGAGAGCACGATCTGCCGCGAGAGCACGACCGACATCGTGCCGGTGGGCGACGCGATGAAGTCGTCCAGGGTCCGCCCGAAGCGGCTCTGCACGTCCTCGACCGCGGTCGAGAGGTCGGGCCCGATCTGGGCCGGGCTCTTCACGCCCAGCGACGAGACTGCGTGGCAGACGAAGCAGCCCGTCTTGACGAACCACGCGCCGGGGCCCTCCTGCGCCCGCCGCTCCTCCTCCTTCTCCTCGGCGGTCTGCGGGTCGCTGCGAGGCAGGCCGGGGACGAACGCGGCGGGCACCGGCGACTTGCGCCAGGACAGGATCAGCATCGCCAGCGCCTGAGCGTCCTTGCTGGTGAAGTTGAAGTTGGGCATCACCGTGTCCTGGACCAGCGCGCGCGGGTCCTTCAGGTGGGCGACGTGCCAGGCGAACGCCGTCTTCTGGCCCGACAGACGGCCGTACTCGTACTGCTCAGCCGGCTTGTCCCCGACGAAGGTCAGATCGGGCCCGATCGTGCCGCCGCGGCCGTTGATCACGTGGCAGGCCCTGCAACCCTTGGTGTCGACCAGCTTCTTCGCGTGGTTGATGAACTCGGCGCCCTTCGTCTCGCGTTCGTAGCGGTGGCAGACGTTGCAGTTGATCTGCATCAGCGCCGCCTTGTCCTCGACGATCGAGTAGGCCTCGCCCATCGCCTGGCCGAGCATCGGCTCTTCCCAGAAGTGGACCGGGCCGTGGGCGGGCTCCATGTCGACGGCGAAGCCCTGGCCGCCGTGGCAGGCGGTGCAGCCGAAGGTCTCGGGCGGATGGCTCTTCAGGATCTCGGGCGGGTGCGATTTGTAGGGGTGCTCGGCGGTCTCGAAACCCTTCCAGCCGGTTGCCTGGTGGCACGTCACGCAGCGATCGGCCCGGCCCAGACCTGGCACCCAGATCTGCTGCAGGCCTGCCGGGACCGTGCCTGCCATTTCCGCGCCGTACTTTTCCGTGACCTGCTCCTTGAACTGCGCCTGGTACCAGCGCCACTCGTGCTCGCGGTCGTTGCGGAGGAAGAGCACGGTGGCCAGGACCAGGACCAGGCCGATCACGGCCAGTACGGGTCCGTCGATGCGGTGGTACGGCGAGTCGGTGCGCTTCTCCATGGTCAGATCCTCGTGGGGAGTTCCGGCCACGCCTCCCAGGGCCAGAACAGCTCCCAGGACGGACCGCGCAGGAAGGTGCCGACGATCGTCAGCAGCAGGACGAAGAGGACGAAGAGCAGGAAACCGAAGTTCTGGCGGCTGCGGGTCTTGTGGAACCAGACGCCCGCGGCCTCGGCCGGCGAGCGGTCGAGCCACGGCCACGCGGTCAGCACCAGCAGGATGATGCCAGGCAGGATCACGCCGCCGAGGAAGGCGCCGTTGACCGTGAACCCGCCGACCGTGAAGGTGGTGTCGGTCACGATCTCCTGCAGCCAGAGGAAGTACCAGGGCGCCTTGGCCGGGTTGGGCGTGACCAGCGGGTTGGCCGGCTCCTCGAGCGGCGAACGGATCAGCGAGGCCGCCACGCTGATCACCGCGAAGGTGCCGAGCACCGCCACCGCCGCGCGGCGGACGAGGTCGGGCATCGAGTTCACGGTCAGGTCACGGGCCTCGAGGCTGGCGGCGCGGATCGTCGGCGCGGTGCCGCGCGCCACGCCCAGCAGCGTGTAGGTCTTGGCGGCGCCCGGCTCCTCCGCGGCCTTCTCGCGCAGCGTCGCCACGCGATCGACGCGGGCCAGGCCGCCGTCCTTGCGCACCCGCCACATGTGGTAGGCGAACGCCGCTCCGAGCAGGCCGGGCAGCAGGATCACGTGGGCGACGTAGAAGCGGATCAGCGCAGGCTGGTCGATGTTGCGGCCGCCGATCAGCAACTCGCGGATCTGCGGCCCGACGTACGGGATCGAGGCTGCGATGTTGGTGCCGACCGTGACGGCCCAGTAGGCGAGCTGGTCCCACGGCAGCAGGTAACCGGTGAACGAGAGGAACAGGGTCAGCAGCAGCATCGCCACGCCCATCACCCAGTTCCACTCGCGGTGCTGGCCGCGGCCGACGCCATTCTTGTAGGCGCCGGTGAAGAACACGCGGACGAGGTGCAGGCACACCACCGCCACCATCAGGTGGGCCGACAGCCGGTGGACCGAGCGGATCCACGAGCCGAAGGTCACGACCCATTCGATGTCCTTGACCGAGCCGTACGCGCGCTCGACCGAAGGCACGTAGAGGAACAGCAGCGGCAGCCCGGAGACGATCAGCAGCAGGAACAGCGCGGCGCTGATCGTGCCCAGCCAGAACGAGTAGTTCCAGTCGAGCGAGGGCTTGAACACCTTGGCCGGGAACCAGTGCAGCGCGAAGTTGGAGACGATCGCATCGCCCGACTCGCGGTCCGACTTCGGCTGGAAGCTCCAGAAGGGTCGCGGGTGGACGCCCGGGGCGCTCGGGCTGGGCGGCGTGGTCGTGGGGGTGCCGGGGGCGGGAGCCGTGGCCATGATTCCTTCCTCAGGCCAGCGTCAGGCGGAAGTCGCGGCCGACTTCGCGCGCGAGGTCCGCGACCAGTTGGCCGTCGTCCGGGGAAACCGACAGGTGGTACCAGGCCAGTGGCTTGGGCGCCGGACCGGACACGACCTTGCCGTCGCCGGTGTACTTCGAGCCGTGGCAGGGGCAGGAGAAGCGGTGGGTCAGGCGCATCGGCGCATCGCCGACGGTGACCGTCTCGGGCTGCGAAAGCGCCTCGGCGCGAACGGTGCACCCGAGGTGCGTGCACACCGCCGACACCGCGTGAAACACCTTGCCCTCGCGGAACACGAACAGCCGCTGCTCGGGCAGGAACTTGAGGCCGTCCGGGAAGTCGGCGGTCTTGCCGAGCTTGACCGTGGTGGGCGCGTCGTAGGAGACGTTGGGCAGCAGCGAGCGCAGCGAGGCTGCGGCCTGGGTGCCGATGCCCACGACGCCGGCTCCGGTTCCCAGCTTGACGAGGAAGTCGCGGCGGTCCGGCTTCTGTTCGGTCATGCGATCTCCTGGCCCGCGGCGCCGGCGGCCGGCGACGGACGGGTTGCAAAGCGCTCCTGGACCTGGAAGCGCTCCATGGTCATGGCGTCGGTGGGGCAGCGGACGGCGCACAGGCCGCAGCGGATGCAGCGGTCGTCGTCCTTCAACATCGCCGAGAGCGGCAGGCCGCCGGCCTCGGCCCGGGACTCGAGGGAGGCGCGCTCGTCCTCCGGCAGGGCCAGCGAGTCGAACGGCACGATCGCGAGGCAGTGCTCGGGGCAGACGTCCACGCAGCGGCTGCACAGCACGCACTTCTCGGGGTCGTAGATCGTCTGGACGTGGCACACCAGGCAGCGCGCCGCCTGGGCGGCCGCGGCTGCCGGGTCGTACCCGGTCTCCACCTCGGCGATGCCGGTGCGGCGGCCGAGGTCGAGGGTGGGCGGGGCCTCGCGGTCGAGGATCTCGAAGCCTGCCAGCATCCGGTAGTCGCGAGTCGGGAGCTTCTCGACGTCGAGCGTCACCTCGAGCGTCGCCTGGTGCGGCTCCAGGTACTGGTGGATCGAGGCCGCGGCGCGCTTGCCGTTGGCCACGGCCTCGATCAGGTTGCGGGGCCCGAACGCCACGTCGCCGCCCGCGTAGATCCCGGGCGCCGAGGTGGCGAGCGTGGCGGCATCGACCCGGATGGTTCCGCCCGGCGTCAGCTCCACTGCATCGGCAGGCTGCAGGAACGACAGGTCGGGCTTCTGGCCGATGGCCAGGATGCAGGCGTCCGCATCCAGCGTCAGCACGTCGGCGTCGTCGAAGCGCGGGTTGAAGCGGCCACTCTCGTCGAACACCGACAGCACGCCGTGCAGCTCGACCTGCTGCAGGCGGCCGTCGCCCAGGAACCGCTTCGGCCCGCGGCGCGGCACGAAGACGACGCCCTCCTTCTGCGCCTCCTCGAACTCCTCGTGGCCCTGGGTCGAGCGCAGGACCGGCATCTCCGCGAAGCTCTCGAGCGAGACGATCGTGACCTGAGTGGCGCCCCCGCGAACCGCGGCACGGGCCGAGTCGAAGGCCTCCTTCATCCGCGCGTCCGTCTCGCCCGCCAGCTCCGCCGCCTCTTCTTCACGGCTCGCGCGCAGGGCCGTGCGGGCGGCGTCGAAGGCGACGAAGCCGCCGCCGATGACGACGACGCGGCGGCCGAGATCCATGCGGAAGCCGCGGTTGACGTTGAGCAGGTAGTCGACGGCCTTGACGACGCCGTCGAGCTCGACGCCGGGAGCCTGCAGGTCGCGGCCCTTGGAGACGCCGACCGACAGGAAGAAGGCCTCGAAGCCCTCGCGGCGCAACTCGGCGAGGCCGTACGACGAGGTGAGGGCGACGCCGGAGCGCAGGGTGACGCCGAGCGAGACGATCTTCTGGATCTCCTCGTGGATCAGCGTGCGCGGCAGCCGGTACTCGGGGATGCCGAAGCGCATCATGCCGCCCGGCTCGGGCGAGGCGTCGAGGACGGTGACGTCGTGGCCGAGCAGCGCCAGGTCGTGGGCGGCAGCCATGCCGGCCGGTCCTGCGCCGATCACGGCGACCTTGCGCCGGCGCCCGCCGGTGGCGTCCAGGGGCCGAACGGGCATGTGGCCGCTGAACAGGTTGCCCTCCAGGATCGCCTGCTCGCGCAGGACGTCCTGGGTGTCGGGCCGGATCGACTCGACGCCGTAGCGCTCGGTGACGAAGCGCTTGAGGGCCCGGATCGACACCGGCGCGTCGATGGTCCCGCGGCGGCAGGCGTCCTCGCACGGCGCCGCGCACACGCGACCGCAGACCGAAGCGAAGGGGTTCGGCGCCCGCGCCACGAGATAGGCCTCGCGGTCGCGCCCCTCGGAGATCAGCTGGACGTAGCGGCCGGCGTCAGTGCTCACCGGGCACCCGGACTGGCACTTGACCTGTGCCTTCCAGTGCTCGAGATCCGGCAGCCGGACTTTCACGGGCATGCTTCCACCTCGCCGGCGGAGTCTGCGGAGCGGCGCGAGCGAGCGCCATGACGTGTGTCATGAAGGGGTCGAGTTTCTGGATCACGCCGGCTCGTCACATCTCTCCCGTGGCCTCGGCCAGACGTTCGAGGAGCGGGCGCAGGACCGCGTCTTCGCGGCGAATGTGGTCGCGGACGAGCAGGCACATGTCGGAGGCCGCCGGGAACAACTCCGCGTCGACGTCAGGCCCGGAGTGACGCAGGCCTTCTTCGAGGGCGCTGGCCAGCAGGTCGATGGTCTCGTGCTCGCGGCGCAGCAGGCTCGGCGGCATCACCTCGGAGGGCAGGTGCTGGGCGATCAGCGGCACCAGCCACGCCTCCTCCTGGCGCATCAGCGGCACCAAGTGGCCCCGGTGAAAGGCGAGGTAGTCGGCAACGGCCACCTGCAGCGGTCGCGCGCCGCGCACCGCCGCCTCCAGCGCCTCGATCGCCGCCAGCACCTCGGAGTGGTGGCAGCGCGCTTCCTCGAACCGGGCGGGGTCCATGGCGCGAACCCTACCGGGTGGCGCGATCCGGCCCCATGACCGAAGACAGCCCACGATTCGGACCGTTTGGCGCGACTTTCCCCAGTCACATGACGGATGTCATGGAGCCGCAAGGCGTCGGGCGTCGTCGAGCCCGTAGTGGTTCCGCAGCGCCGCGCCCCCGGGACCCGACTCCGCGGTGGCATCATGCGACGGGAGCGGTCGTGGGAACCAACATCCGCTCGGAGCAGACGGCCAGTGTCGATGCGGCCGGCCTCGAGCCGCCACCCCCGAGCCTGCCAGCGGGAGCCCGGCTCGCCGGGAGGTATCGGATCGAGCGGCCGCTCGGACGGGGTGGGTACGCGACGGTCTATCGCGCCGTCGACGAGGTGTCCGGCGGGGCCGTGGCGCTCAAGGTGCTGCGCCCGGACCGCGTCTCTGCAGTCGCACTGCGGCGTCTGCGACGCGAGGGACGCGCCGCGGAAGCGGCCGACCACCCGGCACTCGTCCGCGTACTCGACGAGGGCGCCTCTCCCGAGGGCCCGTTCCTGGTCATGGAGCTCGTCGACGGAGAGACGCTCCGCGAACGACTGGCTCGCGGGCCGCTCGGGGCGGACGAGGCCGCGCGAGTGGGACTGGCCGTGGCCGAAGGGCTGCAGGCCCTGCACGAGGCCGGCCTCGTCCACCGCGACGTGAAGCCCTCCAACATCCTGCTCGCGGCGGACGGCCGCGTCCGACTGGGAGACCTCGGACTGATCACGACGCTGGGTGACGACGAGACGCGGGCCACGCGGGCCGACGGCCTGATCGGGACCCTGGAGTACGTCGCGCCGGAGCAGGCTCTGGGCCAGGCCGTCGATGGACGCAGCGACCTCTATTCGCTCGGCGTCTCGCTGTTCGAGACGATCTCGGGGGAACTGCCCTTCACCGCGGCCTCCTCGCTGGGCTCGGTGCTGGCTCGCGTCACCGAGGAACCCACCCCGCTCTCGACCGCGCGTCCCGACACCCCGGGCTGGATGGTGGGCATCGTCGGCAAGCTCCTCGCTCGCGAACCGGCCCATCGATACTCCACGGCCGCCGAACTCGTGGCGGACCTGCGCCAGCGCAAGGCCCCGAGTGATGCCCGCGGAACCCGACGATCGCGGAGGGGCTCGAATCGCACGCTCGTGGCGATGCTCGGCCTGGCCGTCCTGGCGATCCTGGTGCTCGGCCTGGCACGCCTCGCGACGGCCCCGGGGGCGAGGCTGGTCGCTGCGGACGTGCAGTCGGGAGTGCTGCGCGGCATCGACGACGGCGGCAACGTGCTGTGGAGCCATCGGTTTCCTGTGCCGCTCGACGACGAGGCTTACCGCCCCGAGCGGGGAACACGAATCGTCGTGCGGGGCAGCGGAGGATCGACCGAGGTCTGGGCCCTGGCCGCGACGGGTCGGGACGCGCGCCCCGTCCTGCACGCCTTCACGGCGACCGGCGCATCGCG
>WYBL01000065.1 GCA_011526565.1 Acidobacteriota bacterium | reverse complement strand
CGCAGCCCCTACGAGCTCAACGTCACCTGGTGGAGCGCGCTCAACCGCGACGACGCCGGCGAGCCGGGCTGGCTGCAGGTGGCCCGCTTCCTCGCCAGCCGCGCGATCGCGCTGATGCTGCGCGGCGTGCCCGGCATCTACCTGCCCAGCCTGTTCGGGGCCCGCAACGACCTGGCGGCGATCCGCTCGGGCGCCGAGAAGCGCTCGATCAACCGCAAGACCCTCTCGGAGCCGGCGCTGATGTCGCGGCTGATGGACCTCGACTCCACCGAGTACCGCGTCGCGGTCGGCTTCCGGCGCCTGCTCGCCGTCCGCGTGCGGCAGCCCGCGTTCCACCCGAACGCCCCGCAGCAGGTGCTCGACGTCGGTCCCGGCGTGTTCGCCCTGCTGCGCGGGCCGCGCGAGGGTCAGCGCATCGTGGCGCTCGTCTCGGTCAGCCCCCGCGAGCAGACCGTCGGGCTCCCGCTCGCGGACGTCGGCGGGCCGGCGCGGCGCTGGCGGCCGCTGCTCGAGGGCCACCGGCCGCGCGTCAAGGACGGCCGCCTGAACGTCCACCTCGCGCCCTACGAGGTGTGCTGGCTGGAGGCGAAGGACTAGCGGCTGCCGGCGAGGATCGCCGCGCGCAGCAGCGGCAGCAGCAGCTCGTGGTGGCCGGTCAGGCTGAAGCCGCGGCCGACGCCGCGGGTGGGCCGCTGGACGACGTTGGTGTTCGGGCGGTAGGACTGGATGAAGTCCAGGTTCGCCGTCGTGAAGTCGCGCAGCTCGTGGCCCAGGTTGCGGGCCAGCGTGACCGCCTTCAGGAACACCTCCGGCAGCAGCACCGCCGAGCCCACGTTCAGGTAGACGCCGCCACCGCCCAGCCGCGCGACCTCGCCGGCGAAGATCCGGAAGTCGAGGTGGGTGGCCTGCCCCAGCGCCGCGGGATCGCAGGCCGGGTGCATGTGCACGATGTCGGTGCCGACCGCGACGTGCACGGTCGCCGGCAGCCCGCGGCGCCAGGCCGCCGCCAGCAGGCTGACGTCGCGGTGCTTCAGCCGGCTCTCCTCGATATGGCGGCCGACGGCGGCGCCGAGGCCGAGGCCGTCGCGAGCGCCGTCGACGATCGCGCGGTTGAGCTCCTCGCCGGTCTCCTTCGCCATGCCGAAGGCGCCGGAGCCGAGGCCCTCCGCGACCTCCTCGGAGGTGTGTCCGACGGCAGCCAGCTCGAAGTCGTGGACGATGCCGGCGCCGTTGAGGGCCACGCCGGTCACGTACCCGCGGTCCATCAGGTCGACGAGCAGCGGCGCCAGGCCGACCTTGATCACGTGGGCGCCGAGTCCCCACAGGAGGGGCCGGCGGCGGGTGCGGCCACGGCGCACCTGGGCCGCGAGGTCGCGCAGCGCGACGCCGGCGAGCTGGCGCGGCAGCGCGGCCAGGAACTCCTCGATCGACGCTCCCGGCGGCACCGGCCGGGCGAGGTCGCGGATGCCCACCTTGCTCTTGCGAGAGCGCAAGGGATACGTCGCGACGCCCGCGAGCTCGAGCGGCTGCGGCGCGCGCGGGCGGCGTCGCGAAACGCGCGGGCTCACGCCAGCGACTCGTCGACGACCTGGCACAGCAGGTGGACGACCATGCCGTGGACCTCCTGCACGCGGGCCGTGTCGGTCTCGGGCACGTCGAGCAGGTGGTCGACGCGGCCGGCCAGGGCTGCGCCACCGGCGCCGGTGAGGGCGACCGTGCGCAGGCCTTTCTCGCGCGCGAGATCCAGCGCGGCCAGCACGTTCTTCGAGCGGCCCGAGGTGGTGATCCCGAGCGCGACGTCGCCTGCGCGGCCGTGCGCCTCGACCTGGCGGCGGAACACCTGCTCGTAGCCGTAGTCGTTTGAGATCGAGGTCACCGTCGAGGGGTCGGAACCGAGCGCGATCGCCGCCAGGCCCGGTCGCTCCGCGAGGAAGCGGCCGACCAGTTCCGCGGCGAGGTGCTGGGCGTCCGAAGCCGAGCCGCCGTTGCCGAAGGCCAGCACGCGGCCGCCGCCGCGCAGCGCCTCGGCCATCACGCGTCCCGCGGCCAGCACGTCGGAGGCGCGCTCCGCGAAGAAGCGCTGCTTGAGGGCGACGCTGTACGCGACCAGCCGCGCGATTCCCGCTTCGTCGATCATGCGCCGCCCATCATAAGGGGGCGTGGTGGCTTCCGCCGAAGCCTCAGCGGCCGGCGCCGCCCACGTGCACGGTCAGCAGCAGCGAGCGGACCGTGGTCTCCTCGACGCGCAGGTCGAAGACGGTTCCGGAGCGGATGCCCGGCGGAATCCGGACCGGCATCGGCAGCCGCATGCCGATCCGGCCTTCGCCGCTGCAGGGCGCGCAGTCGAAGGCGGCGCCCCCCGTGCCCTCGCAGCTCGAGCACTCGGCCGAGACCGGCAGGTCGAGCGGGAGCACGCCGCCGCGCTGCGCCTCGGTGGCGGAGAGCACGACGTCGGCAGCCAGCGTCTCGGCGCGCATCGGGCGCCGCAGACCGGTGGCGGGGCGCAGCGGCAGCGACTCGCCGCGGGAGCGCTCGGGGGCTGGCTGGTGGGACAGCGCCTCGTCGTAGCGGCGGCGCTGCTCCGCATCTCGCAGCGTCTCGTAGGCCCGCTGCAGCGCGTGGAGATCTTCGGCAGTGGCTCCGGTGCGGTGGGCGGGCTCGAGCTGTCTTACCCGCTTGCGGTAGGCGCGGGTGATCGCCGCGGTGCTGGCGTCGCGCGGCACGCCGAGCAGGCCGTAGTAGTCCTTGGGCCTCTCCATCTTCCGCTACACCATATTTCGTGGTTCGAAGCGGTGTCAAGCCGGCGAGCGGCGCGCCCACCACTCGGCGAGGGCCGCGGCGCCCAGCAGGGCGAGGGCCGCGACGACCAGCGCCGGGCGCAGGGCCGGCAACCACCCGGGTTCCGCGAGCAGTTCGACCCGCGCCAGCGCGGCGCCGGCGGCGTCCTCGGCGCGGGCCAGAAGCGCCAGACCGACCGTCGAACCGCGGGCGGCACTCCCGCGGGCCAGCGGCACCTCGACCCGCGCCACGCCCGCGGCCGGCACCTCGAACTCGGGAGGCGGCAGGGCCAGCAGCCCCATCGGCGCTGCGACCTCGAGGCGCACCCGGCGGGCGCGGCCGTCGAGGCTCGACACCCGCACGCCGATCGCCCCCGCGCCGCCCAGCCGCGCGGGCTCGGGCTCCAGCCGCAGGCCTCCCCCGCGCAGCGTCGCCGCGAACGCGCGCGATGAGGGCGGGGCGTCGGGCGCCGCGTCCGATGGCCGCCAGTCGACGCGCGCCACGGCGGCGAGCGGACCCGCGGGCAGCCCGTCGAGGCGCACCGTCACCACGTGGGAGGACCCGGACGCGACCCGGCCCGCCGAGCCCCGGCCCTCCCGGCCACCCGCGCGGACGACCACCTCGACGTCCAGGGCGTCCGCGGGTCCGGGCTGCGTCAGCGTGACCAGCACGGCGGAGTCACCCAGCGACAGCCGCGCGTCGAGGCTGGCCGCGGGGGGCGCGGGCGCCGCCAGCAGCAGGAGGAGGGGGAGGAGACGGGTCAGCGCGAGGGGACGAAGGTGACGCCGGTCGGGTCGAACTCGCCCGAGAGCTTCTTGCCCTGGTCCTTGTGGGTGGCGTGGACGGTGATCGCGGCCGCGCGTCCGGCGTCCCGCTCGATCGGCGCGAAGCCGCACACGTCTTCGCTCTGCACCGGCAGGTTGAAGGTGGACGTGCGCTTGATGTTGTAGGCGTCGTCGATCGCCCAGATGTAGTACTCGACCGCCTTGGCCTTGCCGGCGCGGGCCCCCGGCAGCGTTCCGCAGTACTCCAGGCCCGTGAAGGCCATCTCGACGTAGCTGAAGAACTTGTCCTTCTGGTGCCGGAAGTAGAGCCGGGCCTTGGCGACCATCGCGTCGTCGCTGATCGCGCCGCACAGCGCCATCGGCTTGCCGGCGACCGTGCAGATCGAGGGCTGGTGCTCGATCTCGGGCGCGTCGTCCGCGCGCAGCAGCGGTGCCGTCGCCAGGGTGAACGCCGCGAGCAGCAGGGCGTTGCGGGGCATCAGCGGTTCCAGGTGACCTTGTTCTTGTAGCTCTCGCCGCGGACAGTGCGCACCATCACCTCCATCGACCACGCCGTCCAGTCCTCCTTCCAGAAGTCCGGGAGCTGGAAGACGGTGGCCTTGTCGCGGGGCGCGACCTCCTTGACCAACGGCGGCACCGGCGCCTGCTGGCGCTTGCCGTTGATCACCGTGGTCACGATCATGTCCTTGATCTGGATCGGCGCGCCGCCGTCGTTGCCGAAGACGACGGTCACGGTGTACTTCTCGCCGGGCTTCGGGGTGCCGGGGTTGACGTCGAACTCCACCTTGCCGGGCAGGTCGGCGGTCGCCGAACCCTTCACCGCGGTGATGCCCGCGGTCTCCGAGAAGCCGGGCGGCACCGCGCCGCCGCTGCCCGCCGAAGCCTGGGTCTTGCCGACCTCGAAGGCCTTCGCCGCGGCCGTCGGCCGCGCGGCGCTGCTGGCTGCCGCCTGGGCGAGGGCCTTGGCGCTGATCGCGCTGGTCTTGCCGATCATCGCGGCCTGGTTCGACGGGTCCAGCTTCAGCGCCTCGTCGTAGAGCGAGATTGCGGCGTCGTACTTCTGGGCCGTGGTCTCGGCCTGAGCCTGGGTCAGCAGCGCGTTGATCTGCTGCTGCTGGGCGGCGGCCTTCTTCTGGGACTCCGCGGCCTGGGCCTGGCTCTGCGCGGTCTGGATGCGGGTGATCAGCGTGGTCACCCGGGCATCCCACGGCGCCAGCGCACGGCCCGCGTCGGCCTCGTTCATGGCCCTGGCGTAGTCGCCCTGGCGCAGCGCCGCCTCGGCGGCGGTGAAGCGGGCGACGGCCTTCTGGCCCTGCAGCGCGTTGTCGACGACGCGCTTGGCTTCGGCGTTCTGCGGGTCCTCCTTGAGGGCTGCCTGGGCCTTCGACATGGCGGTGTCGTAGTCGCCCGAGCGGAAGGCCGACTGCGCGGCGCGCAGCGAGGCCGCGCCCTTGCCCACGGCCTCGGCGAAGGTCGGGGCCGGGGCCGGCGTCGGCGCGGGCTGGGTCGTCGGCGGCGCGGTCACGGGCGGCGGGACGGGCGTCTGCGCCACCGTCACCGGCGGCTGCGGCGCGGGCTCGGGCCGGCCGAAGAGGATGTAGCCGCCCAGCGCGAGCACGGCGACGCCGAGTCCGCCGAGCACGACGTAGAGGGTCGGGGTTCCAGACTGCGCGGGAGCCGGCGCAGGGGCCGGACGCGCCGGGGAGGCCGCGGGATGAGCGCCGGACGTCACGACGCGGGTGGGAGCCAGGGTGCCGGTGCGGCCCGTGGCCGCGCCGACCCGACCCGTGCCGGCCCCGAGCGTGGCCACCCGGCCGCTGGCGCCGCCACGCACCGTCGGTGCGGCACCGCCGACCGTCGGTGCGCCGGTGACCTGGCCCGGTCCGAGGTCCATCGTCTGCGCGGTGATCTCGGTGCCGTCGCCGACCAGGTCCTCGAGCGCCGTGATCGCGCCCGGGTCCGGCGGCGCGCCGAGGTCGACCAGTTCTTCGACCGCCGCGGCGCCGCCCGCGAAGCGGCCCATGTAGTCCTTGAGCGCGACCGCGAAGTCGTAGGCCGAGGCGTAGCGCTGCTCGAGGTCCTTGGAGAGGGCCTTCTGCAGGATCGGCATCAGCGCGTCGTAGTCCGCGCCCTCGGGGATCAGGTCCCAGTTCGGCTCCTCGTGGGTGATCTTGTAGAAGATCGCCATCAGGTTGTCCGAGTGGAACGGGCGGCGGTTGGCGAGCAGCTCGAAGAGCATGCAGCCGACGCTGAACAGGTCGGAGCGGCCGTCGACCTTGGCGCCCTTCACCTGCTCCGGCGACATGTAGTCGGCGGTACCGACGATGCTGCCGGTGCCGGTCATCGACGCCGTGGTCAGGCGCGCGACGCCGAAGTCCATGATCTTCACCGAGCCGTCCTGGTTGATGAAGATGTTGGCGGGCTTGATGTCGCGGTGGACGATGCCGGCGCCGTGGGCGTGGGCGAGCCCCGCCAGCACCTGCAGCATGATCTGGCACTTGCGCTCGACGCTCATCGGCGGCGGAGTGCGCATGGCCTTCTGCAGGTCCATGCCCTTCAGCAGCTCCATCGCCAGGTACGGCGAGCCGTCCGTGTGATAGCCGAGGTCGAAGACCATCACCACGTTCGGGTGGGTCATCTTGGCGACGGCCTTGGCCTCGCGCTCGAAGCGCCTCTTCAGCTCGTCGTCGTCGGCGATCGAGGCCACCATGACCTTGAGCGCGACGTCGCGCTCGAGCATGGTGTCGTGGGCGAGGTACACCATGCCCATCGCGCCCTTGCCGAGCGGCTTGGCGATCTCGTACTTGCCGATGCGGCCGGTCAGTTCCTTGATCGCGGGGTTCTCGGGGGCCTGTGGCTCGCTCATCCTCTTTTTATCGGGGGAACAGGGGCGCCGGAGGGGTGCCCGCGCGCATTACAAACCAGCCCTCCGGGGGTGTCAACGAAGGCCCCCGACCGCGGCAACCGGTTCGTGGGGGCTTGGGGGCGGAGGAGGCCGGAGTCGTCCGACGGAGCCCCCAAGGGACCGGCGCCGGATTCACTCCGGCGCCGGAACCCAATGGATCCTTACTTCCCGGTGACGGTGAAGCGGGCGCGGCGGTTCTTCTGCCAGCAGTCCTCGTTCGACTCCTGGCACACCGGCATCTCCTTGCCGAAGGAGACGAGCTGCAGGCGCGAGGCCGGCACCCCGAGCGACACCAGGTAGTCGTACGCGGCCTTGGCGCGGCGCTCGCCGAGGGCGAGGTTGTACTCGACCGTGCCGCGCTCGTCGCAGTGGCCCTCGACCTTGACCTTGAGGAAGTCGAACTTCTTGAGGGTCGCGGCGTTGCGCTCGAGGATCGCGCGATCACCCTCGCGCACGTCGGCCTTGTCGTAGTCGAAGCGGATCTCGGGCAGCAGGCCCTGGCGATCCAGCTCCTCGAGCGACATCTGCTTCAGGCGGTCGTACTCGTTGAGCTGCGGCGGCGGCTCGGGAGCCGGCGGCGGCGGTGCCGGCGTCGGAGTCGGCGGCGCGGCAGGCGGCGGAGCGGGCGGCGGCGGCGGCGTCTTCTTGCCACACGCGGCGAGCCCGGCGCTCGCTACGAGGACGAGAGCCAGGGCGGCGAGCTTCACGTGAACCCTCTTCACTTCTTCTCCTCCTCTTCCCCTTTGATCGCTTTCTTGAAGTTCTTGATCCCTTCGCCGAGTCCCCGTCCCAGCTCCGGGATGCGACTGGTGCCGAACACGAGCACGACGATGAAGACGATCAGCACGACCTCGGGCACGCCGAGTCCGAACATCATGGCCTCCCAGCAAGGACGCGCGTCTGGAACGGCTTGATCATACCCCACCCCCGTCGCCAGGGGCGCCCGAGAGCGCCCCGCGCCGGTAGCCGCGCGGGTCGATCTCGACATCCGCGAAGCCCGCGTCGGCCACGGCGGCGCGCAGGCGCTCGGCCGTGGCGGGGTCGTGCAGCCGCGGCAGCTCGTCGGGGCCGACCTCGACCCGCGCCCGCGCGCCGAGGTCGCGCACGCGCAGCTCGCGGAAGCCGTGGGCGCGAACGGCGGCCTCGGCGGCGTCGACCCGTGCCAGCCGCTCGCGGGTCACGGCGATGCCGTGGGCGATCCGCGACGACAGGCACGGCGCGGCCGGCCGGTCGAAGCCGGGCAGGCCCATCTCCTCCGACAGCGCCCGCAGGTCGTCCTTGCCGAGGCCGGCCTCGGCGAGCGGGCCGTGCACGCCCGCCTCCGCGGCGGCGCGATGGCCGGGGCGGTGGTCGGACAGGTCGTCGACGATGATCCCGTAGGCCACGTGTTCGAGGCCGCGGGCGCGGGCCAGCGGCAGCAGGCGCGTGAACAGCTCGCTCTTGCAGAAGTAGCAGCGGTCGGGCGCGTTGCGGGCGTAGCGCGGGTCGTCGAGTTCGGCCGTCTCCAGCCACTCGTGGGGAAAGCCGGCCACCCGCGCGACGTGTGCGGCATGCTGGCGCTGCTCGGCCGCGAGCGAGGCGGAGTCGGCGGTCACCGCCAGCATCCGCGCGCCGAGCACGTGGAAGGCCCGCGCCGCGAGGTAGGCGCTGTCGACCCCGCCGCTGTAGGCGACGAGCAGCGAGCCCAGCTCGCGCAGCCGCGCGTCGAGCCGGGCCTGCTTGTCGCGCGCCGCGCTCAGGTCCACTCCTCGTCCTCCTCCGGCGCCGGTTCCAGGCTCAGCGGCGCGAGGCCGGTGACCAGCAGCTCGGTGCCGCACTCCGGGCAACTGATCACCTCGCCCTTGTCGACGTCGAACGAGTCGATCTCGACCGGCCCTTCGCAGACCGGACAAGGCGTCATCGGGTGGCGGACGCCGGAGTGAATCCGGCGTCCGACCCGCAGGGGCTCACGCCGCGAACGGACGCGGCTCCGCCCCCGCACCCCGGTACGCACCCCCAGGGCGCCATCGTCAGCGGGGGTCCGTCACTCGACCGCTGACGATCGTCGTCGCGATCTTGGCCGCGAGGACGTCGCGGCCGTCGGAGACGTCCTTGTCCAGCACCGTGAAGTCGGCGCGCTTGCCGACCTCGATCGTGCCGGTCTCCTTCTCGTCGAACGCCGCCCAGGCGGCGTCGCGCGAGAACGCGGCCACCGCATCGGCGAAGCCGAGCCGCTCCTTCGGGTGCCAGCCGCCCTCGGGCCAGCCCTTCGCGTCCTGGCGGGTGACCGCCGCGTGCAGGCCGGGGATCACGTCGACGGCTTCCACCGGCGCGTCGGAGCCGAAGGCGACGGGCACGCCGGCAGCGCGGAACGTCTGCCACAGGTAGGCGTACTTCTCGCGATCGGGACCGAGCCGGGTGCCGGCCCAGTACATGTCGCTCGTGCAGTGGGTCGGCTGCATCGAAGGCACGACGCCGAGGGCCGCGAAGCGCGGCACGTCCTTCGGGTCGAGCACCTGCGCATGCTCGACGCGCCAGCGGTGCCGGGCGCCACCCGCGGGTCCGAAGGTCGCTGCGTAGGCGTCGAGCACGAAGCGGTTGGCGGCGTCGCCGATCGCGTGGGTGTTGACCTGGAAGCCGCGCGACGCGGCGTCCTTCAGCAGCGCCGCGAACGGCTCGGGCTTCAGCATCGGCAGCCCGCGGGTGCCGGGCTCGTCCGAGTAGGGAGCGAGCAGCCAGGCGCCGCGCGAGCCGAGCGCGCCGTCGGCCATCGCCTTGATCGCGTGGACGTGGAGCTGGCCGTCGCCGAGCCCGTGGCGGGCCTGCAGGCCCGGTCCGGCGGCCAGGAAGGCGTCGGCGCGCAGCATGACGTGGACGCGGGCCGGCAGCGGGCCTTCCTTCAGCAGCTCCTCGTACAGCGCGACGGCCTCGAGGTCGACGCCGGCATCGTGCACTGCGGTGAGGCCGCCGGCGGCCGCGACCTCGAGGCCCGCCCGCAGGCGGCGCTTGCGCTGCTCGCGGGTCGGCGGCGGCACGTGGCGCTCGACGAGGCTGGAGGCGGCGTCGATCAGCACGCCCGTCGCCGCGCCGCCGGCATCGCGCATGATGCGGCCGCCCGCGGGGTCGGCGGTGTCCTTGGTGATCCCGGCCAGCGCCAGCGCCCGGGAGTTGACCCAGGTGGCGTGACCGTCGACGCGGACGAGCATCACCGGCCGGTCCGGGGCCACGCGATCGAGGTCGGCCGCCGTCGGAAACGTCTTGCCGGGCCAGTCGTTCTGGTCCCAGCCGCGGCCGAGGAGCCACTCGTCCGCCGGCGCCGCCTTGGCCCGCACCGCCACCCGCGCCAGCGCCTCGTCGAGGCTCGCCGCGCCGACCAGGTCGAGCGACTCGCGCGCCGTGCCCATGCCCTCGACGTGGACGTGGGCGTCGACGAGGCCGGGCAGCACCAGGTGGCCCTTCAGGTCGAGCCGCTTCGTGGCCGCGCCGATCCACGGCGCGAGCCCGGCGCGGTCGCCGACGTAGGCGATGCGCCCGTCCTTCACCGCGACGGCTTCCGCCCACGGAGCCGCCGCGAGCGTCATCACCTTCGCGTTCTCGAGCACCAGCTCCGCCGGCCCCTGCGCGCTCGCCGCGCCTGCCAGCGCCAGTCCCGTCACCGTCCCCACGACCGCCATCCGCGTGCGCATGCCGCCTCCATCGCTCGCGGCATGCTACCGGAATCGGCGGCGCGGGCGTCCTTCAGAGCACCGGCAGCGGGTCGGCGCGCAGCGCGGCCTCGAGGCGGCGGGCGAGATCGACCTGGCGCTGCGCTTCCGCGCGCTGGCCGCGGCGGTTGTGGACGTCCGCCAGCACGTAGTGGCCGAGCGGCGCCACCTCGGACGCCGAGCTGATCTCGAGCCCTTCTTTCGCCCGCCGCTCGGCGGCCTCGAGGTCTCCGGCCTGCAGCTCCTCGCGGGCGAGGAAGAACGCGCACGGCGCGAACTTCGCCGCGTCGACGCAGCTCGTGAGCAGCTCGCGCTGGCCGGCGCGGTCGCCGCGCGCGCGACGGAGCTGCGCCAGGTTGAACCAGGCCTTGCCGTGGTCGGAGTTGGCGGCGAGCTCCTCGCGGTACAGGCGCTCGGCCTCGTCGGCGCGGCCCTTCAGCTCCAGCAGGCGGGCCAGGTTGTAACGGCCGCCGCGCACTTCCGGCTCCAGCTCCAGCGCCCGGCGCACCAGCGCCTCGGCTTCTTCCGGTCGGCCGCGGGAGAACTCGATCACTCCCAGGCTCGAGTAGGAAGCACCCATCTTCGGGTTGTGGACGAGCGCCTCGCGGAACGTCTTCTCCGCCTCGCCGACGCGGCCCATGTCGAGGTAGAGCGTGGCGAGCTGGTACCACGTCTGCGGCTTGCGGCCGTCGCGCGCGAGCGCGGCGCGATAGCCCTCGAGCGCGGCGTCGTGGCGGCCCATCTGCCGGTAGAGCCCGGCCAGCTCGGTCAGCGCCAGCTCGTGGTCGGGCTTCAGCGCGAGAGCGGCCTGGAACGCGGCGATCGCCTCGTCCGTCCGGCGCGCGCGCCACAGCCAGCCGGCCAGCGTGACGTGGCCGTCGATGATGGCGGGGTCCTCGGCCAGCACCGCCCGCATCTGCTCGATCGCCTCGTCGTGCTGCTCGGCCGAGGCCAGCGCCTTGGCGGCGCCCATCCGCGTGAACAGGCCGATCTTCCCCTTGGGATCGGGCAGCACCGCCGTCGGGTCGACGTCGACGGCATTGCCGACGTAGCCGAGCGCCGCCAGCCGCTGCAGCGTCTCCGGGTCCATCTGCTGGCGCTCGGGCGTCGCGTCGCGCCCCGACCCGGCCAGCTTCTCGAGCGCCAGCCGCAGCCGCTCGGCGCGCGCGCTCATCGACTTGTAGAGGTTCTTCGACTCCTTCGGATCCGCGAGCACGTCGTAGAACTCGGGCTCCGGCGCGTCGATGTACTTCTCGCGGCCGTCGCGCAGCGCGCGCAGGTGCTGCCAGCCGAAGTGGTAGCGCGGGAAGTAGGTCTCGGAGTAGGCGACGTGGCCGAGCTCCGCCTCGGGGTGCAGGATCGCGCGGGCGACCGAGCGGCCTTCGATGCCCGGCTGCGGCGGCAGGCCGACGAGGTCGAGCACCGTCGGCATCAGGTCCACGCCCGAGACCTGGGTCTTCGCCCGGCCGCGGTCGCCCCACGGCGTCTTCACGATGAACGGGACGTGGGTCGTCGCGTCGTAGACGAAGAACGCGTGGGTGCTCTCGCCGTGTTCGCCCAGGCTCTCGCCGTGGTCGGCGGTCAGCACGATCGCGGTGTTGCGGTCGAGGCCCTTCTCCTTGAGGTAAGCCGTGAGGCGGCCGACGACGGCGTCGGTGTAGGCGACCTCGCCCGCGTAGGCCTGGCCCGGGTAGCGCGACTTGTACGGCTCGGGCGGGTCCCACGGCGTGTGCGGGTCGTAGAGATGGATCCAGGCGAAGAACTTCTTCTGCCGGTTCTGCTCGATCCAGCGCAGCGCGTCGTCCATCACCTCGTCGCCGCGCTTCTGCACGGTACCGAGCGAGACCACCTTGTACTTCGACAGGTCGAAGCGGTCGGAGTAGTGGTCGAAGCCCTGGGCCAGGCCCCAGCGGTTCTCCAGCACCCAGGCCGCGACGAAGGCGCCCGTCGTCCAGCCCGACTCCTGCAGCCGCTCGGCCAGCGTCACCTTGTCGGGCTCGAGGAAGAAGCCGCCGTTGTCGCGCACGCCGTGGGTGGGCGGGATCTGGCCCGTGAACATCGAGGAGTGGGAGGGGAAGGTGAGCGGCACCGTCGCCGTCGCCTGCTCGAACAGCACGCCCTGCTCGGCGAGCGCGTCGATGTGCGGGGTCTGCACCTCGGGGTGGCCGTAGCAGCCCAGGTGGTCGGCGCGCAGCGTGTCGAGCGTGACCACGACGACGTTGAGCTCCGAAGGAGCCGGCGTGCGCCGCAGCAGCCGGGCGCGGGCGGCGGCTTCGTCGGCCGGCGGCCGCTGTGCCCACCAGGCCGAGCCGGCGGCGAGCCCGGCGACGAGGCCGATCGCCAGCGCGGCCCGCCGGCGCCCGGGTGCCGGGTTCGTGCGCTCGCGCTTGCCCATCCAGCGACGTTATCCGAGCGCCCGCCGCCCCGCAATCCGGGAAACCGAATCGACCAACGAGCTGGATCCCGCCGGCGAAGATTCGCCGGCAGAATCCAACTTCGTGAATTTGCACGAGCCGCGAGGCCAAAAAAAATGCCCGGCCCCTCGCAGGGCCGGGCAGACCGCGGGACCGCGCCGGAGCGCGATCCCGCGAGCGGAAAGGACTAGAACGACCAGCGAGCGCCGAGCGTGATCTGGCGGGCACCCTGGATGGCGGTCGGCGAACCGAACGCCACCGAGTTGCCGCTGATCGAGCGCGACGGGTAGCGGGTCTGGACGTTCGTCATCGTGTCCTTGTTGAACAGGTTCTGGACGTCCGCGAAGAGCCCGAGGCGGTGCACGTCGAACTCGAACACCTTCTCGGCGCGCAGGTCGACCTGGTGGAAGAACGGCATCCGCCGGCTGCCACGCGGCTCGATGAAGATCGTCGACGTGCCGGGGCGGTTCAGCGTGGAACCCGACACGGCGATGTCGGCCGCGTAGGGCAGGCCGCTGACCCCTCGGTAGTACGCGTTGAGCGAGACCTCGACCTTGGGGATGCGGACCCCGCCCATCAGCTTGATCTCGTGGGTGCGGTCAGCCGGCATCGGGCCGAAGCCGTTGACCTGGTTGCTCGGGTACTCGAAGTAGCTGCCGGTCACGCTGGCGGTACCGCTGTTGCTGACCGTGCCTTCGGCCTCGGACCAGACGTACGAGAACTGGCCCTGCCAGCGGTTCGAGTAGGACTTGGTGAGCACGATCATCAGCGCCTTGTAGTCGCGGATGGCGTCGGCGGTGGCGAGCACCCGTCCACTGGGGTCGAGGTACTGCTGGCCGTCGATGTTGCTGATGAAGTAGTCGGTCTCCGTCGACGAGCGGTTGGCCCACCGATAGAGCGTCAGCGGGCTGTTGGTCAGCGGGTTGTTGACGTTGACCGTCGTCCAGCGGCCGCCGGGGATCGTCGAGTTGATGAAGTTGTTGTAGTCGCGCTGGACCCAGGTGACGGCCAGCCGCGCGTCCTTCGTCAACTGCCGCTCGAGCGACACGTTCCACTCGTCGAGGCCGAGGTGGTCCATGTCGTCCGCGATCCCGTAGACGAACGCGGGAATGCGCAGGATCTCGTTGAGCCGGCCGTTGATCACCTCGTAGCCGAGGAAGTCGCTGTAGCCGGAGGTCGCGCGCTGCCAGGGGTTGTAGCTGGCGCCTTCGTAGTAGCGGCCCCAGAACCCGCGGGCGACCGTCTTGCCGTCACCGGTCACGTCCCAGGCCAGGCCGATGCGCGGCCCGATCGCCAGGTTCGGGGTGTAGACGGTTGCGTCGCCGTCGTTGGGGCTGACGCCCTTGATGTTGTCGAGGCGCACGCCGAGGTTCGCGGTCAGCCGGCTGCCGATCTCCCAGGCGTCCTGCGCGTAGAACGACTCGCGCTGGTTCTTGCCGTGGATCTGGTAGCTGTAGCCGTACGCGTAGGCCGGCACGCCGGAGTACGAGAGGAAGTAGACGCCGTCCATGTACTCGAAGCGGCTCTCCGTCTTGCTCCGCTCGATCTCCATGCCGAACTTGAAGCTGTGCTTGCCGGCGGCGTCGACGAACTTGGAGAAGGCGACGTTCAACTGGTTGCGGCCGCGGTCGGCGTAGTAGAGGTAGCCGGCGCCGCCGGAGCTCGCACCCGTGTCGAGGTCGAACGTGTAGGGGGTGCTGTCGACCGGGTCGAGGTAGTAGTAGCCCCAGTAGCCGGTGAACTTGGCCTCGAGGAACGCGGTCGGGCCGAACACCTTGCGGTACTGGACGTTCCAGATCGCCTCGGGCGAGTCCTGGTTGATGGTGTCTTCGTCCTCGGCCTCGGACGCGCCGATCAGGCCCAGGCGGCCCGTGACGTTGTAGTTGTCGTACTGGAAGCTGGTGACCAGGGTGTCGTTCGGGGTCATCTGCCAGGTCAGCTTGCCGTTGTAACGCGGGCTGACCTCGGTCTGCTTGAGACGGGGGCCGACGGGGTCGGCCTCGAAGCCGTAGCGCTGGGCGCTGAACCACCAGAACAGCTTGTCCTTGATGAAGGGGCCGCCGAGCTGGACGTTGGCGTCGTTGAGGCTGGTCAGCACATTGGCGTTGCCGAGCGCCGGGTTGAGCCGCAGGTTCTCGTCGGAGATGTTGCTGCTCGCCAGGCCGTCGTTGGTGTGGCGGTACTCGAACAGGCCGGAGTACTTGTTGCCGCCCGACTTGGTGATGGTGTTGACCACGGCGCCGGTGAAGCCGCCGTACTCGGCCGGGGCGCCGAGGCCGCCGACCTGCATCTCCTCGATGATGTTGTAGCCGAAGAACACCCAGGCCGACCCGCCCTCGGGGTCGCGGGTGTCGACGCCGTCGATCAGCAGCGCGTTGCCGTAGCTGGCGTCGCCGCCGTAACCCGAGCTGGAGTTGATGCCGGGGGCGTAGTTGAGCAGCGAGGTCGCCGAGTTGAACACGCCGATGTTGATCGGCATGTTGACCAGCAGGTCCTGGGACAGCGAGTTCTCGGTCGCCGCCGAGGTGACGTCGATGGCGCTGGCGTCGGCCGTGACCTCGATCGTCTCCTGCACGCCGACTCGCAGCGACAGCGGGATGTTGACCGTGCGGCCGATGCCGACGTCGGCCGCGCGGCTGATCGGCACGAAGCCGGACAGCTCGGCCTTCACCTCGTAACGGCCGGGGTTGAGGGCCAGGAAGCGGAACACGCCCTGGGCGTCGGTGACGGCCGACTGGCTGCCCTGGCGGCCGGTCAGCGTCACCGAGACGCCGGGCAGCACGCCGCCCTGCTCGTCGACGACGCGGCCTTCGATGGTGCCGGTCTGGGTCTGCGCGCTGGCCGGGACGGCGCCCAGCGCCAGCAGCAGGGCCAGCAGTGTCGCAATGCGCTTCATCGGGGTCTCCTAGTTCTTCCCAGGCGACTTGATGCGGTCGTTGCTGGTCGAATAGATGGTGTAGCCGAGCCCCGCGGCGACCAGCACCAGCGCGATCGCGCCGGCCTTGGTCTTGAAGAAGCTCGACGAGCCCAGGTCCGTCGTGCCGGCCTGCGCCATGCTCGGAGCGGCGGCCGCGTTGACGGCGGCGACAGCGGCGGCCTTCTCGGCCGACGCCACGAGGCTCTTGGCCGGCTTGGCGGCCGGCTGCGCCTCCGCGGCCATCGCCGGGAGCGGGGCGACGACGACCGCGAGGGCCAGCGTCGCCACGGCGGGCCAGGAGCGACGCCAGGTACGCGCCTGCTGATTCATTCCGTCCTCCTAGAAAGACGACCTGCGCGTCCCCCACTGGTCAGTTTGGTCGGCAGGCCACGTGAGGCGGTATATAGCAGAACGCCGGAACCCCTGCCACCGGCCCACCACGCGCGACTCGCGCCGTGGAGGCGGCGGGAGGGCGGCGCCTGGCGGAGAATGAAGCGATGTCGCAGGATTCCCGACCGTCCTCCTCCGCCGCCGAGCCCGCTCCGTCGCGGCGCCTGCCGCGCCCGCTCGTCGCGGGCGTGGCGGCCCTGGCGGCCGTCGTCGCCGCCGCCCTCTTCTTCTTTCCGGGCGCGCGCCGCTCGGCCCCGGACCCGAGCGCCGTCCCGCTCGGGGCGTTGCCGGGCGGTCTCGACCGCGACGAGTTGAACCTCGTCGTGATCACCCTCGACACGACCCGCGCCGACCACCTCGGGGCGTACGGCTCGAAGACCGCCCGCACCCCGCACCTCGACCGGCTGGCGCAGGAGGGCGTGCTGTTCGAGCAGGCGATGACCACGGCGCCGCTGACCCTGCCGGCGCACTCCAGCATGTTCACCGCGAAGTTCCCGCCGGAGCACGGCGTGCGCGACAACGGCGGCTTCTTCCTCGGCCCGGAGCAGGAGACGCTGGCCGAGGTGCTGAAGGCCCGCGGCTACGCGACGGGCGGCTTCGTCGCCGCCTTCGTGCTCGACTCCAAGTGGGGCATCGACCAGGGCTTCGAGACGTACGTCGACGACTTCGACTCGTCGCTGTCGCGCTCGAAGTCGGCGGGCGAGATCCAGCGCCGCGGCGACGAGGTCGTGGACAAGGCGCTGCCGTGGCTCGAGTCGGTCGCCGACCGGCGCTTCTTCGCGTTCCTGCACTTCTACGACCCGCACGCGCCGTACGACCCGCCCGAGCCGTTCCGCTCCCAGCACCCGGGCCGCCCCTACGACGGCGAGATCGCCTTCACCGACGCCCAGGTCGGCCGCGTGATCGAGTTCCTGGAGCAGCGCGGGCTGCTCGAGAAGACGGTCGTGATGGTGCTCGGCGACCACGGCGAGAGCCTGGGCGAGCACGGCGAGAACCAGCACGGGTTCTTCATCTACGAGGCCGCCGCCCGCGTGCCGTTCATCGTGCGCGCGCCGTTCGAGGTGGGACGCGGCCGCCGCGTCCAGGACCCGGTGCGCGTCGTCGACCTGATGCCGACGGCGCTCGAGCTGCTGGGCGCGCCGGCGCCCACAGGTGTCCCCGGCCGCTCGCTGACGCCGCTGATCGCGGGAGCGGTGCCGACGCTCGACCTCGAGGGCTACGCCGAAGCGATGTACCCGCTGCACCACTACGGGTGGAGCGAGCTGCGCGCGCTGCGTGCCGGCCGCTACAAGCTGATCGACGCGCCGCGGCCCGAGCTGTTCGACCTCGAGAACGACCCCGGCGAGCTGCGCAACCTGTTCGAGGAGCGGCGCGCGCTCGGCGAGCGGATGGTCGGGCGGATGCGGGAGCTGGAGGCGGCCCTGGAGGCCGCGAAGACCGAACAGGCCCCGGTCGACGTGGACCCCGAGGTGCGGGCGCGGCTGGCGGCGCTCGGCTACGTCGGCTCGTTCGTCGCCAGCGCCGGCGACACCCGCACCGACCGCGCGGACCCCAAGGACAAGGTCCACATCTTCAACCAGCTCTCCCAGGTGCGCGAGAAGATGGCCGACCCGGACGGCTTCAAGGAAGTGGTCGCGATGCTCACGGGCATCGTCGACGAGGACCCGCAGGTGATCGACGCCTGGTTCAACCTCGGCAACGTCCACTTCAAGGTGGGCCGCTTCAAGGAGGCGATCACGAACTACCAGCGCGCGCTCGGCCTCAAGCCCGACTACGACCTGGCGGTGATCAACATGGCCGCCGCCTACCGAAACCTCGGCGACGATGAGGCCGCCATCGCCGGCTTCGAGCACTACCTGCGGATCGACCCCAAGGACGCCTACGTGCGCTATCAACTCGGCGAGATCCACCTCGACCGCGGCGAGGCGGCGGTGGCCGAGCGCTGGTTCCGCGAGGCGCTGGGCATCGACCCGCGCGTGGCCCAGGCCAAGAACGCGCTGGCGGTGCTCGCCTTCCAGCGCGGCAACGTCGCCGAATCGGAGCGGCTGGTGGCCGAGGCGATCGCCCTGCGCAGCGACGTCAAGCTGGCCCGCTACAACCGCGCCCTGATCGCCGAGTCTCGCGGCGACCTGCGCAGCGCCGAGCGCGAGTACCTCGAGGAGCTGAAGCTGCACCCCGACAGCTACAAGGCCGCCTTCAACCTGTCGCGGATCTACGAGGCGTCCGGCCAGCGCACGCTGCAGGTCGACGCGCTGAAGATGGCGATCGAGGGCAACCCGCGCTTCGCCGAGGGCCACCTGTTCCTGGCCAAGGCCTACCGCGACCAGGGCCAGAACCTGAGCGAGTCGATCGAGCTGGCGCGCAAGGCGGTCGAGCTGAAACCGCGAGCCGAGTTGCGCCCGCTCGCCCACTACCTGCTCGCCGAGCTCTACGACCGCGCGGGCCGCCGCGCCGAGGCGCTGCGCGAAGCCGCCAAGGCCGAGGCCCTCGGCGGGCCGGGGGCCTGAAACCTCAGCGGCGGAAGTCGGCCTTGCCGCCGCTCTTGCGGCGCAGGACGACCGCGCCGATCTCCATCCGCGGGTCGGCGGCCTTGACCATGTCCCACACGGTGAGCGCCGCGACCGTCACCGCGTGCAGCGCCTCCATCTCGGCGCCGGTCTTCGCCTCGGTGCGCACCCGCGCCGTGATCGCGAAGCCGTCGCGGCGGGGCCGAAGCTCGACGTCGACGAACGACAGCGGCAGCGGGTGGCACAGCGGGATCACCTCGGCGGTGCGCTTGGCGGCCATCACGCCCGCCAGCCGCGCGACCTCCTCGACCGGGCCCTTGGCCAGGCGGCCGGCGCGCACCAGCCGCATCGCCGCCGGCGCGATCCGGATTCGCGCCGAGGCGACCGCCTCGCGCACCGTCACCGCCTTGGCCGAGACGTCGACCATGCGGGCGCGGCCGTCGCGGCCGACGTGGGACAGCAACGGTTCAGGCTTCTTCGGCATCGCGCTCCAGGACCGCGGGCAGCAGCCAGCACGGCACCGTCTCGCCCGCGGCGACGGCCGTGCGCTCGGCGGCCAGCACCACGATCGCGTCCGCGCGGGCGTGGGCCGCCAGGTCGCCGGAGCCCTGCGAGCGCAGCGGGCGCACGAGCGCACCCTCCGGCCCGAAGCGCAGCGCGGCGGGCACGTGGTTCTCGCGGCCCGAGCGGTTGACGAACGGCGCCTCGGCGCGGGCGAAGAGCCGCAGGCGGCCGCCTCCGGACGCGCCCTGCATCGCGAGCAGCGCCGGGCGCACGAAGAGGTCGAACGTGACCTGCGACGAGACCGGGTTGCCGGGCAGGCCGAACACCAGCACGTCGCCGCGGTGGCCGAACACCAGCGGCGCGCCGGGCTTGATCGCGACGCGGGTGAAGTCGAGGCTCACGCCCAGCCGCTCCAGCGCGGGCTCGACGAGGTCGTAGTCGCCCGCCGAGACGCCGCCCGACGTGATCAGCACGTCGGCGGAGTCGAGGCCGCGCGCGAGCGCCGAGAGCAGCGCCGCCGCATCGTCGGCCGCGGTGCCGAGGTCGATCACCTCCGCCCCCGCGTCTTCCGCGAGCGCCGTCACCGCGGGCCCGTTCGAGTTGCGGATCTGGGCGGCGCCGGGTGTCGCGTCGACCGGCACGATCTCGTCGCCGGTGACGAGCAGCGCCACCCGCGGGCGGCGGCCGACGAGCGGTCGCGCGACGCCCACGCTGGCAAGGACGGCGATCGCCGCCGCGTCGAGCCTGCGACCCGGCGTCAGCAGCCGCTCGCCCGCCGCGACCTCGGAGCCGCGCGGCGCGACGTGCTGGCCCGCCTCCGGCCTGACCTGCAACTCGACGCGCCCGTCGTCGACCCCGCGCGTGCGCTCGACCGGCACCACCGCGTCGGCGCCCTCCGGCACGGGCGCGCCGGTCATGATCCGCGCCACGGCGCCCGCCGGCAGCGCGCGTTCCGGCCACTGCCCGGCCCGCACCTCGAAGGCCACGGGAAACGCGCTCGGCGCCGACGCGACGTCGGCTGCCCGCACCGCGAAGCCGTCCATCGCCGCGCGGTCGAAGCCGGGCTGGGGGCGATCGGCCCGCACGTCCTGCCTCAGCACCCGCCCGCGGGCCGACCGCAGCTCCACTGCTTCGGCGGGCAGCACGGGCACACGCGAGCGCACGCGGGCCAGCGCGTCTGCGACGCCCAGCGTCATCCGCTCGCCTCGCGCGCGACGGGGGTTTCCGCCAGCGGTTCCGGGCGCCCGAGCAGGTAGCCCTGGGCCGAGTCGCAGCCGGCCGCCGCCAGCCGCGCGAACTGGTCTTCGGTCTCGACGCCTTCGCCGACCGTGCGCAGCCCCAGCGAGCGCGCCATGCCGCACACGGCGGTGACGATGCCTTCGGCGCGGGCGTCGCCGCGGCCGAGGTCGGCGACGAAGCTGCGGTCGATCTTGACGCCGTCGATCGGCAGCCGTCGCAGGTGGCCGAGCGACGAGTAGCCGGTGCCGAAGTCGTCCATCACCACCCGCACCCCGAGCGCGCGCAGCGCGCGCAGGGTGTCGGCGGTGCGCTCCTGGTCCTGCAGGGCGGCCGATTCCGTGATCTCCAGCTCCAGCCGCTCCGGCCCGAGGCCGGTCGTGCGCAGGACCTGGATCACGTCCTCCAGCAGCTCGTCGGCCTGGAGCTGACGCGCCGAGAGGTTGACGTTCATGCGCCCGCGCCCGAGCCGGGCTGCGTCGCGGCAGGCCTGCTCGAGCACCCAGCGCCCGACCGGCACGATCAGGCCGGTGGCCTCGGCCAGCGGCACGAACTCGTCGGGGCCGATCAGGCCGCGGTCGGGGTCCTCCCAGCGCAGCAGCGCCTCCCAGCCTTCGACCTCGCGGGTCGCGATCGACAGGATCGGCTGGTAGTGCAGCCGCAGCTCGCCGGCGGCGATCGCCCGCCGCAGCCGGCCCTCGAGGTCGAGGTGCTCGCGCACGCGGGCCGACAGCGCGGGGGTGTGGAACTGGAAGTTGTCGCGGCCCAGCTCCTTGGCCCGGTACATCGCCACGTCGGCGTTCTGGAGCAGCGCCTCCGGCGTGGTGCCGTCGGCCGGGTACAGGCCGAGGCCGAGGCTGGCCGACACCGTCAGCTCGCGCCCCGCGACCTGCACCGGCTCCTTGATCGCGCGCTGGATCTTGCGGGCCAGCGCCGACAGCGCTGCGGCGTCGACCAGGCCGGGCACGATCAGCGTGAACTCGTCGCCGCCCAGCCGTGCGACGGTGTCCTCCTCGCGCAGCGCGCGCCGCAGCCGCGACCCGACCTCCTGCAGCAGCAGGTCGCCCACCGAGTGGCCGAGCGAGTCGTTGATCACCTTGAAGTGGTCGAGGTCGACGAAGAACACGGCGAGGTGCTCGCCGTGGCGGTGGGCGCGGGCGATCGCCATGTGCAGGCGGTCGAGGAACAGCGCGCGGTTGGGCAGGCCGGTCAGCGTGTCGTGATAGGCGAGGTGGTGGACCTGCTGCTCGGCCTGGCGCCGCTCGGTGACGTCGAGGCCCACGGTGAACACCAGGTCCTGGCCGCGGTCGGCGACGGCGTTCCACAACATCCAGCGCCAGGAGCCGTCGGCGTGGCGGCAGCGCAGCTCGACGTCGGAGACGCCGTGTTCCAGCGACTGCACGGCCGCACGGATGCGCTCGACGTCTTCCGGGTGGACCAGCTCGTAGACGCGGGTGCCGACCAGTGCCTGCGGGTCGAGACCGAGCACGCGCCGGGCGGCCGGGTTCGCGTGGCGGATGCGGCGGTCGCGGCCGACGACCAGGTGCACGGTCGGCGCGATCTCGAAGAAGCGCTCGCGCTCCTCGCGCAGCCGGCGGTCCTCGGTGACGTCGGTGAACGTGCAGATCACCTCGCGCGGGCGCGCCCCCGCGGGCCGCTCGGGCGCCGGGGCGTCGGGCACCACGGCCGCGGTCGGACCCGAGGGCGTCCTCGTCGTGTCCGGGGCCGGCAGCGGGTCGGCGTAGGTCAGCAGCCAGCGGCGGCCGCGCGCGCCGTCGAACGCCAGCAGTTCGCGGCGCACCGACTGCCCCTCCTCGAGCGCGCGGGCGGCCGGCTCCGCCTCCGGACCGACCGGCTCGCCGTTCTCGCGCGAGAGGGTGCCGGCGCAGGCCAGCGAGCGCTGCCCGAGCAGGGTCGCGGCGTCGACCCCCAGCAGCTCGAGCGCCGAGGCGTTGGCGAACGTGATGCGCCCCGAGGCGTCGAACAGCAGCACGCCCTGGCGGACGTCCTCGAGGATGCCGCGGAAGCGGCGCTCCCCGTCGGCGAGCGCCGCGGCCAGCCGCTCCTTCTCGCGCAGCGACTGCCAGAGCTGGGCGGTGCGCTGGCGGACCTCGCGCCGCAGCAGCGTCGACCAGACGAGCGCCATCACCGCCACGCCGGCCAGCGCCAGCAGCGGGAGCGCAGCCCGCCGCAACTGCTCGCGCAGGGTCGGCGGACGCGCCGGCAGCACCAGCGAGCGCTCGATCAGCGCGGTGATGCGGCCGCTGGTCAGCAGCCGCTCGTAGGCCTCGACCAGCCCGCGCAGCTCGGCGCCGCGGCCGCGCCGCGCCGAGAGGAAATAGCCGGAGGCCTGCACCTCGACCTCGACCATGTCGACGATGCCGAGCATCGCGGCGACGTGGCGCAGCGTGAGACCGTTGCCGGCCACGGCGGTCGCCTCGCCCGCGACCAGCGCCTGCACCGCCTGGTACTGGTCGCCCACCAGCCGGAAGGCCGGGCGCTGCGCGGCGGGCACGCCCCGCAGCAGCTCGTGGATGGAACCGTTCTCGAGCAGCGCCACCGTCTCGCCCGAGAGCTCCCGCAGCGACGACGGGTACGCTTCGCGGCCGCCGCGGAACAGCACCGACTGGTGCATGGTCCAGGTCTGGATCAGCAGGTCGTAGCGCTGGCGGCGCTCGTCGGACTCGGCGAGGCTCGCGAGGTCCGCGGCGCCGCTGTCGAGCGCCGCGATCGCGTCGCGCCAGGCGCCGAGCTGGAACTCGACACTGCAGCCCGCCTCGGCGCACAGCATCCGCAGCAGCTCGATGTTGAAGCCGCGCGGCTGGCCCTGGGCGTCCAGGTACTCGAAGGGCGGGAAGCGCGCGTCGCCGGCGTAGACGAGGCGCTGCGGCACCGGCGTCGCCGGCAGCTCCTGCGACAGGCTGGCGACGGGCGCCGCGACAAGCCACACGAGCGCCAGGCGGCGCAGGAGGGAGGGCATCGGGCTCGGACGGCATTCTCGCCGCAGCGCCGGACCGTGGCAATCGCCGCGCGGCCGTAACATGCGCGGGCGATGGCCGAAGCCGATGCCGAGCTGCTGAACGTGTACGACGCCGCCGGGAACGTGGTCGGGCAGCGGCCGCGCGCGGACGCCAAGCGCAGCGGGCTGGCGGTCGGCGCGGTCAACGCACTCGTGCGCAACGGTGCGGGCTTCGTGCTGCTCCAGCGCCGGCCGCACGACAAGGAGAACGGCGGGCTGTGGGACAAGACCGTCGGCGGCCACGTCTCCGCCGGCGAGGCGTTCGACCAGACCGTGGTGCGCGAGGCCGGCGAGGAGCTGTTCGACGACGCCGGCTCGCCGCGGGTCGTGCTGGCCGCGGACACCGGGGACTTCGCGCGGCGGCTGGCCGCGGGCGAACACCGCGCGGGCGTGGTGCTGGTGCGGGCCGGGTTCCACCTCAACCTGCGCGACGTGCGCCGCGCTCCGGGCGGCGGCCTGCGCAACGTGACCTACCACGTCGCCAGCTACCTCGGCCGCACGGAGCTGACGGCCGCGGCGTTCCGCCCCCAGCCCTCCGAGATCGACGAGCTGCGCTTCTTCGCCGCCGCGGCCGTCGACGCGATGCTGCTGGCTGGCGAGCTGGCACCGAACATGGCGTTCCTGTGGCTCGCCCGCGGCCACGAGCTGCTCTCGTGACGCCCGACCGCGACGCGTTGCGCGCGGCGCTGGCGCGACCCCCGGCCCGGGTCGCGGAGCCGGGCCTCAAGCGGGCTGCGGTCGCGCTCGTGCTGCGCGCGGGCGAGGCGGGCGACGAGCTGCTGTTCATCCGCCGCGCGCAGCACCCGCGCGACCCGTGGTCGGGCCAGATCGGCTTCCCCGGCGGCCGCGCCGAGCCCGGCGACGCGGGGCCGCGGGAGACCGCCCTGCGCGAGACCCGCGAGGAGGTCGGCCTCGACCTCGAGCGCGACGCGGAGGAGCTCGGCGCCCTCGACGAGGTGCGGGCGATGGCCCGCCTGCGCCCGCAGAACCTGGTCATCGCCCCGTTCGTGTACCGCCTCGCCACGCCCGCGCCGACGCACCCGTCGGGCGAGGTGGACGCGGTGCTCTGGCTGCCGCTCGCGCGGCTGCTCGACCCGGCCGCCCGTGGCACCATGCCCTACGTCCACGAGGGAGCGACGCTGCGCTTCCCGTGCCTGAACGTCGACGGGCTGGTGATCTGGGGCCTCACCTACCGCATGTTCGAGGACCTCCGCGGGCGGCTGTGCTAGCGTCGCGCTCCATGCCGCTGCACACCCGAATCCTGCTGGGCCTGGCCGCCGGCGCGCTGGCCGGCACCGTCACCAACCTCGCCGTCAAGGGCACGGCCTGGCAGCCGACCATCGCCGAGCTCGTGCGCCTGGTGACCGAGCCGCTCGGCCGCATGTGGCTGGCGTCGCTGATCATGGTCGTGATCCCGCTGATCCTGTCGACGCTGTCGCTCGGCGTCGCCGGCCTCGGCAACCTGAAGACGCTGGGCCGGATCGGCGCGGTGGCGATGGCCTCGTTCCTGGGCCTGACCGCGCTGTCGACCACGCTCGGGCTGACCGTGATGAACGTGTTCGAGCCCGGGCGCGGCCTCGACCCCGCGGTCAAGACCCAGCTCATGGAGACCTACAAGGGCCAGACCGAGGGCGCCATGGGCCTGTCGCAGGGCGCGCTCTCGATCGACCTGCTGGTCAAGATCGTGCCGCGCAACCCGGTCAAGGCCGCCGCCGACGGCGACATGCTGGCCGTGATCTTCTTCGCGCTGATGATCGGCGTGGCGCTGACCGCGCTGCCGCGCGACAAGGGCGGGCCGATGCTGGCCTTCCTGGAGAGCCTCGGCCACGTCACGGTGGCGATCATCGAGCTGGTGATGAAGATCGCGCCGTTCGGGGTGTTCTGCCTGATCTACAGCGTCACCGCCCGCTTCGGCTTCGACCTGCTGCTGAGCCTGATGCGCTACGTGCTCACCGTGGTCGGCAGCCTGGCCGTCTTCCAGTTCGTCGCCTACCCGCTGATCGTCAGGCTGGTCGCCGGCCGCAGCCCGGCGGAGTTCATGCAGAAGGCGCGGATCGTGATGCTGACCGCGTTCTCGACCTCGTCGTCGAACGCGACGCTGCCGACGACGATGCGGGTCGCGCGCGAGGAGCTCGGGTTGCGCCCCGAGGTGGCGGGCTTCGTGCTGCCGCTGGGCGCCACCATGAACATGAACGGCACCGCGCTGTTCGAGGGCGCGACGGTGCTGTTTCTGGCCCAGGTCTTCGGCGTCGAGCTGAGCCTGCTCCAGCAGTTGATCGTCGTGATGATGTCGGTGATCACCGCGATCGGCGTGGCCGGCATCCCCGGCGGCTCGATCCCGCTGCTGATGATGGTGCTCGGCATGGTCGGCGTGCCGATGGAGGGCATCGCGATCATCCTCGGCGTCGACCGCATCCTCGACATGTGCCGTACGGTGCTGAACGTGACCGGCGACCTCGTCACCGCCACCATCGTGCAGCGCTTCGAGGGCGAGCGGGCGCCGGCCGAGCCGTGAGCCGCCTGGTCCGCGCGCCGATCGACCTGGCGGCGCTGTGCGCCACCGAGCCGCGGGACGGGGCGCTGGCCCTCTTCGTCGGCGTTGTGCGCGACGAGAACCAGGGACGGCCGGTGGCACGCCTCGAGTACGAGGCCTACGAGGAGATGGCCGAGGCCGAGCTGGAGCGCGTGGAGCAGGAGACGCGCGCCCAGTTCCCGGTCACCGCCGTGCGGCTCGTGCACCGGCTCGGGCCGCTGGCGATCGGCGAGGCCAGCGTCGCCGTCGCCGTCAGCTCGCCCCACCGGGGCGAGGCGTTCGCCGCTTGCCGCTTCGCGATCGACACCCTGAAAAAGCGGGTGCCGATCTGGAAGAAGGAGTTCTACGCGGACGGCGCGGTCTGGCTCGAGGGCCCCGACGGTGCCGTGCCCGTGCGCGAGGCCTGAGCGAAAGCGGCTTCGCCGCGTCCCGGAAGCGGACAACCCCGGGTTGCGGTCGGGCGCGGATCCTCCACGAGACGAGCCACTTCGCGCGGCGGCAGCGCTGGCCCGCGGATTGCGGATACCCGGCCCGGAGGATCCGAACCGATGGACACGCTGCTCCAGGACCTGCGTTACGCCGCCCGCCAGTTGCGCCGCGCGCCGGGCTTCACGCTCGTCGCGGTGCTCTCGCTGGGCCTCGGCATCGGCGCCAACGCGACCATCTTCACGTGGATGGACGCCGTGCTGTTCCAGCCGTTCGCGGGGGTGCCCGAGCAGCACCGCCTGGTCTCCTTCAGCACCGTGAACTCGGCGGGCGAGCGGCTCTCCTCCTCCTGGCCCGACTACCGCGACTTCCAGGCGCAGAGCCGCACGCTCGACCTCTGGGCGGCCGAGGAGCGGGCCATGAGCCTCGTCCACGGCGGCGTGGCCGAGCGCGCCTGGGGCGTGCTCGTCTCCGGGAACTACTTCGACGCGCTCGGCATCCGCGCCACGCTCGGCCGGACCTTCCTTCCCGAAGAAGGCGCGGTGATCGACGCGCACCCGGTGCTGGTGCTGAGCCACGCCTACTGGCAGCGGCGCTTCGCGGCGCGGCCGGAGATCGTGGGCCAGGCGGTGACCCTGAACAACCGCGCGTTCACGGTCGTCGGCGTCGCGCCCGAGGGCTTCGTCGGCAGCACCGTCGGCCTCAGCTACGACTTCTTCGTGCCGATGACGATGCAGAAGGCGCTGCTCGAGGGCGACCGCCTGGAGTATCGCGGCCACCGCTGGCTCAGCGTGATGGGCCGGCTGAAGCCCGGCGCGACGGTCGAGGCCGCGCAGGCCGAGGCCGACACCATCGCGACGGCGCTCTCGCGCGAGCACCCGCGCTCCAACGAGGGCATGACCGTGTCGGTGCGCCCGCTGTGGGAATCGGACGACGGAGCCGCCCGCACGATGCGGCCGCTGCTGTTCGTGCTGATGGGCGTGGTCGGCGCCGTGCTGCTGATCGCCTGCGCCAACCTCGCGAACCTGCTGCTGGCCCGCGCCGTCGGCCGCGGCCGCGAGATCGCGGTCCGGCTCTCGCTGGGCGCGGGCCGCGGCCGCGTGATCCGCCAGCTCCTCACCGAGAGCCTGCTGCTGGCCGCGCTGGGCGCGGCGGCGGGCCTCGTGATCGCGCACTGGAGCTCCGGGCTGTTCGCGGCCTTCGCGCCGCCCGCCGACCTGCCGGTCGGCCTCCAGGCCGCGCTCGGCGGTCGCGCCTTCGCCTTCGCGTTGGGCCTCTCGGTGCTGACCGCGCTGGTGTTCGGCACGGCGCCGGCGCTGGCCGCCTCCCGTCCCGATGTCGTCGGCGCCCTGCGCGACGGCGCCGCCGCGGTCGCCGGAGGCCGCGCGCGGCGGCGGCTCAAGAACGCGCTGGTCGTGGTCCAGGTCGCGCTCTCCGTCGTGCTGCTGGTGGGGGCCGGCCTGCTGCTCCGCGCGCTGGAGGTGGAGCGCAAGCTCGACATCGGCTTCGACTCCGACCGCGTGCTGCTGGCCGGCGTCGACCTGTTCCCGAACGGCTACGACCGCGGGCGCGGCATCGCCTACTACGGCGCGGCGCTCGAGGCGCTGCGCGCGATCCCCGGCGTCGAGGCGGCCAGCCTGGCGCGCCGGGTGCCGCTGGCGCTCGGCGGCACCAGCTCGAGCCGCTTCGAGGTCGAGGGCTACACCCCCCGCGACGACGATCCGCCGCAGATCTACACCAACCTGGTCGGCGCGGACTACCTGCGCACGACAGGCATCGCGCTGCGCGAGGGCCGCGACTTCGGCCCCGACGACCGCGACGGCGGGCTGCCGGTCGCGATCGTCAACGAGGCGGTCGCCGCTCGCTTCTGGCCGGGCCAGAGCCCGATCGGGCGGCGGCTGCGCCCGGGCGGCGACACCTGGCTGACGGTCGTCGGCGTCGCGAAGAACACCCCGCTGCGCACCCTCGGCGAGCGCCCGCTGCCGCTCGTCTACATGCCGATCCAGCAGCAGTTCACGAGCGCGGCGGTGGCCTTCCACGTGCGCGCCCGCAGCGGCGACCCGGCGGCGCTGGCGCCCGCGGTGACCGCGGCGCTGCAGCGTATCGACCCGGCCCTGCCCGTCTTCGGCGTGCGCTCGCTGCGCGACGCGACCTCGGCCGCGACCTTCGGCCAGCGGCTGGCGAGCAGCCTGCTCTCGGCGTTCGGCCTGCTGGCGCTGCTGCTGGCCACGCTCGGCCTGTACGGAGTGATCGCGTGGGCCGTCGGCCAGCGCCGACGCGAGATGGGGATCCGCCTCGCGCTCGGCGGCCAGCGGCGGCAGATCTTCTCGATGGTCGTGGGCGAAGGCCTGCGCGTGGCCGCGATCGGCATCGCGCTCGGGCTGGCGGGCGCCTTCGGCCTCGGCCGCGCGCTCGGGCGCCTGCTGCTCGGCGTCAGCCCCGCCGACCCGCTCACCTACGCGGCGGTGGTGCTGGTGCTGGGCACCGCGGTGGCCCTGGCCTGCGCCGTGCCCGCCCGGCGTGCCGCCGCGACCGAGCCGGCGACGGCGTTGCGCTGCGAATAGCCGTTCAGGCGGGACCGAGCGGGGCGAGTCCCAGCTCGCGCCACTCGCCGACCGCGCCTTCGGTGCGGACGACGTGCAGCGCCGCGGCCTCGAAGCGGCCCTGCACCTCGTTCGAGATCTCGCGTCCCGCGGCTTCGGCCGCGGCGGGATCGAGGCGCCCGTAGGCCAGCGACAGGTGGGGCTGGAACGGGCCGGCCGGCCGATGGCCGAGCGCGCGGCAGGCCTGGCGGTGCGCCGAGAGAAGCGGCTCGCCGCCGATCGCCTCGACGAACAGCGCGCGGAAGTACTCGTCGCGCCGAGCGACACGCTCGAGCCGCAGCGAGAGGGGCGGGAGCGTCGCGCCCAGCCGGCGCGCGCCCTCGAGGATCTCCGCCTCGTCGCCGGCGAGCCCGGCGACGAGGGTCACGTGCGGCTCGAACACCGGGCCGCCGAAGCGCGCGGCGAGGCGGTCCACGACGGCGCGCAGCCGCTCGCGGAGCGGCCCCTGCGGCTGCAGCCACAGCGACACGCCCCGCGCGCGGCTCGCGTCCATGGTCACCCCTGCTTCGGCACGGGCGGCGGCGCGGTCGTCTTCAGGTGGCGGTCGAGGAACTCGAGCATCTTGCCGTAGCCCTCGATCTGGTTCTTCTTCTTCGTGAAGCCGTGACCCTCGTCGGGGAACACGACGTACTCGACCGGCACGCCCTTCTTCTTGAGGGCGGCCACGATCTCGTCCGACTCCACCTGCAGCACGCGCGGGTCGTTCTTGCCCTGCAGCACGATCAGCGGCTTCGTGATCTTGTCGGCATGGAACACCGGCGAGATCGCGCGCAGGTTCTCGGCGTCCTTCTCCGGGTCGCCGAGTTCCTGATAGAGCGACTTGCGCGCCGCCTCCCACCACGCCGGGATCGAGCTGAGCGTGCGCACCCAGTTGCTGACGCCGAAGATGTCGACGCCGGCCTGGAACTCCTCGGGCGCGAACGCCAGCGCCGCCAGCACCATGTAGCCGCCGTAGCTGCCGCCGGCGATCGCGATCCGGTCCGGGTCGACGTAGGGCAGCGACTGCAGGAACTTCTTGCCGTCGATGCAGTCCCACAGCGGCTCGCGGCCGTGCTTGCCGTCGTCGGCCGTGTAGAAGCTGCGGCCGTAGCCGGAGCTGCCGCGGTTGTTGATGCCGAGCACCACGTAGCCGTGGTTGGCGAGGAACTGCAGGATCGCCGAGTAGCCGGCGCGGGTCTGGCCGCCGGGCCCGCCGTGGACCCAGACGATCGCCGGCGCCTTCTTCGCGGGGCTCGCGTCCTGCGGCTTGTAGAAGATCGAGGGGATCTCCATGCCGTCGCGCGCCTTGAAGCGCACCACGCTGGTGTCGACCAGGTCCGCGGGGTCGATCTGCGGGTTCATCGCGTTCGTCAGCCGCCGCGGCTCGCCCCCTCCCGGCAGGTCCATCACGTACAGGTCCGAGGGCGAGCGGTCGCCGTTCAGGTAGAACGCCAGCTTCTTCTCGCTGCGCGAGAACCACAGCGCGGTGACGTCGCCGCCGGGCAGCTTCGGCAGCGGCAGCTCGCGGCCCGTCGCGTGCTCGTAAAGCTTGATCTGCGTGCGGCCGTCGGCGTTGGTCCAGGTCGCGCGGTAGCGCCCGCCGTGCGAGATCGCGGTGCCCCAGACGTCCCACGGCGCGCTCTCGACGTCCTCGTGCCTGCCGCTCGCCAGGTGGTAGCGGCGCAGCCGCTTGAACTCGCCGCCGTCGTTGGTGCGGTAGTAGAGCCACTCGCCCGTCGGGTCGAACTCCTCCGGCTCGTACTCGACCTGGCCCTGGTGCGGCGAGAGGTGCTTGCGCTCGCCGGTCTTCGTGTCGACGAGGTAGAGGTCCGACTCGGCGGTCATGCCCGGCTTCTCGGTGGCGAGGTAGCGGCCGTCGCCGGAGATGGCGCCCGGCTGGTCGCCCGCCTCGTTCTTGTAGAGGAGCGTGCGCTCGTAGGTCTTCGCGTCGTAGCGGTAGACGTCGAACCAGCGCGGGTCGCGCTCGTTGGTCAGCACGAAGAAGGCGTCGCCCGCGTGGCTCCAGCCGCCGAAGGCCGCCTTCAGCTTGTCGCCCGGGGTCAGGTCGCGCTCGCTGCCGTCCGCCGCGCGGACGTAGAGGTGGTTGAGCTCGTCGCCGCCCTTGTCGCGGGTGAACAGGAAGCGGTCGTCGTGCGGGAAGAACGAGACCGCGTAGGTCGAGTCGGCCGAGGTGGTGATCGCGGCGGGCGCGCCGCCCGCGCTCGGCACCTGCCACACGTTGGGCACGCCGGAGGCGTTCGACGAGAACAGGATGCGGCTCTCGTCGGCGGAGAACGACGCGCCCTGGAAGCTCGTCGTGCTCATGAACTGCTCGATCGTGTAGCGCTGCTTCGGCCGCGCCTCCGCATGGAGCGGAAGCGGCAGGCTGGCGGCGAGCGCGGCGCACAGCAGGCTGGTGCGGCGCAGGACGGTGTTCACGCGTTTGACCTCCGTGGCGAGATGACCCCGCGGCATCGTACACCGCGCCCCGCGCGGGCCCGGGCGCCATGACGCGCGCGGTGCCCGCCTGCTAGGGTGCCCCCGTGAAGGACTCGCTGCGGCGGCTGGAGCGCGACGTGGTGGCGTGCGGGCGCTGCCCCCGGCTGCGGCGGTGGTGCACGAAGGTCGCCCGCGAGAAGGTGAAGCGCTTCGCGCAGGACGAGTACTGGGGCCGGCCGGTGCCGGGCTTCGGAGACCCGGCGGCGCGGCTCTGGATCGTCGGCCTGGCGCCGGCGGCTCACGGGGCCAACCGCACCGGCCGGGTGTTCACGGGGGACCGCTCCGGCGACTTCCTGTTCGCGGCGCTGCACCGCGCGGGCTTCGCGAACCAGCCGACCTCGGTCCACGCCGGCGACGGCCTCGTGCTGCAGGACGCCTGGGTCTCCGCCTCGGTGCGCTGCGCGCCGCCCGCCAACAAGCCGCTGCCGCGCGAGATCGCCGCCTGCCGCGGGTTCCTGCTGCGCGAGTGGGCGCTGCTGCGCCCGCGGTTGAAGGTCGTGCTGGCGCTCGGCCGCATCGGCCAGGACGCCTTCACCGACACGCTGCACGACGCCGGCGTGCTCGCTCGCCGCCGCCTCCCCTTCGGCCACGGCGTGGCGCACGAGCTGTCAGGCGGGGTGGCCCTCGTCGGTTCCTACCACCCCTCCCAGCAGAACACGTTCACCGGCCGCCTGACCCCGGCCTCCTTCGACGCGGTGCTGGCGCAGGTCCGCAGGCGGCTGGCACTGTCTCCTCGTGCCGCAGGCGCCCGGGTGTAGGGGCGCCGGCGGGTTGCGCATTGCGGGCCCTCGATGTACTATTTCCGTGGCACGGGTAGGTCGCCACTCGGCCGGCGTACCTCACCTCCATACGCATGCTCACGCATGCTGGCTTGGCGTGCCCGACTGGTAGCAGTCATTCCCCCGGAGGTGTAACCGAAGGGGGCGGTCAAACTCGAATGCTGGTCGTGGTGCAGTTTCCGATCGCGGACTCGAGACCGTTCGTGGCGGGAGGAGCTGGGGTGACGGTTTTCAGCAGCTAAGGACCCCCGCCGCCTGAGTTTTTCAGGAGCTTTCCCCCCCCTGGGCGGGGAGATTTTCAGGAGCTTTCCCCCCCGCCGCGTGACCTGTCGGCTATGACCGTTTTCGGGCCTGGATGCTGACCCGGGCCGGGAGAGGTCATGGCCTTTCGCGAGGTCACGGT
>WYBL01000064.1 GCA_011526565.1 Acidobacteriota bacterium | reverse complement strand
GACGGCCCCGAGGCCTCGACGCCGGTCGCCAGGTCGCGGGTGTCGTGGCGCCCGAGCGACGAGCGGCCGAGCGAGCCGAGCAGGTCGCGCAGCAGGCGGAAGCCGAGGAAGTCCGAGGCCTTCTGCGTCAGCTCGAAGTGCACGGGCCGGTTCGGGTCGCCCTCCCCGCCGCGGGCCGGGTCGTGGAAGGGCCGGCCCTCGTTGGCCTGGATCCAGCCCTCGCGCACGAGGCGCTCGGCGACCTTGTCGAGGAATTCCTGCAACGCCTCGCCGTCGTCGAGCAGCTTCTGCAGGTCCTCGTCGGGCAGCAGCTCGCCCTGCAGCATCGAGTCGAGGATCGCCTCCTGCAGCGACTGCAGCGCGTCCTCGTCCCACTCCCCCACCTCGCGCCCGAAGCCGCTGTCGAGCAGGAAGTCGCCCAGGCGGTGGACCAGGTCTTCGAGGTTCAGGTCGTTCCACAGCTCGCCCGTGTAGCGGTGGAAGCGGGTGCGCTTCACCGCTCAGTTCACCTGCTTCTTCAGCTTGCGCAGGCGCTCCAGCCGCTCGAGGTCGATCTCCGGCTCGTTGCGCCGCTCGAGAGCGGTGAAGCCGCGGTCGTCGCTGCGCCCGATCTTGCGCTGCGCCCACAGGCCCTCGAGCACGAACTCGGCGGCCGCCGCCACCAGCGGCGCGGGGTCGCCCGGATTGACGCCGAGGTGGTGGACGTGGTCGAGCAGTTCGGGCACCTGGCCCAGCTCCTCCACGAGCGCGTCGGAGCGCGCGTCGTCGGGCAGCGACACGCTGCCGCCGTGCTCGAAGTGGCGGATCACGGGCTTGAGGTCGACCGCGCCCATCGACTTCGAGAAGACCTCGCCGACGGCCTCGCGCACCAGCTCGCGGGCGACCGCCTCGGCGCCGGCCAGCTCGCCCTCGTACTCGAGCTCGAACTTGCCGGTCAGCGCGGGCAGCGCGGCGTACACGTCGCCGACCCGCGGCACCGCCGGCGTCTCGCCGCACAGCAGCGCGCGGCGCTCCGCGTTCGACACCGCGTTCTCGAGCGCGCTGATCGGCAGCCGCTGGCTGACCCCGCTCTTCTTGTCGATCTTGCGATCGCGGCGGGCGGCGAAGGCGACCGCCTCGACGACCTCGCGCACGTACGCGGGGATCACCAGGTGCTCGCCGCGGCCGGTCCACGCCTCCTGCTCCGTGATCGCGACGCCCTGCTCGAGCGTGCGCGGATAGTGGGTGCGGATCTCGCTGCCGATGCGGTCCTTGAGCGGGGTGATGATCTTGCCGCGCGCGGTGTAGTCCTCGGGGTTGGCGGTGAAGGCCATGCAGACGTCGATCGGCAGCCGCACCGGGTAGCCCTTGATCTGGACGTCGCCCTCCTGGAGGATGTTGAACAGGCCGACCTGGATGCGGCCGGCGAGGTCGGGCAGCTCGTTGAGCACGAACAGGCCGCGGTGGGCGCGCGGCAGCAGGCCGTAGTGGATGGTCAGCTCGCTGGCCAGGTCGTGGCCGCCGCGGGCGGCGCGGATCGGGTCGAGGTCGCCGATGATGTCGGCGATCGTCACGTCGGGCGTCGCCAGCTTCTCGACGTAACGCTCCTCGGGGTGCAGCCAGGCGATCGGGGTGTCGTCGCCGGCGCGGGCCACCAGGTCGCGGGCGTACTTCGAGATCGGGCGCAGCGGATCGTCGTGGATCTCGGAGCCTTCGACGCAGGGGATCGCCGGGTCGAGCAGGGTCGTCAGGCTGCGCAGCAGCCGGGTCTTGGCCTGGCCGCGCAGGCCGAGCAGGATCATCGAGTGGCGGGAGAGCACGGCGTTCGCCACCTGCGGCAGCACGCTCTCCTCGTAGCCGAGCACCCCGGGAAAGAGCGTCTCGCCGGAGCGCAGCTTGGCGAGCAGGTTGCGCCGCATCTCGTCGCGCACGGACTCGCCGCGCCAGCCGGCGCGCCTGAGCTCCCCCAGCGTCTTCGCCTGGATCAAGTGGAACCTCCGGCTTCGATCATAAGCCGGCGGTCCCGCGGCGCTCCGACCTGCTACTTGGTCGGCCCCTTGAGCATGTCCAGGAAGCCCTGGAGCGTGGTCAGCTTGCGCTCGGAGGTCGAGTACAGCTTGGCGGAGAAGATGGCCGTGGCGGCGTGGCCCGCGAGCAGCGTGAACAGCTCGTAGTCCATCGTCGTGAAGGCGGTCTTCTGGACCAGCAGCTTGTGGATCGAGATCACGCCGATCACGCTGTCCTTGATCTTGAGCGGGATCACCGCGATCGGCTCGTCGAAGGGCGTCGGCTCCCTGAACGCCACCTGCTCGGCGAAGAAGTTCTCGCCGCTGTTGGCGGCCTTGCCGATCGGGCCCTGGCCGCGCTCGATCACCTGCACGGGCGCCACCTGGCCCTCGGAGGTCTCCAGCTCGAGGTGGCCGGTCTTCTCGCTGACCATGAACAGGTGGAACGCCTCCGCGCCGATCAGGTTGATGACGATCTCCTGGACGATGCGGACGACCTCCCGGTAGTCGAGCGTCGAGTGGAGCTGGTAGCTGGCGACGTACAGGTTCGCCAGGTTGTTGTTCTGCTCCTCGATCTCGATGTAGCGGTCGGCGAACTCCTTGTTCTCCTCTTCGACACGCTTGTAGCGCGCCTCCATCTCCGCGAGCTTCTCCTCCAGCTCCCGGATCCGCCTGTTGAGCTCGACCGTGCGGTCGTCGCCGGCCGGCGACGCGCCTGGCGCCTGCAGGCTGGCGATGCGGTAGCGCAGGCGCTCGTTCTCCTTCAGCAGCTCCTCCATGAAGTCCTTCTGCTTGTGGAACATCTGGAGGAACTCGGCCGTCTTGGTGGGTTCTTCAGGGCTGCTCATGCGTCTCCTGCCGCCGCGAGGGCTCTGACGAAGCTACTCCCCTTGGCGGGGCGAATGCAATGCGGAAGCTCAGCCCTGGAGGGCGGCGATCTTCTTCTGGAGGAAGGCGTTTTCGAGCGCGACCCCGGCCTGGTGCAGGAACAGCTCGATCATCTCGAGGTTCTCGGGGGCGCGGCCGGAGACGGGGTAGTCCCCCATCAGGACGGCGACCACCTCGCGGTGGGTGACGAGCGGCAGCAGGGCGGCCGTGGACGACGAGAAGGCCCCCAGCGCGGCGAGCACGCGGGCGCCCTGGGGGTCGGCCGCGGGCGGGAAGCTGAGGGTGCGCCGGCCCTCGACGACGTCGTGGAAGGCCGAGGCCGGGGCCAGCGGCAGGACCAGGCCGCG
>WYBL01000063.1 GCA_011526565.1 Acidobacteriota bacterium | reverse complement strand
TGAAGCAGCAGCCTGGCACTCGTGCCCGCTTGGCACTGTCGTGCATTCCGTTCCGCTCGGGCACGGGCAGTCCGCAGCGCAGTTGCCGCACCCTTCAAGGTCCGGAGTGCAAACTCCGTCACCACAGGTTTGTGCCTGCGCTTGGTCGCCACACGTCAGTAGGAGGAACACTAGACCGGCGACGGCTACAATGCGCATGACCCGCCTCTGCTTGGTCCTGTGAGACTTAGTGCCTCCCGACCGCACGGAGCCTAACTCGGGCGCCGAGTCTATTGCAAGAGGCCAAGCAATCTGACGGCACATCTTGTCGCGCTGCACGCTATGGCCGAGCTATCCAAGCGACGTAGGCGACGGCGTGCTGGGGGTTCGACACCAACGGCACGCAAGGGCGGCGAGTCGGTCGACTGGCTGATCTACGCGCTCGTCAACGACAAAAGCTACACGGTGCGCATCGCCGCGGCCGACGCGCTCGGCTCGCTCGGTCGCGGCGGCCGCAAGGCGCTGCCGCGGATCATGAACATCATCAACAACACCTTCGAGATCCCGGTCAACGCGACCCGCGCGGAGCTGGAGGAGGCCGGCGAATACGCCGGCCTGCAGCGCGCCTGCAAGCGCGCCCTGGAGCGCATGCAGTAGCGAGATCCGAAGCCCCACGTTCGGGTTGCGACGGCCATCGCGGCGTGCCCGCCGCGGCGGCCGTTCGTCTTTCTGGACGCGGCGCTTCCTTCGCGCCCGGCGCCTCTTCACAATCGGCGGATGCTCCGACCCGCGCTCGTCTTCGCCCTGCTCGTCGCCGCGCTCCCGCTCCGTGCCCAACACGCGCCGCCCGTGCGGACCGAGGTCGCGCCCGGCGTGCACGTGTTCCAGACACCGCCCTACGGCGAGGTCGGACTTGACGGCAACTCGGTCGCGATCGTCGGCAGCGAAGCGGTGCTGGTGTTCGACACCAACGGCACGCCGGCGGCCGCGCGCGCGGTGCTGGCCGAGATCCGCAAGCTGACCGACCGCCCCGTGCGCTACGTCGTCAACTCGCACTGGCACTGGGACCACTGGTACGGCACCGAGGTCTACCGCGAGGCGTTCCCCGGCGTGGTGGTGATCGCGCACGAGCGCGGGCGGCGGATGATGGAGGGCCCGGCGATCGCCTTTAACAACCCGGGCGTGGAGCGCGACCTGCCGGGGTACCTCGCCTCGCTCGAGCAGCGCGAGAAGGAACTCCTGGCCCAGCAGCCGCCGCCCGAAGCGGCGCGGATGGCGCGGCTGCGCGAGCGGATCGCCGCCGTGCGCTTCTTCCTCGAGCAGAAGCGGAGCGTGAAGCACGTGCTGCCCGAGCTGACGTTCGAGAAGCGGATGACGCTGCGCCTGGGCGACCGCGTGGTCGAGGTGCGCCACGAGGAGCGCGCGGTGACGCCGGGCGACGCCTATTTGTGGCTGCCGCGGGAGAAGGTGCTGGTCACCGGCGACCTGCTCGTCAACCCGGTCGGCTTCGCGCTCTCCTGCTACCCGAGCGGCTGGCTGCGCTCGCTGGAGGCGCTCGACGCGCTCGACGCGGCGACGATCGTGCCCGGCCACGGCGCGCCGCTGCGCGACGAAGCGCTGCTGCAAGCGACGATCGAGGTGTTCCGCACGCTGCTCGCGCACGGGAAGGACGCGCGGGCGCGCGGCCTCGACGCGGACGCGGCCAAGGCCGAGATCCTGCCGAAGCTCGAGCCCTTGCGGAAGCAGATCGCGGGCGACGACAAGGCGGCGTACGAGTCGTTCCCGACCTACCTCGTGGACTGGTACCTGCACCGCGTCTACGACGAGCTGGCCGGCCCCCTCACGGACGAGATCGCCCCGATCCCGGCGCAGTAGCGATCGGCCCGGGCGTACAATCGCCCAACCATGCGCAATGCTCTCGCTGCCCTCGTGGTCCTGTCCACCCTGATCGGCTGTGGTGGCGGTGGAGGAGGGGGCGCGCGCACACCGTCGCAGCCGAGCGCCGTCACCACCCCCACGCCGCTGCCGCCGCCGAGCTTCGCGGACGGGCTGAGCGGGGCCCCGGTCGGCGGCGCCACGGCGACACCCGCCCAGCCCGCGAGCGGCGCGACGATCACCGTCCGCGCCGACGGCTACCTCGTGCGCGAGCAGCCGTACGACGGCCAGCGCATCTTCCTGTGGCCGGGCGACGAAGGCTACGTGCGCGCGCTGGTCTACGACACCGAGTTCCGCGACGGCAGCTTCCGCATGGTGCGCTGGGCCGACACCGGCTTCACGCTGACGCTCGACGCCGAGATCGCGGACGACGGGCCGGTCCTGGCCAAGGTCGAAGACGTGCTGACCCACCTGCGGGCCCTCACGGGTCTGCCGATGCAGGTCGGCCCCGGCGGGTCCGTGGTGCTGCGGATCGACGCGGAGGAGAACGACGCCTACGACAGCGTGGCGTTCGTCGACCTCTCTTACATGGGCGCGAGCATCGTCGGCGCGGACGTCGTTTTCAGCAGCCGCGCCGAGATCACCGGCGGTCGAGGCGCCGACTACCCGAACACCTTCCTGCACGAGATGGGGCACGTGCTGGGACTCGGACACTCGATCGACACGAACGACGTGATGACGCCGGGCGAGGGCCCGGGCACGCGCTACGCCGACCTGCAACCCGCGGAAGCCGGATGCCTGCGCATGATGTACGTCCACCGCCGGGCGGGGAACCGCCCCCCCGACCGCGACCCCGCCCTCGGCGCCGCGATCGCCACGGTTCCCTGGCGCTCGCGGATCATCGACCGCTAGCCCCCCGCCCGAGCCATCCTAGAGAACTCCCATCGCGAGCGTGAAGCACGGCCATCCCCAGTCGCTCGCCCACGCTCGACCCTCTTCGACGACATCGAAGGCCAGGATGTGGAATCCCCGCAGCGGTGGCGCCTGAATCCTGGCCTCGATCGCGGCCGTTTCTCCCGGGGCCAGGGTGCGTGGGAGTCGGGTGCGCAGCCCGTCGGCGACGATGGTCGTGCCGTCGCGCCGGCGCCAGTGATACGACACGGCGAAGGCGGGACCACTCTCGATGGGTCGCCACGAGCGGTTCGTGACCACCAGCCGCACGTGGTAAATCTCGCCCGAGCGCAGGATCCGGGGCCCGACATACCCTCCGAACTCGAAATCGAGGGGGCCCGCGGTGGTTGGAGCCACGTCGGCGCCAGCCGGCGGAAGAGGCCTCTCGGCCACACGCGCCGCCGCCTGGCTCCCGGACGAGCGGTCCGCAACGATCAGCCAGTGCTTGGCCGCCGGTGCGAGCGACGCACCTTCGATCTCGGCGTCGGCGTGGGCGAGCAGGTCGCAGAGAACGCGGTTGAACACGCGCCGAGTCGGGGTGTCGAGATGGGGCATCGGCGGGTACACGTCGAATCCCGACACCGTTCCCCGGACCCGCAGGTGGTAGCCGCCGAGAAGCTGGCCCATCTCGGAGAGCGAGTAGCGGTTCTCGACGGCAGCGCCGTGTGGATCGCTCGCGCTCGCCTGCGCGGGCCCCGGCGGGGCGAGCTGTCCGAGGCTCGCCTCCAGGCGGACTCGCAGCTTGTCGAGCTCCACCGGAAGCCAGTCGACGTTCAGGCGGCGATCCCACCGCCCCGCCCAGTCCCCATGCGGCTCGACGAGCACGAGCCGCGGCACGTGCGGCCGCAGGCGCTCCACCGTCTCGCGGGGGTTCTCGAGGTGATGGAAGGAGTCGAGGAACAGGCCGACATCGGCGGGACGCCCGTCCTCCGCGTCCGCGCGTTGCCGCTCGAAGTCGACGTTGACGAGGCCCAGACGGTCCGCCAGGCGGCGCGCCTTCTCGATGCCAGACTGGGAGTGATCGAGACCGACGAACCGGATCCCCGGATTCCTTCGAGCCAGTTCGCAGGTGACCTCGCCCAGACCACAGCCGAAGTCGACCACATGCCGTGCATTCGCCAGTTCGGGCTCGACGAGATCCGCGATGCGTCGAACCGTGGCGTAGCCGACGTACGAAAAATCGAGGCGGGGCTCGGGAGCTCCTGAAAAGAGGTCGTCGTGAAAAGCCGCGTCCGATGCCTGCGACCAGCGGGACAAGCCGCGTCGCAAGGCCCGGGCGAGGCGGGTGACGGCGTTCACGGCCGCCGCGCTTCGGCGTCGATCACGCGCCAGGTGGCGCGCGAGCGCCACTTCTCCACGAGTCGCACGTGGTTGGGGTGGGTCGCGTAGGCCGCCAGCGCGTCGAGGCCCGTCAGGCGCACGGTGAGCATCACGTCGTAGTCCTTGACGTGCGGCTCGCGGTCGTCGCGGGCCTTCTTGCCCGCGCTGACGGCCAGGGCCCCGGGAATCGGGACGAGCTCGCGCAGGACGTCCTCGACCATCTCGTCAGCCGCGGCGGCGGGCTCGCCGGGGTTGAGGCGGAACAGCACCACGTGGTCGAGCACCGGCTTGGCGTCGGCGCCCACCAGCGCCAGCAGCTCGTCGACCTCCTTCGGCACGCCGGCCGACAGGATCTCGGGCTCGCCCGTCGTGATCAGCACGGTGTCCTCGACGCGGACGTGGATGCGCTTGTCCGGGATCTCGAGGATCGGCTCGACCGCGATCACCATGCCGGGCGCGAACGGCGCGTCGAGCGCGCCCACGTCGTGGACGGCGAGGCCGACGTAGTGGCCGGCGCCCATCGGGCGCTGGTCGCCGAAGCCCCACTTCTCGAACACCTGCTTGCAGATCTCGGTGGTCTGGGCGCGGGTGGCGCCCGGCTTCATCGCCGCGATGATCGCCTTCTGCGCCTCGAGCCCCGCGCGGTAGGCGCGCTCCTGCAGCTCGTCGAAGCGGCCCGACACGGGCCAGGTGCGGGTGATGTCCATGGTCAGGCCGCCGAGCGAGGCGCCGTAGTCCATCACCACCAGGTCGCCGCCCTCGAGCTTCCGGTCGTTGCGGTTGTAGTGCCAGGTGTTGACGTTCGCGCCGGAGCCGACGATGGCCGGGTAGGCGTCGCCCTCCGAGCCGCCGAGGGCGAACGCGTGGCGCGCCTCGGCCTCGAGCTCGTACTCGAAGCGCCCGGGACGGGTCGCGGCGATCGCGCGGCGGATCCCCTCCGCCGAGAGCCGGCCGTTGCGGCGCAGCACCTCGATCTCGCGCGGGGTCTTGATCACGCGCAGCGCGTCGAGCTTCGGCGCCAGGTCGCGCAGCTCGTAGAAGGGGTAGCGCTCGCGCAGCGTCTTCACCCGCCACTGGTCCTCCGAGAGCGCCGCGCCGAAGCCGAAGGTCTGCCGCCGCGCCAGCATCAGCGCCTTGTCGCCGCGGCTCTCGTCCACCTCGTCGCGCTCGGAGAGGCGCACCCACAGCACCTGGGGTCCGCCCGAGCCGCGGCGACGGGCGAGGAACTCCTCGAGCCCGGTCATCGGCAGGAAGCCGGCGAAACCACGGGCCTTCGCGCCGTCCTTCTCGGCGAGCCAGTTGGCGCCGTCCACCCGCACCTGGCGCTCGTTCTGGGCGGGCAGGAACAGCCAGGCCTCGCAGCGCCGCGGCTCGATCACGAGCGCCGCGTTCAGGTCCTCGTTGCCGGTCAGGTAGAAGAAGTCGTTGTCCTGACGGATGCGCGCGCCGGGCTGCGGCATCGTGGCGCCGAAGAGCAGTCCGAGCCCCTCGCCCATCGCGGCGCACAGCCGCGCGCGCCGCTCGGTGAACTCCTCGGGCGGGAAGCTCGCGCGCTGCGCGGCGGCGGGCAGCGCGCAGGCCAGCAGGACGGCGGCCAGGGGCAGGGGCGACGTGGAGCGCATGGGACCTCCGGGAGGACGCGGGCAGTAGAACGGAGGGCTCGCCCGCGGTCAACTGCTCGTAGAATCGTGGCGGAGGCTTCCCCCGACATGACCCGGACCCTTGCCCTTGCGTTGGCGCTGTGCGCGCTCGCGCGGCCGGCCGCCGCGCAGGCCCCCGACGCGCGCGCCTTGTGGGCCACCCACTGCCAGACCTGCCACGGCCTGAAGGGCAAGGCGCCGATGCGCTACGCCGTGCAGGGCGTGCCGGACCTCAACGCCGCCGACTGGCAGTCGATGCGCACCGACAAGCAGATCCGCGCGCTGATCGCGGACGGCAGCAAGGGCACCCAGATGGAGGCGTTCAAGGCGAAGCTGAAGAGCGCCGAGATCGACGCCCTGGTCAAGCTGATCCGCGGGTTCGCCGCGAAGAAGTAGCGTCCACCGCACTGGACGCGCTGCAAAACGATGTGGCCCGCGCGCTTCTCCGTTGCGCGATCCGGGGCCCGCTCCTAAGTTAGCGGCCGACTCACTTCCAGTCGGGGGGCCGTGCCGCGGGCGCCGCCAGGCGTCGGCGGGGAGGAGCACATCCATGAACACGTCTCGACGGGCCGCGGCCCTGGCCCTCGCGCTCTGCGCGGTGCCGGCGGGCGCGGAATCGCCGGCCGCGGGCCGCAGCGCGGACGCGCCGTGGCCGCAGCTCTGGGGCCCGCGCGGCGACGGCAGCGCGACGGGCACCCGCCTCGCGGGCTCGGCGACGCCCAGCCTGCGCGAAGTGTGGCGGCGGCCGATCGGCAGCGCCTTCTCCGAACTCACGATCGGCGGCGGCCGCGGCTACACGGGTCTCGCCGACGGCGGCAAGGACTACACCGTCGCGATCGACCTGGCCTCCGGCAAGGAGCTGTGGCGCACGCCGCTGGGCGAGACCTACAAGGGCCACGACGGCTCGCGCGACGGACCGGTCTCGACGCCGACGTTCCACCAGGGCCGCGTCTACATGGTCTCGGCGTACGGCGTGTTCCAGGCGCTCGACGCGGCGACCGGCAAGGTCGCCTGGCAGCACGACCTGCAGAGGGACTTCGGCGCGCCCAAGCCGTTCTACGGCTTCGGCACCTCGGCCCTCGTCGCCGGCGATCGCGTCGTGGTCCAGGCCGGCGGCGAGAAGAACGGCCTGATCGCGTTCGACGCGAAGACGGGCGCGAAGGCGTGGAGCGTCTCCCACTCGACGACCAGCGGCTACTCGACGCCGGTGCTGGCGAAGATCCACGGCGTGCCCCAGATCGTCGTGCTGGCGAACGACAAGGTGTTCGGCGCGAGCCCGAAGGACGGCGCGCTGCTGTGGAGCGCCGCGCTGCCGCAGACCCAGGGCGAGGCTGCCAAGAGCCCGCTGGTGCTGCCGGACGGCCGGGTGCTCGCCGCGCAGTGGAACGAGACGACCGTCTACGACGTGAAGAAGGACGGCGAGACGTGGACGGCGACGATGGGCCCGCGCACGCCGCTGCTGCGCAACACCTACAGCGCCACCGTGTACCACGACGGCCACCTGTACAGCTTCAACAACCAGAACCTGATCTGCCTCGACGCGAAGACGCTCGAGGCGAAGTGGCGGCAGCGGCTCTACGGCGGCTTCGTGACGCTGATCGACGGCCACCTGGTGACGCTGTCGGCATCGTCCGGCATGTTGCACGTCGCGGCGGCCTCGCCGGCCGCATACCAGGAGAAGGTGAAGGTCGCCGCCGTCAACGCCGGCGCGATGAACAGCACGGGCGTCTCGGCGGCGGGCGACCGGCTGTACGTGCGCAACGTGGAAGAGCTGGTGGCGTTCGAGATCGGGGGTGGGAAGTGACGAAGCACGTGCGCCTGCGGGCGCTTCTCGGGGCGGGGCTGGTCGCGGCCAGCGTGCCCGCGGCCGGCTCGGACTGGCGGCAGCACCTGGGGCCGAGCGGGCTCGGCACGTCGCCCGAGAAGGGCATCTTCGCGAAAGGGCTCTCGCCGAGGATCGCGTGGAAGGCGGCGCTGACCTCGGCTGCCTCGGGGCTGGCCGTCGCGGACGGGCGGGTCTACACGCTGGCCCGCGACGAGGAGCGCGACTACGCGGTCGCGCTCGACCTGAAGGACGGCCGCGAGCTGTGGCGGGTCACCCTCGATGCTCTGCCCCCCAACGCGGCGGGCCTGGGCGCGGCGGCCACGCCGGCGGCCGCCGCCGGGCGCGTGATCACGATCTCCGCGCACTGCCAGCTCCGCGCGCACGACGGGGCGACCGGGGCCGTCGCCTGGCACCGTGACCTGAAGGCCGACTTCGCGGTGCCCGCGCCGCGCGTGTGCACCGGCTCGCCGCTGGTCGACGGCGAGCGCGTGCTGACCACGGTCCCGGGCAAGGACGACGCGGGCTTCGCCGCCTTCGAGCTGGCCAGCGGCAAGACCGCCTGGGTCGCCGAAGGCGCGCTGCGCACCCACTACGCCGAGAGCAGCCTGGCGACGCTCGGCGGCGAGCGGGTCGTGCTCGTCAACCACGCGGTGCTGCCCCCGCCGCCGGCGACCGGGCAGCGCCCGGCTCCCCCGCGCGGCGGGCTCACGGTGATGCGCGTCAGCGACGGCGCCCGGCTGGCGCAGGACACGCTCGACGAGGGCTTCTCGTGGGAGGCGCCGCTGCTGCTCGCCCCCGATCGCGTGGCCCTCTTCACCAACAACGAGATCCGCCTGTTCGCGCTGAAGCAGGAAGCCGGGAAGTGGTCGATGACGCCCGCGATGCGCACCGGCGACCTGGCGGCGGGCCTCGGCGCGCCGTTCGTGCACGACGGCGTGCTCTACGGCGTCAAGGACGACGACTTCGCCGCGGTCGACTTCGCGACCGGCGCCACGCTGTGGAAGCACAAGATGTACTTCGGCGCGGCGTTCTTCGTGGACGGGCACGTGGCGCTGCTGCCCGCCAGCTCGGGCGTGCTCCACGTCGGCGAGGCCACCCGCGCCGGGTGGAAGGAGAAGGCGAAGCTCGAGGTGCTGAACCGCGGCCCGCGCGCCAACGCCAGCCCGGTCTTCGCCGGCGGCCTGCTGCTGGTCAAGAACGACGAAGAGGTCGCCGCCGTCCGCCTGAACTGAACCCGCCTCGGACCGGGGCCGCCCCGCTGTGCGACCGATCACGTTGTGCGTCGGCTCACGGCAGGGCGGCGCGGACCGCCCTACGTTCGAGGGCAGGAGGTGCTGCATGCGAGTGACCCGCAGCTTCGCCCTCGCCGTCTTCGCCCTGGGCCTGCTCTCCACGGCTCCGCCCGCTGCCGCTGACCTGCTGGGCGTGCGGACCGGCGTCTACACGAGCGCCGAGAAGCCGTTCCTCGGCGCGGAACTGCTGGTGCCGCTGTCCCACGCCGTGTTCCTCAACCCGAACGTCGAGTACGTCTTCACCGAGGGCCGGACCTACATGACGTTCAACGCCGACTTCCACTACGACTTCCCCACCCGCAGCCGCACCCTGGTGTGGGCCGGGGCGGGGCTCGGCGTGCTGCACTCCAACCCCGACGGCCCGCGCGGCAGTTCGACCGACGTCGGCGCCAACTTCCTGTTCGGCATCGGGCGCCGCGGGCCGGTCGTGCCCTACGTCCAGGCCAAGCTGATCGCGAAGGGCGGCACGGAGTTCGTGCTGGGCTTCGGCCTGCGCTTCTAGCGGGCGGACGCAGGGCACGGGCTGCGCGAGGCGCAGCCCGTGCCCGTCATCGCGGGGCGCACGGCCCGGGCTCGACGACGCCGCTCGGGGCGAGCGAGACGTGGTAGTCGGCGAGCCTCGCCCCGCGCCCGTGCACGGCGCGCAGGCAGAGCCGATCGGCCGTCAGGGACCGGAAGTGCTCCACGCGGCTGGCGGGCAGCGGCAACACGCGCTCCACCTGGATCTCGCCTCCCGGCAGCGCGCGGACCCGGACGCGATCTCCGTCGACGTGCGCCAGATGATCGCCGCCGGAGTCGAAGGCGAGCACGGCCCCCCACGTGCGCGAGGAGCCAGGGAACTCGAGGAGCGGCATCGCACGGGCATCGCCGAGGTCCGCCACGACGACACGGCTTTCCTGGCCCCGTATCGAGAAGACCGTCCAGGCGGCTCGACGGGAGTCGTTCGCGAACACCGCGGTCGTCGACCAGTCCGACCCGAGATGGTGGCTCGCGCTCCCGTCCGCCCGCACGAGGAACGTGGTGCGACCGTGGAGCCACGAGGCCTTCTGCGTGACCCGCCACTCCCAGCGGCCGTCGGGCGAAGCCACGGAGCGGAAGGCCCGGGCCGCTTCCGGGGTCCCCTCGAGTGCGACCTCCAGGCGCCACAGGCCGAGGACCGCGAGCACGGCCACGAGCGGCCAGGTGGCGAGCGAGAAGGCGCGATGGGCGTGGAGCGCGTCGCCGCGACCGCGAGCCAGGGCGGACGCGAGGCCTGCGGCGAACGCGAAGGCTGCGCATCCACACGTGAGCGCGACGAAACCTGGAGTGAAGCGGAGGAAGGACGACTCGGCCTCCAGGCGGCGAGCCACGTGGAGCGCGAGAGCGCCAAGTGCCAGCAGGCCGATCAGGTCGACGCCCAGCCAGCGCGATCGGACCCGGAACGCGACTCCGAACAGACCCGCGCCAAGCGCGACGACCAGGGCCAGCACCGCGACGGTGACCACGGGTCCGGAAACCAGGAACTGGAGCGGGGCCTCGACCACGTGTCGCCCCCACTCGATCACGGCGCCGCGGCGCCCCTCGACGCCCAGCAGGCTGAGGGTCAGCGGCAGCGTCGCGACGGCGATCGACAGCGCCAGCAGCGCTGCGGCCGCCAGCGCCTGGCCGCAGAACACGCTGGGCCACGGCACGGGCCGCGCGAAGTAGAAGCCGAGGCGGCGTTCGGCGAGGTCACGGCCGCCGATCGAGAAGCCCACCACGCTGGCGGCGACGAGGGCGAAGATCGCCCAGTAGACGATCGAGATCACGACGGCCACGGGCTCCTCCGGGCGCGGCAGCGGGGGGTTCTCGCGGCCCAGCGTCGAGGCGATCACGATCGGCCACACGCCGACGAAGAAGCCGAAGGGAACCAGCAGCCAGCGGTCGAAGAACTCGCGGCGGGCGATCGCGATCGCCGCGCGGGCGCTCACGACGCCCTCCGCAGCGCGAGGCGGGCGAACGCGGTCTCCAGGTCGAGCGGCTCGTCGCCCTGCCGGAAGCGGGCCTTCAGCTCGTCGATCGCGAGGTCGGCGAAGACGGCTCCGTCGTGCAGCACCACCGCGCGCTCGGCGAGGCGCTCGACGAGCGGCAGGTCGTGGCTCGCCATCAGCACCGAAGCGCCGCGCTCGGAGAGCTCGGCGATCAGCTCACCGAAGTACGCGTCGCGGGCGATCGCGTCGAGGCCGAGCGTCGGCTCGTCGAGGACCAGCAGGTCGGGCTCGTGGCCCAGCGCCAGCGCCAGCATCACCGCTCCCTTCTGGCCGCGCGACAGGCGCGCGAACGGCGTGCGCTCGGGCACCGCGAAGCGCGCGAGCCGGCCTCGCGTCGCCTCCTCGTTCCAGCGCTCGTGCAACGCGGACACCAGCCGGCACAGGCCGCGGGCGTCGAGTTCCGGCGGCGCGTCGGGCGCGTCCGGCACCACGCCGACCCGGGCCAGCGCGCGCGCCCGTTCCCGCCACGCGTCGAAGCCGAAGAGCCGCGCGCGGCCGGCTGCGGCGGGCATCAGGCCCAGCGCGACCCGCAGCAGCGAGGTCTTGCCGACGCCGTTGCGGCCGAGCAGCGCCACGACCTCGCCGGGCCGCACGTCGAACGAGACGCCCTGCAGCAGCCAGGGGCGGGCGTGGCGGATCGAGACCGCCTCGACCTGAAGGGGGATCGCACTCATCGCTCCTCCTCGGGGTTGCGGGACGCGCGCGGCCAGGCGGACCGCAACGCCGCTTCGGCTTCTTCGCGACTGGCGCCCGCGCCGGCGGCCTGGTCGACGTAGCGCTGCGCGGCCTCGCGCAACGCGCGCTGTCGCTCCGCGCGCGAGGGCAGCGCCGGGGCCGCGGCGACGAAGGTGCCGGCGCCGCGCCGCGCCTCGAGCATCCCGTCGTCGACCAGGCGCTGGTACGCGCGGACGACCGTCGCCGGGTTGACGCGCAGTTCGGCCGCCAGCTCGCGCACGGACGGCATTGCCGCCCCCGGCGCCAGCGCGCCGGTGGCGATCCGGCGGCGCAGGGCGTCCTCGATCTGGCTCCACAGCGGAACGGGGAGGGCGGGGTCCACCCGCAGCGTCGGCATCGCGGTTCCTGTACCGCTGTATTAGTACAGCGCTACACTTGGCGCGTCAAGCGGATTCTTCAGTCCGCGCTGCGTTCCACCTGCGCGCCGAGCGCCAGCAGCCGCTCCGCGAGCCGCGCGTAGCCGCGCTCGACGATCTCGACCCCGAGCACGTCCGACTCCCCCTCCGCCGCCAGCGCCGCCGCGATCAGCGCCATGCCCGAGCGGATGTCGCGGCTGTCGAGGGTCTTGCCGCGCAGCGGCGTGGGCCCGGTGACGATGATGCGGTGCGAGTCGCACAGGAACAGGTCGGCGCGCATGCCGGAGAGCTGCTCGAGGGCGAACAGGCGCAGCTCGTAGAGCCAGTCGTGGATCAGGGTGCGGCCCTCGGCCTGGGTGGCGAGCACCGTCATCAGCGACACGATGTCGGACGGGAAGCCCGGCCACAGCCCGGTGGTCAGCCGGCGGATCGCGCGCAGGCGCGAGTCGAAGACGCGCAGCTCGTCGCCTTCGATCTCGCAGTACACCCCCATCCGCTGCATCACGGAAGTGATCGGCTCCAGGTCCTCGGGCCGCGCGCCGGCGACGACCATCTCGCCGCGGGTCACGGCCGCCAGCACCGCCCAGCTCCCGGCCTCGATGTAGTCGCCGTCGATGCGGTGGGTGACGCCGCGCAGCCTGCCGCCGCCGTGCACGCGCAGCGTCGGCGTGCCGGCGCCTTCGACCGGCGCGCCCATCGCGGTCAGGAAGCGGCACAGCTCGACGACGTGCGGCTCGCACGCCGCGTGCCGGATCTCGGTGACGCCGGGCGCCGCGGCCGCGGCCAGCAGCGCGGTCTCGGTGCCGGTCACCGAAGCCTCGTCGAGGTAGAACGACGCCGGCCTCAACCCCTCGGGGGCCTCCAGGACATGCCCTTCTTCGTCCATCACCCGCGCGCCCAGTGCGACCAGCGCCTGGACGTGGGTCGAGATCGTGCGCCGGGTCGGGAAGTCGCCGCCGGGCGTCGCCAGCCGCACCCGCCCGCGCCGCGCGAGCAGCGCGCCCATCAGCAGCACCGAGCCCCGCAGCCTGCCGACCAGCCGCGGGTCCGGGGCGTCACTCGCGAGCTCGGCCGCGCGCACGTGCAGCCGGCTGGTGCCGAGCCCGCTCACGCTGGCGCCGAGGTCCTGCAGCAGCCGCGCCATCACGTCGACGTCCTTGATGTGCGGCACGTTCTCCAGCACGCACTCGTCGGGCGTCAGCAGGCAGGCCGCGATCAGCGGCAGCGCGGCGTTCTTGTTGCCCGAGACCTCGACCCGGCCCGAGAGCCGGCGGCCGCCCGTGACCCGCAGCGTGGCCATCGCCCTGCCCTCAGCGCGAGGCGAGGTGCTTGCCGAAGAACGCCAGCGTGCGGCTCCACGCGAGCTTCGCCGCCGCCTCGTCGTAGCGCGCCGCCGAGGTGTCGTTGTTGAAGGCGTGGTTGACGCCTTCGTACAGGTGCAGCTCGTAGGCCTTGCCGGCCGCCTTCAGCGCCTGCTCGAACTCCGGGATCGTGGCGTTGATGCGCTCGTCCTTGCCGGCGTAGTGCAGCAGCAGCGGCGCCTCGAGGTTCGGCACCTCGGCGACCGGCAGCGTGCGGCCGTAGTAGGCGACGCCGGCATGCAGCCCCGCGCCGGCCGCGGCCAGGCGGTTGACCGTGCCGCCGCCCCAGCAGAAGCCGACCGCGCCGACGCGGCCGTTGCCCAGCTCGTGCTTCGCGAGGAACGCGACCGCCGACTTCAGCTTCGCCAGCGTGTCGGCGGCGTCGAGCTTGCCGATGGCCTCGCGGGCCTGGTCTTCGTCCGCCGGCGTGCCGCCGCCGACCGCCAGCAGGTCGACGCCGAGAGCCAGGTAGCCCTCGAGCGCGGCACGGCGGGTGACGTCCCTGATGTGGGCGTTGAGGCCGCGGTTCTCGTGGATCACGATCACCGCGCCGCGCTTGCCACCCTCCTTCGCGCGCACCAGGTAGCCCGAAGTCCCGGGGCCGCCGTAGGCGACGGTCTCGGACGCGAGCCGCGCGTCGTCCTCGGCGACGGTCTGCGCGTGGGCATAGTCGTTGCGCAGCGCCGCGAAGAGGGCCGCCGCCGCGGTCGTCCCGCCGGCCACCTTCGCCAGGCGGTCGAAGAACGCGCGGCGCTCGATCGCGCCGTGGGTGTGGGCGTCGTAGAGGTCGATCAGTTCCTGGTCCATGGGCGGCCTCCGGGGTTCCGTGGGCGCAGTCTCACACAACCGGCCGTCGCGGGGCAGCGAGCCGGACCAGGGCGAGGCCCGCCGGCAGCGCCATCAGCGGCGCCAGGTACTGGCGCTGGCGGATGCCGCCGCTCATCAGCGAGAGCATCACGGCCAGCAGCAGGAACAGCGAAGGCAGCCGCCCGAGATCGAGCCGCTCGCGTCGCGCCAGCGCCAGGCCGAAGAGCGCCAGCCCCAGGATCGCCAGGTACGGCACGCCGAAGAGTGCGAACGTCAGCGGCGACGAACCGGCGTGCACGGGTCGCCAGAGGTTGATCACCGAGCGCCCGACGTTGTCCGGCACCGGCTCCGCCAGGCGCTGGACGCGCTGCCTCGTGTCGCCCTGACCGAGCCCGCGCAGGTCGCTCTCCACCCGCCGGTCGACCTTCTCGGGCGGATACCCGCTGGTCGGCGCGGCGGGGTTGAACGGACGGCCGGCGAACTTGAGCACGACCTTCTCCCAGACGTGCGGCCACACCTGCGGCGGCACCGCCGGGATCGCGATCGCGGACCAGCCGAACCCGACCAGGAGCGCGGCCCCGAGGTACGCCGCGGTCACCCGGCGCGCCCCGAGCGTCCACAGCCGGCGCAGGCTCCACGGGAGGAGCAGCGCGGCGCCGAACCAGGCGAGCGTCGCGACGGCCATCGCCGCCCCGGCGCCGGCCGCGGCGCGTGCCGTGCGCGCCGCGAGGGCGTCGTACCAGGCCGCGAGCGCCACGATCAGCAGCGGCACCGCGACGCTCTCCTTGAGGATGTAGGGCGTCCAGAACGCCTCCCACGGGTCGAGCGCGTAGAGGACCGCTGCCGCGAGCGCGGCGGGCGGCGGCAGCCAGCGCGCGGCGAGCCGGTGCAGCGCGACCACGGCCAGCGCCCGCAGCAGCGCCTGGAGCAGCCCGAACACCATGACCCAGCCCTGCGGCAGCCCGATCAGGCCGAAGATCGCCGCCAGCCACAGCGGGTAGACCGGCGGGATGGTGAGCGGCGCGGAGAAGTCTCGGGCCAGCACGAAGCCGGCGTCGCCGTCGACGTTGGCGGCGATCGGCAGGTAGACCATCTTGGAGTCTGTGGCGAGCACCCGCCTGGCCAGCACCGGGTCCTGGCTCACGTACACGACCATCGCGGCCCGCGGCAGCAGGGCCAGCAGGAACAGGCCGAGCGCCACGCGGGCGGCCGTCATCCCCGCTGCGCGCGGGCCACGGTGCCCGCGTACGCCGCCAGCCCGAGCGCCACCGCGAGCGGCGGGGGCGCCGGCAGCGCCACCAGCACGATCGCCATCAGCGCAGCGGGCCCGGCCGCCTCGCGCGCGGCCGCGGCCAGCGCGATCGGCACGCCGCGGCTCGCCGCCACGCGATGGCCCCGGGCGAGGACCAGCACCTCGGCCAGGGCGCAGGTGGCCGCGCCGCCGACGGCTCCGAGCGCGGGGATGGCGAGCAGGCCCGCGCCCAGCGAGACGGCGAGGCGGAGGGCCATCAGCCGGGGCATCTGCGCGGCGTGGCCGGCGGCCAGCAACGACTGCAGGAGCAGCGTGTTGATGAACGCCGGCACGATCGCCAGCGCGAGTACGCGCACGGGGCCCGCGGCGCCCGCGAAAGCCTCGCCCAGCAGCAGGGCGACGATCTCGGGCGCGAACGCGAGCACCACCAGGGCAGCCGGGACGCCCAGCAGCACCACGCTGCGCACCGTGCGCTCGCGGGCCGGCGCCCGGGGCGCCTGCGCCTCTTCCACGAGGTAGGGCATGGCGCCCTGGGCGACCGCGCCCGGGATCAGCCGCAGGCCGTCGAAGACGCGCAACGCGCCGCCGAAGAGCCCGGTTTCGCCGCCGCCACGCAACGGCAGCAGCAGCCACAGCTCGACGCGGTAGGCGACCAGCGCGAGGGCCGTGGCGAGGCCCACCGGCAGGCCCTCGCGGATCAGCGCGCCCACCGGACGCGGCGGCCGCCCTGCTCCGGGATAGGCGCGCGCGGCGAGGCCTGCCGCCACGAAGAGCGCCGGCAGTGGCGCCAGCGCCAGGGCGCACGCATAACCCGAGAGCGTCGCGCCGCCGGCGCCGGCCAGCGCGACGGCGGCCAGCGAGCCCGCGCGGGCGAGCAGCAGCACGGCGGCCTCGGCCAGCGGTCGCCGCGCGCTGCGCAGCGCGACGCCGAGGGTCTCGGTCCAGCTCACCGCGACCATGCCCAGCACGAGCACGGCCAGCGCCCGCAGCCACGTGCGATGGCTCGTCGCCGCGACCAGCAGCGCGGGCCCCGCGACCAGGGCCGACAGCGCCAGCTTCGCGCGCCGCAGGTCGGAGAGGTCCCAGCTCCCCGCGGCCAGGGTGCGCGCCGCCGTGCCGGTGAGGCCGAGGTCCGCGCCCTCCGCGGCGACCCACGCGGCGCCGGCCAGCACCGCGAACGCGCCGTAGGCCTCGGGCCCGAGGCCCCGCGCGATCAGCAGCGTCGCGCCGAAGGCGAACCCCCGCCCGAGCAGCTCGGTGACGAGGCGCACGGCACTGCCGCGGGTTGCCGGGTCGGCGCTCGCCACCGCGCGAGTCTAGTGCCGCACGGTGCTCGCCGGCCATTCGCCGAGGCGGGCGATCTCTTCGCGCAGCTCCACGCCGAAGTCCTCGCGCACGCGGCGGACACAGGTGGCGGCAAGGGCGTCGAAGTCCGCGGCCGTGGCGCCGCCGGCGTTGACCAGGAAGTTGGCGTGCACCTCGGACACGCGGGCGCCGCCGACCCGCGCGCCCTTGAGCCCGGCGCGGTCGATCAGCGCGCCGGCCGAGGCCGGCATCCCGGGCGGCAGCCGGTCGCGCGCCGGGTCGGGGTTCTGGAAGAAGCAGCCCGCGGACGGCAGGTGCAGGGGCTGGGTGCGCTTGCGGAACGCGAGCGAGCCGCGGGCAATGGCGCGCAGCGCCTCGGGTTCGCCGGGCCCGACCCGGAAGACGGCCGAGAGCACGATCTCGCCCGTGTGCTGCACGCGCGAGCGGTCGTAGCCGAACTCCATCTCCGCCGCCGGGACGTCGGCCACCGCCGCGCCGTCGGCCGCGGCGAGGCGCACCGCGAGCACGTGCTCGGACAGCAGCCGCCCCTTGAAGTGCGCGTTGCCGCGCACGCCGCCGCCGACGTTGCCCGGGGTGCCCGCCCACGCCTCGAGGCCGGCGAGGCCGTGGGCCACGCAGTGGCGCACCAGGCCGTTGATGGTGACCGCGGCCTCGGCGCGCAGCGCCGCGTCCCCCTCGGTTGCGATCGCACCACGCCGGCAACGCAGGACCAGGCCACGCACCCCGGCATCGGCGACCAGCGCGTTCGAGCCGCCACCCAGCAGCGTCACCGGTGCGCCGTGGGTGGCCGCCAGGCGCAGCGCGTCGATCACCTCGGCTTCGCCTTCTGCGTCGAGCAGCACCTCTGCCGGGCCGCCGACGCGGAGCGTGGTGAGCGGCGCGAGCGGGGCCTCGGCACGGGCCCGGGCGCCGAAACGGGCGGCGAAAGCTGCCGCGAGGGCGCTCACGCGGCGGCGCGCGCGAGGCGCCCCGGCGGCGGCGCCTGCCACACGCCGGGGATCGCGCGCCCGCAGTCGGGGCAGGCTCCGTCCCGCAGCCGGTTGCGACGCACGACGAAGCCGGTGCGCGCGACGAGCAGCGCGTCGCAGCCCGGGCAGCGCGTGTCCTCGAGGCCGCCGACGCGGCCGGGGCGGTTGCCCGCGTAGACGAAGCGCAGGCCCGACTCGCGGCCGATCTCCACCGCGCGCAAGAGCGTGCGCGCGTCGGTGTCGCGGGTGTCGTCCATCTTGTAGTCGGCGTGGAACGCGGTCGCGTGCCACGGGATGTCGGGCGAGAGCGCGGCGAGGAAGCCCGTCAGCTCGCGCAACTCGGCCTCGTCGTCGTTGAAGCCGGGCACGACGAGGGTCACCACCTCGACCCAGAAGCCGCGCGCGACCAGCCCGCGCAGCGTCTCGGTCACCCGTTGCAGCGTGCCGCCGAGGTCGCGGTACGCGCGGTCGCGGAAGCTCTTGAGGTCGACCTTGTAGAGCGAGACCCACGGCGCGAGGAAGTCGAGCACCTCGGGCGTGGCGTTGCCGTTGGAGACGAACGCGCAGACGAGCCCCGCCTCGCGCGCGGGACGGAACACGTCGACCGCCCACTCCGCGGTGATCAGCGGCTCGTTGTAGGTGGAGGTGACGATCGGCGCGCCGCGCTCGAGCGCGGTGGCGACCAGCGCCTCCGGCGTGACGTCGCGCGGCGGGGCCACCGCCTGCGGGTCGCGCAGGGCCTGCGAGGTGATCCAGTTCTGGCAGTAGCCGCAGTGCAGGTCGCAGCCGAGCATGCCGAACGACAGCGCCGCCGCACCGGGCAGCGCGTGGAAGAAGGGCTTCTTCTCCACCGGGTCGACCGCGACGCCGGCGGTGTAGCCCCACGGCGCGCGCAGCGTGCCCGCGTCGTTGAAGCGCACCTTGCAGATCCCGCGCTGGCCGGGCGGCACGACGCAGCAGTGGCCGCAGGCGACACAGCGCACGCGACCCTGCGGCAGCGCCTCGACGAGAGTCGCCGGTCGCGAGCGGAGGTCGAGTGCCTGCGCGAGCGAAGGGGAGCCCACGGCTTCGATTATCGCGCCCGGGGGGTTGCGCCCCCGGGACGCTGGAGGCGAAACTAAAGCGAAACAATGATCCAGCCCGGCGTTGCCGCCCCCCACCTCGCTCCCCGGCTCGGCCTCGAGGACGTCCACGAGCGGCCGGGCGTGCGCTACCGCGAAATGGAGACGAAGGCGCTGCTGAATCGCTGCCCCGACACCTCGCGGATGCCGTTCGACTGGACGGTCAATCCCTATCGCGGCTGCACGATGGGCTGCCGCTACTGCTACGCGGCCTACACCCACGAGTACCTGGGCGCCGACGCGCAGGCCGACTTCCACTCGCTCATCTACGTGAAGCGCGGCGGGCTCGAGGACCTCGAGCGGCGCCTGCCCGGGCTGTTCGCCCGCGGCGAGACGCTGGCGCTCGGCACGGCGACCGATCCCTACCAGCCTGGCGAACCGGCGCTCGGCGTGACGCGCCAGGTGCTGACCCGGGTGGCGGCCGTGCGCGGTGCGCGGCTCGCGATCACCACCAAGGGCGCGGCGATCCTGCGCGACCTCGACCTGCTCGGCCACATCGCGCGCCGCGGCCACCTCACGATCCGGGTCTCGCTGATCTCGACGGACGTGGCGTTGCTCCGCGAGGTGGAGCCGTGGGCGCCGCCGCCCGCGGTGCGACTCGAGGTGCTGCGGCGGCTGCGGGCGGCCGGGCTCGACGCGGCGATCGCGGTGTCCCCGGTGCTGCCGGCGCTGACCGACTCCGAGGCGGCGCTCGACGCGCTGCTCGGCGCGGCGGCCGCCCACGGCGTCGCCCGCGTCACCTGGAACCTGCTGTTCCTGCGCTCGCCGACGCGCGAGAAGTACCTCGGGTGGCTCGAGGCCGCGTTCCCGCGCTACGCGGAGGCCTACCGGCGCGCCTACGCGAGCGGCGCCTACCTGGGCGGTGCCTACGTCGAGCGGGTTCGCGAGCGGATCGGGCGGCTGTGCGCGAAGCACGGACTGGCCGCCCCGGTCGACGACATCGACGACGAGACGGGGCCGCGGCGCGCCGCTCAGCTCCCGCTCTTCGCCGCGCCGAGCCCGAAGCCGGCGCCGAGGCCGAGCAGCATCCGGAACGTGGCGAAGTCGGGCGCGACCTCGCGGATCTCCTGCGGCACGCCGACGTAGGGCACTGCCACGACCCGCCAGGGCCGCGGGGGCCGGGTGTCGAACGCGATCAGGTGCGGCCCGCCGTCGCCGCCGATGCCGAGCAGCCCGGGGTAGGCGTGCGCGACGTCGAAGTGCTCGTTGAGTTCGAGCACTTCTTCGGCCGGCCACAGGACCGCGCGGTGGGGATGGACCGGGAGCGATCCTTCGCCGCCATTGCACTGGAGCAGCAGCGAGAGGTACGCGGCGGGCAGGCTGCCGCCCCACTCCTCCACCAGCCGCTCGACGAGCGGCGGCCAGGCGGGATCACGGCCGCGGAAGGCCAGAGGCGGCTACCGCGCGTGCCTGTGCATCAGCGCGACGAGCTCGTCGTACATCGCTTCCGCCTGCTCCGGACCGGAGCGGATCGCCGCCGTCGCGCAGTGCTTCAGGTGGTTGCGCAGCAGCTCGCGCGAGACGGCGCGCAGCGCCTCGTGGATCGCGGAGATCTGGGTCAGCACGTCGGCGCAGTAGCGGTCCTCCTCGACCATCTTCTGCACGCCGCGCACCTGGCCTTCGATCCGCCGCAGCCGCTTGCGGTTACGCTCCTTGACGTCGGGGTCGACGCCTTTCGCCTTGCGCTCGCCCGGCGCGTCGCAGGCACAACCGTGGTCCGTCGGCAGTTCCTTCATCTACAGCTCCAGCGTACGCAAGCGCAGGCTGTTCGTCACCACGCTGACCGAGGAGAGCGCCATCGCCGCGCTCGCCAGCACCGGCGAGAGCAGCAGGCCGAACGCCGGGTAGAGCGCGCCGGCCGCCACCGGGATGCCGATCACGTTGTAGGCGAAGGCCCAGAACAGGTTCTGCCTCGTCAGGCGCAGGGTAGCCCGCGACAGCGTGATGGCGGTCACGACGCCGTGCAGCTCGCCGCGCATCAGCGCGACGTCGGCCGCTTCCATCGCGACGTCGGTGCCCGTGCCCATCGCGATGCCGACGTCGGCGCGGGCCAGCGCCGGCGCGTCGTTGATGCCGTCGCCGACCATCGCCACCTGGCGCCCGCCCTCGCGCAGCGCGGCGATCGCCTCCAGCTTGCGCTCGGGCGAGAGCCCGGCGCGCACGTCGTCGACGCCAGCGGCGGCGGCGATCGCGCGGGCCGTCGCATGGTGGTCCCCCGTCAGCATCACGACCCGCAGGCCCAGCGCCCGCAGCCGCGCGATGGCGGCCGGGGCCCCCGGCTTCAGCGCGTCGGCGACCGCGAACGCGGCGGCCAGGCGGCCGTCGACCGCGGCCAGCACCACGGTGCGCGCTTCGGCCCGCCAGGCCTCGACGACCGCCGTGGCCGCCGCCGTGTCGACGCCTGCGGACTGCAGGAACGCGGCGCTGCCAACCCGCACGTCGCGCCCGTCCACGCGGGCGGCAGCGCCCTGGCCCGGCGTCGCGGCGAAGTCGGCCGCCGGAGTCGCCTGCACGCCGCGGTCCTGCGCTCCCCGCACGATGGCCTCGGCCAGCGGGTGCTCGGAGCGGGCCTCGACCGCGGCCGTCAGCCGCAGCGCCTCGGCCTCGTCCACCCCGGGCGCCGTCCACACGCCGACGACCTCGGGGCGGCCCACGGTGAGCGTGCCGGTCTTGTCGAACGCGACGGTGTCGACGTCGCCGAGCCGCTGCAGCGCCTGGCCGCCCTTGACCAGCACGCCCGCGGAGGCGGCGCGCCCGGAAGCGACCAGGATCGCGGTCGGCACGGCGAGGCCCATCGCGCACGGGCAGGCGATGATCAGCACCGCCACCGCAGCGGCGCCGCCGCGGATCAAGGCGTCGCTGCCGCCGAAGTGCGCCCAGCCGGCGAAGGTCAGCGCGGAGGCCACGAGCACCAGCGGCACGAACACGGCGCTGATGCGGTCGGCGAGGTCCTGGATCGGGGCCCGCGAGGCCTGCGCCTCGCCCACCAGGGTCACGATCCGCGACAGCACGCTGTGGGCGCCCAGCGTGGTCGCGCGGTACTCGAAGCCGCCGGTGCGGTTGACGGTGCCGCCGACCACGGCGTCGCCCGGCCGCTTGGCGACCGGCATCGACTCGCCGGTCAGCATCGACTCGTCGACGGCCGACTCGCCGGACAGGATCACGCCGTCGACCGGCAGCCGCTCGCCGGGGCGCACGACCACGACGTCGCCCTGCCGCACGTCGGCGACGGCGACGTCCTCGAGCGCGTCGCCGCGGCGGACGCGGGCGGACTTCGGCTGCAG
>WYBL01000062.1 GCA_011526565.1 Acidobacteriota bacterium | reverse complement strand
GCGCCGCCGGGCCCGGCGACTCCCGTCGCGTGGGGGCTGACCGGGCGCGCGGGCGCGATCGGGCGCAGCGGCTTCGGCAGGATGGGCGCCACGGGTCGGGGCAGGGCCGGCGTCGCGGCCGCTGGAGCGGGCGGTGGCGGCGGCGGGACCACCGGAGCGGGCGGAGCGATCGGCCGCACCGGTCCGAGCCGCGGACGGGTGGCCGGCGGCGGCGGCGGCGCGGCGGCGGGCGCGGGCGACGGCTCGGGTGCCGGCGCCTCGGGCTCCGGGGCAACCGCGGCAGCCTGCGCCTGCGGCGGCGCGGTCGCGGCCGGCGGAACCGGCGCGATCGGACGCACGACGATCGGCTCGGCCGGCGTGGGCGGGGCGGCCGGAGCAACCGGAACCGGCGGCTCCGCGGCGACCTCGGGCTCCGGCTCGGGCACCTCGACAGGCTCGGGTGCGGCCTCGGGCTCCTCGGCGACCTCCTCGCCAGCGGGCGCGGCGGCGGGGGCCGGCGCCAGGCGCGGCGCCAGGCGCGGCGCGCCCGGCGGGTGGATCAGGGCCGCGTCCGCCTCGGCCTTGGCCTTCTCCGCCTCGGCCTTCGACGCGCGTCCCCGCTTGTGCTTGCGGGCCTCGGCGGCCGCGGCGGCTTCGGCGGCCGCCCGCTCGCGCTCCTCGCGCTCGGCGGCGACCTTCGCCTCCAGCGCCTCGCGCTCGGCCTCGCGCTCGGCCTCGTCCTCGTCGCTGCCGTAGACCCGCTTCTTGGTCGCGGTGATGGCGTCGATGCGGAGCGCTCGCTTGAGCTTCTCGGCCGTGTCCTCGTCGACGGACGAGGACGCCGTCTTGACGTCGTGCCCCAGCTTGTGGAGGCGATCGATCACCTCCGTGCTCGAGACCCCGAGGTCCCGAGCGAGCTGGAAGACCCTAACGTTCCCCATCCGGCTCCCCCTCGTGCGCCTCGGCGCCCGCCATCGCTGTGCCTTCGTCGGTCGGAGACGCGGCCTCGGCCTCGGCCGCCGCGGCGGCAGCTGCGGCTTCGGCGGCCTCTCTCTCCTCGGCCTCGCGGCGCTCCCACTCCGCGTTGGCCCGGGCGGCAGCCTCGCGGATGGTCGCGGCCAGCGCGAGGTCGACGCCCTCGACCTGGGTCAGGTTCTCGTCCGAGAGCTGCAGGATGTGGCCGACGCCCTCGACGCCCGCGTCGATCAGCTTCTGGCACAGTTCCTCGGAGAGGCCGAAGGCCGCGAGCGCGCGCAGCTCCTCGACCATCCGCGCCATGCGGGCCATCTCGGCCTCCACGGCGCGGCGCTTCTCCTCTTCGCTCTTGATGTCGATGCGCCAGCCGACCAGCTTGGCCGCCAGCCGCACGTTCTGGCCCTTCTTGCCGATGGCCAGGGACAACTGCTTGTCCTCGACCACGACCTCCATGATCCGCTCCTCCTCGTCCATCACCTGGACGCGGGAGACCTTGGCCGGCGACAGCGCGTTGATCACGAAGGTGGTCGGGTCGTCGCTCCACTCCACGATGTCGATCTTCTCGCCGCGCAGCTCGCGGATGATCGACTGCACGCGGGTGCCCTTCATGCCGACGCAGGCGCCGACCGGGTCGACGTCGCGCTCGCGCGACCACACCGCGACCTTGGCGCGCTCGCCCGCCTCGCGCACGCAGCCCTTGATCTGGACCGTGCCGTCGTAGATCTCGGGCACCTCGGTCTCGAACAGCTTGACGAGCAGCGCCGGGTCGGTGCGGCTGACCACGACCTGGGGCCCCTTGGCGGCCTTGTTGACGCGCACGATCGCGACCCGGATCCGGTCGCCGGTCTGGTACGACTCGGCGCGGCTCTGCTCCTTGCGCGGCAGCAGCGCCTCGGCCTTGCCCAGGTCGACCACGAGGTCGCCCATCTCCTGGCGCTTGACGATGCCGTTGACGACGTCGCCCTGGCGCGCCGAGTACTCGGCGAAGACGTGGTCGCGCTCGGCCTCGCGCACCTTCTGGAAGATGACCTGCTTGGCGGTCTGCGCGGCGATCCGGCCCAGCACGTCCGTCGGCTTGGGGAACTCGATCTCCGCGCCGACCTCCGCCTCGGGGATCAGCTTGCGGGCCTCGTCCAGCGAGATCTGGGTGTCCTCGGTCTCGACCGTCTCGACGACCTGGCGGACGGCGAACACCTCGATCTGCCCGCTCTCCTGGTTGAAGCGCGCGCGCAGGTCCTCGGTGGACTTGTAGTACTTCTTCGAGGCCGTGAGGATCGCGTCCTCGATGGCGGCGATGATCACGTCGGGCTTGATGTTCTTCTCCCGGCTGATCTGCTCGATCTGCTGTCGCAGTGTAGCCATCTCCTCCTCGCCCGCTTTCCTACTTCGCCTTCTTGCCGAACTCGACCTCGAGCCGGCCGGCGGACAGCTTCGCGAACGGCACGCGCGCCACCTGGCCGCCCTCGGTCTCGAGCACGATCTCGACCACGCCGTCCTCGACGCCGGCGAGGCGCCCGGTCCAGTGGCGGCGGCCGTCGACCGGCTCGTAGCTCGACAGCTTCGCGAGCTTGCCCGCGAAGCGCCGGTAGTCGGCCTCGGTGTGGAGCGGCCGGTCCAGCCCGGGCGACGAGACCTCGAGCGTGTAGGAGGACCGGATCGGGTCCTCGGCGTCGAGGATCGCCGACACTTCCTCGGAGACCGACTGCAGGTCCTCGAGGCCGATGCCGCCTTCCTTGTCGACGTACAGGCGGACGAGCATCCCCTCGCGCTGGCGCTTCAGTTCGACCTCGACGAGCTCGAAGCCGCGCGAGTCCGTGACCCGCTGCGCCACCGCCTTGACCGCCTCCAGGGCCTGCCCCGCCACCTGTGCCGCGTCCTCCGCCGAAAAGCCGAAAAAAAAGAGTGGGCGTGCCCACTCCGGTGCCACTCCCGAGTTGGACGGGGAGTATATCAGGCTTTCAGACGATACGCGCGACGAGGTCGTAGGCGTGCGCCTCCGTGACCTCGCAGGTGACGAAGGTGCCGGGGTCGGCGCGGCCGTCGTTGAGGATCACCGAGCCGTCGATCTCCGGCGCCTGGCTGGCGAGGCGCCCCTCGAGCAGCCACTCGGACTCGGGGTGCGGCCCCTCGACCAGCACCTCGAAGCGCTGGCCGCGACGCGCCCGGTTCCGCCGGGTCGCGATCTTCTTCTGCAGGCTCATCAACTTGCGGCGGCGGGACTGCTTGGTGCGGGCCGCCACGTCGTCGGCCAGGGCGTGGGCGGTCGTGCCCTCCTCGTGGGAGTAGGTGAACACCCCGAGGTGATCGAAGCGCGCCTCCTCGACGAAGCGCAGCAGTTCTTCGAACTCGGCCTCGGTCTCGCCCGGGAAGCCGACGATGAAGCTGGTGCGGAACGCGACGCCGGGGACCTTCTCCCGCACCCGCTCGACCATGCCCAGCAGGTTGCCGCGCCCGGTCGGGCGCTTCATCCGCCTGAGCACCGCATCCGAGGCGTGCTGCAGCGGCATGTCGACGTACTTGACGACCTTCTCGGTCTCGGCGATCGCCTGCAGGATCTCGTCGCTCATCGTCGCCGGGTAGGCGTACATCACCCGGATCCACTTCAGGCCGTCGATCTCCCCCAGCCTTCGCAGCAGCGGGGCGAGCCCGTTGCGGATGCCGAGGTCGAGCCCGTAGCGGGTCGAGTCCTGGGCGACCAGGACCAGCTCCCGGACGCCGCGCGCCGCCAGCGCCTTCGCCTCGGCGACGATGTCGTCGGCCGGGCGGCTGCGGTGGAGCCCGCGCAGGGTGGGGATGATGCAGAACGAGCAGGTGTAGTCGCAGCCCTCGCTGATCTTCACGTAGGCCGACCAGCGCGGGGTCGAGAGCAGGCGCGGCGCCTCGCCGGAGTACAGGAAGCTCGGCCGGGTCCCCACGTCGACGTGGGTGTCCTGCCCCTCGACGGCGCGCACGACGTCGGCGACCTGGTTGGTGCCGAGGGTGGCGTCGATCTCCGGGATCTCGCGGCGCAGTTCCGCGTCGTAGCGCTGGGCGAGGCAGCCGGTGACCACCAGCCGCCGGCCGGGATGCTGCTCCTTGAGCTTCGCCATCTCCAGGATGGCGTCGACGGATTCCTGCTTCGCGCTGTCGATGAACGCGCAGGTGTTGACCAGCAGCACGTCGGCCTGGGTCGCGTCGTTCACCAGCTCGTAGCCGCGCGCGCGCAGCGTGCCGAGCATCACCTCGCCGTCGACCAGGTTCTTCGGGCAGCCCAGGCTGACCAGGCCCACCCGCTTGCCGGGTACGGGAGCGGTCGCGACAGCGTCTGGAGCAGCCGGACGGCGCCGGTCCAGGCGGACGGGCGTCCAGGCGTTGGGGTCTTCGGCCACCATGGCGGCTCGCGCCGGGAGTGAATCCCGACGCTCGGGCCGCTGGGCTCCGTCGCCAGGGCTCCTCCGCCCAGACCCGGGCTTCAAGCGTTCAGTGGGCCTTGGACCCGGCGCCGTCGATCTCGTCGCCCCACTCCTTGAGCTTGTCGCGGTCGGAAGCGGCGTAGAGCTCGTCGCCGATGTCGGCCACCTGGTCGGAGACCCCGCCCAGCACCTCGAACGGCTCGCCCTGCTGCGAGAGCAGCGACAGGTGGTGGGCGATCGCGTCGAGGCGAGGCACGGCCTTGTCCATCGCCAGCAGCAGCCCCTCGACCAGCTCCACCAGGGCCTTCCGGCTCAGACCGTCATGCCACGTCGGTTCCACGTCTGCCACCCGTTCTCCGGGCACGCCGTCGCCCGAACGGGCATTCTACCAGCGCGTCCGCGCCGGTGCCTCAGGACCAGCTCAGCCGGTAACGGCAGACCTCCGCGCCCCGGGCCCGGCACTCCTCCTCGACGACCTTTGGCGCCCGGGCGTCGCACATCTCCAGCGCCTTCCGGTACCAGCCGACCACGGTGGCACAGTCGGGTGCGCTGAACGTCTCGGCCTCCACCGTGGTGAGCACGGCCTCCGTCGGGCCGGTCTTCCGGTACTCGCGCCGCCCCTGAGAGTAGTAGAAGGAGTAGATCATCGGCGTCCGCTCGAGGAACGCGTGCGGGTCGCCGCGGACCAGGAACTCCTTGTGGACGGTGCCGAGGTTCTTCTCCGCGGAAGCTTCGCCCAGCCGCTCGAAGAACTCGTAGCCTCCGCGACCGCCCCCGAACTCCCGGGCGATCGCCTCGTCGAGCCGCTTGCCGAGCTCGAATGGATACCACTTCGAGGCCAGCAGGCCCGAGAGCTGCTTGCGGTCCTCGGCCGGCATCCGGCCGAGCACGGCTTCCAGCCCGCCCTGCGGCGCCAGCTCTTCCACGAAACCCAGTCGGGACTTGAGTACGCTGCCCTTGATGTCGATCGTCATCGCCTCACCGCGTCGGAGCCTATCATCGGCAACGCCGATCTTCCGCCGCTGTCAGGCGAGGGCGGCGAGCAGGCGGGCGGCGGCGACCTCGGCGCCGTCGACGCGCGGCGGTGGCGTCACCGGCCGCGCGAGCAGGGCGCGCAGCTCGGGCTCGATCGCGCCGACCCGCAGGCGCTCCGACGGCACGTGGGCACAGGTCAGCCACGGCTGCATGTCGCGGACCAGGACCGGGTACTCGGGGAAGTCCCCGCGGTCGGCGTAGAGCAGTCGCGTGCCGGCGCCGATCGCGTCGGTGACGATGCCGTAGCCCGGCTTCGACACGACCACGTCGGCCGCCGCGACCAAGCCCTCGTAGCCGCAGCCGACCCGGTCCAGTTCCGCGTGGGGGACGGCGCGGCCGTTGGCGGGCAGGCGGCTCCACTCCCCCGCCGTCAGGAAGCGCAGGTCGCGCATCGAGCCCAGCGCCTCGAGCTCGAAGGCGTCGAGCCCCACGCCGCCGAACGAGAGCAGTACCACCGGCTCGGGGCCGAGCCCCAGCCGCTCGCGCACCGCCTCGCGGCCGGAGCGCGGGCGGCGTGCCACCAGCGGGATCGGCTCGCGTCGCGCGAAGGCGGCGTTGTCGCACGCGAACGGCAGCTCGAGCAACGCGTCGGCCTGCGCGTAGTCGGCGGCGCAGGCGTCCGCGAGCTCGGCGAAGCGCCCGTCCTGCGCCGCGTAGTGGCGGTAGATCCAGTCCCAGGTGAAGTTGGCGAGGCCGAAGGCAGGCACGCCCGCGCGGGCGGCCGCCGCGAACGCCAGCGGCGGCACGTCCGCCAGCACCAGGCGCGCGCCGCAGGCGACCAGGAACGCCGCTTCTTCCTCGGTCCGCGCCTCGCGCTCCGCCTGCCCCGCGTCCCATGCAGCGAGGGTGGCCTGCAGGTCGATCGTCAGTGCGTCGCGCTGGCCGAGCCCGACGTCGTTCTTCGCGGAGCGGAATTCGAACGGACCGTCGATCGCGGTCCGGAACAGCCACTCGGGGGCGGCCGCCACGACCGCGAGCGGCACCCGCGGGTCGGCCGCGCGCAGCGCCCGCAGCACCTCCGCGCAACGCGTCGCGTGGCCGAACCCGTGGCTGGAGACGTAGCAGGCGATCAACGCGGTCAGCGCGCGGCGCCGGCCGGGAGCCGGGGCCGCACGGCCTCCTCGAACCAGCCCGCCACGCGCTCGCCCACGACGCGATGCCCGTGCGGCCCGAGGTGGGTATCGCCGGCGAGGTAGAGCGCCCGCCAGTCGTCGGCGGCGACGGCGCGCAGCGGCGGCAGCAGGTCGAGGTAGGGCACGCCCTCGGCCCGGGCTCGCCGCTCGAGCAGCGATTGCGGCAGCCGCACGTCGAAGCCCGGCCCGCGTTCGTCCAGCGAGTAGACCTGCTGCCGGGTCGGGATCGCGACGATCGCCAGCACGGTGCCGCGTGCGGCCAGCGTATCGCGCATTCGGCTGTACGCCGCCCAGGTCTCCTCCACCGCCTGCAGGCCGACCGCGGGCAGCGGGTCTCGCGACCAGAACTCGTACGAGACGAAGTCGTCCGAGACGGCGAGCGGCGTCGGCCGCCCGATGTCGAACAGCACGACGAGCCGGCGCGCGATGGCGAACTCCTCGAGCGGGTCGCGATAGCGGAGGCGATCGGCCTCCGTCAGGCGCCGGGCCCCGGGGCCGACGAACTCGGCGGGCACGCGGAGCCTGACGATCTGCTCGTCGAGCACGGCGACGCCGTCCTCGATGCGGTCCTTGCCGAGCCCGAGGAAGGCATCCCGGAAGTCGTTGCCCGTGAACAGCCCGACGACGACCACTTGTGGATCGAAGCCGAGCACCTCCTCGCGCAGCAGCAGTTCCTCGTCCAGCGGGCCGTAGCCGCCGACCCCGAAGTTCAGCGCCTCCACTCCGGTGTCGCGCAGGTGCTGGTCGAACACGCCGACGTAGGACGACTCCACGCTGGGCGTCCAGCAGCCGAAGGTGAACGAGTCGCCGAGGAAGGCGACCCGCAGGCGGCCGGGGGCCCGGTCCCGCGCGACCTCGCGCCAGGGCATCCCGAAGCGATTGGTGCGGATCTCGACCTCGAGGTTGCCGACCCGGACCCGCTGCCGCAGGTCGGGCTTGAGTCGATACGAACCGCGGCCACTCGGATTCGGTTGCAGCACCCGCAGGTGGTCGACGGCGGCCGCCTCCGCGGGCGCCGCATCGGCGAGCCGCAGGCCCCACTCGCCGATCGCCAGCGCGACCACCGCCGCGCCCCCGGCGAGCAGGACGCCCTGAACCGCCTCCGACCGCGCGCGCAGGACGAGCCGCGCGAACAGCGTCAGCCCCAGGGCCAGGGCCGGGAAGACCACCAGGCGCCAGGGCTCCTGGCGCAATGCCGTGGGCTGCACCAGCAGCACAAGGGCCGCGACCGCGCACACGAGGGCACAGCCCCAGATCCGCTGCGCTCGGCTCGCACGGAGTTGCCCCAGCGCGGCCACGAGGAGCAGGAGCGCGGAGGCCAGCGCCGCGACCTGGGAGGCCGTCGGCAGCCACCAGGTTGAGGTCTCCCTCTCGAGTTCGAAGCGGTCGAGGGCGACCCCGAAATCGCGGGGCAAGCCGCGGCGTTCGCCCGACGCCCCCTCCACGCGGATCTCGAGCAGCCCGCCTCCCAGCGGGTCCGGCGGTAGCCAGGCCGTGGTGCCGGACCAGGGGGGCGTGGACGGGGTGAAGTCGGTGCGGTTGACCTCCTCGTCGCGCCAGCGCGTGACGACGGTCGCGGACAGCCCGAAGCGATGACTTCGGACGCGCAGCTTGACCCGCCCTCCCGACCAGGCCACCGGCACCCGCAGACTCGGACGGAGGGCTGTGTGGCGCATCTCGAACGACCGGGCGACGACCGAGCCGTCGCGTTCGCGGTCCGGACCGGTCTGGACCTCGGAGGCGTAGAACTCGGCGGGCGCGGCGAGCAGCGCCAGGTCGTCGGCTCCCAGTTCGAAGCGGAGCGCGGGCGGCTGCTGGAAGGCCAGCGCCATCAGGCCTGCGGCGGCCAGTAGCGCGCAACCTGCGACGCGCGTCGAGCGTTCCACCCGGCCTGCCGCGCCCCGGTCTACGGGTAGATGCGGTACAGCATGCGCGGGAACGCGATCGTCTCGCGCAGGTGCTCGATGCCGCACAGCCAGGTCACGACCCGCTCGATGCCCATGCCGAAGCCGGCGTGCGGCACCGACCCGTACTTGCGCAGGTCGAGGTACCACTGGAAGGCCGACTCCGGCAGCTCGTGCTCGCGCAGGCGCTGGACGAGGCCGTCGTAGCTGCTCATGCGCTCGCCGCCGCCGACGATCTCTCCGTAGCCCTCGGGGGCCAGGATGTCGGCCGAGAGCGAGTAGACCGGGTTCTCCGGGTCGGGCTCCATGTAGAACGCCTTGATGGCCGCCGGGAAGCGGTGGACGATCACCGGCGTCTCGTAGGCCTCGGCGATCACCGTCTCGTCGGTGCCGCCGAAGTCGCTGCCCCACGCGGTCTGCGAGCCCTTCGACTGGATCAGCTTGATGGCGTCGTCGTAGTGCAGCCACGGGAACGGCGCCTTGACCTTCTCGAGCCGCGCGGTGTCGCGCTCGAGCACCTTCAGCTCCTCCCGGCGCTTGTCGAGCACGTACTGCACGACGTGGCAGACGAGGCCCTCGGCCAGCTTCAGCGCGTCCTCGAGGTGGGCCCAGGCGATCTCGGGCTCGACCATCCAGAACTCGGTCAGGTGGCGGCGGGTCTTCGACTTCTCCGCGCGGAACGTGGGCCCGAAGCAGTACACCTTGCCGTGCGCGGCGGCCGTCGCCTCGTTGTAGAGCTGGCCGCTCTGGGTCAGGTACGCCTGGCCCTCGTCGAAGTAGTCGACGCCGAACAGCGTGGTCGTGCCCTCGCAGGCCGCGGGCGTGAAGATCGGGGTGTCGACCAGCGTGTAGCCGTTGTCGTCGAGGTAGTCGCGGACGGCCTTCACCACCGCGTGGCGGACGCGGAGGATGGCGTGCTGGCGCTGCGAGCGCAGCCAGAGGTGGCGGTTCTCGAGCAGGAACGCCGGCCCGTGCTCCTTGGGCGTGATCGGGTAGTCGTGGACCTCCTGGCACAGCTCGAGGCCCGTGACGTCGATCTCGAAGCCGCCCGGCGCGCGCTTGTCTTCCTTGACCTTGCCCGTGAGGGCGATGGCGGACTCCTGGCCCGCCCGCTCCCCCGCCCCCCACGCGGCCTCGGGCACCGCGGCCTTCGCCATCACCGCCTGGGCGAAGCCGCTGCCGTCGCGCACGATCAGGAACTGCAGCTTGCCGGACGAGCGCTTGTTGTGCAGCCAGCCCTGGACCCGGACCTCCGCGCCGACGTGGCGCCCGAACTCGCCGATGCGAACCGTCTCCATCACTTCATCTCCCCGGTGGAGCCGGCCGCTTCAGGCCAGCTCGGGAACGTGGCGCGCGAGCACGCCGTGGACCCGCGCGAGCTCAGGGTAGCGCAGCAGGTTGCGACGCGCGCAGCGCGCCGTGTGCGGGATGTAGGGCAGGTACACGTCGAGGTCGCGCTGCGTCTTCATGAAGCCGAAGGTGCCGAGCGCCTTCAGGTTGCGCTGCACGGACATCAGCTCGAAGCGGCGGGTGAAGGTCTCGCGCGCCTCGCCGGGCAGCGCCCGCTGCCGGAACTCCTCGCACAACTCGGCGACCAGTTCTTCGGGCAGCTCGACGTAGGCGTCGCGCAGCAGCGAGGCGAGGTCGTAGGTCGCGGGCCCCATCCGCGCGTCCTGGAAGTCGATCCACCACTGCCCGCCCTCGTGCAGCATCAGGTTGCGGGAGTGGAAGTCGCGGTGGGTCAGCACCCGCGGCCAGGAGGCGATCTCGGAGGCCAGGCGGTGGAAGCCCTCGGCCAGCACCGCGCGGTCCTCGACCGAGAGGTTGGCGCCGCGCAGGCCCTCGACGAAGTGCTTCTCGAAGTAGTGCAGCTCCCAGGCCAGCTTCTCGAGGTCGAAGGCGACCGAGAAGCAGGCGGCCTGCTGCGGGCCGCGCGCGGCTTCGCCCTGGAGCTGGGCGATCCGCGAGATCGCCTCGCGGTAATGGGCGTCGCGCGCGGCGTCGGTTGCCTCGCGCAGCGCCTCCTGGAGCGTGACGTCGCCGAGGTCCTGCAGCACCAGGATGCCGCGGGCGCCGTCGTGGTCGAGGATCCCGGGGACCGGGATGCCGTAGCCGGCGAACAGGTCACGCACGACCCGGAACGGCGAGTTGGTCACGTCGAACGGCTCGGGATAGAGCGAAAGCACCGCTCCGCCCTGCGGCGTGCGCAGCCGGAAGTAGCGGCGGGTCGAAGCGTCGCCCGAGAGGGCGCGCACTTCGACGTCCGCAGCGCCGGCGCCGTGGCGCTCGGCCAGAAAATCCGCGATCCGCGGGTCGAGCGCGGACGCCGCCGTGGTGGTGCTCATGCTCCTCGAGACTGCTGCAGCGCGCCCGCGAAGCGCGCCTGGTCCTGGTCCACCTCGCAGCCCGGCTCGCGCCGCAGGGCCGCCGTCGCCCGCGCCTGGATCACGCCCCTCGCCGAGGCGCCCTCCGGCAGCCGGGCCCCGCGCGCGAGGACCGCGTCCAGCACGACGGCGCCCGGGCCGACGACGGCGCCCGGCCACAGCACGCTGCGCTCGACGCGGGCGCCCGGGGCGACGACGCAGCCGGCCCCGATCACGGCCTCGCGCACGCGCGCGTCGGCAGCGATGCGGGCCGTGGGGTCGACCGCGCGGGCGCCGCGAAAGCGCGCGCGCAGCAGCTCGAGCTGGGCGCTGAGGTACAGGCGCGGCGAGCCGAGATCGTACCACGCGCCCTCCAGCGCGAGCGCCTTCACCACGGCCCCGCGGCCTTCGACGACGAGGCGCGAGTAGAGGTCGGCCACGCTGTCGCTGGGGCCGGGCGGCAGCCGCGCGAGCAGCGCGGGATCGACGACGTGGAGGCCCGTGAACAGCGTGCGGCGCCCGCGCGAGGGCGGCGTGGCGGAGACGCCGCGGACCCAGGTCACCTCCCCGCCGCGCCCGACCACGACCGGCGCGTAGCGCCCTCCGCGCGGCATCGCCCGCACGCCGAGGGTCACGGCGGCACCCGATCGGCGGTGCTCGCGCACCAGCGTACGCAGGTCGAAGTCGAACAGCATGTCGCCGTTGACGATCAGCACCGGGCCGCGCCCCAGCCGGTCGAGCACCCGGCGCGGGCCGCCGCCGGTGCCGAGGATCGCTCGCTCGTGCGAGTAGGACACCTGCAGGCCGAACGCGCGGCCGTCGCCGAGCGCGGCCCGCACCGTCGAGGGCAGGTGGTGGGTGTTGACGATCGCCTCGTCGACGCCGGCGCGGCGCAGGGCCTCGAGCGTCCACGCCAGCAGCGGCCGGTTGAGCACCGGCAGCACCGGCTTGGCGACGAGCGCGGACAGCGGCCGCATGCGGGTGCCGAGCCCGGCCGCGAGGACCATCGCCTTCATCGCCGGATCAGCGGAAGACCATGTCGCCGCCGCGGCCCGAGGCCAGCCACAGCTCGACGTAGGAGAGCGGGCAGACGTCGAGCTCGACGAAGCCGAGGTCGAAGGCCGCGGCGCGGGCGCCTTCGCCCTCGAGCTCGACGTAGTCGCCGAGCGGCGTCTCGTCGAGCGCGACGTCGAGGCCGCGCCAGCCGAGCGTCTCGCGGTACTTCTGGTAGCGGAACGTGGGCGCGAAGCCGAGGCCGCGCAGGACCGCTTCGACCGCGTCGGCGTCGGCGACCGCGCTCTCCGCCTCGGGGCGGCTGCGCACGCCGTTCAGGACCCGCTTCTCGCCCTTCCACGTCAGCACGCCGCCCTGCGGCGTGCGGCGCAGCCGCAGCACGGTCCCCGCCGCACGCAGCTCGCCGCCGGCGCGGTCGAAGAGCACGTTCTCCTCGAAGTGGCGCGGCAGCCGCGGCGCGGCGCCGGCGGCCAGCAGGCGCTCGCGCACCGCCGGCAGCGACGCCGCCCGCAGCTTGATCTCGGACTCGACCTGGACGCCCACCCGGGGGCTACTCGACGATGCGCACCTTCATCTCGAGGCGGTGGTGCGGGTTGTCGCGGCCGTCGCGGTCGGCGGAGACGATCTTGTCCGCGACCTCCATGCCCTTCGTGACGCGGCCGAAGGCGGTGTACTGGCGGTCGAGGAACAGCGAGTCGGCGACGCAGATGAAGAACTGGCAACCCGCCGAGTCGGGGCTCTGGGCGCGGGCCATCGACAGCACGCCGCGCTTGTGCGGGGTGTCGTTGAACTCGGCCTTGATCTGGTAGCCGGGGCCGCCGGTGCCGTGCTGTGCCCGCGAGGCCTTCGGGTCGCGGGTGTTGGGGTCGCCGCCCTGGATCATGAAACCGGGGATCACCCTGTGAAACGTGGTCCCGTCGTAGAAGCCCTTCTTCGCCAGGTCCGTGAAGTTCTTCACGTGCCCCGGCGCCTTCTCGGGCAGGAACTCGATCTCGATCTCGCCGAACTGGGTCTCGATCACGGCGGCACTCATGGGCGCTCCTTTCGGGGGGCGAAGACTAGCAGGCACGGGCCTGCGGACGAGAACGGCCGCTCAGCGGCGGCCGGCGGCGGGTTCCAGCAGCGCGTCGATCTCGGCCTGGAAGCGGCTGTCTCCGGTGCCGAGCAGCAGCCGGCGCGACTCCTCGCCGCGGCCCAGCGCCGCGAGCAGCCGGGCGCGGTTGGCGCGCGCTTCGGGCGGCAGCAGCCAGGCGTCGTCGCGGGCCTCGAGCGCCTCCAGCGCGCGCAGCGCGTCGCGCGGGCGACTCGCTTCGAAGGCGGCGACCAGAAGGGCCCACTCAGGCGGGGCCGGCTCCTCCTCGCCCGGCAGCAGCCCGCCCACGACGGGCTGGGGCTGCCGCGCGGCCAGCGGCGGCGCCACGGGGCGCCGGTTCCACGCCGGCCGCGGGCGCGCCTCGGCCACGTCCGTGGCCTGCAGTGCCGCGGCGGCCGCCGGCAGCGAGGCGCGGAACGGCACCTCCAGCAGCGCCCCGCTCCAGCCCTCGCGGGCGATCAGCAGTGCCGCGCCGCCGGGAATCTCGAGGGCCGCCGCCACGTCCGCCCCGTACAACACAGGCCAGTCCCGGCGGTACAGGCGCAGGGCCTGGCGCAGCGCCTGGTCCTCGTCAGGCCGGAACGCCGCGACGTGGATCACGAGCCCCGGCACCGCGGCCCGCGCGAGGTCCTCGAGGTCGCGCGAGCAACTCGCGCAACCGGGCGGAGCCACGTAGACGAGGGCGAGGCCCGCGTCGAGGCGGGGCCGGGCGCCGGTCGAGAGCTTCGTCCCGGGAGGCAGCGAAAACGGCCCGCGGCGCGGCTTCGGGCGCGGCCCCGGCGGCCCCGCCTCGGCCGGGGCCAGCAGCCGGCGCCGGTCGTACTCGGCCTGCAGGCTGGGCAGGCCCAGCAGGTCCGCGGCCTGCCCCGCAACGTCGGCGGCGCCGGCCACGGACAGCGCCACGTCGAGCGCCTCCCACCCGCGGCCGCGGGCCAGCAGCGCGCGGGCCAGCAGCGTGGCCCCCTCGGGCGACGCCGCGAGCTCCTGCGCGCGCCGCAGCGCGCGCGAGGCCGGAAGCGGACGCCCGGCGTCCAGCAGCGCGCGGCCCCACGCGCGGTACAGCAGCGCGCGGTGGGCACGATAGGCCTGACGGGCCTCGACGAACGCGTCGTCCACGACCTCGCCCTTGCGGCCTGCGGAGACGAAGGCCGTCGGGTCGAAGTCCGCCGTGAGCGCGAGCGCGCGGCGTGCGGCGTCCACGCCGGCCTCGCCCGGCAGGCCGGCCGCCTGCGCGGCGAGGGCCTCGGCCCGCGCGCGGGCGTCGCCGGCGGCCGCGGCCCCGGGGGCCGTCGCCAGCAGCGAGAGGGCCAGCAGCGCGGTTCTCAACGCGGCAGCTCCGCCGGCGCCGGCTCGGGCGTGGCCGCGGGCGCGGGTCCCGCGTCCGGGGTCGCCTCCGGCGTCGGCTCGGGCTCGGCGATCAGCGTCATGTCGGCGCGCAGCGCGCGAGAGAGGTCGACGTGCCCGGCCAGCGTCTCGACCGGCTTGTCCTCGATCAGCCACTGGACGCGGCGCACGGCCGGGAAGTTGAGGGCCAGGGTGTCGACCAGGGCGTAGACGGCGAGCCGCTCCTCGAACGCGCCGATCCCGGTCCAGGTCGCCTCCTTCGACAGGTCCACGAACGCGGTGCCCCGCGGGTCGACCAGCACCTGCAGCACGCGGGTGCCCGCCGGCAGTGCCGGCAGGTGCCCGGAGCGCGAGCCGGCCGCCAGGGCTTCGACGACGTGCTCGAGCTGTCGCGCGAGGTCGGGGTCGTAGGCGACCGCGCGCTCCTCGATCGACAGCGCGTTGCGATCGGCCGCGGGGAACAGCAGCCGCACCTGGATGCTGCGCGAGGCGTCCGCGGGGGCGTGCGGCGGCGGCGTGGGCGTGGGCAGGGCGTCCACGGCGTCGTCGTCGGTCACCGGCACGTCGGCGCGGAACAGCGCCGACCAGCGCGGCGAGGCGTAGACGACGACCACGAAGAGCAGCACCAGGCCGAGCGCCGCCCGCGCGTCGCGCCAGCGCGGATCGTCGCGGTTCACGGCGCCAGCGGGTCGCGCTGCCGCCTCGCGCGCTCGGCCTCGTAGCGGGCGATGCCGCGGGCCAGCGCCCGCGCCACCTGCTGCTGGAACGCCTCGGAGGCGAGTTGCTGCTCCTCCTCGGGGTTGGAGATGAACGCGGTCTCCACCAGCACCGCCGGCATCGCCGCGCCGACCAGGACCCGGAACGGCGCCTGCTTGACGCCGCGCATCTCGATGCCGGCCGCCACGGCCAGTTCCTCCTGCAGCCGCGTGGCGAGGAAGGACGACTCCTCGAGGTGCTCGGCCTGCGCCATCTCCCACAGGATCAGGTCGAGCCCCGCGGTGCCGGGCGCTGCCGCCTCCGCCTCGGGGATGTGCGCGCCTTCGGCCTGGGCGATGCGCCGGCTCTCGTCGTCCGAGGCCTCGTAGGAGAGGAAGTACACCTCGGAGCCCGACGCGCCGCGCGCGCGGGCGGCGTTCGCGTGGATCGAGACGAACAGGTCGGCCTTGTAGTTGTTGGCCAGCGCCGTGCGCTGGTCGAGCTCGACCTCGACGTCGGCGTCGCGGGTCAGGAACACCTGGAGGCCGAGGTCGTTGACCAGGATCGCGCGCAGCCGGCGCGCGATCTGCAGCGTCACGTCCTTCTCGAGGGTGCCGCCCGGCCCCTTGGCGCCGACCTCGGCCCCGCCGTGGCCGGGGTCGAGGACCACGACGCGCGGGCCCTGGGCGGGGCGCGCCGGCCGCGCCGCGCTCGCGGGCGGCGCGGCCTGGACCCGGCCCGAGCCGGTCAGCTCCAGCAAGAGCTGGCGACCGCCCGGGTCCTCGATCGTCTTCAGCGACTCGAAGCGGGGGCCGGTGACGACGGCGATCAGGTTGCGGCGGCCGCCGACGAAGTGGATCCGCTCGACGATGCCGCCGGTGACGCGCTCCTCGGCCGGGGTCACGTCGACGAGGTCGCGGCGCAGCGCGACCGTGATCCGGCCGGGCTCGCGCTCGACCTCGAACGGCACCGCTTCGCTGAACTCGAGCGTGACCCGCGCGGCGTCGCCGGCGGTCGTGGTGCGCACCGCGACCTTCGGCACGGCGACGGCGCCGATCGCCAGCACCCGCGCCGAGGGGCGCCAGATCACCGGCTGGTCCAGCAGCGGCGCCAGCACCTTGGGCAGGGCGTCGACGGCGACCAGCCACTGGCCGCCCTCGAACTGGGTCGCCGCCGACAGCAGCCGCAGCTCCCCGCCGATCGACGCGAAGCTCTTGCCGCGGTAGAGCACGACCTCCCGGCCACCCTGGACGAGGCGCAGGGTGCCGGCGGTGGTGTCCGGGATCGCCTTCAGCGCGAGGCCCTCGAGGATCGGGTCGAGCGGCAGCCACTCGGCGGCGCCGCGCGAGACCGGCAGCAGCTCGCGGCGATCGCCGGCCCCGATCACGACGATCGGTTCCGGCACCGCGGCGACCGCCACCGCCATCGCGGCGAGCAGTCCCGAAGCCAGGCCCCGCAGCAGCCATCGCGTTCGCGTTCCCAGGTGCACGCCCGATCTTACGACGCGGCCGCCGTGTGAGCCGCGCCGACCGCTCTCACCGGCCCGGCGGATTGCGGAGCCGCTGGGCGAACCACCACACGTGACCGCCGGGGTCCACGCACTGGTAGGCTCGGTCGCTCCAGTAGTCCTCGCCGTAGTCCGTGGTCGCCGGCTCGCGCTGGATCACCGCGCCGGCGGCCTTCGCCTGCGCGAAGTGCGCCTCGACGTCGTCGACGTAGACGAACAGGTTCTGGGTGTTGGCGCCGTCGAGCTGGGTGGGCGCCTTGCGAAACGGGTACTTCGCACGCGCATCGGCGACCATCACCAGGTCGTCGGGGCCGAACTCGAGTTCGGCGTGTTCGACCAGGCCGTCCCCCGCGTCGACGCGAACGCGGACCGCGAAGCCGAAGGCGGCACACAGCCAGGGAATGATCTCGCCGGCGCGCTCGTACACGAGGGCAGAGGAGATGCGCGGCCAGCCCGGAGGCGGGGGGTTCATCGGCGGCTCCTTGGAAAGCGATGGGGTGTTCTAGCATCGCCGGCAAGGCGAAGCCAGGAGGTCGTCCATGGGCGGGAAGTGGCTGACGGGGGCGCTCGCGGTGGGGCTGCTGGCGGGTTGTGGCGAGACCAGGGCCCCCGAAGAGCAGGCGCCGTCCGCGCCGGCCCCGGCGGCGGCCGAGTCGCGCCAGCGGATGTCGAGTGACAAGGCGGGCGCGCTCCAGGCGCTCGGATCCGCCGCGGACGAGGCGGCCGGCGGCACGGCCCACGCCGAGGATGCGGCGGCGGCGATGGCCGCGGCGCGCAAGTTGATCCGCACCGGCCGCGTCGAGCTGGAGGTCGCGGCCTTCCCCGCAGCCCTGGCGCAGGCGGCGAAGGTGGCGGAGGACCACGGCGGCTACGTCGCCGACCAGAAGCAGTCGCGCGCCGACTCGGGCCGCCAGCGCGGCTCCCTCACGCTGCGGGTTCCCGCGGGGCGTTTCGCCGACGCACTCGCCGCACTGCGGGGACTGGGCGAGGTGCGCTCCGAGAACGTTTCCGCCCAGGACGTGACGAAGGCCTACGCCGACCTCGAGACCCGGCTGCGGGTGAAGCGCGAGACGCTCGAGCGGCTGCGGGACATCCTGCGCCGCCAGACCGGCAAGCTGCAGGAGGTGCTGGAGGTCGAGCGCGAGATCGGCCGTGTGACCGAGGAGATCGAGCAGGCCGAAGGCGAGCGCCGCTACTACGACCAGCAGATCGCGCTGTCGACGCTGCACGTCGAGCTCTTCGAGCCCGCCCCGCTGATGACGGGCGGTGCCTTCGACGTGATCGGCGACGCGCTGCGCGAGTCGACCCGGGTGCTGGCCGGGTCGCTGGCGGCGATGGTGCTGATGGCCGCGGGCGGGCTGCCGTGGTTGCTGGCGCTCTTCGTCCTCTACCGGGTCTACCGCTGGCGGCGGGCACGCAAGGCGGCGCCGCCCGCTCCCGCGGCCTGAGCGGGGACGGCGGCCGGCCGCGTTACACTTCGCGCCCACATGATCGAAACGGTCGGCGTCTGGCGTCCCGGAACTGAAGCGGCCGCGTTCTCGCCCGAGGAGCTGCAGCGCGCCGCGCTGCGCTTCCGCGAGAGCGCGCACGTCGTCCGCGAGGGCGGCCAGGGCCGCGTCGGCGTCGCCTTCGGCGGCGAGCCCTCGACCGAGGGCATGGGCTTCCCGCTGCTCGCCTCGCTGCCGCCGCTCTTCCCGGAGTGGCTCGGCGACCGCACGTTCGGCGAGGCCCACGGCGTGCGCTTCCCGTACGCGACGGGGCCGATGGCCAACGGCATCGCCACCACCCGGATCGTGATCGAGATGGCGCGCGCGGGCATGCTCGGCTTCTTCGGCTCCGCCGGCCTGCCGCCAGCGCGGGTCGAGGCCGCGCTCGACGAGCTGGAGCGCGAGCTGGGTCACGAGCGCTCGTGGGGCATCAACCTGATCCACTCGCCGAACGAGCCGGACCTGGAAGAGGCGCTGTGCGACCTCTACCTGAAACGCGGCGTCGCCCGCGTCGACGCCTCGGCGTTCATGAACCTGACGCCGGCGATCGTGCGATATGCGGCTTCCGGGCTGCGCGCCGACGGCGACGGGCGGGTGCTGCGCCGCCACCACCTGTTCGCCAAGATCTCGCGGCCCGAGGTCGCGCAGCGCTTCCTCTCGCCCGCGCCGGGCGACGTGCTCGACGCGCTGGTCGCGCGCGGGGCGCTGAAGCCGGAGGAGGCGCGGCTGGCGGCGAAGGTGCCGCTGGCCGAAGACGTGACGGTCGAGTCCGACTCCGGCGGCCACACCGACAACCGGCCGCTCGGCTCGCTGTTCCCCGCGATCGCGGTGCTGCGCGACCGGCTGGTGAAGCAGCACGGCTACGCGCGACCCGTGCGGCTCGGCGCGGCCGGCGGCCTGGGCACGCCGGCGTCGGTGGCCTCGGCGTTCGCGCTCGGCGCCGCGTACGTGATGACCGGCACGGTCAACCAGGGCGCGGTCGAGTCGGGACTGTCGGAGGCCGGGCGCAAGATGCTCGCCGACGCGGGGCTCGCCGACGTGATCATGGCGCCGGCCGCCGACATGTTCGAGCTCGGCGTCAAGGTCCAGGTGCTGCGCCGCGGGTCGCTCTTCGCCCAGCGCGCGCTGCGGCTCTACGAGCTCTACGTCGGCCACGACTCGCTGGAGTCGATCCCCGAGCCCGAGCGCGTCAAGCTCGAGAAGGAGATCCTCCGCGCTCCGTGGACCCAGGTGTGGGACGAGACGCGAGCCTTCTTCGAGCAGCGCGACCCGCGCGAGAACGCCCGCGCCGAGCGCGAGCCGAAGCACAAGATGGCGCTGGTGTTCCGCTCGTACCTGGGCCGCTCGAGCAAGTGGGCCATCGCGGGCGACGGGGACCGCCGGCTCGACTACCAGATCTGGTGCGGCCCGGCGATGGGCGCGTTCAACGACTGGGCGAAGGGATCGTTCCTCGAGGCCCCCGAGAACCGCACGGTGGTCCAGATCGCCCGCAACTTCATGGAAGGCGCCGCCGCCATCACCCGTGCCCAGCAGCTCCGCACCTACGGTGCCGCGATGCCCGCTGCCGCCTTCGACTACACCCCGCGCCGGCTGGAGTAGCCGCGGGGCCCCGACTGTCACACTTGTGTCACGGGCGGAAAAGACGGCCCGCGAGGGGTTTGCGGCCTGTGGCCCGGGTGCGAAACGGATAGAATCCGCGGCTACCGCTCGAGGCAAATGCCTGCCCGCGGCCCGGAGGTTCTCCCGCACGTGGCCGATCGCTTTTCTCCCATCGCCGTCGTCGGACTCGGGGCCCTGTTTCCGGGCTCCGCGGAGCCGGGTGGCTTCTGGCGCGACATCGTCGGCGGGCGCGACCTGCTGACCGACGTGCCCGAGGACCGCTGGCTGATCGAGGACTACTACGATCCGCGCCCGGGGACCCCGGACAAGACCTACGCGAAGCGCGGCGCGTTCCTCTCGGCGATCGAGTTCGACCCGCTCGAGCACGGCGTGCCGCCGACCGTCGTACCCTCGACCGACACCTCGCAACTGCTCGGCCTGATCGTCGCCAAGCAGGTGCTCGAGGACGCGACGAAGCACCGCTTCGACAGGCTCGACCGCGACCGCGTCAGCGTCGTGCTCGGCATCACCTCGGCCCAGGAGCTGCTGGTCGAGGCCGCCTCGCGGCTGCAGCGCCCGGTGTGGGTCAAGGCGCTGCGCGAGGAGGGCGTGCCGGAGGACGAGGTCGAGCGGATCTGCGACCGCATCGCGAACTCGTACACGCCGTGGCAGGAGATGACGTTTCCGGGGCTGCTCGGCAACGTGGTCGCGGGCCGGATCGCCAATCGCCTGAACCTCGGCGGCACCAACTGCGTGACCGACGCGGCCTGCGCCTCGGCCCTCTCGGCGTTGTCGATGGGCGTCTCCGAGCTGCGGCTGGGCGATTCCGACATGGTGATCGCCGGCGGCGTCGAGACGTTCAACGACATCTTCATGTACATGTGCTTCAGCCAGACCCCGGCGATGTCGCCGTCCGGGGACTGCCGCCCGTTCTCCTCGAAGGCGGACGGCACGATGCTGGGCGAAGGCATCGGGCTCCTGGCGCTGCGCCGGCTGGAGGACGCGGAGCGCGACGGCGATGCGATCTACGCGGTGATCCGCGGCATCGGTTCGTCGTCGGACGGCCGCGCCAAGAGCATCTACGCGCCGGTGGCAGCGGGCCAGGCCAAGGCCCTGCGCCGCGCGTACCAGGCCGCCGGCTACGGCCCTGACACCGTCGAGATGGTCGAGGCCCACGCGACCGGCACCAAGGCCGGCGACGCGGCGGAGTTCGAGGGCCTGCGCACCGTGTTCGACGAGAGCGCTCGCGCGGACCGCCAGTGGTGCGCGGTCGGCTCGGTCAAGTCGCAGATCGGCCACACCAAGGCCGCGGCCGGCGCCGCCGGCCTCATGAAGGCGGTCTTCGCGCTGCAGCACCGGACGCTGCCGCCGACCGCCAAGGTCGACGCGCCCAACCCGCAGCTCGAGATCGAGAAGTCGCCGTTCTACCTGAACGTCGAGGCCCGGCCCTGGGTGCGTGACGCCCGCCACCCGCGACGTGCGTCCGTCTCGGCGTTCGGCTTCGGCGGCAGCAACTTCCACGTCACGGTCGAGGAGTACGCCGGCAGCGCACCGCGTGCACCGCGCTTCCGCACCTTCCCCACCGAGCTCGTCGTGCTGTCGGCGGCTTCGCCCGAGGAACTGCGGGCCGCGATCGCGAAGACGCGCGAGGGGGCCGAGGCCGCGGGCTGGCCCCGCCTCGCACGGCTGTCGCAGGAGAGCTTCGACGCGGGACGGCCGGCGCGGCTCGCGGTCGTGGCCAGTTCGACCGAAGACCTGCTGTCGAAGCTCGCGGACGCCGACAAGCGCCTCGCGGCGTCGCCCCGCGAGGCCTTCGCGCTGCCCGGCGGCGCCTCGTACGTCTTCGGTGCCGAGCCCGGCAAGGTGGCGTTCCTGTTTCCCGGCCAGGGCAGCCAGGCGCTGCACATGGGCCGCGATCTCGCGCTCGGGTTCGAGACGGCGCTGGCGGTCTGGGATCGCGCCGCTGCGCAGCCGTTCGGCGACACGCCGCTGCACGAGGTCGTGTTCCCGAAGCCGGCGTTCGACGACGCCGCCCGCGACGCGCTGGCGAAGCGGCTCACCGCGACCGAGTGGGCGCAGCCCGCGATCGGCGCGGCCAGCCTGGCGCTCCTGCGCCTGGTCGAGGAGCTGGGCCTGCGGCCCGACGCCGTCGCCGGCCACAGCTTCGGCGAACTGGTCGCGCTGCACGCGGCCGGAGCGCTGTCCGAGGCCGACCTGCTGCGCGTCGCGCGCCAGCGCGGCGAGCGCATGGCCGCCGCGGCAGCCTCCACGCCCGGGGCCATGCTGGCGGTCGCGAATCCTGTCGCCGAGGTGCGCGCGATCCTCGAGGCCGAGCGGCTCGACGTCGTCGTCGCCAACCACAACTCGCCGAAGCAGGTCGTGCTGGCGGGGTCGGTCGAAGCGATCGACTCGGCCGCGCGAGCGCTGAAGGCGCGCGGGCTGACGGCGAAGAAGCTGCCCGTGGCGACCGCGTTCCACTCCCCCATCGTCGCGCCGTCTTCCGGGCCGTTCCGCGAGTTCCTGGCTGGCGTCGCGGTCGGCACTCCGTCGCTGCCCGTCTACGCGAACGAGACTGCGGCCCCGTACGCCGCCTCCGCGGATGCCGTCCGCGAGGGGCTGGCCCGCCAGATCGCCCACCCCGTGCGCTTCGCCGACATCGTCGAGGCGCTGTACGCCGACGGCGTGCGCACGTTCGTCGAAGTCGGCCCGGGCGCGGTGCTGACGGGGCTCGTCGGCGAGTGCCTCGCCGGCCGCCCGCACGTCGCGGCGAGCCTGGACCGCAAGGGCCAGCACGGCGTCACCGCGCTGTGGAACGGCCTCGCGCGGCTCGTGGTCGCCGGCGTGCCGCTGAAGTTCGACGCCCTGTGGGCGGGATACCGCACACCCGCGCCCGAGCCGAAGAAGCCCGGGCTGCGGCTGCAGCTCACGGGCGCGACCTACGCGAAGCCCTACCCGCCGAAAGGCGGCACGGCAGCGCTGCCCAAGCCCAACCCGCCGAGGCCGATCGACGGGTTCCGGCGCCGGGATGAACCCGGCGCCGGTCCCATGGGGGCTGCGTCGGACGACTCCGGCCTCCTCCGCCCCCAAACCCCGGACGGGTTCCGGCGCCGGGATGAACCCGGCGCCGGTCCCATGGGGGCTACGTCGGACGACTCCGGCCTCCTCCGCCCCCAAACCCCAGACGGGTTCCGACGCCGGGATGAACCCGGCGCCGGTCCCATGGGGGCTGCGTCGGACGACTCCGGCCTCCTCCGCCCCCAAACCCCGGACGGGTTCCGGCGCCGGGATGAACCCGGCGCCGGTCCCATGGGGGCTGCGTCGGACGACTCCGGCCTCCTCCGCCCCCAAACCCCCGGGCTTGCTGCGGCTTCACCCGGGCCAGCGATTCCCTCGCCCGCCCCCTCGACCGGAGACCCCTTGTCCCACGACGCGAACTGGCTGGCCGCCTGGCAGGAGATGCAGCGCCAGACCGCCGAGGCCCACGCGGCCTACCAGCGCACCATGGCCGACACCCACGCGGCCTTCCTGCGCACGAGCGAGGTCTCTTTCCAGGCCCTCACCCACCTGGCCGGCGGGGCGCCCGTGGCATTCGCACCCATGGCACAGGTCGCGACCGCCGCCGTTCCGGCTCCGCCCCCCGCCGCGCCGATCGTCCACGCGGCCGCGCCCGTGGTTCCCGTTGCGACTGCCGCCGCCGTGCCGGCCGTGGCACCCGCGCACGCGCCCGCGCCCGTCGCGCCGGCCCCGGCGGCCGCGCCGGTCGACCTCACGCCCGCGCTGCTGGAAGTCGTCGCGGAGAAGACCGGCTACCCCGCCGAGATGCTGCAGCTCGGCATGGAGCTCGAGGCCGACCTCGGCGTCGACTCCATCAAGCGCGTCGAGATCCTCGCCGCCCTCACCGAGCGCGTCCCCGGCCTGCCCTCGATCGGCGCCGGCGAGATGGGCTCGCTGCGCACGCTGGGCCAGATCGCCGAACGCCTCGCCGCCAGCGCGCCCGCAGCGGGCATCGCGCTCGGCGCCCCCCCGGCCGCGGCGGCAGCTCCCGTGGCCGCCACGGCCGCCCCCGCAGCCGACCTCACGCCCGCGCTGCTCGCGGTCGTCGCGGAGAAGACCGGCTACCCCGCCGAGATGCTGCAGCTCGGCATGGAGCTCGAGGCCGACCTCGGCGTCGATTCCATCAAGCGCGTCGAGATCCTCGCCGCCCTCACCGAGCGCGTGCCCGGCCTGCCCTCGATCGGCGCCGGCGAGATGGGTTCACTCCGCACCCTCGGCCAGATCGCCGAGCGCCTCGCCGCCGGCGCGCCCGCCGCCGGGATCGCGCTCGGCAAGCCCGCGGCCGCGCCCACGGCGGCGGCTCCCGTCGCTGCTGCGGCGCCGACCGCCGACGTCACGCCCGCGCTGCTCGCGGTCGTCGCGGAGAAGACCGGCTACCCCGCCGAGATGCTGCAGCTCGGCATGGAGCTCGAGGCCGACCTCGGGGTCGACTCCATCAAGCGCGTCGAGATCCTCGCCGCCCTCACCGAGCGCGTGCCCGGCCTGCCTTCGATCGGCGCCGGCGAGATGGGTTCACTCCGCACCCTCGGCCAGATCGCCGAGCGCCTCGCCGGTTCCGCCGCCGCGACCGCGGTCCCCGCGCCCGCGACGGCTCCCGAGCCGAAGCAGGCGGCGGAACTCGGCCATTTCGCGCTCGAACTGCGACCGACGGCGCCCGTGGGCCTGCCGGTCGGCGGCCTGTTCACCGCCGGTCCGATCGCCATCACCGACGACGGCCGCGGGATCGCTCCGCTGCTGGCCGAGCGACTCGCGCAGCTCGGCGCCGACGTCCGGGTCGGCACGGTCAGCGGCGACGAGGCCGGCGCGATCGTGCTGTCGGGTCTTCGCGCCGTCGCCTCCGACGAGGACGTCGACGCCGCCTGCCGCGAGGCCTTCGAGGCCGCGCGCGCGCTGGCCGCGCGGCTCGCGGACAAGGGCGGCCTGTTCGTCACCGTGCAGGACACGGGCGGCGACCTCGGCCTCTCGGGCCGCGCCCCGGCGCGCGCCGCGCTCGGCGCCCTCGCCGGTCTCGCCAAGACCGCCGCGCAGGAGTGGCCGCTCGCCACGGCGCGCGCGATCGACGTCGACGCGAACGGCGAACCCGCGGCCGTCGCCGAGGCGCTCGCCGACGAGCTGCTCCACGGCGGCGCGGCGCGCGAGGTCGCGCTCGGCGCCGACGGTTCCCGCCGCGAACCCGTGAGCGTGCCCGACGCGCCTGCCGCCGGGCCGCTGCCCTGCGACGCGAGCTCGGTCGTCGTCGCCACCGGCGGCGCCCGCGGGGTGACCGCGGACTGCCTGCTGGCGCTGGCCCGCGCGACCCGCGCGCGGTTCGCGCTTCTCGGCCGCACGCCGCTCGCCGAAGAGCCGGCCGCGGTCCGCGGCGTGGAAGGCGAGCGCGAGATGGGCCAGGCCCTGCTCGGCGCCGCCCGCGCCGAGGGCCGCAGCCTCTCGCCCGCGGAACTGCGCTCGGCGGTCAGCGCGGTCCTCTCGGCGCGCGAGGTGCGCCGAACGCTCGCGCTGCTCGAGGACGCCGGCTCCGAGGCGGTGTACGTCGCGGTCGACGCCCGCGACGCCGCAGCCGTCGCGGCGGCGCTCGACGGCGTGCGCCAGCGCTTCGGCCCGGTCACGGGCCTCGTCCACGGCGCGGGCGTGCTGGCCGACCGCCTGCTGCGCGACAAGACGCTCGAGCAGTTCGAGCGGGTGTGGGGCACCAAGGTGCCCGGCCTGCGCGGCCTGCTCGCGGCCACGGCGAATGACCCGCTGCGCTTCGTCGCGCTCTTCTCGTCGGTGGCCGGGCGCTGCGGCAATGCCGGCCAGTCCGACTACGCGATGGCCAACGAGGCGCTCAACAAGACCGCCGCCGCGCTCGCCGCGCAGCGGCCCGGCTGCCGGGTCGTGGCGATGGGCTGGGGGCCCTGGGACGGCGGGATGGTGACGCCCGCGCTGCGCGAGCGCTTCGCCGCCCGCGGCGTGCCGCTCGTCACCCGCGACCGCGGCCCGCAGATGTTCCTCGCCGAGCTGGGCCGGCCCGCGGGCGATCGCGCCGAGGTCGTGCTCGGCGGCGAGCCCCGGCCCGAGCCGCTGGCCAGCGAGGCGGCGGCCCGCGAGGCCCGCTTCGACGTCATCGTCAACAGCCGCACCGAGCCGCTGCTGCGCGACCACGCGGTCGCCGGCGCGCCCGTCGTCCCCGCCGCCTGGGTCCTCGACTGGTTCGCCCGCGCGGCACTCGCCCTGCGACCCGACCTCAAGCTCGGCGCGGTCCGCGAGCTCAAGGTCGTGCGCGGCATCCGCGTCGCCGACTACGACGGCCGTGGCGCCGCGCTGGCGCTGACGGTGCGCGAGGTCGCGAACGGCACCGGAGCCCGCCTCGCGCTCGAGTTGCGCGGCGCCGGCGGAGTTCTCCACTACGCCGCGGCGGCCGAGATGGCCGACCAGGGCCTCGCGGCCCCGGAGCGTGGCGTGCCCGGCGGGCCGCAACGCGGCGAGGCCGCCGCCCACCTGTACGGCGAGGCGCTCTTCCACGGCCCGGCGTTCCACGTGCTGCGCGGCGTCGAGGCGGTCTCCGCGGCCGGCGCCGCGGCCTCCTGCGCGGGGGTCCCCGAGCAGGGCTGGAGCGGGCGTTTCGCGCTCGATGCGGCTGCGGTCGACGGCGCGCTGCAGCTCGCGATCGTGTGGGGCCGCCAGCAGACGGGCGCCGACACGCTGCCCACCGGCCTCGGCGCGTTCGTGCCGCGCGCCGCGTTCCCGGTCCAGGGCCCGCTGCGTCTGGAGCTGGTCGCGCGCCAGTCGTCGGCGCTGCGCACGCTGTCCGACGTGCTCGCCTTCGACCAGGGCGGCGCGCCCGTGTTCGAGCTGCGCGAGGTCGAGATGCACGCGGTGCCCGCGCCCGACCGCAAGGCCCCGGCGCTCCAGGGCGCGGCCTCCTAAGGCGCGCGCCGGTGTCCCTGGCCTCGCGGAG
>WYBL01000061.1 GCA_011526565.1 Acidobacteriota bacterium | reverse complement strand
GTGAGATCGGACGGCGTGCCTCCGACTTGGGCAGCTCATCGGCCGCCGCTCCGCCCCGGGTGGGCGGGGCGGCGGAATCCTTAAACTTACCTCGGAAAGGAGCTCGGAATCATGAAATCTCGAATCGTTGCACTCGCGACCTCGGCCCTGCTCGTCGGCGCCGGCCTGCTCTGGGCGCAGACGTCGACACCTCAGCAGCAAGAGCCCAAGACGGAAGGCCACGCCATGGGCGGCGCGATGATGGGCGGGGCCATGTCGGGCGAGTCGAAGCCTGGCGGGTCGATGATGGACGACTGCAAGGCGATGATGGCGAAGCGCCAGGCGATGATGGACGAGATGAAGGCCATGGACGCCAAGCTCGACGCGCTCGTTCAGTCGATGAACGACTCGCGCGGCAGCAAGAAAGTCGACGCCACGGCCGCGGTGGTCACGGAGCTCGTGGCGCAGCGCCGTGCGATGCGTGAATCGATGGAGTCGATGCACGCGGAGATGATGCAGCACATGATGGGCCACATGCGGTCCGGGATGATCGAAGGCATGTCGCAGTCGATGTCCGGATGCCCGATGATGGGCGCGACGTCACAAGCTGAAACTGGGCACGACGCCCACCACTGAGCGGGCGCTCCGGCCGTCGCCCGAGATCCGGGTGGCGGCCGGTGGGCTGGGAAAGTTGCGCCTGGTCGAAGCTCGGCAGGCGTAGGCGAGCAGAGGGGGAAATGATGGCTGAACGGGACGATTCTGGACAGGGCGAGAATCACGGCGGCGAGAGGCCGATCGTGAAGGATCCGGTTTGCGGGATGCAGGTCGATCCGGAACGGACGCCTCATCACTCGGAGTGGGGCGGCCGGTCGGTCCACTTCTGCTCCTCCGGGTGCAAGCAGAAGTTCGATGCCTCGCCAGCGACCTATTCGACGCCTGGCTCGACGGCGCCCCGCGATTCGGCGGCGCCGGCCGCGGAGAAGTGGACCTGCCCGATGCACCCCGAAGTCGAGTCCGATCGGCCCGGCGCCTGCCCCAAGTGCGGCATGGCGCTCGAGCGGGCGACCCCGACGGCGCCGGCGACGAAGACGAAGACGGAGTGGACCTGCCCGATGCATCCCGAGATCGTGCGCGACGAGCCGGGCAGTTGTCCGATCTGTGGCATGGCGCTCGAGCCGCGGACGATCTCGGCCGACGAGGGGCCCAATCCAGAGTACCTCGACATGCGGCGCCGGTTCTGGGTCTCGGTGCCGCTGGCGCTTGGCACGTTGGTCCTGGTGATGGGCGACCTGCTCTTGCCGGGGAGCCCGATCGCGAGCGCGATCCCGGCTCGTTGGCGGGTGCTGCTAGAGCTCCTGCTGGCCACGCCGGTCTGCACCTGGGCGGCTTGGCCCTTCTACGTGCGCGGCGTCGCGTCGCTGCGCAATCGCAGCCTGAACATGTTCACGTTGATCGGCCTCGGCGTGTTCGTCGCCTATGCCTACAGCCTCGTAGCGGCACTGTTCCCCGGCCTCTTCCCGGATGCCTTCCGCGAGGAGGGTGGACAGGTCGCCGTCTACTTCGAGGCGGCGGCGGTGATCACCGCCCTCGTCCTGCTCGGCCAGGTGCTCGAGCTCAAGGCCCGCGGCGAGACGAGCGCGGCGATCCGCAAGCTGCTCGGCCTCGCTCCCAAGACCGCTCGACGATTGCAGGAGGACGGGAGCGAGGAGGACGTACCGCTCGATACCGTCCAGGCCGGCGACCGGCTACGGGTGCGTCCGGGCGAGAAGGTGCCGGTCGACGGCGTCGTGCTCGAGGGAGCGACCTCGATCGACGAGTCGATGGTCTCGGGTGAGCCGATCCCGGTCGAGAAGCACGCAGGCGACCGGGTGGTCGGCGCCACGGTCAACGGCACGGGCGGTTTCGTGATGCAAGCCGAGAAGGTCGGCGCCGAGACCTTGCTTGCCCGTATCGTCGCGATGGTGGCCGAGGCCCAGCGCAGCCGAGCGCCGATCCAGAAGCTCGCCGACGTCATCTCGGGGTGGTTCGTGCTCGTCGTCTTGGCGATCGCGGTACTGACGTTTCTGGCCTGGGGGACGCTCGGCCCCGATCCGAGGCTCGCCCACGCCCTGATCAACGCGGTCGCCGTGCTGATCATCGCCTGCCCTTGCGCGCTCGGCCTCGCGACCCCGATGTCGATCATGGTCGCGACCGGCAAGGGCGCCTCGATCGGCGTCCTGTTCAAGAACGCGGAAGCGATCGAGCACCTGAGGAAGGTCGACACGCTGGTGGTCGACAAGACCGGGACACTCACCGAGGGCAAGCCCCGGCTGGTCTCGCTCGAGCCGGCCGAAGGGTTCGGCGAGCCCGAGCTGCTGAGTTACGCCGCGGCCGTCGAGCGCGGAAGCGAGCACCCGCTGGCGGCCGCCATCGTCAACCGCGCGACGGAGCGCGGCGTCTCGATCTCCGCGGCCGATGGCTTCGAGTCGGTGACGGGCAAGGGCGTGCGCGCGAAGGTTGCAGGTCGGCTCGTCGCGCTCGGCAACCGCCGGATGATGGACGAGGCCGGAGTCGATCCCGGGACCCTCGCCGACGATGCGGAGAAGCTGCGCAAGGAGGGCCAGACGGTGATGTTCCTGGCGGTCGACGGCCGGTTGGCCGGCATCTTGGGCGTCGCCGATCCGATCAAGGAGACCACGCCCGAGGCGATCCGCGCGCTGCACGCCGAGGGGATCCGCGTCGTGATGCTCACCGGCGACAGTCGCGCGACGGCGGAGGCGGTGGCGCGAAAGCTCGGCATCGACGAGGTCGCGGCCGAGGTTCTGCCCGACCAGAAGGTCGACCACGTCAAGCGCTTCCAGGCCGAGGGCCGGTTCGTGGCAATGGCGGGCGACGGCATCAACGACGCGCCTGCCCTCGCCCAGGCCCAGATCGGCGTCGCCATGGGCACCGGCACCGACGTGGCGATGGAGTCGGCGGGCGTCACGCTGGTCAAGGGCGATCTGCGCGGGATCGTCCGGGCGCGGCGCCTGTCGCGGTCGACGATGCGCAACATCAAGCAGAACCTGTTCTGGGCTTTCGCCTACAACGCTGCCGGCGTGCCGATCGCGGCGGGCCTGCTCTACCCGTGGACGGGCTGGCTGCTCTCGCCGATCCTCGCCGCCGCGGCGATGAGCTTCTCGTCGGTGTCGGTGATCGGAAACGCCCTTCGGCTGCACCGGGCCAAGGTCTGAGGTACCCCGTGGACACCGCGGTCGCGTTGGTCCAGGCCTACCTCCGGTTGAACGGCTACTTCACGGTCACCGAGTATCCGGTCTTCGAGCTCGGCTCGGGTGGCGGAATCCGCACGGCCACGGATCTCGACCTGCTCGCCTTCCGGTTTCCCGGTGCTGGCCGCCCCGTCATCGGCGAGTCGGGGGGAGCGACCGTGTACCGGCCGGATCCGGCGCTCGGTGTCCCTCCCGAAGCGCCGGACATGATCCTGGGCGAAGTCAAGGAGGGGCGCGCCGAGCTCAACGGGCCGGCTCGCCGCCCGGCGGTGCTCGCGGCGGCTTTAGCGCGCTTCGGCTGCTGCTCGGAGACCGGCGCCGCCCGCCTCGCGCGCGAGCTCGTGCGGCACGGCCGGGCGACGACGCACCACGGCCACCAGGTGCGGCTCTTCGCCTTCGGGGGCACCGTCGATGAGGGTCGGGCGACCGGCTACCAGCGCATGTCCCTGTCGCACGTCATCGCGTTCGTCTCCGGCTTCGTGGGCGACAACTGGTCGGTGCTGCGCCATGGCCAATCGAAGGACGCGACCCTGGCGCTGTTCTGGCTGCTGCAGAAGTGTGGCCCGGGCGCCCGGGGTATCGGAGGGCCCCCCCCGAGGCTGATCGGACCCGGGACGAAGTCGGAGGGTCCTGGCCGTCGACCGAGCAGGCGTCGTGCGACACCGCCCGAGGATCACTCGGAGTGAGTACGCGATTCCGATCCCTGGCGTCGGCTCCGGAGCTTCGACTGGCGAGCTGGGGTTTCGGGCTTCATCTCGCCTGGGAAGCGATCCAGACGCCGCTCTACGCCGACGCCGACCGGGAGCTGTCGTACCTCACGTGGACCCGACTGCACTGCACCCTGGGTGACGTGCTGATTCTCCTCGCCTGCTTCTGGGGCACCGCCCTGCTGTTCGGCGGTCGCGACTGGATCGTGGCCGGAGGCGTGCCACCCATGCTGGCTTTCGTCGCGCTCGGCATTGCCTACACCTTCTGGAGCGAGTGGTGGAACGCGGGCATTCGGGAGAATTGGACTTACGCGCCGAGCATGCCGACGCTGTGGGGAATCGGCGCGAGCCCCTTGCTCCAGTGGGTCGTCGTCCCGTTCCTGGTCTGGCTGCTGGTTCGGCTCCGGGCGGACGCTGCGCCGCGGTCGACGGCTGAGCGTCGACAAAGCTCCCAAGGAGTGGACTCGGGATCTCGAAGCGAATCGTATCCAGAGACAGGAGGAGACTGACCGCATGGCCACTTCAACCCCAGGCGGGGTGCGCCGTTGGACTCTCGCCGTGTTCGCGACGATCGGATTCGCGGCGACCCTGGCAGGCATTGGCCTTGTGTGGAGCGGAGTCTCGGCGCGGCCGGAGCCTACCCGGGTCGAGACGCGGCTCGCCCGTTCGGCGAGGCACCTGCTGATCCCGGCAGCCGCCCGAGCTCGAAGCGCCCCGACGGCCACGGACCCGGACTCGATCGCCCGGGGTCGAGCCCACTTCGCCGATCATTGCGCCACCTGCCATGGCAACGACGGAAAGGGGAGGACCTCCTACGGGCAGCGAATGTACCCGCGGGCGCCCGACATGACGGCAGCAGCCACGCAGAGACTTTCCGACGGCGCGCTCTTCTGGATCATCGAGAACGGCGTGCGACTGACCGGCATGCCGGGTTTCGGCGACGACGATCCGTCGAACGACGCCGAGAGCTGGGATCTCGTCGCGTTCATTCGCGAATTGCCCAGCCTCACGCCCGAAGACCTGAAAGAGATGGAACGGCTCAACCCGACGCTCTCTCGCGCCGCTGTCGAGCACGAGAGGGAGATCGACGCGTTCCTCGCCGGAGAATCGGTCTCCGACGAAGGACATCATCATTGAAAGTCACTTTTCGAAAGGGGAAAGCGGTGAAGACTATGCTCTCGAAGTTGCAGCCCATCGCCACATGGATGGCGTTGGCGGCGATCCTCGCCGCCCCTGCGGTCCTGATTGCCCACGAGGGTCACCACCACGAAGCGATGGGCACGGTGAAGATGCTCCACGAGAATCACTTGATGCTCACGATCTCGGAAGGCAAGGACCAGACCTT
>WYBL01000007.1 GCA_011526565.1 Acidobacteriota bacterium | reverse complement strand
CGGCGACCGTCGCCTTCGACGGCCATCGCGGCAACGACTTCACGCCGTGGGTGTTCCGCACGGACGACTTCGGCAGGACGTGGACCCGGATCTTCACGTCGATCCCCGAGGGCTCGACCGTCAGCGTGGTGCGCGAGCACCCCGCGAACCCGAGCGTGCTGCTGTGCGGCACCGAGCGCGGGCTGTGGATCAGCTTCGATCGCGGCGCCACGTCAGTGCGGATGACCGGCAAGCTGCCGATGGTGCCGGTCGACGACCTGGTGTTCCACCCCGCGGGCGACCTCGTGGTCGGCACCCACGGCCGCGGCGTCTACGTGCTCGACGACGCCTCCGTCCTCGCGAAGCTGGCGCCCGCCCCGCCGGCGCTCGCGGCCTTCGAGCCGCGTCCCGCCGTGGCCTGGCGCCTTGCCAACCACAAGGGCGACACCGGGGCCCGCTTCTTCGTTGCCGACACCCCGCCCGAAGGCGCGCTCGTCAGCTATTTCCTGAAGGCGAAGCCCGGCGACAAGGACAAGGTCGAGGTGGTTGTCCGCGACGCCGCGGGCGCCGTCGTGCGCAAGCTCGAGGGCGGCAGGGCCGCGGGCTTCAACCGCGTGGCCTGGGACCTGCGCGGCGAGCCTCCCGTGAAGCCCGAGCCCGGCGCGGGCGGGTTCGGCGGGCCCCCGCGCGGGCCGCTGGTCGAGCCCGGCCGCTACACGCTCGAACTCGTGGTCGGCTCCGAGAAGGCGTCGGTCGCCGTCGCGGTCGAGGAGGACCCGCGCGTGGCCATCGCCGCGGCCGACCGCGCGGCCTGGTCCGCGGCGCTGCGCGCCGCCGCCCGGGTCTGGGCCCGCGCCGACGCTGCGGACAAGCGGGTCGCCGCCGCGCAGAAGCAGTTGAAGGAGCTGCAGGCGGCGCTCGGCAAGGCGCCGAAGGCCTCGGACCCGCTGAAGGCGGCGGTCAAGGCCGCCCTGGAAGCGGTGGAGCCGCAGGCGCGGGCGTTGCGCCGCGACGTGCCGATGGGCTTCGCGGGCGCGCCGCTGGCCAGCGAGCCCGACCCGCTGCTGCCGCGCGCGCGCGGCGTCTACTTCTCGCTCTCGTCCTACACCGCGGCGCCGACGGCGCAGCAGGAGCGCGTGGCGGCGGAGGTGGCGCGCCAGGTCGACGCGGCCGTGGTGGCCGCCAACGCGCTGTCGAAGACGCTCGCCGACCTCAATCGGCAACTCTTCGAGGAGGGCTTCGGCCGCCTCGATCCCGGTACCCCGATCGAATAGCGCGGAGGCCCCTCGTTCATGACGCCGCTCGACTGGTCCGTCGTCGTCGCCTACTTCGCGTTCTCCGCCTGGATCGGCCTGCGCTACGCGAAGCGGGCCGGCGGCTCCACGGAGGAGTTCTTCCTCTCCGGCCGCGACCTGCCGTGGTGGCTGGCCGGCACCTCGATGGTGGCGACGACGTTCGCGGCCGACACGCCGCTGGCGGTCACCGAGCTGGTTGCCCAGAGCGGCGTCGCCGGCAACTGGCTGTGGTGGAACGCGGTGTGCGGCGGGATGCTGACCGTCTTCTTCTTCGCCCGGCTGTGGCGGCGGGCGGGGATCATGACCGACGTCGAGCTGGTCGAGCTGCGCTACTCCGGTCGGCCCGCCGCGTTCCTCCGCGGCTTCCGCGCGCTGTACCTCGGGCTGTTCATGAACTGCGTCGTGATGGCCTGGGTCAACCTGGCGATGGCCTCGGTGCTCGAGGGCATGTTCGGCATCCCGCGCCAGGACGTCTGGATGTACGTGGCCGTCGCGCTGGCGATCACCGCGGTCTACTCGGCCGTGTCCGGGCTGTGGGGCGTCGCCGTCACCGACGCCTTCCAGTTCCTGCTGGCGATGACCGGCACCGTGGTGCTGGCCTTCACGGTGCTCGGCCTGCCGGAGATCGGCGGGCTCTCCGGGCTGCAGGCGAAGCTGCCGGAGTGGTCGCTGTGGATGACGCCGACCTTCGGCGATGCCTCCACCGCGGCCCAGGGCTTCGCGCTGTCGGTCACGGCGTTCCTCGCCTACGTCGGCGTGCAGTGGTGGTCGTCGTGGTACCCGGGCGCCGAGCCCGGCGGCGGCGGCTACATCGCCCAGCGCATGATGTCGGCGAAGGACGAGAAACACTCGCTGTTCGCGACCCTGTGGTTCACGGTCGCCCACTACTGCGTGCGGCCGTGGCCGTGGATCCTGGTCGGCCTCGCCACCCTGGTGCTCTACCCGGAGCTGCCCGCGGACCAGAAGCGGCTCGGCTACGTCTACGCGATGCGCGACCACCTGCCGACCGGGCTCAAGGGCATGCTGGTCGCCTCGTTCTTCGCGGCCTACATGTCGACGATGGCCACCCAGCTCAACTGGGGCACCTCGTACGTGATCAACGACTTCTGGCGCCGCTTCGTGCGGCCCGGCGCGGGCGAGCGGGACCTGGTGCGGGTCTCGCGGGTGGTGACGCTGCTGGTGATGGGCCTGTCGCTGGTGGTGACCCGGCTGATCGAGACCATCTCCGGCGCCTGGGCCTTCATCCTCGAGGCCAGCGCGGGCCTCGGCCTGGTGCTGATCCTGCGCTGGTTCTGGTGGCGGGTGAACGCGTGGAGCGAGATCGCGGCGATGGTGGCGCCGATCCTCGCGCTCGTCGCGCTCAAGACGTGGGCGCCGGGGCTGGCCTTCCCGCAGAACCTGTTCGCGATCGTGGCGATCACCACGATCGCCTGGCTGGCCGTGACGTTCGTCACGCCGCCCACCGACCGCGCGACGTTGCGCGCCTTCTACGAACGGGTCCACCCCGGCGGTCCCGGCTGGCGCGGGATCGCGGCGGAGCTGCCGCATGTGAAGTCCGACGAGGGCTTCGGCGGGCTGTTCGTGGCCTGGATCGCCGGCGTAGTGCTCGTCTACTCGACGCTGTTCGCGAGCGGCCGGCTGCTGTTCGGGCGCACCGCCGAGGGCCTCGCTTTCGCAGCCCTGGCCGCGGTCGCCGCGTACGTCATCTACCGCGACCTGGACCGCCGCGGGTTCGAGACGCTGGCGCGCTGAGCGGGGCGCTCTCTCAACCCTGCTTGCGCAGCCGGATGCGTCTGAAGAAGCCGCCGGCGAGCGCGGCCTCGTCGCTCTCGACCACGAGCGGGGCGCCGCTCGCGGCGAGGACGTCGCCCAGGCGGCGGTCGAGGTGGGTGAAGAAGACCGAGGCCACGCGGCTGGCGGCCCGCCGGGCCAGGCTCGGCCGCTGGCCGTCGGGCACGAACTTGTCGAGCACCGCGATCGCGCCCCCAGGCCTGAGCACCCGCGCCGCCTCCCGCAGGCAGGCCGCCGGGTCGGGGATCACCGCGACGACCAGGTGCAGCAGCACCGCGTCGAAGCTCTCGTCGGGCAGGTCGAGCGCGTGGCCGTCCATCACCCGCAGTTCCATGCCGGGTCGCAGCCGCGGGCGCGCCCGGGCCAGCATCGCCGGCGTCAGGTCGGTCGCCAGGACCGAAACGCCCTCGGGGACGAAGGGGAGGTCGGCACCGGTGCCGGCGCCGACGATCAGGACGTGCTGCCCGGGCTGCAGCGCGAGGCCCGCGATCGAGGCCTGTCGCGCCCCGTCGAAGGCCCGCACGAACGGGTGGTAGACGGGCGCCCACAGCGAGTAGCGCCAGCGGTTCCAGCGGTTGTCGTCGAAGGGAGTCACGCGCGCGAGTGGGAGATGGTGGGCGCTATAGGATTCGAACCTATGACTTCCACCGTGTGAAGGTGGCACTCTACCGCTGAGTTAAGCGCCCGCGTCGCGGGAAGCAGAATACTAGGGCGTGCGATCGGCTCGGGTCAAGTCCACGTGTCGCGCGGAGTCAGTCGAGTTCGTCGAGCGGCGCCACTCGCCAGCCGTCCCCGATCGGGAACCCCGTGGCCGCGCGACAGACGATCGCGCCGCTCGACACGAAGCGGCCGCCCAGCACGCGGCGCACGTGATCGAGGTTGGCCGCGTCGTCGGCGCGGGGCAGTTCCGTCCACTTCGCCTCCAGCAGTTCCAGGCGGCCCCCGCTCTCGACGACGAAGTCGACCTCGCGGGTGCGGTCGCGCCAGAAGTAGAGGCTCTTCGCACGCCCGGCGCGCCGCTCCCGATGCCGGAGTTGCGCGCACACGAACGTCTCCCAGATCGCGCCCGCCAGCGGCGAGCGGCGGAGTTCCGTCTCGCTCCGCACGTTCAGGAGCGCGCACAGCAGCCCGGTGTCGGACAGGTAGAGTTTCGGGCTCTTGGCCAGCGATTTCGTGCGGTTCGAGAAGTAGGGCTCGAGCAGCACCACCTGGCCCGAGGTCTCCAGCATCGACAGCCACTCGTTGGCCGTCGACGGGGCGATGCCGACGTCGCGGGCCAACTCGGCCTTGTTGAGCAGGTTGGCCGAGCGCAGGGCGCAGGCTCGCAGGAACCGCTCGAAGTCGCGCAGGCTGCCCACCCGCGCGAGCGAGCGGATGTCGCGCTCCAGGTAGGTGGCCAGATACGAGTTGTAGAAGGCGACCCCGTCGATGTCGGGGTTGGCGTGGAGCTCGGGCAGGCTGCCCCGGAGCATGGCGGTTTCGACGGCGAGGTCTCGACGAGCGCTGCGCATCTCGCGCAGCGAGAGGCCCTCCAGCTCCAGCACGTCCACCCGCCCTGCCAGCGATTCCGAGACGCCGCGCATCAGGGTGAACTTCTGCGAACCGGTCAGCAGGTACCGCCCGCGGGCAGATCGATCCCGGTCGATGGCGCTCTTCAGGTGGCGGAACAGCGCGGGTGCGTACTGGATCTCGTCGATGATGACCGGCGGAGGGTGGCGCAGAAGGAACGCGGAGGGCTCCCTTTCAGCCTGCTCGGCCTCCGTCGGCAGGTCGAGCGAGACGAAGTGGTGGGCGGGGAACAGGCGCCGCAGGGTGGTGGTCTTGCCGGTCTGGCGAGCGCCGGTGAGGACCACCGCCGGCCGCGTCCGGGCCGAACGCAGCAGCGCTTCTTCGATTCCTCGCGCGATCCACACGTGCAAATCATACGATCCGATCGCATTATTCGCAAGATCAGGTCGAATCAGTGCAGCGGGCAGATCTCCATCGGCTCGGTGCCGGCGATGAAGGCCTCGCTGAACCGGCTGGGGCAGCGAGCGCTGGCGCGGAACCCGGTCTCCTTGTCGATCTCGACGAAGATGACGTTTTCGGGCGGCGCCCGCAGTTCGACCGGGTCGCGGCCGGCCGTCGCCGCCTTCATGAAGTCGATCCAGATCGGCAGCGCCGCCCGCGAGCCCGGCAGGTTGAGCGCGGCGTTGTCGTCGAAGCCCACCCACACGACGGCCAGCAGGTCGCCCGTGTAGCCGATGAACCACGCGTCGCGCATGTCGTTGGTGGTGCCGGTCTTGCCCGCGATGTCGCCCTGCAGGCCCTGGGCCCGGATCGCCGCGCCCGAGCCCTCGTTCACGACGCTGCGCAGCATGTGGGTGACGAGGTAGGCCGACTCCTCGTGGACGACGCGCCGCGGCGGCGGCGGGTTGTGCTGCTCGATGTTCTCGCCCTTCGCATCCAGCACGCCCAGGATCGTCACCGGGTCGACCTTCAGCCCGCCGTTGGCGAGCACGGTGTAGGCCGAGGCCATCTGCAGCGGCGTCACCTCGAACGAGCCGAGCGCCAGCGCGGGGTAGGGCTTGACCTCGCCGCCGACCTTCACGCGCTCGTTCCACAGCGCGGCCACCCGCGGATAGCCGACCATCTCGGCGACCTTGACCGTGGCGACGTTGAGGCTCTTGGCCAGCGCGCGACGCAGCGTGACGTGGCCGAAGTACTCGTCCTCGTAGTTCTGCGGGATGTACTCCTTGTCCTCGTAGAAGAACACCCACGGCGTGTCTTCGACGACCGTCGCCGGCGTCACCGGCGGCAGCGACGGGTCGTCGAACGTCGCCTCGAACGCGGCCAGGTAGACGAAGGGCTTGAACGTCGAGCCCGGCTGCCGCTTCGCCTTCAGCACGCGGTTGTACTGGCTGGCGCCGTAGGAGCGGCCGCCGACCAGGGCGAGGATCGCGCCGGAGCGCGGCTCGAGCACGAGGATCGCGCCCTGGACGGGCTGCGGGCGCGCCTTCTTGAACAGCTTCTCCACGTTCTCCAGGCCGCGGGCCAGCGACTGCTCGGCGAGCGTCTGCAGGTGCAGGTCGAGCGACGTGCGGATCTCGAGGTTGCCGCCGAGCAGGTCCTGGCTCGCGTAGCGCTCGCCGAGCTGCGAGCGCACCAGGTCGACGTAGTACGGCGCGTCGGTGCGCGCCTTGCTGCGTTCGGCCTTGACCGGCTCCTGCTTCGCCGCCGCCGCGGCGGCCGCGTCCAGGTAGCCCGCCTCGACCATGGCGTCGAGCACCTGGTTGCGGCGCCGCATCGCCCGCTCCGGGTGGCGGAACGGGTTGTAGGGGTTCGGCGACTGGATCATGCCGGCCAGCAGCGCGCCCTCGACCAGGTTGACGTTGGCGACGTCCTTGTCGAAGTAGAGCCGGGCGGCCTCGCCCACGCCGTTGATCGAGAACGAGCCCACCTGGCCGAGGTAGATCTCGTTGAGATACAGCTCCAGGATCTCCTGCTTGGTGGCGCGCCGCTCGAGCACGAACGCGAACAGCGCCTCGTGCAGCTTGCGGGTCAGGCTGCGCTCCCAGGAGCCGTCGCGCTGGGCGATGAAGAAGTTCTTGGCGAGCTGCTGGGTGATCGTCGAGCCCCCCTGCGGAGGGCCCTCCGTGCGCATGTTCCGGATCGCGGCGCCGATGATGCGGAACGGGTCGAGCCCGGCGTGGCTGAAGAAGCGGCGATCCTCGATCGAGAGCACCGCCTGCACGAGGTGCTCGGGGAGCTGCTCGAACTTGACGCGGCGCCGCTTCTCGCGGTTCTCGTCGAACAGCGCGGTGAGCAGCGCCCGCTCCAGCGTCAGCTCGCGGTAGACCGCGCGCGTCTTCTCGCCGCGCAGCTCCTTGAGCCGGCCCTTGTCGAAGGTCGCGACCAGCGGCTCGCCGGGGGCGTCGCCGAGCGTGCGCGGCGCGAAGCGCAGGCGGCCTTCGGCCGGCGGCACGTACTGGCCGGGTCCGGGGCTGCCGTCGGTGCGCTCTTCGTAGCGCAGCGCGTTGAGCAGCCGCAGCAGGTCCGCCTCCTGCAGCGCCATGCCCGTGCGCACGGTCACCGGGCGCGAGTAGAGCCGTGACGGCGCCAGCCAGCGCTCGCCCTGCAGCCGCTGCTCCACCTGCACGCTGTAGCGCAGGTAGTAATAGATGAGGGTGGCGGTGCCGAGGACCAGCGGCAGCGTGACCAGCGTCAGCAGGATCACGACCAGCCGCAGCCGCCGCGGCGAGTAGGTGCGGCCGCGGGGCGCGGCGGGGAGCGAGGCCATCGTTCGAGGGCGATGATACCGCGGGGCCCGCCCGGGCCGTGGTAACGTCATTCCGTCGATGGTGCGTGCTCCCTCGATCGTCGCCTGCCTGCTGGCCGTGACCGCTTCGGGTGCGTCGGCCCAGCACGGGGCGTTCCTCACCGAGCCCGCGGGATGCGCAGGCCGCTTCCGCTACGAAGCCGGTGCCGGCGCGCTGGCCTCGGAACCCAACTTCCTGACCGGGGCTCCGCGCACGCGCTGGGACCTGGCCGTGATGCGCGGCGCGCGCTGCCTGGACGGCGCCGCCGAGTTCGAGCTCGAGTGGGTGGGCGCCGTGGCGGCCAGCGGCGATCCGGACTTCGGCAGCGTCGCCGATTTCGGCGACGTGAGCGTGCGCACCAAGCTGCGGATCGCGCGGCCACGCGGCACGCGTCCGGAGCTCGCGCTGCGCTTCGCCGCCACCCTGCCGCAGACGAGCTTCGGCAACGGTCTCGACACCAACACGATGCGTTTCACCTCGCAGTTGCTGGCCACCTGGCTCCGCCCGCAGGTGAGAGTCCACGCCAACCTCGGCCTGGCGCTGGTCGACGAGGCGCTGCGCACGCACGAGCAGCGCGACCTGCTCGCCTACGGCGTCCAGGCGGCCCACCCCTTCGGCGAGGGAGGGGGGACGGAGGCCGTCGTGGAGAGCGCAGGCCAGCTCGGCGATGGCCAGCCGGGCGCGGACGCCCGTGCCGAGTTCCGCGCCGGCCTGCGGCACCGACGGGGGCGCTGGACCTGGAGCGCCGCGCTGCGACGAGGCCTGCTCGCGGCGGACGGGACCTGGGGTCTCGTCGCCTTCGTCTCGTTCAGCCCTGGCCCCAGCCCTCCCCAGCCCGAGCCCGAGCCCGCGCCCGAAGCCACGGGCGCGACGCGCTGAGCGCAGCCTCGTTCAGCCGATCACTTCGAGGCGCACGCGGCCCGTGCCGGGACCGATCAGCCCGATCGCCGCGGCCGCCGCGCGCGACAGGTCGATCACGCGCTTCTTGTAGGCCGGGAAGCGGTCGTTGATGCGCACGACCACGCTCTTGCCCGTGCTGAGCAGCGTGACGCGCACCTTCGTCCCGAACTTCCAGCTCGGGTGGGCCGCGGTCAGCGCCTCCTGGTCGAACTTCTCGCCGCTGGCCGTGGGCTTGCCGTGGAAGCCCGGGCCGTACCACGAGGCCACGCCCTCGCTGACCTGCTTCGGGCCGGGCGCGTCGGCGGGGGGCCGCCAGCCGTAACGGCCCGCGCAGGCCGCGAGGCCCAGCGCGAGCAGCGGGAAGACGGCGCGGAGCAGGGGGCGGGGCACGCGCATGGCGCGAGTATAGGCAGTCAGAAGCGCGCGGAGAGCGAGAGGAGCGCGGTCCGGCCCGGGGCCAGCGCCGCGTTCTCGTCGGCGGTCTGACGGTAGACGGTGTCGAGCAGGTTCTTGAGCGTCAGCCGCGCGTGCAGCGACTCGCGCAGGCGCCACGAGCCGCCGGCCTCGAGCGTGACCGCGCCGTCGAGGGCGATCTCGGTGGGCCCGAAGTCGGCGTCGTGGGCGCGCCACACGCCGCGCACGAACGCGTCGCCGCGCTCGCCGAGGCGGCGGCGCAGCGTGAGCCCGAGGCTCTCCGACGGCACGTCGGCGACGGCGGCGCCGTCTTCGGTCTCGCCGCGGGCCGCCTGCGCCGCCAGCTCCAGCGTGGTCGCCTCGTCGAGGTTCGCCTGCAGCTCGAGTTCGACGCCGCGCAACACCGCCTCGCCGCGGTTCCTGAAGAGGAAGTCGGCCCCCGTGCGGTAGCGCTCGACGAGGTCCTCGATCCTGTAGCGGTAGGCGTAGAGCGACGCGCGCACGCGGCCCGTGTAGCGCAGCGCGAGGTCGAACTGCCGCGCCCGCTCGGGCTCGAGGTCGGGGTTGCCGACGACGAAGCCGCGACCGCCGACGCCGCGGAAGTAACGATCGGACAGGGTGGGATCGCGGAAGCCGCTCGCGACCTGCACGGTCGCGGTCGTGCCCAGCCAGGGGCCGAGCAGCAGCGACGCGAAGCCGGAGGCCGCCTCGTGGGGCTGCTCGCGGTCGCCGAAGAAGCCGCCCGTGTTGCGCGCGCGGACGAAGTCGAGACGGCCGCCGGCCGTCAGGCCGGCGAAGCGGGACAGCCGGCCGTCGATCGCCACGTAGGCGCCGAGGTCGCGGCGCGCGGCGTCTTCGATCGAGCGCTCGTCGCTGCGGGTCGTGGCCGCGCCCGACAGCGCGTAGCGCTGGACCGACCCGTCGGCACGCAGGTCGAAGCGGCCGGCGAAGTCGAGCCCGCCTTCCACCCGGAAGCCGCGCAGCGCCGTGGCGCCGGACGCGCGGAAGCCCCAGTCGCGGGCCGCGACATCGGAACTCGAGACCTCCCGCGGGACGGTCGAGGTGGCCAGCCGCTGCCGCTCGGTGACGAGCCGGTACGAGCCGTAGAACGCGGAGAGCCCCCAGCGCGAGAACGCGCCGCGCGGGTCACCCTCGTAGACGACCGTGTAGCGCTCGGAGTCCTCCCGCGGGTAGGTCGTGGGCTGGGTCAGCGCGTCGAGCCCCGGCTTGCCGGTGTCGCGCCCGCGGTCGACCTGGACGATCGCGCCGAGCCGTCCGGGGCCGACCTCGTGGTCGACCCTCAACCGAGCCCCCCAGTCCTCGAAACCCGAGTTGAGCGCGTCGCCTTCGGGGGTGCGGTAGTCGTCCGCGCTGCGCCAGCGCGCCTGCGCGATGACGCCGCCCTGCTCGAAGCCGCGCGAGAGCTGGCCGGCGATGGCGCGCTCGGGCACGCCGGCGCCGGCCGCGGCCTCGAGCCGGCCCTCGAGCGGCGCGCCCGGCGCCGCCTGGCGAGTGCGGGCGTGGATCACGCCGCCGAACGCGTCGGAGCCGTAGGCGACGGCGCCCGGCCCGCGGCTGACCTCGATGCCCTCCAGGAAGAAGGGGTCGAGGAACGTGGCGGAAGGGCCAGCGCGCCGCTCGGCCGTCACCCGCTGGCCGTCGATCAGGATCAAGGTGCGGCCGCGGGCGAGGCCGCGGATCGCAGGCACCGAGGTGTGGCCCTCGTCGATGCGGCTGACGCCGGGCAGCGACTCGATCGCCTCGGCCAGCGTCTCCGGACGGCGCTGCTCGAGCTCGCGGCGGCCGACCAGGGCGCCCGCGTTGGCGGGCGGCGCCTCGGTGAACGGCGTGCTGCCGGAGTCGACGGTGACCGACTCGCTGACCAGGCTGCGCAGTCGGATGGTCAGCGGGCCGCTTGCCGGCAGGGTCTCGACCAGAACAGGCGCGGCGACCATTCCGCCCTGCAGCACGACCAGCACCTCGAACGGCGGCACCGGCTCCGGCACCAGCCGGAACTCGCCATTGGCCCCGGTGCGGGTCGAGCCGGCGCGGCCGAGCACGGAGACGGTGGCGTCGGCCGCGGGCGAGCCCTCCGGCAGCAGCACCACGCCGTCGAGGGCGGCGGCCGCCGGCGCCAGCAACGACAGGGCGACGACGACCGCCAGGCGCATGCGGACTACTTCTTGCCCCCGAACAGCGAGCCGAGCAGGCCCGCGCCCATCTGCGCGACGTCGTCGGCGACGGAGCCGTCGCCGTCGCGGTCGAGGATGCGGGTCAGCAGGTCGGCGCTCTGGGGCGCGCGCTGCTGCACGTCGGCCTGGGCGCCGCCGAGCAGCGCCCCGAGGTCGAAGCCGCCGCCCTGCTGGCCGCGGGCGCGGCCCAGGGCCGCCATCACGATCGGCGCGAGCAGCGCGAGGATCTGACCGACCTGGGCCTTGTCGAGGCCGGTCGCCTGGCCGATCTGGTTCTCGACGGCGCCCTGCCGGCCGCCGAGGACGTGGCCCAGGATCGCCGCGCCGGCGCCGGCGTTGCCGCCGCCGCCCAGCAGGCCGCCCAGGTCGTCGAGCAGGCTGCCGTCGTGGTCGCGGCCCAGCGCCTTGTCCAGCGCAGCGGCGCCCTGGGGGTTCTGGGCGTTGCGGTTGAGCGCGCCGATCAGCACCGGCAGCGCCATCCCGATCGCGCTCTCGGCCTGTGCCGGCTGCACACCCGTCTGGCGGGCGATGCCCTGCAGCGCGCCGCCCCCCAGGACCGGCCCCAGGATCTCCATCAAGCTGGACATGTCTCGCCCCTTTCGCCAGAAGACGCCGCTTCCGAGTGTAGCCGCATCGGCGAAAGGTCTTCACAGCAGGCGGCAACTCGTCGCGGGCAGGCGCGTTGCGTTGCGGGCGGCGTGCAGCACGGCGCCCTCGTAGAGGCGCCACATCGCGTCGGCCGCGGCATCGTCGAGCAGCGGCGAGCGTCGCGAGACGTCCCACGGCGGGACCCGGCCGTGGCCGCTCGCGTAGACCGTGAGCCACGCCGAGTCCTCGGCGAAGAAGTCGTTGTCGTGCATCTTGACGCCGACGACGTAGGGCGCCCGCGCGCCGCGCGCGGTGCGCGCCTGCGCTGCCGCCGCCTCGATCAGCGCGCCCGGGTCGCCTCCGGCGTGCTCGAAGAGCTTGAGGTCGACGTGCTCGGGGCGGGCGCGCAGGCCGTTGCGGCTGTCGCCGAGGTTGGCCGCGCGGCCGTGGATGACGGCGAAGCGGGCCCCGAGGTCGCCGAACACCGTGTCGGCGGCGGCCTGCACGGGCGCGTCGCAGTTCACCCCCACGCAGGGCGGGGCGTAGCCCAGGCGCTCGACCAGCGCGGCGTAGCCGCCGTCGGCCGCCGTCGGCTGGCCGCTGACGAGGTCGAGCCCGTGCGTCTCGTAATGCCGGACCAGAGCCTGCTGGTCGCCCGCGCCCAGCCCCGCGACGTCGAGCCAGTCGCACAGCGCGTGATAGGGCACCGGCGGCCGCACGTGATAGCCGACGCAGGCGACCGGCGACACGCGCAGCCGCTCGAACAGGTCGGGGAAGTCGCGCCAGAAGATGTCCGACTGGGTCGTGGTCAGCGAGACGTCGACGGGGATGCCCGTCGCCTCGTGGAAGTCCAGCGCGCGAGAGACGAGCGCGGCGGACAGCTCGGGCCAGGCGAAGTCCTGCACGTTGAGCGTGAAGAGCAGGAAGGTGTCGGCCGCCGCGCGAACTCGCGGCAGCGGCAGCGCTGCGGCCAGCGCGCCGGCCGCCGAGGCGAGGAAGCGCCGGCGCGAGGTCACGGCCGCACCACCACGGGAACCTGCGCGTACTCCTCGTGCCAGGTGCGGAGCACGCTCGGCAGCGTCGCCCACACGAGGTCGCCGGTCGCGACGTCCGGCGCGAAGCGGTCGAGGATCGCCGCGACCGCCGGCTGCAGCGCGGGGTCGGAGTCCAGGTTGCACTGCGGGATCATGATCGTCGCCGTGTACATGCGCCCCGGCTCCAGGCGATTCGTGCGCAGCAGGTCGAGCAGCGTCGCGAGGCCGTCGCCGGAGGCCACGTCTGCCGTCCAGCCGCCGATGTTGGGCAGCGTCGAGGCGGGGTCGTCCTCGAAGTAGTGCTCCGCGTCGCGCGGGCGCCACACGCCGGAGGCGCGCGGGTCGTCGCGGTGGCCCGGCGAGGCGCCGCCCCACAGCGCCTGGGCCTGCCAGGCCGGATACGGAGGACGGCGCCCCGTCAGCGGCGCGCGCAGCCGCGTCCACGACTCGAGCTCCACCGGGCTCGCGGTGAAGCCGCCCACGATGCCGGTCGGCGGCACCCCGAGCTGCGCCAGCGCGTGGGCGACGTCGGCGTAGTTCCAGCCGCTGCGCTCGTGGGAGTGGGCGTCGACGGCGATCCGGTCGGGGGCCAGCTCGGCGAGCCAGCGCACGACGTTCTTGCCTTCGGTGTCGCCCGTCACGGCGGCGTCGTCCCAGCTCGCGACGGCCTGCAGGTACTGCCACTCGGACTGGAAGTCCCACGCCCCTCCGCGCTCGAGCACCAGGCGCGCGGTGTCGACGACCGCCGCCCGGTTGGCCAGATAGCGCTCGCGGTTCGTGACCACGGGCGCGCACGGCGGGTTGCTGATCGCTTCCTCGTTGTGGGACACGAGGGTCGCGTAGACACGGGCTCGCGGCCCCTGCTGTGCCGTCGCCCGCGAACCGGCCACCCCGGGGAGCGCGACCGCGCCGAGCATCGCCCACGTGATCAGTCGCCGTCCCATCGCTGCCTCCTGCCCGGGTTCGACAGGCCCGGGGAGCCGGCGGTTGAGACAGACGGCGCGGCGGCGTGTGCTAGAACACGGGGCGTGACCGCGCTGCTCCTCGCGCTCGCCCTTTCAGCGGCCCCCGCCGCCGAGGCGGCGGAGCTGCAGCCGCTGCCCGGCGGCACGTTCCGGATGGGCACGGACGAGGGCCTGCCGCACGAGGGCCCGAGCCACCGCGTCACCGTCTCGCCGTTCGCGATCGACCGCCACGAGGTGACCAACGCGCGCTTCGCGCGCTTCGTGGCCGCGACCGCGTACGTGACCGAGGCGGAGAAGATCGGCTGGGCCGGCGTGTTCCGCCCCGGAGCGGGATGGCAGCCGGTGAACGGCGCGTCGTGGAAAGCGCCGGGCGGCCCGAACTCGAGCGTGAAGGGCCGCGACGCGCACCCCGTCGTCCACGTCTCCTGGAACGACGCGCGCGCGTTCTGCGCCTGGGCGGGCAAGCGGCTGCCGACCGAGGCGGAGTTCGAGTTCGCCGCCCGCAGCGGGAAGCAGGGAGAGCTCTACGCCTGGGGCGGGCGCGAGCTCGCGCCGGGCGGCCGCCACCTCGCCAACACCTGGCAGGGTCCGTTCCCGGAGCGCGACAGCGGCGCCGACGGCTTCCGGGGCCCGGGGCCGGTGGGATCGTTCCCGGCCAACGGGTACGGGCTCTTCGACGTGATCGGCAACGTCTGGGAGTGGACGGCCGACGGCTTCGATCCTCGCGCCTACCGCGGCCGCGACGGGGTCCGCGACCCGCGCGGCCCGGCGCGGGCCGAGCAGCGCGTGATCCGCGGCGGCTCGTGGATCTGCACGCCGCACTACTGCTCGGGATACCGCGTGGCGGCGCGGCAGAGTTCGCCGCCCGACTCGGCGCTCGACAACCTCGGCTTCCGTTGCGCGTCGGACGCCGCGCCGAAGAAGTGAACGGGCTGCGCGCCGCGGCGGTGGCGCTCGCGCTCGCGCTCGCGGTGGCAGCCTGCGGCGGAGGCGGGGCCCCGGCTCGGCAGCCCGGCGCTCCGGGGGCTGCCCCGTCGCCCACGCCTTTCACCGGCCGCCCCAACGTGATCGTCGTGCTCGCCGACGACCTGGGCTGGGGCGACCTGTCGAGCTACGGTGCGACGCAGATCCGCACCCCGCACCTCGACCGCCTGGCGCAGGAGGGCGCGCGCTTCACCCAGTTCTACGTGGCCGCTCCCGTGTGCACGCCGTCGCGCGGCGCCCTGCTGACCGGCCTGTATCCGCCGCGCACCGGGATCGTCACCCAGCTCGCCGCGGGCGGAGAGGAATCCGGCGCCGAAGGCGGGATGCCCGACACCGAGACGACGCTGGCCGAAGCGCTGCGCGACGCGGGCTACGCGACCGCGATGGTCGGCAAGTGGCACCTCGGGCAACGCGCGGACTTCCTGCCGACCCGTCACGGCTTCGAGCGCTACTACGGCATCCCCACGGGCTACGACCTCAACGACATGCTCGACGGCGAGCGCCCGACCGCGGCCCCCGCCCTCGAGGAACTGACGCGGGCCTACACCGCGAGAGCGCGGCAGTGGATCGGCGAGCTGAAGGACCGGCCGTTCTTCCTCTACTTCTCGCACCGCGCGCCGCACGTCCCGCTGGCGCCGTCGTCGCAGTTCGCGGGGCGCTCGGCCGGCGGCGTCTACGGCGACGACGTCGAGGAGCTCGACTGGAGCGTGGGCCAGCTCGTCGAGGCGCTGCGCGAGCACGGCCTCGAGCGCCGCACGCTGGTGTTCTTCCTCTCCGACAACGGGCCGTGGCTCTCGCAGCGCGAAGAGGGCGGCAGCGCGGGCCCGCTCTACTCGGGCAAGGGCTCCCCGTTCGAAGGCGGCATCCGGGTGCCGGCGATCGCCTGGTGGCCGGGCCGCATTCCCGCGGCGCGCACGATCAGCGAGCCGGCCGGCGCGCTCGACCTGTTGCCGACGCTGGTGCCGCTGGCGGGCGGCCGGCTGCGCGCGGACCGCGTCTACTACGGCGCCGACCTGATGCCGCTGCTCGCCGGCGACGTGCAGCGCATCCCGGGCCCCGGGCAGGAGGGCGGCCGCGAGTTCCTGTCCTTCTCGCGTGCAGAACCCGTGTCGCTGCGCTCGGGGCGCTACAAGTACGTGCGGCCCGGCTACTGGTCCGTCGTGCCCACGCTCTTCGACCTCGAAACGGACCCCGGCGAGACGATCGATCTCTACGCCGCGCGCCCCGAGCTGGCCGCCACCCTGCGCGAGCGGCTCGCCGCACTCGAGGAGGAGCTCTCGCGCGACGCGCCGCAGCCGGTGCGCTGAGGGCT
>WYBL01000060.1 GCA_011526565.1 Acidobacteriota bacterium | reverse complement strand
GTCGGCGACAACGTCGGCGCCAGCCCGCTGGCTTCGGGGCTGTTTCACGACGAACCCACGATCGAGGCCCTGAACGCCCTCGGGCTCGCCGCCAGCGCCACCGGCAACCACGAGTTCGACGAGGGCCTCGGCGAGTTGCTGCGCCTGCAGGGCGGCGGCTGCCATCCCGCCGAGGCCGCCCACACCTGCCGCGGCGCTTCCGCCGCGACCGCGGGCCACTTCGAGGGGGCGCGGTTCGCCTACCTTGCGGCCAACGTGACGGACACCGGCACGGGTCGCCGGCCGCTTCAGGGCTACGTGATCCGCGAATACGAGGGCGTCGCGGTAGCGTTCGTCGGGATCGTGGCGGCCACCACGCCGTCGATGGTCGTGCCCTCGGCGGTCGCCGGCCTGCGCTTCGGCGACGAGGCGGAGGCCGTCGACCGCCTGGTGCCGGAGTTGCGCAAGCAGGGCGTGGAGGCGATCGTCCTGCTGCTCCACGAGGGCGGTGCCACTCGTGGCGGCGGCATCGGCGAGTGCCGCGACTTCTCGGGTGCGGCCGCGGAGATCGTCGCCCGCCTCGACGACGAGGTCGACGCCGTGCTGACCGGCCACACCCACGGCGCCTACAACTGCCGGCTGCGGAGCCGCGCGGGGCGCGCGATCCCGGTGACGGGCGCCGGCTCCTACGGCCGCCTGCTGACGACGCTGCGGCTGACGCTCGACCGCCGCACCCGCGACGTGGTCGCGGCGGAGACGCGCAACCACGTGGTCGCCCGCGAGGGCGTCACACCCGACCCGGGGCTGACGCGGATCGTCGAGCGGTACCGGGACCTCGCGCGGCCGATCGTCGCCCGCGCAGTCGGTTCCGTCGCCGCCGACCTGCGGACCAGCCGTGACCCGCGGCGCGAGGCGCCGCTCGGCGACGCCATCGCCGACGCCCAGCTCGCCGCCACCCGCGGGGCAGGCGCCGTCGTCGCCTTCATGAACGCGGACGGCGTGCGCGCCGACCTGCTCCACGCCCCGGCCGCCGACGAGGAGCCGGGCGTCGTGACCTACGGCGAGGCGTTCGCGGTGCAGCCCTTCGGCAACCCGCTGGTGACGCTGACGCTCCGCGGTCGCGAGCTGCTGGCGCTGCTCGAGCAGCAGTGGGGCGCGAGCCAGCCGTACCTGCGGCTGCTGCGGGTTTCGCAGGGCTTCTCGTACACCCACGACTTCGACTTCGACGCGCCGTTCGCGGCGGAGCGCGGCCGCCCCCACGTCTGCCCGGGATCCGTGCGGATCGACGGTCGCCCGCTCGACCTGGACGCGGCCTACCGGGTCACCGTCAACGGCTTCCTGGCCGAAGGCGGCGGAGACTTCGGCCTGCTGCGCGAGGGCCGCGAGCGCGTGGTGGGCGCCTCCGACCTCGCCGCGCTCGAGGCCTGGCTCGCGGCCCGCTCGCCGCTGGCACCGCCGGCCCCGGGCCGGGTGCGGCGCGTCGGGCGCTGCGGCTGAAACAGGCCCGCCGCGCTACCATCGGCGCCCTGTGCCGGCGGCCTGCCGGCGCGACGGGGAGCCCGAAAGAGGTCATGAAGAAGCAGGAACGCACGCTGTCCGACTACGCCGGCATCGCCGGCGTGGGTGTCGCCATGGGGGCGGCCGACGTGGTGCCGGGGGTGTCCGGCGGCACGATGGCCTTCATCCTCGGCATCTACGACGAGCTGCTGGAGTCGATCAAGTCGTTCAACGTCGAACTCGTGAAGCTGCTGCTGAAGGGCCGCTTCCGCGACGCGATCGAGCACGTCAACTGGCGTTTCCTGGTCGCCCTCGGCTGCGGCCTGGGCGGCACGATCGTGTCGCTGGCCCACGTCATCACCTGGCTGCTCGACCACCACCCGGTGCTGCTGTTCTCGTTCTTCTTCGGCCTGGTGCTGGCCTCGATCGTCTCGGTCAGCACCCACGTCCACTGGAACCCGGCGATGTTCGCCACCTGCGCGCTGGGCGCCTGGGGCGCCTACCAGATCGTGCGGCTGGTGCCGATGGACATGCCGAACGACCCGTTCACGCTGTTCTGGAGCGGCGCGATCGCGATCATGGCGATGATCCTGCCGGGCATCTCCGGGTCGTTCCTGCTGTTCATCCTCGGCCAGTACCGCTTCGTGCTGGAGGCCGTCAAGCGCTTCGACGTGCTAACGCTGATCCCGTTCGTGCTCGGCATCGCGATCGGCATCATGGCCTTCTCGCGGGTGCTGACCTGGCTGCTGCACCACTACCGGCGGGTCACGATCACGCTTCTGGTCGGCTTCATGATCGGCTCGCTGTGGAAGATCTGGCCCTTCCGCGTCGTGCTCGAGTCGGCGACCAACCCCAAGGGCGAGGTGGTGCCGATCCGGGAAGCGGTGATCTGGCCGGACGTGGCGAGCGGACAGTTCTGGTTCGCGCTGCTGCTGTGCGTCTTCGGCTTCGTGATCATCACGGTGCTCGACAACCTGCAGTCGAAGGCCAACCCGATCCAGAAGATCGTCGAGGAGCCGAAGGACTGAGGCCGGAACGGCAAACGGAACGGGAACGGCGCCACAGAGGCACAGAGGCACAGAGGTTCATGTGCGTCTCTCTGTGTCTCTGTGACTCTGTGGCGTCGTTCGTCGAAAAATCCGGCACCTGGCGATAGGGCTTGACGCTCCCCCGGGGGGCGCCGATGTTGAAGGCGTAGACGGAAGCGCGGGTTTGCCCTCCCGCATCGCGAACCCGCGAGGAGGGCGTCATGGACAAGCCTCACTGGTGGCCCTTCCGGCTCACCTGTCTCGCCGCCGTTTGCGTGGGCATCGCGATCGGCGCCGGCGTCTCGGTCGTGGTCGAGCGCTGGACCAACCCGATGCCGCTGGACCTGACCCTCGTCGCCTTCAACGACTTCCACGGCCGCCTCGACGGCGCCGACCTCGCGTGGGAAGGCACCCCCGCCGGCGGCGTCGACTGGCTGGCGGCCCACGTCGAGTCGCTGACCGCGCGCCAGCACCACCACGTGCTGCTCTCGGCCGGCGACCTGGTCGGGGCCAGCCCGCCGATCTCGGCGCTGTTCCACGACGAGCCGACGATCGAGGCGATGAACGCGCTCGGCCTGTCGTACTCCGCGGTCGGCCGCTTCGAGCTGGCCGGCGGCCCCGACGAGCTGTTGCGCCTGCAGCGGGGCGGCTGCCGTCCCGACGACCCGGAGCACTCGTGCCAGGGTCCGGCCGGCCGCTTCCACGGCGCGCGCTTCCGCTACCTCGCCGCCAACGTGGTCGACTCGACGACCGGGCGCGGGCTGGTGCCGCCGTACGCGATCCGCCGCTTCGACGGCGTGCCGGTCGCCTTCGTCGGCATCACGCTCGCCGGTCCGGCGACGAAAGGGGCCGCGCGCCTGCAGTTCCTGGACGAGGCCGGCACCATCAACGCGCTCGTTCCCGAGCTGCGCCGGAAAGGGGCCGAGACCATCGTCGTGCTGCTCAACGACGGCGGCCAGCCGGAGGCCGGCACGGTCGACCAGTGCCTCGGCTTCGACGGATCGGTGCGGCGGGTGGTGGCCGGACTCGACGACGAGGTCGACCTGGTGCTGAGCGGTCGCACCCACGCCGCCTACAACTGCCGGCTGCCGAACGCCGCCGGGCGCGAGATCCCCGTCACCGGGGCCGGCTCCTACGGCCGGGTGCTGACCAGCGTCGACCTGACGATCGACCGCCGGACGCGCGACGTCTCGGCGGTGGTCGCCCGCAACCACCTCGTGCAGCACAAGGGCGTGCGCCCCTCGGTGCCGCTCGCCCGCCTGGTCGACCACTATCGCCAGCGCGCGGCGGCGACGCCGGTCGGCTAGAGAAAGACGCGCAAGGCTGTACCTGGCACGCTTCGCGCATACTCCCGAGGCGAGCGGGGAGTGCGTCCGGACGGTGCTTCGTCGGCGGTCCCCCGGAAATCGAGGAACCGATGAAGATCTGCCTGCCCACCGAGAACGACGCCGGCCTGCTCGCCGAGCTCTCGCCGAACCTGGGCCGCGCCCCGTTCCTGACGCTGATCGACACGGACAGTGGCGCCATCGACGTCGTCGGCAACGCGCCCCACGGAGAACACGGCTGCGCGCCGGCCGAGCCGCTGGCCGGGCGCGACGTCTCGGCGGTGATCTGCCTGGGCGCGGGCGTCGGCGCGGTGTCCCAGCTCGAGGCCCTCGGCATCCAGGTGCTGATGACGCGGGCCACCAGCGTGCGCGAGGCGCTGATCGCGGCCCGCGACGGCGAGCTGTGGCGGCTGCGCGCGAGCCACGGCGCCTGCGGCAGCCACGCCGCGGCGGACTCCGGCTGCGGCGGCTGCCACCACGACGAGCCGGAGGCGGAATCGGCCTCCTAGCTCAGGAGGGGGCTCGGTCCGCGGCCCCGCCTGCGGCGCCGCGGGCCGGCTCGTAGCCCAGCGCCCGCTGGCGCGCCGCCCACCAGGCATCCAGCCGGGGCGCGACCCAGAAGGCGACGGGGGCCAGCAACCAGCCCGCGAAAAGATCCACCGTGTAGTGGTGGCGCAGGTAGACGGTCGAGGCCCACAGGCCCAGGCTGGTCGGCAGCAGCACCCAGAACCACGGCCGCAGGTGGCGCCAGGCGTAGATCATTGCCAGCAGCGAGATGGCGCCGTGCAGCGAGGGGAACGCCGCCCGCGAGTCGACCGGCAGCAGCTCGAAGGCGCTGGCCGAGAGCGAGCTGACCACGCTCGGGTAGCCTCGCAGGTTCACCGTGAACTCGTGGACCAGCACCAGCCGCGGCGGCGCGGCCGGGAACACCACGTACAGGAAGTAGCCCATGAAGAAGCAGGTGATGATGCCGAGCGTGACCTCGCGGAAGCGCTTCCAGTCGCGCTTCACGAGCAGGATCAGCGAGCACGACGGAGCGATCAGGCCGAAGCTCAGGTAGAAGAGCTGCATCCACCAGGTGCGGGCCGGGGTGATGAACTGTTCCGCCCACAACACCGGCTGCACGCCGAAGATGGCGCGGTCGAGGCCGTCGAGGAAGTGGTGGATGTCGTGCGGGTTCACCATCCCGATCGTGTCGTGCAGGTTCGTGTAGATGAACACGCAGGACAGGAACGGCAGCGTCTCGCGCAGCGCCTTCACCCACGGCGCCCCCGGCAGCAGCTTCTGCAGCGCGAACAGCAGGGCGAGGATCGCGACCGCGGCGGCGAGGCGCGGGATGCCGCCCGGGTGGCGGGCGGAGATCACGCCCGCCTCGCGCGCGTAGAGGTTGGCGGCGATCGTCAGGTAGAAGGTCGGGACCAGGAACAGCAGGGCCGCGGCCTCCTCGGGCCGCAGCCGGAAGACGAACCGGGCCAGCCTCACAACACGAGCGTCTCGCGGTGCTCGCCGAAGACCTCGCGCAGCGTGTTCGCCACCTCGCCGACCGTGGCCCACGCCATCACCGCCTCGACGATCGCCGGCACCAGGTTGTCGCCGCCGCGGGCGCGGTCGGAGAGCGCCTGCAGCGAGGCCTTCCACGGCGCCTCGGGCCGCCGCGCGCGCAGCGCCCGCACCCGCTCGACCTGGGCCTTCTCCAGCGCCGGGTCGATGCGCAACAACTCGAGCGGCGCCTCCGCGCCCTGGTCCTCGGCGAAGCGGTTGATGCCGACGATCACCCGCTCGCCGGCGTCCACCTCGCGCTGGAAGCGGTAGGCGGCGTCCTGGATCTGCTGCTGGATGTCGCCGCGCTCGATCGCCTTGAGGGCGCCACCCTTGCTCTCGGCGGCGTCGATCAGCTTCATCGCCTCCGCCTCGAGGGCGTCGGTCGCCGCCTCCACCGCCCAGCTCCCGCCCAGCGGGTCGACCGTGTCGACGACGCCGGACTCGAACGCGATCACCTGCTGGGTGCGCAGCGCGAGCCGGGCCGAGGCCTCGGTCGGCAGCGCCAGCGCCTCGTCGCGCGAGTTGGTGTGCAGGCTCTGGCAGCCGCCCATCACCGCGGCCAGCGCCTGCAGCGCGACCCGCACGACGTTGTTGTCGGGCTGCTGGGCGGTCAGCGTGACGCCGCCCGTCTGCACGTGGAAGCGGCACTGCTGGGCCTTCGGGTTCACGACACCGAAGCGCTCCTTCATCAGCCGCGCCCAGATCCGCCGCGCGGCGCGGAACTTGGCGACCTCCTCGACGAAGTCGGAGTGGCAGGCGAAGAAGAAGGAGAGCCGCTCGCCGAACTGGTTGGGGTCGAGCCCCGCCTGCTGCGCGGCGCGCACGTACTCCATCGCGTGCAGGAACGTGAAGGCCAGTTCCTGCGGTGCCGTCGAGCCCGCCTCGCGGATGTGGTAGCCGGAGATGCTGATCGTGTTCCACTTCGGCACGTGCGCGTTGCAGTACGCGAAGATGTCGGTCACGAGGCGCATCGACGGCGCCGGCGGGTAGATGTAGGTGCCGCGGGCGACGTACTCCTTCAGCACGTCGTTCTGCACGGTGCCCGACAGCGCCCCTTCGGCGATGCCGCGGCGGCGCGCGACGGCGACGTAGAGCGCCAGCAGGATCGCGGCCGTGGCGTTGATCGTCATCGAGGTCGAGACCTTGTCGAGCGGGATCTCCGCGAACAGCGTCTCCATGTCCTCGAGGCTGTCGATCGCGACGCCGACGCGGCCGACCTCGCCGATCGCGTGCGGGTCGTCGGAGTCGTAGCCGATCTGGGTCGGCAGGTCGAAGGCGACCGACAGGCCCATCGTGCCGCGCTCGAGCAGGTAGCGGTAGCGGCGGTTGGACTCGGCGGCGGTGCCGAAGCCCGCGTACTGGCGCATCGTCCACAGCCGGCCGCGGTAGCCGGTCGGGTGCAGGCCGCGGGTGAACGGGTACTCGCCAGGCCGGCCGAGGGTGTCGGGCGGCTGGGCGGGGCCGTACAGCGCCTCGCGCGGCAGGTTCGAGGCGGAGCGCGCGGGGCGCGGCGCCTCCTTCGTCCGGTCCTTCTTCTTGTCGTCGCTCATGGTTGCACCGGCAGGATCTCGCCCCGGCAGTCGCCGAAGCCGATGGCGCGGAAGCCGTCCTTCTCGCAGCGGCCCCGCAGGTTGATCTCGTCGCCGTCCTCGAGGAAGCGCCGCTCCTCGCCCGAGGGCAGCTTCAGCGGCTCCGTCCCGCGCCACGTGCGCTCGAGCAGGCAGGCGCGGTTCTCCGGCGCCGGGCCCGACACGGTGCCGGTCGCGATCAGGTCGCCGGGCCGCAGGTTGCAGCCGCCGCTCGCGTGGTGGGCGACCATCTGGCCGAGCGTCCAGTACAGGTCGCGCAGGTTGGAGGTGGAGACCACGAACGGCGCCTCCCCGCGCTCCCGCATCGCCTTCGTGCGCAGCTCCACCCGCAGTCCCACGTCGAAGCCGCCGCGCTCGCGATCGCGATCGTCGGCGAGGTACGGCAGCGGCTGCGGGTCCTCCGCGGGCCGCGCCTCGGGCGCGACGCGGAACGGCGCCAGCGCCTCCAGCGTCACCAGCCACGGGCTGATCGTGGTCGCGAAGTTCTTGGCGAGGAACGGTCCGAGCGGCGCGTACTCCCACTTCTGCACGTCGCGGGCGGACCAGTCGTTGACCAGGCACAGGCCGCCGATGTGCCCCTCGGCCGCGGAGAGCGGGATGCGCTCGCCGAGCGGGTTGCCGGGGCCGAGGAAGGCGCCGACCTCGAGCTCGTAGTCGAGCGTGCGCGACGGCCCGAAGCCCGGGGCGGCGCCGGGCTCCTTCGGCTCGGTCTGGCCCACCGGACGCCGCACCGGCGAACCCGACGGCACGATCGACGAGGAGCGGCCGTGGTAGCCGATCGGGATCCACTTCCAGTTCGGCAGCAGCGGGTTGTCGGGCCGCAGCATCTTCCCCACGTTGGTCGCGTGGTGGACCGACGCGTAGAAGTCCGTGTAGTCGCCGATCGCGACCGGCAGCAGCAGCTCGACGTCCGCCTGCGCGACCAGCACCTCCCGCGCGTGCGGCAGCGCCGTGACCTGGGCGCCTTCGGCCCGCAGCAAGTGCCAGGCGCGGTGACGCAGCGTGCGCCGCAGCCGGGCGTCGAGAGCCAGGAAGGCGTTCAGGTTCGCCGCGCGGGCGGCCTCCAGCACCGGATCGCCCAGCCCGCGCAGCAAGCCGCGGCCATCGCACGCGCGCAGGTCGAGCACCTGGTCGCCGATCGCGATGCCGATGCGGGCGGCTTCGTCGGAACCTCGCCGGCGGAACACGCCCATCGGCAGGTTCTGGAGCGGGAAGTCGGTGGCCGGGTCCTCCGCAGACTCGACGAAGCTGGGGGTCTTCGGGTCGTGGGTCTCGTCGACGTTCAAGGCTCCTCCGGTTCGGATGTCAGGCGCTGACGGCGGGGGCCAGCACGCCCAGCGCGCGCAGGTCGGCCACCGGCTCCCGGAACGAGCAGGAGCCGAAGCCCGCGGCGAACTCCTCGCGCAGCGCGAGCAGCGCCGCCTGCTCCAGCCGCCGGCCGCGCACGACGAAGGCGGTGCCGTCGAAGGCGAAGGCCGCGGGGTCCGCCTCGCGAAGCACGGCGACCAGTTCCGCTTCCGGCGCCCCCGCGCGCGCCAGGGCCGCGGCCGCGAACACGTTCAGGAAGCCGTGCATCACGCCCCGCGGCGCGTCCTTCTCGTAAGTGAGCGGGTGCTCGGCGCGCAGCGGGTGGTGCAGGCCGGCGGTGAACTTGACCGGCACCCGGTGCCGCGCGCAGGCAGCGAGGAAGCGCGCGACGTCCTCGGGAGCGGGAAACGCCTCGGGGGTGACCCCGCCCGTGCGCAGCTTCGCGCGGCCGTCGCCGCGGCGCACGGCGTGGAGCAGCGCCTCGAGATCGCCGTGCGGCGGAAGTTCGACGTACACCGGCACGCCGCGCGGGCGCCACGCGGCGAGCAGCGCCTCGACCTCCTCGAAGCTCGCCGCCTTGCCTTCGACGGCGTCGAGCACGAGCCCGGGCGGCAGCGCTGCGGCCGCCGCGAGGTCGCCGGCGTCGGCGCCCGCCAGCAGCGAGAGCTCCCACGGGTGGACCGGCGTCGGCGCGCCGGGCGCGCCTGCGATCCGCTCGCAGGCGGTGCGCAGCGCGTCGAGCCGCGCGGCCGGCACGACGAAGCGGCCGAGCATCCATGCCTCGGCCGTGCCGCGCAGCGCCGCGTACTCGGCGACCGCCTCGGCCATGCCGAGCCCGGCCGGCGGGAACAGCCCCGCATGGTCGACGATCCGCGCCAGCAGCGCGCGGGTCGCCTCCCCCTTCATTCCTCCTGCCACGAGCGCCAGTAGCCCTCGTCCTCCACGGCGAGCACCGCCTGGCTCACGTGCAGCGGCCGGAACGTGTCGAGCATCACCGCCAGCTCGTTCGTCCACTTGGCGCCGATCGAGGCCTCGGTGCGGCCCGGCTGCGGCCCGTGCGGCAGGCCGTCGGGGTGCAGCGTGACGGAGCCGAGCTCGATGCCCTTGCGGCTCATGAACTCGGCACTCGCGTAATAGAGCACCTCGTCGGTCATCACGTTCTGGTGGGCGTACGGCGCCGGCACCGCCTCGGGGTCGAAGTCGAACGGGCGCGGGCAGAACGAGCAGATCACGAAGCCGTCGCCCTCGTAGGTCTGGTGCACGGGCGGCGGCAGGTGGATGCGGGCGACGCGGGGCTCGAAGTCGTGGATCGAGAAGGCATGCGGGTAGTAGCAGCCGTCCCACCCGACGACGTCGAACGGGTGCCAGGCGTAGACGAGCTCGGTGAGCCGGTCGTGGTTCTTGACCAGCACCCGGAACTCGCCTTTCGCGTCCACCGGCTCGACCCACTCCGGCACCCGCAGGTCGCGCTCGGAAAAGGGCGCGTTCTCGGTGAACTGTCCGGCCTCGTTCAAGTAGCGCTTCGGGTAACGCACCTCGCCGCGGCTCTCGATCACCAGGAAGCGGTGCGGGCCCGTGGCCAGCCGCCAGCGGTGCAGGATGCCGCGCGGGATCACCACGTAGTCGCCGCCCCGGAAGGCCAGCGCCCCGAAGTGCGAGTCGAGGAAGCCCTCGCCCTCGGCGACGAAGACGACCTCGTCGCCCTCCGCGTTACGGAAGAAGAAGTCGTCCTCCCGTTTCGGGGCGACCACCTGCATCGCCACGTCGCCGTTCCACAGCAGCGGCACGCGGTCGAGCACCGGCGAGGGCCCGGTCGCGATGCGGTGCGAGAAGAAGTGGCGGTGCTGGACGAGGCGCTCGGCCTCCGCCTGCCACGAGAGCGACCGGAAGGCGCGGACCTGGCGCACGTCGGTCGGCATGTGCAGGTGGTGCAGCAGCGACGAGGGACCGGTGAAGCCCTTGTTGCCGACCAGCTCCTCGGGCAGCAACTGGCCGCTGCTGCCGCGGAGCACGACGTGGCGCTTGCGGGGCAGCGTCCCGCGCCTCAGGTAGTACGGCATCGGTTGTCCCTCCTCGCGCGTGGCGAGTTTATCGCCCTTGGCTTCGCCGCGGCTTCGGCCTAGGCTTGTGCCGCGCCAGTCCCGGCGCCCCCCGCGGAGGCACTCCCATGGCCCTGAAGGACAAGTACGACGACCTGCTCAAGCTCGGCGAGACGCTCGGCACGAAAGACGGCGGCTGGAAGGAAGAAGGCGGCAAGCTGAAGGTCTGGGGCACGGTCGAGTACCAGCTCCAGAAGGACGCCCTGTGGGACAAGATCAAGTCCTACGCGGGCTGGGAGAACGAGGTCGCCGCCGACATCAAGGTCGAGAAGACCGACGTCTACGGGATCTGGACCGTGAAGTCGGGCGACACGCTGTCGAAGATCGCGAAGAGCGCGTACGACGACGGCAAGCTCTACATGAAGATCTTCGAGGCCAACAAGGGCCTGCTCAAGGACCCGGACAAGATCCAGGTCGGCCAGAAGCTGACCATCCCCAACAAGTAGGAGGCATCACGATGCCGCGCGCGCGCCGGGTTCGTCTCTTCGTCTTCGGCACCGCCCTGGTCGCGGCCTTCGGGTCGCTGCACCTGTGGCGGCCCGAGCCGGCGCGCGCGGCGCGCACCGCCAAGCCCCCGCTGCACGGCCGCCACTGGATGGCGATCACCGGCAAGCCGCTGGCGGCGACGGCGGGTGCCTTGATGTTCGGCAAGGGCGGCAACGCCGTCGACGCCGCGGCGGCGATGCTGGCCGCGACCTGCACGATGTGGGACACGCTGGGCTGGGGCGGCGAGACCCAGGCCCTCATCTACGACCCGCGCTCGAAGAAGGTGATCGGCCTCAACGGCCTCGGCACCGCGCCGACCGGCGCGACCCCCGAGTTCTTCCGCGGCAAGGACATGCGCTATCCGCCCGAGTACGGGCCGCTCGCCGCGGTCGTGCCCGGCACCCCGGGCGCGCTGTTCCTGATGCTCGCGGAATACGGCAAGCTCTCGCTCGCCGAAGTGCTGGCGCCTGCGATCGCGATGGCGGACGGCTACCCGATCGAAGCCCAGCAGGCCGACAACATCGAGCGCCAGAAGAAGCGGATCAAGGACTGGCCGTACTCGAAGCGGGTGTTCCTGCCCCACCTGGGCGAGGAGCGCGAGGCCGCCCGCGCCGGCGAGGTCTTCGTGCAGAAGGACCTGGCGGCCACGCTGCGCAAGCTGGTGGCAGCCGAGCAGGCGGCGCTGAAGGCCGGCCGCAGCCGCCGCGAGGCGATCCTGGCGGCGCACGAGCGCTTCTACCGCGGCGACATCGCGGCCGAGATCGCGCGCGGCACCCAGGAGCAGGGCGGGCTGCTGACGAAGGAGGACCTCGCGGCCTGGCAGCCGAAGTTCGAGGAGCCGGTCCGCGTCAACTACAAGGGGATCGACGTCTACAAGCTCACGGTGTGGACCCAGGGGCCGGCCATGCTGCAGGCCCTCAACATCCTCGAGCCGATGGACGTGCAGGCGATGGGCCTCAACTCCGCACGCTACGTGCACGCCGTGTCGCAGGCGATGCACATGGCCTTCGCCGACCGCGACTTCTACTACGGCGATCCCGACGTCGCGCCCGAGGAGCCGGTCGCCGGCCTGCTGTCGAAGGAGTACGCGAAGGCGCGTGCCGCGACGATGCGCCAGGACCGCAACGACCCCGACACGAAACCGGGCGATCCGTACCCGTTCCAGGGGGGCACGAACCCCTTCAAGGACCTGCTCGACGCCTGGAAGCTGGTCCCCGGCACCCCGACTGGTCCGCCCGTCGCCGACGCCGCGAGCTTCGAGGAGAGCTTCCGCGCCGGCACGACGTCCGTGGTCACCGCCGACGCCGAAGGCTGGGTGGTGTCGATGACGCCCTCGGGCGGCTGGGTGCCGGCGACGATCGCGGGCTCGACCGGGATCGGCCTGTCGCAGCGCGCGCAGAGCTTCGTCACCGACCCCGCCGACGGCCCCTACAACGTGATCCGCCCCGGCCAGCGGCCGCGGGTCACGCTGACCCCGACGCTGTCGCTGAAGGACGGCCTCCCGCACCTCGCCTTCGCCGTTCAGGGCGGCGACACCCAGGACCAGAACCTGCTGCAGTTCTTCCTGAACGTCGTCGAGTTCGGGATGACGGTGCAGGAAGCGGCCGAGGGCCCCAACGTCAACTCCGAGCAGATGCGGGCCTCGTTCGGCCAGCACGAGGCGCGGCCGGGGCGGCTGGTGATCCACGAGAGCACGCCCTACTACGTGCGCGACCAGTTGCGGAAGATGGGCTACGACCTGCGGGTCGAGGCCCGCACCTCGGGACCGATCAACGCCATCTTCTTCGACCGCCGCCACGGCACGCTGTGGGGCGGTTCGTCGGACCACGGCGAGGACTACGGCATCGCCTGGTGACGGAGATGCGCGTCGCGCTGGTGTCGTGCCTGGAACTGGACCAGCCGGACCACGACTTCGCGCCGCTGCGCGACGCTTTCGCCGCGCGCGGGCACGCCGTCGAGAGCGCCGCCTGGGACGACCCGGCCGTGGACTGGTCGCGCTTCGACGCGGCGCTGCTGCGCGCGACGTGGAACTACTTCCACCACCGCGACGCGTTCCTCGCCTGGTGCGCGAGCACGGCGGCCGTCACCCGCCTGCTGAACCCGCCCGGCGTCGTGCACTGGAACACCCACAAGTTCTACCTGCGCGACCTGGAGGCGCGCGGGGTGCCGATCGCGCCGACCGCGTTCGTCGCCCGCGGCGAGCTGGTCGACCTGGCCCGCCTGCTCGCCGAGCGCGGCTGGGAGGCGGCCGTGATCAAGCCGGCGGTCTCCGCCGACTCGTTCGGCACCTGGCGCGTCGAGCGCGGCGCGGAGGCGGAGCGCCAGGCCGACCTCGACGACTTCCTCTCCCGCCGCGACATGCTGGTGCAGCGCTACCTGCCGACCGTCGTCGAGCCCGGCGAGCGCTCGCACGTGGTGATCGACGGCGTGCACTCGCACGCGATCCGCAAGCGCTCGCTGTGGCTCGGCGGCCGCCACGCGGGGCCGGAGGGCGTCGCCGTCCCGATCGCCGACGACGAGCGCGCGGCCGTCGCCCGGGCGCTCGCCGCGCTTCCGTTTCCGGAGCCGCCGCTCTACGCCCGGGTCGACCTGCTGCGGGACGAAGCCGGGACGCCGCGCCTGCTCGAACTCGAACTGGTCGAGCCGTCGCTGTTCTTCGCCGAGGGGCAGGGCTCCGCGGCGCGCCTGGCCGCGGCCGTCGAGCGTCTCGTCGCCGGGACATGACGCGGCGAATGCCCTCGTCAACCTTGACAGCGCGCGGCCGGCCCGGATAATCGAAAGCGGATCGAGACGACGATGGAAAAAGCGGAACCCGCGAAGGGCGAAGACGTCAACCGGCTGGTGAACGACCTGGCGAGCACGCTGCAGCGCACGCTGGCGGAGTCGCCGCAGGTCGCCCACTGCCTGTCCCGCATCCAGGCCGAGGGCTACGAGGTCTCGGTCGCGCTCGAGGCCACGATCGGGTTCAACAAGACGGGGGCCCGCGAGGGCGAGGCCGAGGAGGTCGCCCGCTTCGACATCCGCGTCGAGAAGAGCGAGCCGACCCGCCTGAAGATGACGCCGCTCGACCGCAAGTTCCTCCGCTCGCTGAAGATCTCGGTCGAAGAAGAAGAGGAGTAGCTCCTCCCGCCGCACGCGGACCTCCCGCGGCACACGCCGCAGACACGATCCGGCGCGTGGAGGATCGATGGGAGCCAGCATGGCGACGACGGCCCGGGCCACCGAAGCCGACCTCTGGAACGCGCCCGACGACGGCGGACGCTACGAGCTCGTGGACGGGGCGGTGGTCCGGATGAGCCCCGCGGGGGCCCGCCACGGCCACGTCAACATCCGCCTGGCCGCGCGCCTCGAGGCCTACGCCAGCGCGGCGGGTCTGGGCCGGGTCTACGACTCCAGCACCGGCTTCCGCATGCCGTCGGGCAACGTCCGCAGCCCTGACGTTTCGTTCGTCTCCGCAGGGCGGATCGACCCCGAAGAGCGGGGCTTCGCACCGGTCCCGCCCGACCTCGCGGTCGAGGTGCTGTCCCCGAGCGAGAGCCCCCGTCACGTGGCCGACAAGGTCGCCGAGTACCTCGAGGCAGGGGTGCGTCTCGTCTGGGTGATCGATCCGGAGAGCCGAACCGCTGCCGCCTATCGGTCCCTGACTCGGGTGCGCACGGTCGCGGAGCGGGACGCGCTCGACGGCGAAGACGTGCTGCCCGGCCTCCGGCTCCCGCTGGCCGAGCTGTTCGGGTAGGCGTTCCCGCGCCGCTGGCCGGGCTCGCTTCGGCGCGGCGCCTCGCGCGGTGGTAGCCTCGTCGGATGGAGTTCGAGGTCCTGGAGCAGTCGGGCGCGACCGTCGTGGCGCTCACGGGCGAGCTCGACAGCAACACCGCCGACGAGGCGCAGAAGCGGCTGATGGCGATCGTCGAGGCCGGGACCCGGCGCCTGGTGCTCGACTTCGCGGCGCTCGACTTCGTGACCAGCGCAGGCCTGCGGGTGCTGCTGCTCACCACCAAGCGGCTGCGGGCGCTGGGCGGCGAGCTGCGCGTGTGCCACCCCAACGAGGCGGTCAGCGAGGTGTTCGGGATCTCCGGGTTCGACACCCTGCTGCGGGTGTTCCCCTCCCGCGACGCGGCGCTCGCCGCGCCCTGAGCCGACCGGGGTCGCTCAGGCGTTCTCGCGCACGATCCGCTTCGCGAGCGTGACCACGTTGCGGTTGGCACGCCGCACGTAGCTCGCCTCGTCGACGATCGAGCGCACGAGATGGATGCCGAGCCCGCCCTGCTCGGCTTCTTCTTCCGGAGACCGGGCGGGCGCGTCCAAAGGCGGCGGCTCGAACGGGTTGAAGGGCCGCCCGTCGTCCGCCACGGTCGCCGTCAGCAGGTCGCCGTCGAGCTCGAGCCGGACCTCGATCTCGTGGCGGCCGGCTTCCGCCCACGCGTAGGCGATCGTGTTGTTGAGCAGCTCGTCGAGCACGAGGCTCAGCCGCCGCCGCAGCGCGATCGGCACGTCGTTCTCGCGGGCGAAGGTCTTGAGTGCCTGCATCACCCGCGCGATCTCTGTGCGCTCGTTGGCGATGCTCAGCTCCGCGACCCGGCGCGACTCGAGCCCGCGATGCCCGGCCCAGCCCACCGCCAGCACCGTGATGTCGTCCGACTGCTCGACGCCCTGCTCGAAGTCCGCCACCGCGGCCATCACCGAGTCGACCGCCTCGCGGGCGGAGGCCGCGGGCGCCGCCGCGAGCGCGCGCAGCCGGTCTTCGCCGAAGAAGCCGCGCTGCGCGTCGCGGGCCTCGGTGACGCCGTCGGTGTAGAGCAGCAGCCGGTCGCCGGCACCCAGCACCAGGCGATCCTCGCGATAGGCGACGCCGGGCATCCCGCCGACCACCGGCCCGTGGCGGCGGTCGAGCGCGACCAGCTCGCCCGCCGCGCGGCGCAGGAACGGCGGGTTGTGCCCCGCGTTCGAATAGGTGAGGTCGCCGGTCTTCAGGTTCAGCACGCCCAGGAAGATCGTGACGAACATGCCCGACTCGTCGTTCGCGCACAGCTCGTGGTTGACCTGGGTCAGCACGCTGGCGGGCGACGGGTCGGAGCCGGCGCCGGCCTTGACGAGCGTCTTGCCGACGGCCATCAGCAGCGCCGCCGGCACGCCCTTGCCCGACACGTCGCCCACGCAGAAGCCGAGGCGGTCGCCGTCGAGCGGGAAGAAGTCGTAGAAGTCGCCGCCCACCTCGCGCGCGGGCCGCAGCGCCGCGAACACCTCGACCTCGCCGCCGAGCGCCGCCGGCGAGAAGTCCTTGGGCACCATCGCGAGCTGGATGTCGCGCCCGATCGCCAGCTCGCTCGCCATCCGCTCCTTGGCGGCGGTCGTCTCCTTGAGCCGCGCCACCGAGGCGAACAGGTCGGAGCGCATGCGGTCGAACGCGCGGGCCAGCGTGCCCACCTCGTCGCCGCGGCGGCCGACCTGCGCGAGCGCGTCGTCGGGCGCGGGCGCCGCCTCGCCTTCGAACCCGTGCGCGGAGAACGCGCGCGCGAACTCGGCGAGCCGGGTCAGCGACCGGGTCAGCAGCGCGCCGCCGCGCAGCAGCACCAGCATCAGCACCAGCGCGCCCGCGGCCGACACCGCGGTCGCCTGCACGATCCGCCGCTGCGCCACCTCGGCGACCGCCGCCGGTTGTCGCGCCAGCACGAACCAGGCGGCGTTCTCGAGCGAGGCCGAGCCGACCACGTCCTGGTCGTAGCGCTTGCTGCCCGCCGCCAGCATCCCGCTGCGCGCGGCTTCGACCGCGGCGGGCGGGAAGGTGTCGAGCCCGGCCGCGCCGGCCACGACCTCGCCGTCGCGCGTCGCCAGCACCAGGTGGGCCTCTTCGCCCAGCTCGCGCCCGTCGACCGCCTCGTGCAGCGTCGTCAGGTCGACCAGCAGCACCAGCGACCCGACGCCCTCGGGGAACGCGCGCCGCACCACGAGCCACGGGATCTGCCTGCCGCGCAGCAGGGAGAGTCCCTCGTCGCCGAGACCGGGCAGCGTCACGCCGTCCTCCCGCACCTGCGTCGTCTGCAGCAGGATCACGGTCTCGCCCCGCTCGTCGAAGAGGCCGATCGCGCCGGCCGCCCGCGACGCCAGCAGGGTGCCCCGCAGCAGCTCGCGGGCCTCAGCCGAGCGCGGGCTCTCGGACACCACCGGGTTCTCGGCGAGGGCGGCGGCGGTGGCCAGGAACGGGTCGAGGAAGGCGTCGACGCGCGCGGCGGCCGCGGCGGCCGCCACCAGGTGCGTGCGCAGCACCTGTTCCATCAGCGCGTCGCGGTTGGTGCGGAGCTGCCACCACGAGATGCCGAGCGGCAGCAGCCCGGCCACCACCAGCACGATCGCGAGCTTGAAGACGAGCGAGCCTGTGAAGCGGGTCACGTTGAGGCGGGATCATACGCGCGCGCGGTTGCGGCGGGGCCGGGTTTCGGGGAGGCTTCGCCGATGCAGGTCCACTTCTGGGGCACCCGCGGCTCGCTGCCGGCCACCGTGCGCAAGGAGCAGATCGCAACCAAGATCGCGCGCGCCGTGCGCCAGGCCCTCGCCGAGGGCATCGGTGCCGACGACGTCGACGCCTTCGTCGCGCGGCTCCCGTTCGACGTGGCCGGCAGCTACGGCTGCAACACCTCGTGCGTGGAGATCCGCGGCGGCAGCGAGCCGGTGCTGTGCGACGCCGGCAGCGGCCTGCGCGACTACGGCCACCACGTGATGCGGATGGGCGACGCGGCGCCGCGCGTGTTCCACCTCTTCCTGTCGCACCTGCACTGGGACCACATCCACGGCTTCCCGTTCTTCGTGCCCGCCTTCCTGCCCGGCCGGACCGTGCACGTGTACGCGTTCCACCCGACCGTCGAGCAGGCGCTGACCCGGCAACAGGAACCGATCTCGTTCCCGCTGCGGCTGTCGGAGATGGGCGCAGACATCCGCTTCCACGTGCTCGACCCGGGCGCGAGCGTCGAGGTCGCCGGCCTGCGCGTGTCCGGCATCGCCCAGAACCATCCCGGCGACTCCTGGGGCTTCCGCTTCGAGCAGGGCGGCCGCGCCGTCGTCTACTCGACCGACTCCGAGCACCTCGCCGACTCCGACGCGCCGGACTATCGCTTCCTGCCCTTCTTCGCCGGCGCCGGCCTGCTGATCTTCGACGCCCAGTACAACCTCGCCGACCACTTCCACACCAAGGCGAGCTGGGGCCACTCGAGCAACATGACGGCGGTCGAACTGGCGAGCCGCGCGGGCGTGAAGCGGCTGTGCCTGTTCCACAACGAGCACACCCTGGACGACGCCCAGCTCGAGAAGTTCCTGAAGGACTCCCGCCGCTACGCGGAGCTGATGGGCGCGGACCTCGAGATCGACCTCGCCCACGACGGCCTGGAGATCGAGGTCTAGGGCCTCGTCGAGCGGCCCACCAGCGCGGGCAACACGCGCGGGAAGGTCAGGCGCAGGGTCGCGCCCGCGCCCGGCCGCGACTCGAGCGTGGCCTCGCCGCGGAGCGAGCCCTCGACGAGGTCGCGCACGAGGGCGAGGCCGAGGCCCTGGTGGCCACGGTCACGGGCCGTCGTGAAGAAGGGATCGAACGCGCGCGCGGCGTCCTCGGCCGCGAGCCCGGCGCCGAAGTCGCGGACCTCGACCTGCAACCGGTCCTCCGCCACCGCCTCGACCCGCACCACCGCCCGCCCGCGGTCTCCCGGGGCGTGAGCGTGGTCCGCCACGTTCGCGAGGCCGGCCAGCAGCACCTCGCCGAGGGCGCCCGCGTCGCCGGCCCAGCGGCGCGACGGCGCCGGCAACCCGGACTCGACTCCGACCTGGAGCGGTCCGATCGCGCCTTGCAGGGCGACCGCATCCTCGATCGCCTCCAGCACGTCGCCCTCGGTCGCGGCCGCCTCGGCCCGGGCTGCGGCGTGCCGCTCGCACGCGGCCAGCATCACCCCTCGCTCGCCGGCCGGCGCCGTGGCGGCGGCGCGGGCCACCGCCGCCACCAGTCGGGCGAGGCCGCGGTGGCGCTCCAGTTCCATCTCGGCCCGCAGCGCCTGCTCGCGGAGCTGCTGGCGCGCGGCCCGGTCGGAGGCCTCGCGCAGGCGACGCGAGAGCGATTCCAGCACCCGCAGCGCCAGCCCGACGCCGAGCCGGGCCAGGCACTCCTCGAAGGCGGGCCGCGTCAGTTGCAGCAGCTCGCAATCGCTGACGGCCGCGACGCTCGCCGTGCGCGGCCCGCGGTCGAGCAGCGCCACCTCGCCGAACAGGCCACCCGCGGTCACGGAGCCGATCCGGATCTCGTCGCCCTCCGGCGTCTCGCCGTAGACCCGCACCGTGCCCGAGAGCACCACGTACATCCCGTCCCACGGCGGGTCGCCCTGGCGGAAGACGATCTCGTCCGGGGCGCACGCGCGCACCTGGCCCGCCCCGGCGAGCCGTTCGACCGCCAGGTCGTCGTCGAGCGCCAGCGCGGCGCGGATCGCGGCCTCGTGGGACACCGGCCGCGATCCTAGCAGGCGCCCCGCGGCGCGGCCGGCGCGGCGACGCGAGAGGCCGCGATCCGCTCCGCCACCCGCATCGCGGACACGATCACGGGCGTGATGCCGCCACCCGGACGCGTCCAGTGGCCTGCGAAGTACAGGCCCTCGACGGGCCCCTGCACGTCCGGCCGGCCGGGCCCGAGCTGGTCGGGCGACATCTCCCAGCCGACCATCGCGCCGTGCTCGTTCAGCGTGTAGCGCCACGACGTGTGCGCCGTCGCGGTCTCGAGCACGACGACCTTGCGGCGCAGGCCGGGCACCAGGCGCGCGAGCCGCTCCAGCGCCTCGCGCTCCAGCAGCGCCTTGTGCGCGGCCCAGTCGGAAACGGCGTCGTAGTCGACCTCCAGCGCGCGCTGCAGGATCACGACCTCGCCCCCGGGCGGGGCCATGCGCGGGTCGTAGAGCGTGGGCACGAAGACCTTGAAGCGCAGGCCGCCGCGACCGACCGCGTCGGCGTCCCAGCGCTCCCAGTAGTAGCCGGCGATCTCGCGCAGCAACAGGTGCGAGACGTCGCGCAGGCCGATGTGGACGAGGGCGCACGGCATCGAGGGGCGCATCCGGCGCAGGCCGGCGCGGAACGCGGGATCGAGCAGCCCGGGCGGGAGCAACCGAAGGCACGCGTGGCGCAGGTCGCCGGCCGCCACCACGACGTCGGCGCCCACCACCGCGCGGCGGCGCGCGGTCGGGGCGCCGGTCTCGATCTCGATCCCGCGGACCCGCCCGCCTTCCACCACGATCCGCTGCACGCTCGTGCGCAGCGCCAGGTGCCCGCCCAGTTCCTCGAAGCGCCGGGCCAGGTCGTCCGCGAAGGCCTGCGAGCCGCCGACCGGGTAGTAGTTGCCCTGGAAGTACGACAGCCGCAGCATCGCGTCGAACACGTACGAGGTGCGCTCTGGCGGCGAGCCCCAGTGCGCGACGTCGGCGCTCAGCACCAGCCGCAGGCGCTCGTCGCGGAAGTGGCGGTCGAGGGCCTCGCGCAGCGTCTGCCCGCGCCACGGGTCGAGCAGCGACGAGTCGCGCCCGCGGAAGTGGTAGAGCAGGCCGAGGTAGTGGACCCGCCGCGCCTCCTCGAAGAACGCGTCGATGGCCGCCGCCTCGTGGGGAAAGGCCCGCTTGAGGCGGTCCAGGTAGGTGGCGAAGTCCGCCGGCACCTCGAACGTGGACCCGTCGGGCAGGTGGAAGCGGTCCACGGGGTCCATCCGCACCCAGCGCGTGTCCACGCCCAGCTCGCGCAGCAGGCGGCCGGTCAGCGTCTCCGGGTTGCCCAGCAGCGGGTAGAAGTGACTGGCGGCGTCGAACGTGTAGCCGCGGCGACGGAAGGTGCTGCAGTAGCCGCCGGCCAGGTAGTGCTGCTCGGCGACCAGCACCGACAGGCCGGCGCGGGCCAGCAGGCTGCCCAGCACCAGGCCGGCGATGCCGGCCCCGACGACGGCGACGTCGTAGCGCTCCTCGGGGGCCGCCCGCCGCCCGCCGTACCACGGCCGCTGGGGGTGGTCCGGAGCCAGCCAGCCCGCGCTCATCCGCCCGGCCGGTTGCGCCCGTACTGCTCGTGGGCCGCGACGAACTCGCCGGACGCGAGCGCAGCCCCGATCGACAGCTCGCCCGCCAGGACGGTCGCCGCCACGATCTCCGCGAGCTTCGCCGCGCCGCCCGCGCCGGCGCAGCCCAGCACCTGCAGGCACTCGCGGGCCGTGCCGAAGCCGGTGCCGCCGCCCACCGTCGCCACCGTCAGCGCGGACAGCGTCACGCTCGCGTGCAGCTCGCCACCGGGCAGCACGTCGAGCCGGGTGATGCCGGTCGCCGCGTTGACCACGTTGGCGACGTCCTGGCCGAGGGCGATGAACACCGCGGTCAGCCCGTTGGCGAAGTGGCCGTTGTAGCCGACGGTGCCCGCGTGGAGCGCGCCCGTCACCGTGCGCCGCCAGAGCTCGGCCATCTGCGCGGGCTCGACGTGCAGGTGCGAGCGGAGCAGCGCCGCGGGGATGGTGGCGCCGGCGACGACGCGCTTGCCCTTGCCGCCCGGCAGCAGGTGGGCCGAGGCCTTCTTCTCCGACTCGAGGCCGCTGAACAGCAGCAGCCGGCCCGATCCGTGGCGCTCGAGCAGCCAGCCACAGGCGCGCTCGGCGGCCTTCACGACCATGTTCATGCCGTGGGCGTCGCCGGTGGCGAAGCAGAACTCGACGAGCACCTCGCGACCGATCACGTGGGGCACGACCCGCAGCAGCCTGCCGTGGGACGTCGTCGATTCCGCCTCGCGGCGGAGGTCCTCGAACCAGCCGGGCAACGCGGCGGCGAAGTCGCAGGCCGCGCCGACGTCCGCGAACTCGAAGCCGGGGCAGACCCGGTTCTCGTCGACCAGCACGCGGGTGGTGGCACCGCCGGCGCGCGAGAGCGTCACCATGCCGCGCTCGTAGGAGCGCACCAGCGCGCCTTCGGTGGTGGCGAACGGCACGTAGAAGTCGCCCTGCGCGTGCCGGCCGCGCACGCGCAGGGGCCCGGCGACGCCGAGCGGCACCTGGGCGCAGCCGATCGGGTTCTCGACGTTGCCGCGCAGCGCCTCGGTGTCGAGCGAGCCGCTGCCGACGTGGTCGAGCCGTGCCCCGGTCTTCTGCGCGAGCCACTCGCGGCGGCGCTCCACCTGCTCGCGCGAGTACCCCTGGTCGCGCATCCGCGGCACCAGTTCCAGCGCGTCGTCTCGTTCCATCAGCGAGGCCTCGCGAGCAGGACGGCCGCGGCGTGGCCGTCGGCGCTCCCCGACAGCAGGAGCAGGCAGGGGTGGACCAGGGGTTGCGGCGCGGCGCCGGCGCCGGACAGCGCGAACCCCTCGCGCGGCTCGAAGCCGCGGATGCCGGGCAGCCGGCCCCGCAGGAGCGACTCGACCGCCAGCACGGCCTGCAGGCCGCCGTCCGCGCCGAGCGTCTCGCCGAGCGACGCCTTCGGCGCGGCGACCGGGAGCGAGGCGGCGGCCGGACCGAGGGCGCCCGCGAGGGCTGCGGCCAGCGCCTCGTCCGCGGCAGCGCCGGACGCGCCGACCAGCAGACCGCCGAGCTCGTCCGACCGCGTCTGCCCGGCGACGAGAGCGGCCCGGATCGCGCGCTCCGCCGCCGCCCGGGCGCTCCCGGAATCGGAGCCGAGGGAGGGGTCGAAGCCGGTGCCGCAGCCGCGGACCTCTGCCAGCGGTCGCGCCCCGCGCCGCGCCACGGCCGACTCCGGCTCCAGCATCAGGAGCCCCGCGCCTTCGCCCGGCAGGAAGCCGCGGGCCGGGCACTCGAACGGCACCGGGTCCGGCGCGACCAGCGCGAGCAGGCCCGCCCGCTCCATCGCCAGGAACGACTCGAAGGCCAGCTCCTCGGCGCCGCCGGCGAGCAGGGCCTCGGCGCGGCCGGCCGCGACCAGCGCCGCTCCGGCGGCGATCGCCTGCAGCCCGGACGCCGCCCCGGTCGATACCGTGGAGCTGACGCCGCGCAGGCCGTGCCAGATCGCGGCCTGGCCAGCGGGGGCGTTGATCACGGTGTTGGCGAAGTCCATCGGGCTCGCGTAGGACGGGCCGGCGGTGAGCGCGCGGCGGTCGAACTCGGCGATCGTCCGCACGCTGCCGTATACCGTGCCCAGCACGAGGCCCACCTCGGCCTCGGCGCGGCCGGCGGGAGTCGAGCCGGCGTCGTCGAGCGCGAGCTGTGCGGCGACCGTGACCAGCCGCGAGGTGCGGTCGAGCGGGCGCAGGTTGCGCTCGCCCAGGTGACGCCGCGGCTCGAAGCCCTTCACCTCGCCGGCCACGGGCCGGGTCAGCGCGGTCGCGTCGAAGAGCTCCACGGGCGCCAGGCCGCCGCGGCCCTCGCAGAGCGCGTCGTGGACGGCGCCGGGGTCGTGGCCCAGCGCCGAGACCAGGCCGCGGCCGGTGACGACGCAGCGGTCGCTCACGCCGGGGCGCGCCCGAGCAGGAGCGAGGCGTTGGTGCCCCCGAACCCGCAGGCGTTGTTCATCGCGACCTCCACCCGCGCCTCGCGCGCCTCGTTGGGCACGCAGTCGAGCGGGCACTCGGGGTCGGGCGTCTCGAAGTGGGCGGTGGGCGGGATGCGGCCGGTGTGGATCGCCAGCGCGCAGATCGCGGCCTCGATCGCCGAGGCCGCGCCCATCGCGTGACCGAGCATCGACTTCGCCGAGCTGACCGGCAGCCGGCCGGCCCGGTCGCCGAAGACGCGGGCGATCGCCATCGCCTCGCAGCGATCGTTGGTCGGCGTGCCGGTGCCGTGCGCGCTCACGTAGTCCACGCGCTCCGGCGCGAGGCCCGCGTGGACCAGCGCCGCGCGCATCGCGCGGGCCGGCCCTTCGCCGTCCGGCGAGCTGGCAGTGATGTGGTGGGCGTCGCACGAGGCGCCGAAGCCGAGCAGCTCGGCGTAGATCCGCGCGCCCCGCCGGCGGGCGCTCTCGGCCGTCTCCAGCACCAGCACCGCCGCGCCCTCCGCGGGGATCATGCCGCGGCGGTTGCGGTCGAACGGCTGGCAGCGCTCGGGCGCGATCGCGCCGAGGCGGGCGAAGCCCGTGTAGGTGATGCGCGAGAACGAGTCGGCCCCGCCGGCCAGCATCAGGTCCGCCTCGCCGCGGCGGAGTGCATCCATCGCGTGGGCCGCGGCGAAGTTCCCGGCCGCGCAGGCGTTGGGCACCATCAGATTGGGACCCGCGAAGCCCAGGTCCGCGGCGACCCGCGCGGGTATCCCGGCGCAGGGGTAGGCCGTGGCCAGCTCGGGTCCGAGCCCCGCCAGGTCGCCCGCGACGAAGCGGTCGTTGAAGCGCTCGACCTCGCGCGGCTCGCCCGAGGTCGTGCCCATCGCGACGCCGGCGCGCAGCGGGTCGAGCCGCTGCGGGTCGAGGCCTGCGTCCGCCAGCGCGCGGCGCGCCGCGGACAGCGCGAAGAGCGTCGTGCGCCCGAGCGTCGCGCGGTCGAGGCGGGTGGGCACGCTCGCCGGGTCGAAGTCGGCCACCTCGCCACCCACGTGGACGGGGTAGGCGGAGGTGTCGAACGAGCGGACGGGACCGGTCCCGCAGCGCCCCGCCAGCAGCGCGTCCCAGAACGCCTCGACGTCGCAGCCGAGCGAGGTGACCAGCCCGATGCCGCTGACCACGACCCGCGAGCTCATGCCCGAGGCGCGGACGCCCCCTTCTCCGCCATCTTCCGCACCACGAGTTCCACTGCGCCGTCGACGGTGCCCATGCCCTTCATCTCGTCGTCGGTGAGCTTGAGCTGCCAGGCGTGGTCGACGTGGACCGCGATCTCGATCAGGGCCAGCGAGTCGAGGCCGAGCTGCTCGACGAACGACGCGTCGTCGGCGATCGAGGCCGGGTCCAGCTCGGTCACCCGAGCGACCGTCTCCTTGACCCTGCGCCGAATCTCGTCGCGATCCATTCCACGCTCCATTCCCATGACGGCGCCCGGATTCTACTTTCCGGCGGCTCGCCCGCGAGGCCGCCGGCCGTCCGCAGCGCTAGGATGCGTCCGAAGGAGGCCCCGTGCTCGTCCAGATCTGGCGGCGCCTGATCGGCGTCTTGCTGCCGGCGCAGCCGCGGATCGTGCCGGGCGGATTCAAGCCGCTCGACGTCGAGGCCACCGCCGCCCGCCTGCGGCTGCGCGACAAGGGCCGGGACGCGGGCCGTCTCGAGCTGCCGGCTTCCGACACGCAGGCCCTCGACGGGCCGCAGCAGGAGATCGTCCAGGAGGTCCGCAAGCACATCGCGACCAACCTCGCCCGTGAACTGGCCGAGCTCGCCGAACTCGGCCGACGCATCCAGCGCGCGGCCGAGGAGGACCCTGCGGCGCGGGTCCGGGCGGCTGGCGAAGACGGCCTGCGTGCAATCGAGGCCGCACGACACGACGCGCGGCTGGGCCTGAAGCGCTCGCGCGCGGTCGTCGAAGACGCCGACGCGCGCCTGCAGCGCTTCCGCGACGAGCACGAGCTGGATCGCCCCGCCGAGTACCCGCGCTCGCGGCTGCTCGCCTTCATGTTGCTGGTGCTGCTGACCACGCTCGAGGCCATGCTCAACGCCTACTTCTTCGCGGTCGGCAACGACCGGGGCGCGCTCGGCGGCGTCACCGTCGCCCTCGTCTTCGCGACGATCGACCTGGTGATCTGCGGCACGGCCGGGCGCTGGTCCACCCACCTCCACCACCGGAGCCCGCTCCAGAAGCTGGCCGGCGCGCTGGCCGCCGCGGTCGCCGTCACCTGGATTCCGCTGTGGGCCCTGGCCAGCGGTCACCTGCGGGAGGCGCTGCTGGACAGCCCCGAGGGCCTCGACCAGGCCTTTGCGGCGGCCCAGGTCACGTTCGCCGCGGCGCCGTTCGGCTTCGCGCGCCTCGACACCTGGGCGCTCGTCGGGTTCGGCGCCATCCTCTCGGTGGCGGGGTTCGTGTCCGGCCGGCGTTTCGACGACGTCTACCCCGGCTATGGCGCCGTGGCGCGGCAGGCCGCGGAGGCGCGGGAAGAAGAGGAGGACGCAGCGGAAGAGCTCTCGCTGGAACTGCGGCGAGCTGCCGACAAGGCGCGGCAGGCCATGCGCGACGCCCTCGGCGGATACGACGCGGTCGTCGGCGGCCTGGCCGCCACCGTGGCGACGGCGACGACGAAGCAGAAGACGATCCGGCTCTTCGTGGGCCAGGTCTCGGAGTCGACGGCGGCGCTGCTGCAGCTCTACCGCAACGCCAACCTCGCCGCGCGCAAGACGCCGCCGCCCGCGTACTTCGACCGCACCGACGGCCCGGTCCACGAGGCCCTGCTCGCCGAGGTGCCGGAGTTGGCCACCCCGCCGACGGCCGACGTGCTGCGCGCCCGCTCGGAGGCGGCGGCCCGTGCCTGCGCCGAGATGGAAGAGCGGCTCGCCCGCGCTCTCGCAGGAGAAGGCGCCGCGTGAAGAAGAAGCGGCGCGAGGACCTGCTCGCCGTCGCCCTGGGCGTGCTGTGCGTGGCCGTGCTCGGCGGAGTCGTCGCGGTGTTCGTGCAGATGCCCCGCGACACGCTCGACGAACTCGACTGCCCGAGCCCGGCCGGCCCGGTGTCGAACGCCGTGCTCCTGCTCGACGCCAGCGACCGGCTGTCCGACCTCCAGCGCGACTGGCTGCGCGGAAAGCTCGACGCCTGGGCGAAGGGCGTGCCGCGCGGCGGCCGCGCCCGGGTCTTCACGCTGGGCGACGGGAAGGAACCGCTGCGGCAGGACTTCGACCGCTGCAATCCCGGGGACGGCGCGGGTGAGAGCTGGCTCGCCGCCAACCCGGATCGGCTGCGCAAGCGCTGGGACTCGGCCTTCGCGCGTCCGCTCGAAGACCGGCTGGCGCTCGGCGACACGACCCACGCGAGCAGCCCGCTCGTCGAAGCGCTGCAATTGCTGAGCGTGCGCGCGGGACTCGAGCCGTCGTCTCCGGCGGCCCGGACGCTGCTCGTCGTGTCCGACCTGATGCAGCACAGCGCGGCGTACTCGATGTACGCCTCGGGCTGCGCGAACCCCGAGGCGACCCTCGCTGCGAACGCGCGTCGCTGGAGCGCCGATCTCTCCGGCGTGACGCTGAAGGTGCTGCTGATCCCGCGCGAGGGCCCGTCCTGCACGCCGGCTGAGCTCGTGGTCTGGTGGCAACACGTGCTCGGGCACGGCATGGAGGTCGCGATCGATCGCGTCGACGTCGCGCCCGGCCTGGCACCCGGCGCGGCGACGCCGGTGCCGGCCAGATGAACGGCGCGAGCCTCGCCTTCCTCGCGGCCCTGGCCGGCGGGCTGGCCGCCATCCTGCTGGGCCAGCGTTTTGACATGCCGCTCGTCTCGGTGCTCGGCAGCGTGGGTGCCGTGCTCGCGTTCGCCTGCTGCGCGGCGTTCGTTGAGCGCTGGCGAGTGTCGCGCGAGCAGTTCGGCGACGCCGCCTACTTCCTCGGTTTCCTGTTCACGCTGCTGGCGCTGGGCGTCACGTTGTGGTCGATCCGCGGCGCCGTGAGCGGGGCACCGATCGACGCCCAGGCCGTGGTCCCGCAATTCGCCCTGGCGCTGGGCACGACCGTCGCGGGCCTCGTCGCGCGGATGTTGATCTCCGGCTTCACGCCCAACCAGGAGCAGGCGGTCGATCACGCGGAGAAAGCGCTGGCGGAGGCCTCGTTCCAGCTCGCCCGCCAGATGGACGTGCTCGCCGACCGGATGGCGACCCACGTGACGACCACCGACGACGTGATCCGCACCATCCAGGCCCGCGCCACCGAGGCGCTGGACGCCCACGTCCAGGCCCTGCAGCCGATCCCGGCGCGGGTCGAAGCGGCGATGGAGCAGGCCGTGCAGGCGGCGACGGCGGCCGTCGAGCGGGCGCTGCGTCCGCTCGAGGCTTCCGGCGAGCGCTCGGCAGCGGCGTTGCAGGCCTCGATCGAAGAAGTGGCCGAGGCCTCGGCGTCGGTGATGTCGGCCGCGGCGGAACCGATCGTGCGGGCGGCCGAAGACGTCGCGGTCCAGGTGCGGCGGGTGGTCGCCAGCCTGGCGACGCTCGAGGTGCCCGACTCGGCGGTCGTCGTCGGGCAGATCCGCGACGACCTGTCGTCGCTGGCCGCGACGACCGCCACCCTGCGCGCGCGATCCGCGGAGCTCGAGCCGACGCTGGCCGGCGCGGGCGACGCCGTGCGCGACGCGAGCGCCCGGTTCGCAGAGATGTCGACGGGCCTGCAGGACGCCCGTGCGTCACTGGTGGCCGTCGCCCGGGACCTGGAGAACGCGGGCCAGAGCTTCCGCACGGCGGCCGAGGGCACGCGGCAGGCCGTGCCGGCGCTCGGCGAAGCCGGCGGCGCTGTCGCGGACGCGGCGGTGGCGCTGCGGCGCGAGCTCGCACGCGTCGAAGGCGAGGCCAGCAGCCAGCAGGCGTCCTTTGCCGAGCTGCAGTCCGCGCGCGAGCGGCTCGCGGCCGACATCCGGCTGTCCGCGGCCACGCTCGAGGAGCTGGCGCGCGAGCTGCGCGCGGCCGTGACCCGCCTGCGCGGGGTTCGCTGACATGTCCGAGCCGCGAGCCGCCCGGCGCCTGGGCCTGCTCGCCACGACGCTGACCGAGCTGCTGCTGATGCTGTTCTTCGTCACCCTGCTGCTCGGCCTGCGCGTGCTCTCGGACCAGCAGGAGGCGAAAGCGCACGCGGACGAGGCCGCGGAATCGGCGGGGCGCGAACTGGCCGAAGAGCGGCGCGAGGCCGACGCGCTGCGCGCGCGGCTCGTGCTGGTGGAGCGCGAGCGCGAGGCACTGCTCTCCGACCTCGAGGCCGCCGTCGCGGACGAGGAGTGGCCCGAGGACTTCAGGACCCTGGTGCGCCAGTCCGTCACCGCGCGGGCCGAGCGCGCGGCGGTCGAGGCCGCCTTGAGGGCCCAGGGGGAGCTGGCCGCGGCGCGCACGCACCTGGCGGCGCGCGAGCGCGAGCTGCGCGCTCAGGAGGAGCAGTCCCGCCGACTGCGCGAGGCGCTCGGCAAGGGCCTGGACGCGCCAGCCCGGGCCCGGCTCGAGGCGGCCGTGGCCCGCGAGGCCGAAGCGCGCAAGCAACTGGCGGAACTGCGCGAGCGACACGAGGCGGCGCTCCTGGAGAAGGAGCGAGCGAGCGCGGACCTCGCGGACACGCGCCAGCAGGCTGCGTATCTCCGTCGCGAGCTGTCCGGTCTGGGCCGCGGGCTCGATCATCCTCCGTGCTGGTTCGACGCCGACGGCCGCATCCAGTACCTGCTGCGGGTCGAAATCGGCGAGCAGGCGCTGCGCGTGACGCCCGTGTGGCCCGCCGACCGGGAGGACGACGCGCGCCGGCTGCCCGGGGCGGCCGAACTCGCGGCGAGCGGCGCCCTCGCCCCGGCCGACTTCACCCGCCTCGCCGCCCCGATCCTGGACTGGTCGCGCCAGCGCGACCCGGAGTGCCGCCACTTCGCCCTGGTCGTCGACGCCGCCGAGTCCAAGCTCGCCTTCAAGGCGGGCTTGCTGGCGGTCGAGTCGGCGTTCTACAAGCGGCTCGAGCGTTGAGCATCGCGGACGAGCTCCGGCACTTGCGCGGCGAGGTGCGCCTGCTCCAGGAGCACGTGCTGCGGCTCGTCGGCGCCAATCCGGGACCGGCTCCCTCGCAACCCGAGGCGGTGCGCTGGAGCGCGGGGCGGCTGGTCTTCGCCGGCGCGATCACGGGCGGCCTGGCCGCGACCGTGGCAACCCTGGGCGCGACCGCGTGGCCGGCCACCCTGTTCGCCGCCGCTCTCGGCGGCGCGCTGCCGGCCCTGCTCCACGCGGCCCGGAGGCGCCGCCGCGGGCAACAGCGCTGACCCTGGCGGGATGGCGCCGCGAGACGCCTGCGTTACTGTGTGCGCATGGAGTACGTGTCCAGAAGGCCGCGCGCGCCACTGGACGGGCTGATCGACGACCTGTACTCCCTCGAAGGTGCGCCGCCGTACGCCCGGCTGGCGCTGCCGCCGCCGGCGACGCTGTTGATCGTCAACCTCGGTGCGCCGTTCCGAATCCGCGGCGGCGCCCACGTCGAAGCGGCAGCGTTCGCCGACGGCTGTGTGGTCACCATGCCGACGCGTGCGTGGGAGTTCAGCTACCCCGCCTGGACCCGGTCCGTCGGCGTGCACTTCAAGCCGTGGGGGCTGGGGCCATTCCTGCCGATGCCCGCGGCCGAGTTGTGCGACCGGCCGCTGACGATCGAGCAGGTCTGGGGCCGGCCCGCCGTTGCCGAGCTGCGAGAGCGCCTGGCCACGGCGGACGGACCACACGCGATGTTGACGGTGCTCGAGGGAGAGCTGATGCGACGCCTGGCCGAGACCGCCGGCCTGGGGCTGGTCCGCCATGCGAGCCGCGTCCTGGCGGCGACCAGCGGGGCGGCCGCGATCGGCGACCTGAGCGGCACGGCCGGCGTCAGCAGCACTCACCTGGCACGGCGGTTCAAGGAGATCGTCGGCGTGACGCCGAAGCGGCTGGCGCGCACCTACCGCTTCGCCGCCACCGCGTTCGCGATCGACCCCGCCGGACCGGTCGACTGGAGCGACCTCGCCGCTGGTGCAGGCTACGCCGACCAGGCCCACTTCGGCCACGAGTTCCGGGCGTTCACCGGGTTCACCCCGACCCGCTACCTCGAGGCCCGGCGGCGGTTCCTGCGCGAGCATCCCGGTCACGTGCTGGACGGCTGGCCGCTGCCGGCCGATTGATTTCCTACAAGACCGACAACCCACGACACGCTACCTTGGAGGCACCCCCAAAGCAGAGGAGAGCGCCATGGGCAAGGTCGTCCTGTACGGCTCGGTGTCGGTCGACGGCTTCATCGCGGACGAGAAGGACCAGCCCGGACCGCTGTTCGACTGGTTGTCCAACGGCGACGTCCCGCTGGACGCCAGCGGCGCGTTGAAAGTGTCGCAGGCGTCCTACGACTACACCCGCTCGTACTGGGACCAGATCGGCGTGACGATCGCCGGCCGCCACGTCTTCGACATCACGAGCGGCTGGGACGGGAAGCCTCCGAGCGGGATCGATCACGTGATCGTCGTGACGCATCGGCCGCCGCCCGCGGGCTGGGACGACGCGGCGCCGTTTCACTTCGTCAACGGCGTCGAGGCGGCCGTGGCCAGGGCCCAGGCGCTGGCGGGTGAGCGCCTGGTCGAGGTCGCCGCTGGCGACGTCGGTGGCCAGGCCCTCGCCGCGGGCCTGGTCGACGAGGTGCGCATGGACGTGGCCCCCGTCGTGCTCGGGTCCGGCAAGCGCTACTTCGGGGCGGTCAAGGCGCAGCACCTGTTGGAGGGGCCTGACGTCGTGATTCAGGGCAACCGGGTCCTCCACCTGCGCTATCGAGTGCGCCGTTGAGCGCTCCGGTCGGGAACGCGACGACCTCCACTGCGGACGGTGATACGACACATCCAGCGCCGGGCGTCTCCGGATCGGTTCGTGCGCAATGACGTGCGGGCCTCACTCCCGCGTCTCGACCTTGGAGCACAGCGTGCCGTCGCTGCTCATGGCCGCGAGGGTCTCCGTGCCGCCTTTGGTCGGCCACAGTGGAACCAGGGCTTGTCGCGTTGGACAGGGCTGTCCGCGCGCGCGCAGACCCCATGAACTTTCGGCTCGCACGGCGACGACGTCGATCTCGCGAAGGGGGCCCGTTGCTATCGTGTGGACCACCATGGAAGACTGGGGGTTGTTCCTCCGCGAGGTCGCCGATCGGGGGCGCCGCCTGCTGGCGGTGCGGAGCGGCCGCCACCTCGCGGCCGCGGCGGCGCTCGCCTTCGCCGGGTTCGCCCTGTTTCGGCTCGGCGGCGTGGGCACCCAGGGCTCGGAGGCCATGCTCGCCGCGGTGCGCGAGGAGATCCGGCTCGAGGCGCAACAGACGCTGCGCGCGGAGGCTGAGGCTCTCGAGGCCGAGGGCCGTCGTGCCGAAGCGCACGCCCGCCGCGCGTTGTACCTCGGCGACGAACCCCTCGAAGTCGAGATCGAACGCCACTCCATCGCCGCGCCGCTGCTCGACTGGGGGCTCAACGAGACGGTGGTCGTGCGCTTCGACTTTCGTGTCGTCGCAGCGGGCCGGACGCTGGCCGAGGGGCGCCACCGCCACGTCCTGGTCCGGCGCTGGGGCCTGACCGACGTCCAGTTCGTGCGCCCGTCCGGCCCGCTCGCGTACTACATGAGCTTCGTGATCTGACGGGCGCAGCCGGGGTCTCGATCGTGATCCGGGACCCGCGCGCCGAAGTGCGGCGCGATCAAAAGCGGTAGCCGAGCGACAGCGAGGCGCGAAAGAAGGACGCGGCGACCGCGACGGGCGCGGGCTCGAACACGGCTGAGATCGACTGCAGGTCGCGCGGCTCGCTGAAGAGGTCGTCGACGTTCAGCACGCGGGTCAGCGTGACGTCTGCGCTGCGCTCCCCCGCGGCGTACCAGCGGCCGTCGAGGCGCAGGCTCAGCCGCGATCCGACCTTCACGTCCACGAAGGCACCGCCGTCGAATCCCAGCCCGCTCGTGGGAGCCGTCTCGAACTCCAGTTCGGCCACGTCTCCGAACAGGACGCCGTGCCCGCCCAGCCAGTAGCGGCCGTGGCCGAGGCTCTGCACCGTCGCCGAGGTCCGGAGCAGCGCCACGCCGCCCGACACGCCCCAGCGCCAGCCGCCGCGTTCCCGTCGTGTCCAGGCGAAGTTCGCCGCCAGCGCGAGCGTGCGGGCGCGGCCCGTCGCCCCGGGCCACTCCGATTCGGTGTCCACGTCCACGATCCGGCGCGCGTAGTCGGGAGGGAAGGCCGTCTCGTACTGCATTCGCACCCGCAGGCTGCCGAGGTCGCCCGCAACGTCGGTCCACGCGTGATCGACGAGCAGTTGCAGACCGAATCCGCTTTCGCCCAGCGGCACGTCGAGCTGCGCGCCGAGCCCTGCGTCCCAGCCACCACGCAGGGGCAGCGTCTGGGTGACCGTTCCCGAGACCAGCCCGTACGCGAAGTCGGGCGTGTGCGGGAGGGACGAGGTCGTGTCGAGCAGACCGCGCGCGGCGAGCGCGCCGAGCCGCAACTCGACGCCGCGCTCCTCGGCCTTCGCGAACGGCGCGTGCGACAGCGTGGTGAGGACGGCACAGGCGCTCGCGGCTCTCCACCAGGTCCACATGCCGCGTGCACCATACACCGCGCGGCGTAGACTTCCCCACGGTCGGCGCCCCGAGTGCGTTGGTGCTGCGACTCCGCGACGCGGTGCGGCAGTCGTTTCCTGGCGCGCGCGGCCCGCAGCCGGATCCAGCGGTAGCCCGTCTGGGTTCGGGCCAAAGCCCACTGGGCGCCGGGCGGAATGAATCGCTGGCGGGACGACGGCGTCAGGGCGTGGCGTCTTGGTCGCCGCCCTGACGCCCTGCGGTTCCGAGCCGGGACTCGAGAGCTTCGTCCCAGGAGCGGAATCGGCGCACCCCGGGCTTCATCCGGGTTCGCTTCAGGCCGTGAGCGAGCGACGACAGGCCCAGCGCCAGTTCCAGATTCTCCGGGACCAGCCGGGGCCGCTTCGGCGGCCCCGGCATTTCTTCCACCGAGCGGAACTTGCGCACGCCCATCAGTCGGCCTCGTCGAGGCCGAACTCCCGGCGCAGGGTCTCGGCGTCCAGTCGGTCCTGGGGACGGACCGTGCCCTTCTTCATGCGATACAACATGCCGGGCCCCAGCGCGGCCATCGCCACCGACCCGATCATCACGCACTCGACGCCCTCGCGCGCGAATGCGCCCAGGATCCTCTTCGCTTCTTCGAGGTTCATCATCGGCGGGGTGCCCAGGGCGGTATGGTACCGCTGCGGGTGGCACGGTCCGTCCCCGACCGCGCACGCCGCGAACCGCGTGCGCTACCCCGCCCGGCGAGCGAGCGCAGCGAGCAAGCCCACCCCGCCCGCGCCGCGGCACCCCCGCCGGCACGGCGCCACCCCGCCCGCGCGCCGTCGCAAGCGGAGTCGGCGCGCCGCCCCGAACCGCCGCCCTGCCGGTGCCTGCGGGGCCGGAACCCCGGACCCACGGCGACACCGGCATCCGCGAGCATCCGTACGTGGCGGTCCATTCGCTGATCTGGCCGAACGACAGAGTCGATCACATCGCTCGGCACGGGGTCCACCCCGGCGAGGTTGAGGACGTGTGTTTCGGCTCGAGCCTCGTCCTCCGAGCCCGCCGAGATGGCCCGAATCCGGTGTACCACGTGCTTGGCGAGACCCGGACAGGGCGACGGCTCTTGTGCGTGGTCATCGCGTTCCCGGACGGCCGGGGCTATCCTGTAACGGCTCGACCCATGACACGGGCCGAGCAGCAACGGTTCGTCCGTTGGCGAAGACGATGAAGATTCCCGAAACGGATTCGATCCAGGCCCTGGCGGACTACTGGGATCACCACGACCTCACCGACCACGAGGAAGATCTGGAGGAGGTCGAGGCCAGGGTCTTCGTTCGCGGAGGCGCACACGACCTGCGAGTGACCCTCACTCCCAACGAACAGGCCGAACTACGGCGCCGGGCACAGGAACGGGGAGTGGACGAGGCCACGCTGATCGGCGAGTGGGTGCGGGAGAAGCTCGCGAGCTGAGCCTCACGACATCGCCTTCACCAGGCCCTCGACGACCCGGACCACCCGCGCGATCCCGTTCACGACTTCGACCGGCACGACGACTCCGCGCCCGCAAGCCAGCTCCAGCGCCGCATCACACTCCCGCGCCGACCCGAGCGCGATCGCATAGCACCGCCGCTTGTCCTTCCTCGAGATGCGACCGTACCCCTCGGCCAGATTGAGCGCGCCACTCGCCGACGCCCGCGACAACTGATCCCGCAGATCCCCCTTGAGCCCAAGCGCCACGACGGCGGCATCGAACTCCACCGCCAGCCGATAGCCGTCCAGCCGGCAGACCGCTCCCGCGTGTCCGCTACGGTGCGCCTGCGCCATCGCAACCTCCTTTGTCGTGGAGGGGCGCCTCGTCGCCCTCTCGCAATAGGAGGGCGACGAGGTGCCCCGCTCGACGAAGGAGCGCCCCGCAATGGCAGCCGTGGTGCGCGCTGCGACCGGCGTGCCAGAACCGACCGTGCACAGCGGTTCTGGCGCGACGGTCGCGGGATGAGCGGGGGCGCTTCCGTTCCCGACCGCGCACGCCGCGAACCGCGTGCGCCACCCCGGACCGGCAAGCGAGCGAAGGGAGCGAGCCCACCCCGCCCGCGCCGCGGGACCCGGGCCGGCGCGGCGTGACCCCGCCCGCGCGCCGGCGAGAACCACGGTCGGCGCGCCGAACTCGGTCTGGACCGAGTTGAGTGGGAGGGCGTCAAGGTCGCGAAACGGAGTAGACTTTTCGACGTTGTCCAGCGCGCGCATGAACGTCGACCGCGTGGATCTTGTCCTCCGCTTTGCCCTCGCCGCCGCAGGGCAGGAAGACCCGGGCCAGCAAGAACTCGGGCCGATCCATCTCCTCAAGTATGTGTACCTTGCCGACCTCGCCTATGCGGAACGGCACGATGGGGAGACTTACACCGGTACACCCTGGACCTTCTACAGGTTCGGCCCGTGGGCGGTCGATGTCCTTGGGCGCATCGAGTCGGTCACCGAGTCGGTACATGCCCAGCGGCGAGTGTTTGCCGGGCGGGACGCCGAAGAACGAGTCCGCTTCAAGGTCCTCGACGATCACCTGTTCGCTGAGACGGCACGTGACCTTCCGCCTGAGATCGTGTCGGCTGTCCGGCGTGCCGTTCACGAGTACGGCGACGACACGGGGGGCCTGCTCAGTTACGTCTACCGAACGGACCCGATGCTGCGGGCCGTACCCGGAGAATTGCTCCACTTCGCGGCCGCTCCGGCCGCCGAAACCGCCGCTCCCCCGGCTGAACCTGAAGCGCCGACAGCAAAGGTCCGCCGGGCCAGGAAGGAAGCCGTGCGACAGGCCAGGGTGGAGATGCAGGAGCGGCTGGCTGCGCGACGCCGGGAACGCGCAGCGGTCGTGGTCGTGCAGCCGCGCTACGACGAGGTCTTCGAAGAGGGCGTCCGCTGGCTCGACAGCCTCGCGGGGGAGCCGGTGCCCACACTCGAAGGCGGCGCCACGTTCTCGGACGACATCTGGACGTCCCCCACGCGGGCCGGACGGGATGTTCCCTGAGGACAGCATCCAGGCTCAGTTCGGTTCTTGGTGGGTGGAGGACCCAGCTCAGACTGTGGTCCGCGGTCGCCTGATCCGAACGCTCGTCCCCTACCCCGAGCAGAAGCCGCATCGACTCTTCGTGGCGAAGAGGAGCGCCGACCCCGGCGAGCACTCTCGAGCCGAGTTGAGGGTCGAGCCGTTTCGCCCGGGCACATCAGGGGCTGGCGACGGTTTGCCCGTGGCCGCCCTGCCCCTTCACCCCGGCGAGCACTACGCCGTCCAGCGCAGCAAGGTGCGGCCGGCCATCGTGGTCAGCAGCGGCGGTCGCCCCGTCCCCGCCGCTCTCCGCAGAGACGCCGCCGCCTATCAGAGTGCGCGAACCCTCCTGGTCGCTCCCTACTACGGCGCCGATGCCAGTTACACCCGCGGTGGTTGGGGGGCGGAGTTCGTCAAGCGGATCCGCCATGGCGAGTATCCGCAGTACATGACGGACGCTCTGCCGATCGGGGGCGTCGCGGAGTCGATCCTTCGCCTCGATCACCTTTTCCCGATCGGCGCCGACCCGGCCGGGTACCAGATTTCTCCGTGGCGGCTGTCCGAGGACGCCCTTCAGGTCGTCGATGAGTGGGTGTCCTGGCTGTTTGCAGGAGGCCTTCAATCCAACACTTCGATCGCGGTGTTCCAGGAGTTATTCCGCGACCTGTAGCTGGCCGAGCTGAAGGTATTCGTTCATCTCAGACAGGCGGCAAACCGCTGCGGTGCGGACGTTCCCGGTGCGTCCCGCACGTCCCGCGCCGGCGGGCGGTTTGCGGTTCCCGCCGTCACGGGCCGTGCCCGGCTGTTGGCGGAACGCAGTGTGGGCGCGCCACCTCCTCGACTGAGGGCCCCTTGCCCGCCTCCTGCTGCGAAGGCGGGGCAAGGGGCCCCGCCGAGGAGGTGGCGCGATGGCTTACACGGTCCCCAACAGCAACGACGGCACGGTTCACCGGCTCGACTGCTATCGGCTGGCGGTCGAGTTCCATCGCAAGGTGGCGAATCTGGCTCCCCACGGGAGCGGACTGGGGGACCAGCTTCGGCGGGCGGCGGCCAGTGTGGTGCTGAATCTGGCCGAGGGGTACGGGCGCGGTTCGCGCGGCGAGCAGGCGCGGTTCACCGCGATCGCGCGGGGGTCGGCGCTGGAGTGCGTGGCGATCCTGGATCTGCTGGAGGCGGATGTGGATGTCACAGAGGCGCGGCGGGTGCTGCGGCGAGTAGTGCAGACGACCACCGGGCTCTGGCGGAAGCAGGCCGGATAACGGGCCGTGTCGGATCAGCCGGTAAGATCGGCGCGTGAGCCTCTCCCCGCAACTCACCGCACTCTTCGCCGAAGTCGAGCGGCTGACCGGCATGCCGGTGGCCGTGGAACGTGACGGAGCCCTGGCGGTTCCAGGGCGCTTTAAGATGGCCCGTTCGGGCGCCCGGACTCACGTTGCCACCTACAACCCGGCCAGCCCAACCGCCGAGTACCACCTCGCCTTCGAGGCCAGCTTCACGTTGCGCCTCTACTCCTTGCCGGACGGCGAACGGAAGCTGTTCGCTTCGACCGGACGTGGCCTGGACGCGATCCGGGGGGCGCTTCCGGACACCGTTCCCGAAGGAGTCCGAGAGAAGTTCGCGACCCAGCTCCACGACGGCCTGCTGACGCAGCTTCGCTCGCAGCCGATCGGAATGCGGATCAACGAGAGGCTTCGCGTGACCCATCCGAAACTGGCCGAGCAGCAGGCCGAGGCCATCGCCCAGGAGCAGAGCCAAGCGGCGCAAGCCCTGGCACCCAACGTGGAAGCCATCGCGCCGCGCGACGTCTACCGTGCGAGCGTGTCGATGAACGCGGCGACGGCCCTGTTCGCGGACCTGTTGCTGGGCATCTCGCGGTTCGGCGTTCCCTACGCCGCCCGCGGTTTCGATCGCCGAGGGCAGGAGCTTCTGGACGCCTGGAACGCGATCCCGGAAGGCTCGGGGGGCGATCGCCAGCGGGTGGACTCTTGGGCCGGGCTGCTCGGCGTGACCGACTGGTATCGGTGGGTCCCCCTGCAGTGAGCACCAGGCCCTTCACGTTCACTCTCGGCATCGCCGATTTCGACCGGTCGCAGTTGCCTGAAGGCGCTCGTGAGCCTGGCTCGGAGCAGTTCGAGGTCGCGGTCGCTCGGTATTTCGAGGACCGCCTTGCGGCCAATGGCGGACGGGTCACCGTAGCGATCGAAGACGACACGCTGACCGTGTCGTGGCTGCCGGCGGAGGGCGCCGCAAGCCCGCTCGACTACAGTGTCGAACTGCTCCAGCGGGGCGACTACGCGGCCGCGATGCCCATCCTCGAAGAGCTGCTGCGGATCGACCCGGAAGATCCTCGCGCGCTCTTCAATCTGGGAATGGCCTGCTCGGACACGGGGCGCATCGAGCGGGCCACCGGGTTGCTCGAGAAGGCCTCGCGCCTGGGCCCACCCCGCGCCAGCGTGTACGTGGCATTGGGCGTCGCGTACTTCCGCGGCGACCGCCCGGCCGAGGCAGCAAAGGCCCTGCGTTACGCGATCGAACTCGACGCGACCGATGGGTATGCCTACCGGAACCTCGCAGCCATCGAGGGCAACAACGGCAACCTCGCCGAAGCTGAACGTCTGTTCCGCAAGGCTGTGGAACTGCTGCCGCGGGATCAGCAGGCCGCCGCAGGGCTGGCTCGCACGCTGCTCGCGGCGGATCGAGTCGAGGACGCCGATGCCGCCCTCGGGACCGCGATCGGCCTCGCACCGGATACGCCGCTGGCAGAGATCCTGCGCGCGGATCGAAGCGCCCTCGCCCAGAAGGGCTTCCGGGCGAGCGGGCCGCGTCCCGACGCGATGGCGTACTGCTTGTCGGCCCTGGAACTGTTCGATGAGCTTCCACTGCGGGAAACCAAGGAGATCACTTTCGAGATCGCGATGCTCGGACGCAGCGGCCTCGACGTCGGCGACCCGGAGCGGAAGTACACACTCAAGGCGATCCCGAACAAGACCTTCAGCGGGTTGCAGCTCGTGTCGATGATGTACGTCGGGCTGAAGCGGATCGACCCAAAGCTCGACGCAGGGTTCGATCTCAGCGCGGAGTACGCGGCGGCCCTCAGCCTGCGCCGAGGGTCCGACCGCAGCTAACGGGCGGGTGGCTGTGGCCCCTGCATGCCCGCCAGAGCGTCCGCGACGTGGGCTCGCGTCTGCTCGTCCAGGATGAGTAGCCGCGATCCTCGGAGACCCCGCGTCAGCAGGACGCGGTAGGCGTTTCGCACGAGGGTCAGCATGTCGGCGCCGCGAGACTTCACCGGCTTGTCGTAGGACGCGCTGCGGTTGGCCGCCCACTGGCCGTCGCGCCAGACCAGGTCTGGACCCCAGATCACGCCGACGCGCGTGAATTCGAACCCCTGAGCACTGTAGATGCATCCGATCTGCTTCTCGCCCTCGGGCGTCATCGCCCAGCGCGTGTACGGGTGCCTCGCGGGCGGGTAGGCCTTGTCCTTGGCCTTCTCGTTCCAGGGGCGACGCCAGTTCCCGATCTCGACGTCGGGCACAAGCTGCCGATCGGCCGTAGCGTCGCTCCAGGGCCAGCAGAAGCCAGCAACGAGGCGCGCCGTCTCGGGAGCCTGGGTTTCGGCGATCAACTGCTCGAGGCTCTCGGGGTCGTCCACCATGGAGACGCTGTACTTCTCGCCCCACGGCTCCGGCCGGTCGTCCGCGAAGCCGAGGACCCAGTCGACCCACTGCGTGTACTCGCGACACCCACCGCATCGGAACTGCGTGGCCAGGTCGACAGCCTTGACCCTGACACCCAGGCGCCTCGCTTCTTCCTGGATGACGCTGCTCGACCCGATCTCGTCGGGCCGCACGAACTGGTTCTCGTCGAGGAGAAACACGGTTACCTTGGCGGCATTCATCAGCTCCTCGGTCTGGCTGCGCTTGCCACGCTCCGCGGCCCGGGTCCAGCGGGTGTCACTCGTCGCCCGAACTCGATGGGCCTCGTCCACCAGCAGGAGGTCGAGCCCTTGAGTCGGAGCGTTGCGTACGTTCATGTTCCAGATGAACAGGTCGTCGGCCCCCGAGAACGCGGAGCGGAGGGCCGTCGTGAAGGCCTTTCCACCGGTCGCGTGGGCGGCCTTCCAGCCAAGGCGCAGCGCAGCCGCCAGGAGTTGAACGGCAACGACCGTCTTGCCGGTGCCCGGTCCGCCTCGAACGAGAACCGTGGACCGGCCCACGCGCGCCCGCTGTCGCCGCACCTCGGCGAGGATCGCGTTGTAGGCCAGACGTTGCTCGTCCAGGAGCTTCCAGCGCTCGTCGCCGTCAAGCACGGCCTGGAGTCGATCCAGCACACGCTTGCTCGGCTGGAACGACGCCCCGAACAGACGGTCGAGAAGCGCGACACCGCCACCAGCCCCCACCTGGGAGCCCAGGAATCCGGCCAAGTCGCCGCCCTGGCCTTCGACGAACAGCGGGCTCTCCTCGAGGACGTCGCGGAAGCGTGGGTCGCGCAGAGGGGCGGCAGCGGTCGGCGCGAGGTTGTGGCAGTACGCAGCCGAGGCGGCCACCATCGCGCCGTCGACGAACGCGCTGTGGTACTCCGCCAGCCAGGAGGCGTAGTCGCGGGCTTGCTCGGAGGGATGCACGTGCTCCACCCCGCCCACGAGCACGTTCTCGGCGTGTTCATCTTCGAGGTCGACGTCGGACCACTGCTTGAGCTCGACCACGACTGCGCCGGGTGTGCCCACCTCGTCGTGCCCCGTGAACACCGCGTCCAGGCGCTTGGCGCTTAGCGGCAGGTGGTATTCGAGTGCCACTCCGAGGGGTCCACGGGCCGTCGTCAGGCCAGCGCCGTGGTTCCACCCGGTCACGCCATCAGCCGCGATGGAAACGCCCACATCGGCCCGCTCGGCCAGGGGTCGCACAGCTTGCGCGAGCTCGGCCAGCGAGTACTCCCAGCTCCGAACCTCTGCAGGGCTGGGCTGCGCTCCGTGCAGCCCGTAGAAGTTGCCCAGCATGTGCTTCGGGAGCGCGCCCGTCGAGGCGAGTCTCAAGAAATCGGAGGCAGAGCCGTGCCAGAGATCCATGCCGGGACAACCTCACTTGTCACAGGCCCGGTCCGCCAGATCCACGAGGAACGACGGCTCTCTAGTCGGGGAGGGAATCGTAGCCTACCCCGCGGGCGGACGCGCCTTGACCAGGTGCGGAGGAAGACTCTAGCCTCCAATTCGCGGCGGACGCCACGGCTCGCCTGCCGCAAGGGAGGCAACTTGGTCAGTCCCGCTTCACTCGGATTGTTGTTGGCGGCTGTCGTCTTTCTCATTCTCTGGCTCAAAGCTGCGGCGCATTCTCGCGAGCTGACACGACACTACGCCCCGATCCTCGACATCGACCGGGCGATTGCAGATCGCAACAACCGTCTCGACCGGGTTGCCAAGGACCTCGCCCGTGCCGAGGCGGATGCAGAGAAGAGGAACGCGCAACTGTCAGCCGAATACTCGGAGAAGCGGGCACTCCTCGATCGCCTGATTCGCGAGGTCGCCGTCTACGAAGACACTCTCGAACTCGCAGCAGACGGGCTTTATAAACCGCACTACGACTTCGACACCCCCGAGAAGTACAAGACCCAGCTTGACGAGATTCGGCGACAACAGAAGGAGATGGTCAAGGCCAAGCTGGCCGTGGTCTGCCAAACAGAATGGCAAGTGGGCGGGAGCAAGGCTGAGGGCCGGAAGCTGACTGCCCAGTACACGCGCTTGATGCTCCGGGCCTTCAATGCCGAGAGCGATGCCGCCGTCGCTGACACCACGTGGAACAACGCATCAAAGATGGAGGAGCGGCTCCGCAAGGCTTACGAGGCCATCAATGCTTGCGGGAGTTCACACAACATCCGTGTGATGCCCGCCTATCTGGACCTGAAGCTGGCCGAGTTGCGCCTGGCGTATGAGCACGAACAGAAGAAGCAATCGGAGAAGGAAGAGCAGCGGCGGATTCGTGAAGAGCAGCGGGAAGAGGAGAAGGTCCGCGTCGAGATCGAGAAGGCACAGGCCGAAGCAGAGGCTGACGAGCGCCGGTTCGCCGCTGCCATCGAGAAGGCTCGGGGCGAAGTGGCGCGAACCCATGGCGCGAAGCTTGACGCCCTCAACGCCAAGATTGCTGAAATGGAGGCGCGGCTGGCCGAGGCACAGGCGAACAAGCAACGAGCGCTGTCACGCGCGCAGCTGACCAAGTCCGGGCACGTCTACGTGATCTCGAACATCGGCTCGTTCGGCGAGAACGTCTTCAAGATCGGAATGACACGACGCCTGGAACCGATGGAACGCGTCAAGGAACTGGGTGATGCGTCCGTTCCCTTTTCGTTCGACGTGCATGCCCTCATCTACACCGAGGATGCGCCGAAGCTGGAGAGCGAACTCCAGAAGGCGTTCGCGAGCCGGCGGGTCAACATGATCAACGAGCGCAGGGAGTTCTTCAGGGTTCCCTTGACGGAGATCGCCGAGGCCGTTCGTCGACACGATGCCCGGATCGAGTTCACCGAACTCGCAGAGGCCAGAGAGTACCGAGAGACTCTCGCTCTCATCACGCCGCAGCAGCCCGCGTCGCCTGCTGGTGATGTCCGAGAGACGTTTCCGGCCTCAATCTGAGGACCCTATGGGCAAGACCCGGACGGACCTCCACGGTTCGACTCGGGGCTCCGCCGGTTGGCGGCGGAGCGTCGGTTCGACTTCGCCGCGGCGGCACTCGGCCGCGCTGTTCGACTTCGGTTTCAGCCCGCCTCAGCCGTGGCCCGAAAAACAACGCGGCGCCGTTGCCGGCGCCGCGCGGTTCGGGAACGGAAGCGGGCGTTACTTGCGCAGGATGGTGCCGCCCGCGTAGCGGGCCATGGGGCCCAGTTCTTCCTCGATCCTGAGGAGCTGGTTGTACTTGGCCACTCGGTCCGTGCGGCTGGCCGAGCCTGTCTTGATCTGGCCGCAGTTGGTGGCGACCGCGAGGTCGGCGATCGTCACGTCCTCCGTTTCGCCGCTGCGGTGGCTCATCATCGAGCCGTAGCTGGCGCGGGTGGCCATGGCCACGCAGTCGAGGGTCTCGGTCAAGGTGCCGATCTGGTTGACCTTGACCAGCACCGCGTTGGCGATGCCCTTGTCGATGCCTTCCTTCAGGATCGCCGGGTTGGTGACGAACAGGTCGTCGCCGACGAGTTGCAGCTTCGAGCCGAGGGCCGTGGTCAGGTTCTTCCAGCCGTCCCAGTCCTTTTCGCCCAGGCCGTCCTCGATGGAGACGATCGGGTAGTCCTTCACCCACTTCTCGTACATCGCGATCATCTGGTCGGAGGTCCGGACCGCGCCGTCGCTCTTCTTGAACACGTACTTCTTGCCCTCGTGGAACTCGGAGGCGGCGACATCGAGGGCGAGCGAGATGTCCTTGCCGGCCTTGTAGCCGGCGGCCGCGATCGCCGAGAGAATCGTCTCCAGCACCTCCTCGTTGGAGGCGAGGTTGGGGGCGAAGCCGCCTTCGTCGCCGACCGAGGTGGCCTGGCCCTTCTTCTTCAGGATCGCCTTCAGGTTGTGGAACACCTCGACGCCCGCGCGCAGCGCCTCGGCGAAGCTCTTGGCGCCGTGGGGCACGATCATGAATTCCTGGGGGTCGAGCTTGTTGTCGGCGTGGGCGCCGCCGTTGACGATGTTCATGAACGGCACCGGCAGCACCCGCGCGCCGACACCGCCGACGTAGCGGTAGAGGGGCATCCCGGTCGCCTCGGCGGCGGCCTTGGCGACGGCGAGCGAGCAGGCCAGGATCGCGTTGGCGCCGATCTTCTTCTTGGTCGAGGTGCCGTCGAGCTCGATCATGAGCTGGTCGCACAGCGCCTGGTCGAGCGCGTCCTCGCCCTCGAGCTGCGGGGCCAGCAGGTCGTTGGCCGCCGCCACGGCCTTCTGCACGCCCTTGCCGAGGTAGCGCTTCTTGTCGCCGTCGCGGCGCTCGACCGCCTCGCGCTCGCCGGTGGAGGCGCCCGACGGCACCGCCGCCCGGCCCATCGCGCCGCCCTCCAGCACGACCTCGACCTCCACGGTCGGGTTGCCGCGGCTGTCCAGCACCTCGCGCGCGAAGACGGAGTCGATCGTGGTCATCGGGGTTCTCCTTGCAAAGGGGTCAGCGGTAGGCGGGGTCGACCAGGCACTCCTCGCCCGGCGTGACGACCACGATCCCGCCCTCGGAAACGGTGTGGCGGCGGCGGTCTTCGGCCGGGTCGTGGCCGACGATCGCGCCGCGCGGCAGCTCGACGTCGCGGTCGACCACCGCCCGCCGGATGCGCGCGTGGCGGTGGACGGTCACGTTCGGCATCAGGATCGAGTCCTCGATCTCGCAGTACGAGTGGACCCGCACGTTGGGCGACAGGATCGAGCGGTTGATCGTCGAGCCGGAGACGATGCAGCCGTGGGAGACGATCGAGCTGATCGCGCTGCCGCGGCGTCCGTCCTCCTCGAACACGAACTTGGCCGGTGGGAACTGCGGCTGGTACGTGCGCAGCGGCCACTCGGGGTCGTAGAGGTTGAATACGGGGTCGATCTGGATCAGGTCCATCGAGGCCTCGAAGTAGGCGTCGAGGGTGCCGACGTCGCGCCAGTACTTCGATTCCTTCTTGTTCTCGTCCCAGAACGAGTAGGCGAACACCCGCTCGCCCTGCGCCACCAGCGCCGGGATGATGTCCTTGCCGAAGTCGTGGGAACTGTCGTGTTCCGCGTCCTGCAGCAGCACCTGCTGCAGCAGCGCGAAGTCGAAGATGTAGATGCCCATCGAGGCCAGGCACGCCTCGGGGTTCCACGGCGCGCCTTTGGCGCTCAGCGGCTTCTCCTGGAAGCCGGTGACGTGGTTGTCCTCGTCGACCTCGAGCACGCCGAAGCGGCGGACCTCGGCCAGCGGCACCTCGATCGCGCCCACGGTCAGCGTCGCGCCGCGCGCGATGTGGGCGTCGAGCATCTTGCCGTAGTCCATCTTGTAGATGTGGTCGCCCGAGAGCACCAGTACGAAGCGCGGCTTCTCGCGCTCCACGAAGTAGAGGTTCTGGTAGACCGCGTCGGCGGTGCCCAGGTACCAGTGCTCGCCGGTGCGCTTCTGCGGCGGCAGGATCTCGATGAACTCGCCGAGCTCGGTGTTGACGACGCTCCAGCCGAGGCGGATGTGGCGGTTGAGGCTCTGCGCCTTGTACTGGGTGGCGATGAAGATCTTGCGCAACCCGGAGTTGATGCAGTTGCTGAGCGTGAAGTCGATGATCCGGTACGGGCCGCCGAAGGTGACCGCGGGCTTGGCGCGGTCGCGGGTCAGCGGGTAGAGCCGCTCGCCCGCGCCGCCGGCCAGCAGCACCGTGACCAGGTCGCGCATCAGCAGCAGGCTCATTCAGGAGTCGCGGCGCCGGCCAAGGCCGTCGCCGCGCTCCGCGGGGGCTCCGTCGGACAGCGCAGCCTCCTCCGCCCCCGCACCCCCATGGCGCTCCCTACACCCGGCGCTTCAGGACGACGCGGGCCGGGGCGCCGTCCGCGCCGGCGATCTTGAGCGGCAGGCAGATCAGGTCGTAGTCGCCGGCCTCGACGTCGCTGAGGTCGAGGCCCTCGATCACGATCACGCCGGCGCCGAGCAGGGCGTGGTGGGCCTCGAAGCCGGCCGAGCCGAACTTCTCGATCGAGAGGTAGTCGATGCCGAGGAGCTTGATGCCCGCCTGCACGAGGTACCCGGCCGCCTCCGGGGCCAGGTGGACGAAGTCCTCCTGGAACTCGGGGTTCCTGAGCTGGCCGGACATCCGGGTCTTGAGCAGCAGGCGGATGTCGTCGCGCAGGTCGGCCTTCTGCAGCTCGGCGCGCTCGATGCGCTCGCGGTCGGCGATCTCCAGCACCCGGCACTTGCCGATCAGGATCTCGAGCGGCAGCGCGTCCACCGTCGCCCCGTCCGCCTTGAAGTGGAAGGGGGCGTCGACGTGGGTGGCCGAGTGGACCCCCATCTTGATGCGCGCCACGTTGTAGGGCTTGCCGTCCGCGATGCGGTGCGGGAAGTCCATCTCGAAGCGCGGGTCGCCGGGGAAGGTGGGCACCGCCGACGAGAGCGGGACGGTGACGTCGATGTAGCGGGACATGGGGTGGTTCCAGCGGCTATCTATAGCACAGCGGGGCGGCCTCTCCCATTGACAGGGCTTGTCCGGGGCTGCTAGGTTGCCAGAAGGCTTGAAGTGTCACTCGTGGAGGTCTGCCGCTTGACGAGGTTCCGTCCCGGCACCCTGGCTCTCGCCGCCCTCGCGCTGCTGCCGCAGGGGGTCGCGGCAGAGGAGCGTCCCGGCGCCGTGATGGGCTGGGTGGAGGATCGCCAGGGCGCCCCGGTCGCGGGCGCGCTCGTCTCGCTGTTCGGCAAGGGCCTCGCTGGCGGCAGCCTGGTCGCGGTTTCCGACCAGACCGGGCGCTTCAGCGTGCCCCAGCTCCCGGCCGGCTCCTACACGCTGCGGGCGATCACCGGCGACGGGATGGTGGCGCCGCCGCGCACCGTCACGGTGCTGCCGAACCACCACTCGCTGTTCACGCTGAGCCTGCTCGCCGCTGCCGACGCGGCGGACGCGCTGGTGCCGGTCTCGACCCGCGCCGAGCGCGACAGCGCGGCGCGCGAGTGGCGCTGGCTGACGCGCCACAAGAAGCGGACCGTGCTCGAGGACGGACGCGAGGGCGTGGCGCTGGCCGTCGATCACACGGCGCATCCCCAGGCCGAAGACGCGCTGGCCCACGTCCGCCTGCTCGAGGGCCGGCTCGAGGTGCTGGCCAGTCCCGCGGCGATCGGCGACGCGGAAGGCACGATGCCGACCAGCCTCGGCGCGGTGCGGCTGTCCGGCGCGCTGTCCGACTACGGCCGCTGGAGCCTCGGCGGGCTGGTGGCGGAGGCCGAGAACGACACCTGGCGGATGGCCGCGGAGTTCGTGATCGAACCGGGCGGCGGCCACCAGATCCAGATCGGCTCCGGCTACGGCTCGCACGTCGTGCCGGCGATCGCCCCGCTCGACAAGGAGCAGGACAACCGCAGCGTGGGCGCGATCTTCGTCGAGGACCGCTGGCAGCTCGACGAGCGGACGACGGCCACTTTGGGCGCCCGCTACGCCTACGTCGGCTTCGTCGAGGACCGCCACCACCTCGACCCGACGTTCGCCGTCGAGTTCCGGCCCCGTCCCGGCGTGGCGCTGCGCGGCGGCGCCCGCACCCGGACGCTGACTCCGGGCGGCGACCTGCTCGCCCTGTCGACGCTGTCCGCGACGCCGGCGATCGCATGGGCGCTGCTCTCGGACGAGTTGCGGCCCGAGAAGGTGCTGCGCTACGACCTGACCGCGGAGGCCCACGCGGGCGGGTTCCGGCTGCGCGCCCACGGGTTCCAGGAGAGCGCGCGCGACCGACTCGTCAACGCGTTCAGCGGTCGCGGCTCCGACGCCCGGCTGCGCATCCTCAACGGCCCGGGTGCCCTCGCGCGCGGCGCCGGGCTCGGCGTCGAGCGGCGGCTGGGCGGCTTCGCCCGCGCCTCGGTCGACTACACGCGCGGCGTGGCCGAGCGCGCCAAGGGCCCCGCGATGCTCGTCGGCGCGCCCACGGGCGACTTCCACGATCTCGTGGCCCGGCTGGAGACCGCGATCGTGCACAGCGACACCCGGATCGCCGTCTACTACCGCGTCAACTCGATGCGGCCGGAGGGCGACGGCGAGCGGCGGCTGCGCACCCGCTTCGACCTGCAGCTCAGCCAGGGCCTGCCCTACATCGGCTCGCTGACCCGCGCCGACTGGGACCTGCTCTTCGCGTTCCGCAACGTGTTCTACGAGCCGGCCGAGGGCGGGTTCCTCGACGAGTTGGCGGTGATACAGCCGCCGCGCCGGATGCTCGGAGGCGTCGCCGTCCGTTTCTGAAGGTTCCACGCCCTCTTGGATGGCGATCCATGATACCGTTTCATGGATTCGGAATTCCGAATCCGGGGCCTCGGACGAGCGGTCAAGTGCCACGAAATCAGCGTCTTGACCTGGATCCAGAAACCCAGGATGCGGCACGGAGCTTGCTCCCTGCCCAGGAATCCCGGTTCGCGAGGCCGTGGGGGCCGCGCCCGCCGTGGGACCAAGAACCACTCCTGTGTTGAGCCGGGCACACCTGAAGAACGCGCTGGTCGTCGGCATTGCGCTGGCGCTCGCCTGTCTCGGCGCCTACAACATCTTCCTCAAGGCGACGTTCTCGCTGCCCGACGACGGCGTGTTCTGGAAGGACGCGAGCGAAGGCGTGATCGCGGCACGGGTGGCTCCGGGCGGCCCGGGCGACCTGGCCGGAATCGAGGCCGGCGACCTGGTGCTCGGCCTCGAGGGCGAATCGGTGCCCTCCGCCGAGGAACTGGACGCCCGGCTGCAGGCGCTCCCGGCCGGGGCCCGGCCCGAGTACTCGCTGCTCCGCGTCGGCGAGCGGCGGGCGCTGCGGGTCACCGTCGAACCGCTGGGCCAGGGCAACGTCACGCTCTTCTACTACCTGTCGCTGGTGGGCTTCTTCTCGCTGGCGGTCGGCACGATCGTGATGCTGCGGCGGCCGCCGGACGCAGCGGCCGTGCACTTCTACGCGATCTGCCTGCTGTTCTTCCTGATGTACTCGACGTCGTACACGGGCAAGCTCGACGCCACCGACTGGGCGCTCTTGTGGACCGACCACCTGGCGATCCTGTTCCTGCCGGTCGCCTTCCTCCACTTCTGCCTGTCGTTCCCGGAGCGGCGGCTGCCCCGGGCGCGGGCCTGGGTGGTTCCGGTCGCCTACGCGCCGGCGGTGCTGCTGGCGGGCCTCGCCGCCTTCAGCCAGGCGATGTTCGTGCAGAGCGGCGGCCAGAACGACCTGCTGTGGCACGTGACGGCGGCGATCGACCGCTGGAAGCCGCTGTACTTCGCGGTCGGCTTCGCGATCTCGTTCGCCGTGCTGCTCGACAGCTACTCGCAGACCCGCAGCCTGACGGCCCGCAAGCAGATGAAGTGGCTGGTGCTCGGCACCGGCGCCGGGGTGCTGCCCTTCTTCGCCTTCTACGCGCTGCCCTTCGCGCTCGGCCGCGAGCCGCGCGCCGTCGGCGAACTGGCCGGCTACATCCCGCTGGCGCTGATCCCGCTCTCGCTCGCCTACGCCGTGGTCAAGCACCGGCTGATGGACGTCGAGCTGATCTTCCGGCGCTCGCTCGTCTACGTGCTGGCGACCGCGGCGATCGTCGGCATCTCGCTCTTGTCGATGGGCCTGGTCGGCTCGCTGTTCGGCGACGAGGAGCCGCACGAGCCGGCGATCGCGATCCTCTCGACGCTGGTCGTGATCCTGCTCTTCACGCCGGTCAAGAGCCGGATCCAGGTGGCGATCGACAAGCTGTTCTTCCGCGAGCGCTACCTGTCGCGGCGCGCGCTGCTACGGCTGTCGCAGGACCTCAACGCCGACCTCGACCTCGGCCGCATGACCGAGCGGCTGCTCGACGGCGTGGTGGCGGCGCTCGGCGTCGACTCGGCCGCCGTGTTCCTGCCCGGCGAAGACGGCCGCTTCGCCGTGTTCCGCCGCAAGGGCGCGCTGCCGGCCGAAGCGGCCGACGCCCTGCGGCTGCCGCCCGACGGGGCGCTGGCCCGGCGGCTGAACGACGGCACGCCGCTCAACGCCGACACCGCCAGCGAGCCGTTCCCCGAGGCCGGCGGCCTCGACCTCTCCTACTACTTCCCGTGCCGGGTCGGCGGCGAGCTGATCGCGATCGTCGCCGTCGGCCGCAAGGACGGCTTCGACCCGCTCAACAGCGAAGAAGTCGACCTGGTCCAGGCGCTGTCCGGCCAGGCCGCCACCGCGTTCATGAACGGGCGCCTCTACGGCCGCCTGCGCGAGAAGGCCGAGGACCTCGAGCGGCTCACCGAGTACAACGTCGCGGTGCTCGAGAGCATCGACGCCGGCATCGTGGTGCTCGACCTCGAGGGCCGCATCGCGCGCTGGAACCGGGCGATGGAGCGCCTCGTCGGCCGCCGCCGCGGCGACGCGCTGGGCCGCTCCCTCGACGAGATCTTCCCCGGGCCGTTCCTGGAGGCGCTGCGCGGGTCGCTCTCGCTCGGCAGCTCCGAGGAGATCTCGAACGTCTACAAGCTGCACCTGCCCTCGGCCGACGGCCGCGCGCTGCTCGTCAACGTTTCGGTGGCGCCGTTCCTGGTCGAGGGCGGGCGCCGCGCGGGCACGGTGCTGATCCTCGACGACGTCACCGCCCGCTTCCGGCTCGAGGAGCAGCTCCAGCACTCGGAGAAGATGGCCTCGATCGGCCTGCTGGCGGCGGGCGTGGCCCACGAGGTCAACACGCCGCTGACCGGCATCTCGTCCTACACCCAGATGCTGCGCCAGCAGACGCCCGGCGACGACCCGCGCGGCGAGATGCTCGAGAAGATCGAGAAGCAGACCTTCCGCGCCGCCAAGATCATCAACTCGCTGCTCAACTTCTCGCGCTCCGCGCCGTCCGAGTACGAGGCGATCGACCTCAACAAGCTGCTCGGCGACGTGCTGTCGCTGCTCGAGCACCAGCTCGAGCGCTCGAAGGTGCGGGTGCGACGCGAGCTGGGCGAGGGGCTGCCGCCGGTGCGCGGCCACGAAAACAAGCTGCAGCAGGTGTTCTTCAACCTGATCCTCAACGCCAAGGACGCGATGCCCGCCGGCGGCTGGCTGACGCTCGTCAGCTACGCCGACGAGGACACGGTGGTGGTCGAGGTGCGCGACACGGGCCACGGCATCAAGCCGGAGGACGTCAAGCGCATCTACGACCCGTTCTTCACCACCAAGGGCATCGGCCGCGGCACGGGCCTCGGGCTCGCGGTCTCCTACGGCATCCTGCAGGAGCACGGCGGCGCGATCTTCGTCGAGAGCACGCCCGGCAAGGGCACCACCTTCCAGGTGGCGCTACCGGCGCTGGCCGCGCTCCCGGGCGTCGACGCGAAGCGCGGTTAGTTCGGGCCAGGGGACCGGGGGGCCAGCAGCCGATGAAGCGGGAATCGATCCTCGTCGTCGACGACGAAGAGGTGATGCGCGACGTGCTCGGCACGCTGCTGCGCGACGCGGGCTACGAGGTGACGCTGGTCGCCGACGGCCCGGCGGGCCTGGCCGCGGCCCGGCGCGAGAGCTTCGACGCGGCCATCCTCGACGTGATGCTGCCGGAGATGGACGGCCTGTCGGTGCTCGACGAGCTGAAGCGGATCGACTCCGACCTGCCGGTGCTGATGATCACCGCCTACGCCTCGGTGGAGACCGCGCTGACGGCGATGAAGAAGGGCGCCTTCGACTACGTCGCCAAGCCCTTCAAGCACGAAGAAGTGCTGCACATCCTCGGCAACGCGCTGGACAAGCGGCGGCTGACCGACGAGAACCGCCAGCTCCGCACGGCGCTCAAGGACCAGGGCCGCTTCACCGAGATCGTCGGCAAGAGCCCGCGCATGCAGCAGGTGTTCAACCTGATCGCGCAGGCGGCGCCGTCGCGCTCGACGATCCTGGTGGTCGGCGAGAGCGGCACCGGCAAGGAGCTGGTGGCCAAGGCGATCCACGCCAACTCCAACCGCGCCGACAAGCCCTTCATCGTGGTCAACTCCGGCAGCCTGCCCCACGACCTGCTCGAGTCGAACCTGTTCGGCCACGTCAAGGGCGCCTTCACCGGCGCCGTCTACGCCAAGCGCGGCCTGTTCGAGCTGGCCGACAAGGGCACGCTGTTCTTCGACGAGATCGGCAACATCCCGCTCGAGACCCAGGCCAAGCTGCTGCGGGTGATGCAGGAGCGCGAGTTCATGCGCCTGGGCGGCGTGGAGACGATCAAGGTCGACGTCCGGATCGTGGCCGCCACCAACGTCGACCTCAAGCACGCCGTGGAGGAAGGCCGCTTCCGCGAGGACCTCTACTACCGGCTGGCCGTGATCTCGGTCGCGCTGCCGCCGCTGCGCCAGCGCCGCGAGGACGTGCCCGCGCTGGTCAACCACTTCGTCCGCAAGTACGCCGAGGAGAACGGCAAGGCGGTCACCAGCGTGGCCCCGGAGGCGATGCAGGCGCTGCTCGACTACGACTGGCCCGGCAACGTGCGCGAGCTGGAGAACGTGATCGAGCGCGGGGTGGTGCTGACCACCGAGTCGCGGATCGGCCGCGACCTGATCCCCGACCACGTGCGCCAGGCGCCGCGCTACGCGCTGCCCTCGATGGCGGTGCCGCCGGAGGGCATCTCGCTGCGCGAGGTGATCGCCGATTTCGAGCGTCGCATCATCGAGAACACGCTGGACAGCACCGGCGGCGTGCAGAAGGAGGCGGCGCGGCTGCTGGGGCTGAAGCCGACCACGCTCAACGAGATGATCAAGCGCCACGGGATCGCCATCCCGCGCGGCGAGCGGCGCTCGCGCGAGGCCGAAGAGGCCCCCGGGGCCTGATTTCCGGGCCGGGAGGTGCGTGGTTGACTGCGCTGCGCCGCCTTGCTAGGTTCAGCCTCGTTCAAGTCGATGCAGATGAAGGGTTTCGGGCGGAAGGTGTGAGCTAGAGGGATGGCTTTTCAGGGATCGCTCGCCGAGCTCCATCTGCCCGACATCATCCAGCTGATCAGCGTCAGCGGAAAGACGGGCGTCTTCCACCTGCAGGACGGGCCGCTGAAGGGCGAGATCTTCCTCGCCGACGGCCAGATCGTCCACGCCCAGCTCGAGGAGGCCACCGGCGAGGAGGCCGTCTACGCGCTGGCGATCTGGAGCCGCGGCGACTTCAAGTTCGAGCCGGGCATCTCGACGCCGCTGCGCACGATCTCCAAGAGCAACACCAACCTGCTGATGGAGGCCGCGCGCCGGCTCGACGAGTGGCGCGTACTGTCGAAGAAGATCCCCTCGACCGACCTGGTGCCGGAGTTCGTGGTCCAGGACAGCCGCGAGGGCCAGATCAACCTCAACACCTCCGAGTGGCTGATCCTGTCCAAGATCGACGGCGCGCGCTCGATCAAGGACATCGCCCAGGCCGCCGGGCTGTCGGTGTTCGACGCGGCCAAGATCCTCTACGGCCTGATCACCACCGGCCTGATCCGGCTGCGCGAGGGCGCGCCGGCGAAGGCGATGGGCAAGTCAGGCGGCGTGCCGGCCGTGGGCGGCGCGGCGCTGCAACGGCTCGAGAAGGTCCGCGAGGTGTGTGCCGCCCAGCTCGGCGCCGTCGGCGAGAGCGTGGTCAACAAGCACTACCTCAAGGCCAAGGGCGAGATCGAGAAGGGCGCCGGCAACGAGGCCGTCGACGAGGCGATCCACCAGATCGTGCGCGCCGCCTCGATCCTGAAGGGGCCGGCCGCGACCGAGGCGCTGCAGGAGCAGCTCCGCGCGATCCAGTAGCCTCCGCCTGCGCCCGCACCTCGAGGCGGCGGCGCTGGCAGCCGCCTTCGCGTTCACCTGGAGCTGGTTCACGGCCACCTCCTTCGTGCCCGTGGCGATCTCCGGCCTCGCGCTCTGTACGCTTGGCGCCACCCTGCTGCGGGGCCTGTCCCCTTCCACCTGGCGGTGGCGGCCGCGGCCCGAGACTCTCGCCTGCCTCGCGCTGGCCGTCGCCTACCGCGCGCCGGCGCTCCTCCACCCGGCCGGCTTCGTCAACAAGGACGGCGCCTACATGGCGTTCGCGGCCGCCTCGCTGCGGCTCGGCGAACGGCCCGCGCCCGCGTTCACCGAGGGCGCCAACTACCAGGGCACGCTCAAGGCCCACCTCGCTGCGCTGCCCGGTTTCGTGATCGGCGACGACGCGCTGCTGCTGGTGGCCGTCGGCCTCGGCCTCACGCTCGTGCTGATCGCCGCCACGATGGCGCTGGCCCGCCGCGTCGGCGGCACGCCCGCCGCCGTGTTCGCCGGGCTGTACCTCGCGATCGGCCCCAAGTTCGCGACCGTCTTCCAGCTCAACGCGGTCGGCCAGTACGTCGACGTGATGGCGCTCGGCAGCCTCGCGCTCGCGCTGCTGGCCCGGCTGCTCGACGACGACCGCCACGGCGCCGGCGCCCGCTTCCTCTACCTCGGCGCCGGCACCGCGCTCGGGGCCGCCGTGTGGCAGCAGCCGGTGGCGCTGTCGTACCTCGCCGCGGCCGGCGCCGCGCTGGCCCTGCGGCGGCGCACCTGGCGCGATCCGTGGGCGCTGCTGGTGCCGATCGGCGTGCTGCTCGGCGCGCTGCCCGCGCTCGCCTGGAACCTGCAGCACGACTGGGCGACCCGCGAGATCCTCGGCCAGAGCGCGGCTTCGCCCGGCCTCGAGCGACTCTCGACGCTCCCGAACCAGGTCTGGCGCACGTTCCGCATCTCGCTCCCGATCCTGGCCGGGTTCAGCCCCGAGCACCCCTGGCTCGCCGCCTGGCGCGACCTGCGCTGGGGCGCCGCGGCGCTGCTGCCGGCGGCGGCGCTGGCCGGCCTGTGGGTCACCCGCGGCCGTCTCGGGCTGCGCGAGCGGGCTCCCCGCCCGGCGCTGCTGCCGCCGCTGCTGGCGGCCTTCGTGCTCGTGCAGTTCTGGGCGGTCCCCAGCGAGGCGCTGCACTGGCGGCCGCGCTACCTGCTGCCGCTGGCCGCGTGCGGCGCGCTGTTCTGCGGCGTCGCGCTGGGCCGCCTGTGGGAGCGGTCGCGACCGCCGGCCGCGGTCCTGGCGCTCGCCCTGCTCGCGGCCCACGCCAGCGGCAGCGCGCCGCGGATGCTGGCCGCCGGCCGCGTCGAGGGCCAGTACCGGGCGATCGTGGCCTTCGTCGAGGGCGCAGGCGTGCGCGCCGGGTACGCGGACTTCTCGCTGTCTTCGGCGGTCACGATGCTGACCCGCGAGCGCGTCCTGCTCTCGCCCGAGCTGGGCCCGACGCCCTACTACGTCTCGGACCGCCACGCCCGCGGCGTGCGCGAGCGCGGGACGCCGGCGTTCGTGCTGCGGCCGCAGGACGACGCCGACGTGTTCGCCGACGGGCTGCGGGCGCTGGGCATCGGCTTCGAGCGGAAGGACGGCCCGGTCGTGGTCTTCCGCGGCCTCGACCGGCCGCTGTCCGTGGAGGAGGCGCGCGCCTACGTGGTGCCGCGCGCGGGGCCGCCGGCCGCGGACGAGGAGTCCGAGTAGGCGCCGTGCCAGGCCGCGGCCGCGATCCCGGCCTGGCCCAGCCAGTACGTGACGATCACGGCGTAGGGCGCCAGCGCGAAAGGCGCCACGAAGCGGTTCCAGGCGAGCAGCGAGTCGCTGACCGCGAAGGAGAGCGCTCCGAGCGCCGCCAGGGCGCCTGACGTGCCGCGATCCGCGCGGGCCAGCGCCCGCCACAGCATCGCGCAGATCACCGCCGCGTAGATCGCCACCGGCACCTCGAGCGGCCCCAGCCGCGCGCGCAGGACCCCGAAGGCGAAGGCCCCGTAGAGCAGGCACGGGAAGGCGCGCCGCAGCGCGGGCGCGCGACAGTCGGCCGTGAACGCGGCGACGTAGGTGAGGTGGGCGAGCAGGAAGGCGAACAGGCCGCGCACGAACCCCGTGGGGAACTCGAGCAGGATGTCGCCGATCGCCGACAGGCCGAGCCCTGCCGCGACGAGCTGCGCAAAGCGCGGCCCGGGTGCCGACTCCGGTCGGGCGCCGCCCGCCGCCCGCAGCGTGGCCCAGGCCAGCACCAGGACCGGCACCGGCTTGAGCCAGAAGCGCACCTCGCCGGCGCCGACGGCTGTCGCGCCCAGGAACGCGAAGGCGGCGAGCAGCGCCAGCGCGCGGGCCGGAGCCGGCAGCGCGCGGGCGGCCTCGGTCATCGCGCCTCTCCGCTGGCCGCCGCGATCAGCCGGCGGTAGCGCTCCATCACCACGTCCCAGCGGTACTCGGCAGCGACGTAACGGCGCGCGTTGTCGGAGAGCGCGGCGCGCAGGGCATCGCCGCGGGCGAGCAGGTCGAGCCCCTCCGCGAACTCCTCGGCGTTCTCGTACCACAGGCCCGCGTTGGAGCGCCGGCAGTGCTCGACGAGCACGTCCGAGCGCGCGTTGACCAGCGCGGGCACGCCTTGCGCCATGCCCTCGAGCAGCACGATCGACAGGCTCTCGAACGGGCTCGGGCAGATCACCGCGGAGGCCCCCGCGTAGGCGGCCCACTTCTCGTCTTCGCTCACGAAGCCGAGGTGGCGCACCCCGGGCTGCCGCGGCTCCGGCATCGCCAGCTTGCCGAGCAGGACGAGGTCGAGGCCACCCGCGTGCTCGCGGCGGTACGCGGCGTGGAAGTCGAGCATCCGGTCGCAGCCCTTGCCGGCGTCGATGCGGCCCGCGTAGAGCGCGTACGGGCGCAGCAGGTCGTGGCGGGTGCGGAAGGCCAGCACGTCGGTGGCCGGCGGCGCCTCGACGCCCATGCCGGCCACGAGCCCGGGCCGGTCGCCGAGCGCGAAGCGGTCGCGCACCAGGCGCTCCTCGGCCGGGGTCAGGAACGCGAACGCCTTCGGCGCCGCGAAGACCTCGCGGAACACCGAGAAGCGCAGCGGCGGTTCGTCGTGGGTGGTCGGCACCAGCACCGAGCGCTCCGGGGCCACGCGCAGGCCCTCGCAGGTCGGGTAGTAGAGGTAGGTGAAGAACAGCACGGCATCGAACTCGTCCTTGCGCCGCGCGAGTTCCTCGATCAGCCCGGGCACGAACGGCCCCTGGCTCAGGAGCCACTCGCGCTCCTCGGCCGGCGTACGGTCCTCGCGGCGGTAGAACGGCTCGGAGTACGCGTTGAAGGCGGCGAGGTCGCGCTCGCGGGCGACCGGGAAGCGCAACACCTCGACGCCGGCCTCCTCGCTGCGGCCCGCGGGCAGCTCGTCGCGCCAGGTGACGTAGTCGCGAGCGCAGGACGTGAAGACGGTCACCTCGGCCTCGCGCACGAAGCGCTCGGCGAGCGCGCGGGCGAGCGACTCGGACCCGCCCGTGATGTCCGCCCCGTAGCGCTGGATGACGAAGGCGAGCTTCATCCCCCAGGCCCTCCCGCCAGGGCCGCGCGCAGCGTCGTCACGGGGTCGGCGGCCGCGCGGCGGCGCAGGGCGGCGTGCTGGCCGGCGACCACGGCCGCGCGCAGGGCCCGGTCGGCCAGCACGCGGTCGAGCGCGCCTGCCCACTCGTCCGGTCGCTTGTCGGCCAGCAGCACGCCGGCGCCGTCCAGGGTCTCGCGCACCGCGCCCGCATCGTAGGCGAAGACGGGCACGCCGCAGGCCATCCCTTCCAGCAGCGGCACTCCGACGCCTTCGTGTTCCGAGGTGCACACCAGGGCCGCGGCGGACTGGTAGCAGGCCGCGAGTTCGTCGTCGGCGACGCGGCCGAGGAACAGCACGCGCTCGGCGCGCAGCGCGTTCGCGCGGCGCTCCAGCGACGCGCGGTAGCCCTCGAAGCCCTCCCAGCCGCCGGCGATCAGGAGCCGCGCGCGGGGGTCGAACATCCGCTGGAACACGGCGAAGACGGCGATCGCGTCTTCGACCCGCTTGTTCGGCGCGAGGCGGCCGACGACCAGCAGGTTGCGGCGGCCGTCGCCCAGCAGGCGCGCGAGCACGCGGCTGGGCGAAGCCGTCCGCACGCGTTCGAGGTCCGCGACGAGCGGCAACACGGCGGTGCGGGCATAGCCCATCGCGTGCAGCTCGCGGCTGTTGAACTCCGAGGCGCCGAGGCCGAGGTGCGCGCTCGCGGCGAGGGCCCGCACCTCGGCGAGCCCCGCCCCGCACAGCCGCGCCAGCGCCGGCGCGTGCTCGGCCAGCAGCGGAGGGGGCGTGATGTTGTGGTAGCGCAGGACCCGCGTTCCGGCCAGGTGCGGGAAGAGCCGACCCGCGGGCGAGTCGGGACCGAAGTGGAACAGCCAGGTCGCCTCGCCTGCGGCTTCGGCCTCGCGCAGCGCCCGCGAGCGGCCGAGCAGCGCGGGGTCGACGTGGCCCGCGAAGATCTCCGACGCGAGTCCGGCGCGGCGCAGCGCGGCCTGCAGCAGCAGCGCCTCGTTGCCGACGGCGTCGCCGGCGTGCAGGGCCGGCAGCAGTTGGTGGACCCCGGTCACGATCCGACCTCGATCAGGCCGGGCCGCGCCGGCAGCGCAGGGTCGAAGCGCAGGAAGCGGGTGGTCACCGGCGCGAAACGCACCTCGCCGCGACCGTGGCGCGGGTCGGCGAGCAGGCCGAGGATCGCGTCGGCGAGGCTCGCCTGCGCGGCGAGCGGCTCCCAGGTGCGGCCGTCCTGCGAGTGCTCGAGCCGCGGCCGGGCCAGCCACGGAGCATCGGAGAGCTCGAAGCTCGCTCGCTCGATCCGGCGAGGCGAGCCGAGATCGATCGTCGCGCTGCCGCTCGGCTCCCACAGCGTCGGCGTCGGCTCGCCGACCGCCGGCCTCGCGGCGGCTTCGCCCGCGGGCACCTCGTAGACGACGTCGGCCCCGAAGCGCGCGGCCTCGACGAGCTGCGGCTGCGGATCGGGCGAGACCACGTGACGCACCCCGATCGCGCGCAGGTAACGCAGCGCGTCCGCGTCGAGCGTGCCCTCGAGCCGCTCCATCGCCCGGTCGTGGGGCCGCGGGATGAAGCCGGAGTCGCCGTTGACGAGCGGCCGCCAGTGGCCGAGCTGGCGCAGCATCGCAGCGGTGTCGCCTTCGCCCACGGGCAACACGGCGACGGCGCCGGCCTTGCCGGCGAGCCAGCGCTCGACGTCGCCCGGCACGACCAGCGGCGCGGTGCCGATCGGCGCGTGGCGGGCCTCGAAGAGAAGCAGCGCCAGCGCCAGCCAGCGCAACCGGCCGCGCCCCGCCAGGGCCAGCGCGGACAGCACGGAGAGCACCAGCATCACGAGCAGCGCGAAGCGGGAGTACGCGCGGATCGCGCGGAACAGCACGACCTGCTCGTGCAGGAAGCGGAAGGCGGCGGTCTCGGGCCCGAGCGAGATCCACACCGACAGCCCGCACAGCGACACCGCGGCGAGCTGCCAGCGGCGCGGGGCGCGGGCCAGGCCGGCGAGGCCCAGCAGCAGCGGCACCAGGCCCGGGAACAGCCCGTCGCGCACCCGGTCGGGATCGAGGTGGCGCTGGCTGAGCGGCCCCCACAGCGGCGTGCCCGAGGCGGCCCACGACTCGAGCGTCGTCGCGTACACGCGCAGGTCCTCGAGCGTGAACTCCACGCCCTGGAAGCCGCGCATCCGGAAGTAGGGGGCGGCCACGGCGACGAGCGGTGGCAGCGCGACGAGGCCGGCCACCGCGAGTCGCAGCAGGTCGCGCCCGCCGACGTTCCGGGTCGCCACGGCCAGCGCCACGCAGGTCGTGACGGCCGTGGCCGTGATCGCGCCGAGGTACACCGAAGACAGGCCCTGCAGCATCACGCAGGCGGCCACGGCCAGCGCGCGAACGAACGTGCGGCGCGCGAAGAAGCGGTCGAGGGCGAGCAGCGCGAGCGGCAGGAACACGGTGACCTGCGCGTGAAGGTGAGCGAGCCGCACCCAGCGGTGGACGCCGACGGCGAAGATCGCGGCGCCGACGAAGGCGGCGACCGGGTCGCCCGTGGCGCGCCGGGCGAGCAGGAACACGCCGGTGCCCGACAGCGCCAGGCTCGCGAGCAGCACCAGGTTGTAGCCGAGCGCGGGGCCGCCCGACAGCGTGAACGGCGCGGCCAGGGCGGCCGGCAGCAACAGGTTCTCGGTGAAGGCGTGGGCGTCGGGCAGGGGGTGGAAGATCGGCGCCTGGAACACCTGGGTCGGCGCCGTGACCAGCGCCCGCGCGCCCCAGGCCAGGATCCACGCGTTGAGGCGGCCGTCCGGGTACTGCATCAGGCTGCTGCCGGCGAGGTCGGCGGCGAGCGGCCAGCTCATCGCGACGGCGAGCGCGGCGAAGCCCGCCGTGGCCAGGGTTCCTTCGCGCCAGCCCGGCGGCTCGGGCGCGGTCGCGTCGCCGGCGGCGTCTTCGGCGTCGCGCGGTGTGCGGGCGCCGAGGGCGAAGGCCAGGCCCCCGGCGAGCGCGGCCAGCAGGTGGCCGAACAGGTCCGTCAGCGACCACAGAAGGCCGGGCGTCGCCGCTTCCGAAGTCGGGCCGAGCCGGCGCGGCGGCAGCATCTCGGCGCGGCCGGCAGGCGTGATCCAGCCGAGCCGCAACCGCGGCCCCGGTCCCACCCGCTCGAGCCGGACCGCGAGCTGCCGCTCGCCGCGGCCCAGGTTCACGTCCGCGCCCGCGATCAACCGCTCGCCTTCGGCCTCCAGCACGACGCGGCCGTCGACGCGCACGCTCACCGCGCCGCGGCCGTCCGCCCACAGCCGGTAGCGCCCGCTCTCGGGCACCGACAGCGTCCCCGACCACTCGACGATCCGCCGCCGCGGCGCCGGCAGCCCGCGCAGGTCGGGGCCGGCGAGGTCGAGCGGGCCGGGGCCCAGTTCGGCGATCGGACCCTGGGGACCGGACACCTTCCCGCTCAGCCCGGCCGCTCCGCGGAGCAGGACCACTGTCGCGAGCGCCGCGGCCACGGCCAGCGCGGCCATGCCGAGACGGGCGACACCTCGGGGAGCGCGGTCGGTCGCGGGCAACAGCGCGACCAGGATCGCGAGCGCGATCACCCACGGCGCGAGTGGCAGCGCCCGCACGTCGACGAGAGGATCGAGGAACACGGGGGCCAGCCGCAGCAGCGCGAGGACGTACAGCGCCACCGCGACGCCGAGGGCGGCCCGCGCGGCGACCCGGACGCGCATGATCAGGGCGCGACCCCGAGCGTGCGCAGGTGCCCGTCGAGCGTCGCCAGCACCGCGTCCGGCGCGAACGCGCGCAGCCTCCGGCGCTGGCCGGCGAGCACCGCGGCTCGCAGCGCCTCGTCGGTGGCCACGAGGTGCGCCGCCTCCGCCATCCGCGCCGGCTCGGCGTCGTCGAGCTGCACGCCCGCGTCGCCCAGCGTGTCGGAGACGGCGGTGCCGCGCACCGCCACGACCGGCACGTCCATCCGCATCGCCTCGACCAGCGGCACCCCGAAGCCCTCGTGCTCCGAGGCGCAGACGAAGACGTCCGCGGCGCGGTAGGCGGCGAGCAGTTCGCGGTGGTCGACGTGGCCGGTGAACACGATCTCGTCGGACGAGAAGCCGAGCTCGTAGAAGAAGCGCTGCAGCGTGTCGAAGTAGTGGCCGCGCAGCGGCTCGCCCCTGCCCGTCTCGCGCCGCGGCAGCTTGCCGACGAGCACGAGGCGCAAGTTGGGCGAGACGAAGCGCTTCCAGTAGGCGGCCATCCGGATCAGCGCGTCGGGCCGCTTGTTGGGTGCGACGCGGCCGACGAACAGCGCGTTGACGCGGCCGTCGCGGAGCTGGCGCAGCAGCACCGGGTTCGGCGGCTCGTCGTAGCGGTCGAAGTCGAGCAGGATCGGCAGCACGCCGGTGCGCGCGAAGCCGGCCGCCTCCAGCTCCCGGCGGTTGAACTCGCTGTCGCCCAGCGCCAGGTCGACGTGCGGCGCGAGGGTCGCGAGCTCCTCGCGGCCGAGGCGCAGGATGCGCGCCATCTCCCGGTCGTACTCCTCGAAGAACTCCGGCGGCGTGATGTTGTGGTGGATCAGGGCCCGCTTGCAGCTCTGCTCCTTGAGGGCCGCCGTGAGCGGCGAGACGATCGCGTAGTGCAGCAGCACCAGGTCGTCGGGCCCGCCCGGCACCCACTCGTCGAAGCGGCGGCCGTCGCCCTCGAGTCCCTCGTCGACGTGCAGGGCGTAGACGTCGGCCTGGAACCCGCGGGCCCGCAGCGCGTCGCGCAGCAGCCGCGCGGAATCCCCGATCGCGTCCCCCGCATGCAGCGCGGGCACCCACTGGTCACAGCGCGTCATGGCGCGCTCCCGGCCTTCGCGGCGCGGGCCGCGACCTGGGCGACCAGGGCCTCCGCGGCGCGGGTCACGCGGTCCCAGTCGCACTCGCGCTCGGCGAAGGCGCGGCCGCGGGCGCCGAGCCGTTCGCGCAACGGCGCGTCGGCCGTCAGCCGGCGCAGGGCCAGGTCGAAGCCGAGGCCGTCGTCGTACGTGAGGCCGCCGCCGGAGCGCTCGACCAGGCCCCGCACCGGCGCGCAGCCGGCGTCCGCCAGCACGGGGCGGCCGAGGGCGAACGCCTCCAGCACGACCAGGGACAGGCTCTCGTACCGGCTCGGCATCAGCAGCGCCGAGGATTCGCGCAGCAGCGCGTACTTCTCGTCCTCGGCGACGAAGCCGAGCTTGCGCCGCCGCGGGTGCTCGGGGACGCCGATCGCGTCGTGGCCGCACAACACCAGCAGTGGCGCGTCGGCGCCCATCCACTCGTGGTACTCGAGCAGCCGGTCGACGCCCTTGTTGGGGTCGAGGCGGCCGAGGTAGAGCACGTACGGCTCGCCGAGGCCGAAGCGGGCGCGGGGGGCGACCGCGGCGTGGCCCGCCGGGATCGCCACGCCGCCGCCGATCACGGCCGCCAGGCCCGAGCGGCCGCCGAAGCGGGTGGCGCTGCGCTCGACCAGCGCCTGTTCTTCCGGGGTGAGGAACAGGAAACCCGCGGGCTGCGTGAACAGCCGGCCCGCCAGCTCCAGCTCGACTGCGGGCTCCGCCTCCGCCGTCGGCACCAGCACGGCCCGCGCCTTCACCGGCGGCAGCCCGAAAAGGCACTGCGCGTAGCGCCACGAGTAGAAGACCAGGGCGTCGGCGTCGCGCTCCGCGGCGATCGCCGAGAGCAGCGCGGGCGCGTCGGGGCCGTTCTCGCGGGCCCACGCCTGCTCGTCGGCGAGGTCGTGCGGCTCGTCCCCGAAGACGCGGTCCGAGGCCTCGGCGAAGTTGCGCGGGTGGCGCGGCCGCCGCACCGGGAAACGGCGCACCCGCACGCCGCCCTGCGCGCTCTCGCCCGGCGGGAAGTGGTTCTCCCAGGTCACGTAGTCGCGGGCGCAGGTGGTCAGCACCTGCACCTCGTGGTCGCGCGCCAGCCGCTCGCAGAGCGCCCGGCAGTGGGCCTCCGCCCCGCCGGCGATCCCCTCCCCGTAGCGCTGGATCGCGACGCTCAGCTTCACGGCTGCTTCGTCTCCAGCTCGCGGACCCGGGCCTCCAGAGAGCGCACGCGCGACGACAGCCGCTCGTTCTGCTCGAGCAGGTCGACGACGGCGTAGTGGACCGCGAGGTTGATCTGGGCCTGGCGCAGCACGACGTGGTCCGTGTAGAGCCGCACCAGCGGCGCGACCAGCCGCTTGAGCGCCGGCAGCACCGCCCCGGCGACCCCGCCGCGGTGGGAACGGATCGCGTACGCCGGGTCGACGTTCCAGTCGTGGCTCGTGTGCAGGAGCGCGCGGCCCAGCCGCGGGTCGATCTTCCCCTGCTCGAAGTGGCGCAGCCGGCGCCCGCGCAGCGCCGCGCGCAGATCCTCTTCGGTGTAGACGCCGCGCGCGCGCAGTTCGCGGGCCTGCGCGCGGATCTCGTCGGAGATCCGTCGTCCTTCGTCGAGGTCGCCCTGCGAATCCGCGCTCACGACAGCACCGGCGCCAACTGCTCGCGCAGCAGCGCCCCGAAGTCGAGCCCGCGGGCTTCGCCGAGCGCCCGCGCCTGGGTGCGCAGCACGCTGGCGCGCAGCGCCCCGTCGGTCAGCAGGAGCTGGCACAACTCCGCGACCTCCTCGGGCCGCTTCTCGCGCAGCAGCACGCCACCGCCGCGCAGCGTCTCGCGCACCGCGCCGCGGTCGAAGGCGACCACCGGCAGGCCGAAGTGCATCGCCTCCAGCAGCGGCACGCAGAAGCCCTCGTGCTCGGACAGGCACAGGAACAGGTGCGAGACCGAGTAGTAGGCGTAGAGGTCGTCGTCGTCGACGTGGCCGGTGAAGACGACCCGCCCGTCGAGGCCGAGTGCGCTCACCATTTCCATCAGCCGGCGGTGGTAGCGCTCGTAGCCCCGGTAGTCGCCGACCAGCAGCAGGCGGCTGGCGGGGTCGGTCCAGCGGTTGTGGACGGCGAAGACGCGGATCACGTCCTCCAGCCGCTTGTTGGGGATCACTCGGCCGACGAACAGGAAGTTGGTGCGGCCGTCGCCGTACATCTTGCGCACGACCGGGTTCGGCCGGCGCTCGTAGGCCTTCCAGTCGAGCACGATCGGCAGCACGCCGGTGCGGGCGAAACCGGCGCGCTCCAGCTCGGCCCGGTTGTACTCGCTGTCGCCGAGGCCCAGCGCGACCCGCGGCGCGAACGTCTCCAGCTCGCGGCGGCCGTGATAGGTGAGGCCGGCGAGGTGGGAGTGGAAGCCGAGGAAGAACTCGGGCGGGGTGATGTTGTGGTAGATCGCGACCAGCCGGTCCGGCGCGTGAAAGGCGAGCCGGCCCGCCGCGCTGCCGATCGAGAAGTGGTAGACGCAGACCGTGTCCGGGCCCGACACCTTCTCGTACTGCCACAGCGGCCTGGCCTCCGGCGCCATCCGCGGGTGCACGTGCTCGGCGTAGATCTCGGACTCGAAGCCCATCGTCCGGAGCTGGGCGCGGATCGCCAGCGCCTCGTTGCCGATCGCGTCGCCGTAGGAGAGCGCGGCGAGCAACTGGTGGACGTGGCGCGTCACGCGCGCGCGGGCGCCGCCGCGAAGCGGGCGAGCGCCTCCTCGAGCCGGGCATCGACCGCTTCCCACGAGCACTCGCGGCGGACGAACTCGCGGCCCTGGCGGCCGAGCGCCACCCGCAGGTCGGCGCGCTCGAGCAGCAGACGCAGCGCTTCCTCGAACTCGCCGTAGCCCTCGTACCAGAGCCCCCCGTCGGAGCGCGCGCACTGCCCGGCGAGCACGGCGCAGCGGCCGTTGGCGAGCACGGGCCGGCCCAGGGCCCACGCCTCGAGCACCGCGATCGACAGGCTCTCGTGGGGCGAGGGCAGCACGAAGAGCTGGCAGCCGGCGAGCAGCGCGCGCTTCTCCGCCTCGTCGACCGGCCCCAGCGCGCGCAGCTTCGGGTGCTCCGGCAGGCTCAGGTGGGAGCGGCCGGCCAGCGCCAGCACCGGCGCGTCGGCGTGGTTCGCGCAGAAGCGCAGCCAGTCGCGGGCCAGCACGTCGACGCCCTTGCCGCCGTCGAGGCGGCCGACGTAGAGCACGTACGGCGCCGCGAGCCCGAAGCGCGCCGCGACTCCGGCCTCCTCCGCCCCCAAACCCCCGGGCGCGAGGTCCACGCCCGAGCCGATCACCGCGTGCGGCACCGCGTCGCCCGCCACGCGCTGGACCAGGTCGCGCTCCTCGGGGGTCAGGAACAGGTGGCCGCGGGCCGACCGGAACACGGGCGCGAAGGCGCCGATCGCGAGCACCGGGTCGTCTTCGGCGGTCGGCACGAGCACGGCGCGCGAGCCGGCCGCGCCCGCCGCGTGGAAGCTCGTCCAGTAGCGGTAGGAGAAGACCAGCACCAGCTCGGCGGACGAGGCGCGCACGGCCTCGACCAGTGCCGGCGCCACCGGGCCGTTCTCTTCGATCCAGGCGCGCTCCTCGTCGGCCGTGTGGTGGTCGCGCAGGACGATGTCCGAGTACAGCGCGAAGCGGCGCGGATCGCGGGCGCGGGTCACCGGGAAGCGGATGACGCGCAGGCCGTCGACCGTCGCGGGACCGGCCGGGTAGTGGTCGGTCCACGTGGAGTAGTCGAGCGCGCAGGTGGTCAGGATCTCGACCTCGTGGCGCGCCGCGAGCCGCTTGGCCCAGGCGCGGCACAAGGACTCCGCGCCGCCCTGGACTTCTTCGCCGCAGCGCTGGACCACGAACGCCAACTTCATGGGAGCCCGGCTCCGGTGTCGCCGCGCTTCTCCAGCGCCTCGAGGCGGGCCTCCAGCCGCACCACGTCGCGGACCGAGGCGTGGAGCACGCGGTAGAGGTACTGGTTGACCTGGGTCTGGCGGTCGAGCACGTGGTCGGTGTAGAGCCGCACGACGGGCGCCACCACCCGCTTGAGCGCGACCAGCAGCGCCGCCGCCGGCCCGGTGCGGTGGGTGCGGATCACGTAGTCGGTGGCGATGTTCCAGTCGTGGGCCACGCCCGAGTCGAGCAGCCGGTCGAGCAGCCGCGGGTCGATCCGGGCCTGCTCCCCGTAGCGCCGGAAGCGCTCGCGGGCCAGGACCTCGACCTCGTCGTCGGTCAGCAGCCCGGCCGCGCGGCGGCGGGCCGAGCGCTCGCGCACCAGCGCCATCACCGCGGCGGCCGAGACCCGCTCGTTCGCGCCGATCGGCGGCAACCCCGCGAGGTCGCCGCTCACGCCGAGGCCCCGACGACTCCGCCCGCCGCTGCGCGCGCGGCGCGCAGCCGCTCGAACAGCGCGAGGTACTTGCCGATCACCACGTCCCACGCGTAGTGCGCGTCGAAGTAGCGGCGGCCGTTCTCCCCCATCGCGCGCCGCAGCGCCGGCTCGCGCTCGAGCAGCGCGAGGGCCTCCGCGAAGTCCTCGTACTCCGAGTAGAAGAGCCCGGCGTTGGAGCGGATGCACTGGCCGCGCAGCACCGCGCAGCGGGCGTTGGCCAACACCGGCCGCCGCGCCCACCACGCCTCGAGCGTGACCATCGACAGGCTCTCGTAGCGCGACGGCATCACCAGCGCCTCGCTGCCCGCGATCGCGTCCCACTTCTCCTGGTCGGAGAGGAAGCCGAGGTGGACGACGCCCTCGTCCTGCGGCAGCGGCAGCACCGGCTTGCCGACCAGCAGCAGCCGCAGCTTCGAGCCGCGCTCGCGGCGGTAGCGCAGGAACTGGTCGAAGAGCTGGCGGCAGCCCTTGTTGACGTCGATGCGGCCGACGTAGACGAGGTAGGGGAAGTCGATGCCGCGCGCGCGGCGGAAGCCCTCGGGGTCGAGCCGCTCCGGCAGCGCGGAGCCGACGCCGACGACGTCGCCCGGCACGTCGAGCCCCGGCGTCGCGGCGAGGATCATGTCGCGCTCCTCCGGGCTGTTCCAGACGACGCCCTTCACGGCGCGGAACAGCTCCCCGAAGATGCCGAGGCGGTACACGCCGTCGTCTTCCGCGGTCGGCACCAGGATCGCCCGGTCGGCGGCCGCGAGCAGTGCCTCGCGCGTCGTCCAGTAGCGGTACGAGAACCCGATCACGAAGTCGAACCGGGCGCGGTGCTTCGCGAGGTGGCTGAGCAGGCGCGGGCTGTAAGGCCCCTCCTCCTCGAGCCACGCCTTCTCGTCGGCCGGCTCGTGGGGCCCGCCGAGCACCTTCTCCGACCAGTCGCGGAAGCGGTTGACGTCGCGCGGGCGCTTGACCCGGAAGCGGCGCACCGGAATGCCGTTCAGCGTCTCCAGGCCCTCGGGGTAGTGGTCGGCCCAGCTCACGTAGTCGCTGGCGCAGGTGGTCAGCACCTCCACCTCGGCATGGCGCGCGAGGTGCTCGGCGACCAGGCGGCAGTGGTACTCGGCGCCGCCCGCGATGTCCAGGCCGTAGCGCTGGACGACGAAGGCCAGCTTCACCGGGAGCCTTCCGGGCCCTCCGCGCCGCTGTCGTCGCGGTAGACGACCATGTCCTCGAGCGTCTTCTCGCGCCGGCTCAGCAGGTCGAGCCGCCCCTGCAGCGTGAGCACGCGGTTCTTGAGTTCCTGGTTCTCGAGGTTGAGGCGGGTCAGCTCGCGCGAGAGGTTGTGGAACAGCTCGACGTAGTAGAGGTTCAGGTCCGACTGCCGCGACAGCGCCGAGATCATCGGGTTCGGGTTCCAGAACAGCTTCTGGACCGGCTTCAGCAGCCGGCGGATCGCCTCCAGCGTGCGGCCGACGGCGCCGCGGCTGGAGCGGTAGATCGTCTCGGTGTGGAACGAGTAGTTCCAGCGCGCGGCGCCCTGGCGGAAGTCGGAGACGAAGTCGGGGTTGAACTCGCCGGCGTCGAGCACCGCGTCGAGGCGGTGCTCCGCGATCTCGCGCAGTTCGTCGTCCGAGTACAGCCCGCGCCGCTTCTCGTCGATGCGGCGGCGGATCTGCCGCATGATCTCCTCGACGTTCACGTCCTCGGCGCGGATCTCGATGCTCATCGCTGTTCCTTCGCCCGTCGTTCAGTGCCCGATCGGCGCCGGCGCGCCCGCGGCGGAGTAGACGATCGCGACCACGGCCGCCGCCCACAGGAACACGGTCACGAGCAGCGGGCGGTCGGCCAGCAGCACGTCGCTCGGGCTGCCGCCCTGCTCCTTCTGGTGGACGAGGTAAAGATAGCGAAAGATGCCGTAGATCACGAAGGGGATGGTCCACGACAGGCGGTTGGTCTGGAACTTGGCGACCGTCTCCGGCGCCAGCGTGTAGAACGCGTACGCGGTGACGCAGGAGGCGGTGACCACCGCGATCATCTGGTCGAGCAGGTAGGGGCTGTACTCGGCCAGGATCGCGCGGTGCCCGCTGGCCGTGGCCTCGAGCCCGGTGATCTCCGCGCGGCGCTTGGCGAGCGCCAGGAACAGCGCCAGCAGGATCGTGCACACCAGCAGCCAGTCGCTGATCGGCACCGCGATCACGACGCCGCCGGCCACCGCCCGCAGCACGAAGCCGAGGCTGATCGAGAGCACGTCGAGGATCACGACGTTCTTCAGCCGGAACGAGTAGAGCAGGTTGAGGACGAGGTAGGCGAGCGCGCAGGCGAAGAAGTCCAGGGACAGCGCCGCGGAGACGGCCAGCGAGCCGGCGCCGAGCACCAGGGCCGCGCCGCGCGCCAGCGGCAGCGAGACCGCACCGCTGGCGATCGGGCGCTTCCGCTTCTCCGGGTGCAGCCGGTCGCGCTCGACGTCGACCAGGTCGTTGACCAGGTACACGGTGCCCGAGAGCGCGCAGAAGCAGAAGAAGGCGACCGTCGCCTGCACCAGCGGCCCGACGTCGAACAGGTGCTTGGACAGGGCGAGGGCGGCGAACACCACCAGGTTCTTGGTCCACTGGTGGGGCCGGAGGGCGGCGAGAAGCGGCGGCACGGTTCCCCCGGAAAAAGAACGGCGGGGCGCCGTGGGCGGCGCCCCGCTCGCGAGGTGCTGCGGGCCTAGAAGCTCTTGACGGCTTCGTCTTCGGAGTCGTAGGTCTCGAAGACGGTGAGCAGCTTGGTGATCGCCAGCAGGTCCTGGATCTTCTTGGTCAGGTTGATCAGCTTCAGGCGGCCGCCCTTGCGGCTGACGGTCGTGTAGCAGCGGACGATCTCGCCGAGGCCGGCCGAGTCGACGTACGGCACGTCGGCCAGGTTGAGCAGGATCTTCTGCGCGCCCGAGTCCACCAGCTTGGTCACGGCCTCGCGCAGCGCGTCGTCACCCTCGCCGATCAGGATCTTCCCGTGGAGGTCGAGGATGATGATGTCTCCGACCGTGCGCTCGACGATCTTCATGGCGTCCTGCTCCTCCGCGACTCTGGATCGAAACGATTTCGAAGCGAAAGGACGCTATCACACCGTTTTCAGGAGTGTCAACGCATTGGCCTCCAAGGTCTTCCGACCGCCCGGCGGCGCGTGCTAGGGTCGCCGCCGTGGACCTCCTCGAGCGCCTGCGCGCCCGCGCCGCGGCCCGCCCGCGGCGGATCGTGCTGCCCGAGGGCGACGAGCCGCGCACGCTGGAGGCCGCAGCCCGCGTCGCGGCCGCCGGGCTCGGGCGGCCCACCCTGCTCGGGGCACCCGAGGCGCTGCGGGCGCTGGCCCGCGAGCGCGGCGTGGCGCTCGACGGCGTGGAGCTCTCCGCGCCCGGCGGCGACCAGCGCGGCGTGGACGCGGCCGTGCGTTGCCTGCTCGAGCGGATGGGCCCCCGCGGGCTGACGCCGACCGAGGCCCGCGAGGCGCTGAAGCAGCCGCTGCTGTGGGGCGCGGTCCAAGTCGGGATGGGCGCCTTCGACGGCCTGGTGGCGGGGGCCAGGGCGACCACGGCCGACACGCTTCGCGCGGTGCTGCGCGGCATCGGCCCGCGGCCTGGCGTGCGCAGGGTGTCGTCGTTCATGCTGATGCAGACCGCGCGCGCCGAGCTGGGCCTGCACGGCGCGCTGGTCTTCGCCGACTGCGGCGTCAACCCCGACCCGACGGCCGAAGAGCTGGCGGAGATCGCGATCCTGGCCGCCGACAACGCGCGCCGCTTCCTGGAAGTCGAGCCGCGGGTGGCGCTGCTCTCGTTCTCCACCATGGGCTCGGCCGATCACCCGCGCAGCCGCAAGGTCGCGGAAGCCGCGCGGCTGGTGCGGGCCCGCGCGAAGGGGCTGCTGGTCGACGGCGAGCTGCAGGCCGACGCGGCGCTGGTCGAGGCCGTCGGCCGCTCGAAGGCGCCCGGCAGCGAGGTCGCCGGGCGCGCCAACGTGCTGGTCTTCCCCGACCTCGGCGCCGGCAACATCGGCTACAAGCTGGTCGAGCGCATCGCGGGCGCCCGCGCGGTCGGCCCCATCCTGCAGGGGCTGGCGAAACCCGCCAACGATCTCTCCCGCGGCTGCTCGGTCGACGACGTCGTCGACGCCATCGCGATCACCGGCCTCCAGGCCGGGGAGTAGCCCGAAAGAGGAACGAGGCCGCCCCGGGGCGTCGGATCGCCACCGGAACGGCCTCGCGGGACGTCGCTCCCGACGAAAGGTCGGCTACTCCGCCTCGCGGCGGGCCTTCTTGCGGTTGCGCTTGCGGGCCAGCGCCTCCTTGGCGCGCCGCTTGTCCCCGGGCTTCAGGTAGAAGCTGTGCTTCTTGATGTCCTTGATGATGTCTTCCTGCTGCACCTTGCGCTTGAAGCGCCGGAGGGCGTTCTCGATCGACTCGCCTTCCTGCAGCTTGATCTCGGCCAGAAAAATCGCCTCCCTTCAGCCTGGGCTGGCGCTACTCCGCCGCCAGACAGGCCTGCCGGGGGTCGCGCGACGTCAGGGTTCGCGCCTGGTTGCACCCGGAACGACGGGCGCGGCGCAAACGGGGCATTCTAGGGCGTCTCGGGGTCCGGGGGCAAAACGGGGTCCGGCTGCTCTGCGGCCAGCACCTGGTCGTAGACGGCCCGCGCCGGCAGCCCCAGCCGGCGGGCCACCTCCTTGACCGCCTCGCGCCGGGTGCGGCCCTCGGCGACCAGCCGGGCGTAGAGCTCCTCGGGCGGCTCCCCCGCCTCGCGCTCCGCGTCGCGGGCGGCGTCGGGGTCGGCGCCGCCGACGCAGAGCACGACCTCGCCGCGCAGCTCGCCGCGGGCCTCGACCTCGACGAGCAGCGCCGACAGCGTCGCCAGGCGGTACTCCTCGTGCATCTTGGTCGCCTCGCGGCACAGGAACGCCTCCCGCTCGCCGAACGTCTCGCGCAGGTCGACGAGCGTCTCGCGCAGCCGCAGCGGCGACTCGTAGAACACCAGCGTCTCGCGCCGGGCGCGCAGCTCCACGAGCGCCTCGCGCCGCGGTTTCGCGCGCGCGGGCAGGAAGCCGACGAACAGGAAGCGGTCGGTGGGCAGGCCGGAGACGGAGAGGGCTGCGATCACCGCCGAGGCTCCCGGGATCGGCACCACCGGCAGCCCCGCCTCGCGCGCCGCGCGCACGACGCGGTAACCCGGGTCCGAGATGCCGGGCGTGCCCGCGTCCGAGCACAGCGCGACGTCCTTGCCCTCGCGCAGCAGCGCGAGCAGCCGCTCGACCTTGTGGCGCTCGTTGTGCTCGAAGCACGAGGTGGTCGGCGTGGTGATCGCGTGGGCGGCCAGCAGCCGCCCCGTGCGCCGGGTGTCCTCGCAGGCGACGAGCGCCGCCTCGCGCAGCACCCGCGCCGCGCGCGGGCTCAGGTCCTCGAGGTTGCCGAGCGGCGTGGCGACGACGTAGAGCGTGCCGGCCATCGCGCCGATGTTCGCACGCCGATTTCGAACACTGGGGTACCGTCGGCGGCTCGCCACGCCTTCGTCACCGACCGCACGGCGCGCCCTGAGGCCCCGGCCTCAGGGTCGACGCAACAACTCGGCCGGCGCGACGGCCCGGACGGACGCCAACTGCAGGGAGCCCACGAGCACCGCGACGGCTTGCAGCACGAGGCCGATCGCGACGGCCCAGGCGGGGTCCGCAGACCCGGATCCCGTGAAGGCTGGCTGCAGGAACTCCACCGCGGCGCTCAAGACCATCCCGCCGAGAGCCCCCAGTGCCGTCCATCCACACAAGCGCCAGACCAGGCTTCGGAGCAATCCATCCGCAGTGGCGCCGAGGGCCACCTTGAGGGCGAACTCCCGCATCCCGGAGGTGGCGACCAGTTTCGCGACACCAGAAACGCCGACGAGCGCCAGCGCCACGGCCGCGACGGCAAGGGCGCCCGCAACGCGGGCAGCCAGGCGGAGGGCGGCAGATCGCTCGCGGGCCAGATCCCTCAAGGAGATCGGGCCGTGGAGTGCCAGCCCTGGCCCGGTCGCGTGCAGGATCGAGGTCGCCTTCGCCAGGTCCTTCTCCGCCAGGATGATCTGGAGCAGGCCGCCTCGCCCCTGTGCGAGGGGCACGTACAAGGCAGGCACACCCGGACCGCCCCGGGCCGAGGCCTCGACGTCTGCGAGTACGCCGACGACCTCTCGCTCGACATCGAGTTCCTGCCTGAGCCGGCGACCGACGGCGACGCCGATGTCGCCCCAAAGCGTCCGTGCGAGGAGCGCGCTGACCATGGCCACCGGGCGAACCCCGCGCTGATCCTCCCGCGAGAACGTCCGTCCAGCCAGCAGTGGGATTGAGAGGCTCTCCGAATACCCCGGCGTCACGTCGACTACGGACGTCCAGGTCCGGTTGGCGTTGTCTGCCGAGACGGACCACAACACCTCCGGCCATCGCAATGGAGCCGAACTAGCCAGGACGGCGTCGATGTCGGCGGCGCGCAGTCGCTCCACCGTCGACTCCGCGAACGGCGCGTCGTGACGCAGCGGTGCTGGTACCGGGAGGTCGGCGGTGACCCTGTCCCCAGGCTCGAACCCGAGAGGCAACGTGGACAGACGGTGGAGAGACCCGTGGAGACCTACGGCAAGGTACGCCAGTGGCGCCGCCCCCATGATCTGCAGTACCGCCACCCAGCGCAGGGCGCTCACCGCCCGGATCGCTCCACGCCCCCCGACGTTGCCGCCGTCCAGCAAGCCCCGCGCCGGCTCTCGCCAGCGAAGCGGCACGGCCATCGAGAGGACCGACAGGACCAACGCGGTCAGCGACAGGACCAACCCGAGGGCGGCGACCGGCCCGTCGAACCGAGGATGAGCTCCCTCCGGGAACGGCAACAGCATCGGCAGTCTCGCCACGAGCGCGGCGGCAACGATCGCGGCGCCGACTGCGCCCGGCAGGACGAAGCTGCCGGCCGTCAAGCACTGGTCGGCGAGCACCCTGGCCGGCGTGGCTCCGAGGGCGATGCGCACCTGCCAGTCCTTGCCACGGGCAGTCGTCAGGGCCATCAATAGTCCTGCCAGGCCCATCAGACCCAGCAGGCAGGTGGCGCCTGAGGACATCGCAATCATGAGGGCCGGCCACCAGAGCGGGCTGTCGTCACGCGCGATCAACGGTCGAACGACCGGTTGCCAGCCGCCGTGAAGCTCCGGAAGCTGGCCTCCCAGATCGCGAGAGAGGGCCTCCAACTCGGACTGCAGTCCAGCGACGGTGGCGCCGGGGGCGAGTCTCCCCACGACCTTCAGGTACCGCTGGTTCCGCTCTCGCCGGCCCATGTCCTCGGGCACGACGAAGAAGGTGTAGGCGCCGGCCCGGCCGGGGAGTTCCAGAGCCCTCGGAGTGATGCCGACCACTCTGAACGGGCGGCCGTCGAGTCGCACCTCGCGACCGACGAGATCGGTTCCCACATCGAGGGCCTCGAGGACGCGTTCGCTGAGGACGATGACGTCGGCCTCGGCATCTCGCTCGTCGGGGTCAGGGGGCCGCCCCGCGATCAGCGGTACGCGGAGCAGATCCAGGAATCCCGGCGTCGTCGCGGCCAGGGTGATCGGCACGCGCCGGTCCTCGAACTGCAGGATCCGGGTTGCAGGGAGCCACTGGAAGTGAGCGACGGCCGCGAGATTCCGACTCTGCTGTCGCCACCATGCGTACGATCCGTGACTGACTTCGAGCAGGGCTCCGTAGCTCGGGTGCGATTCCCAGATCTCGACGAGTTCCTTGGGGTTCGCGTACGGCACGTCGGGCGCGACCAACCCACGAACGACGGCCGCCGCACTCAGACAGACTGCCAGCGATGCGCCGACCAGGCCGTTCGCGAGTCATCGACTGTACACGCAACTCTCCTAATTGTGTCGTGTCACTGATGTAGCGGCTACGAGTCCCGGATATCACCTCAGCGGGAAGGTCTGCTGCGGGAACAGCTCGCCTGGGTCGACCGGGCGCGAGAACGCGAACAGCGCCGGCTTCATCGCGTCGAGGCGGCGATACGCGACGCCCAGCCGCTGCAGGCGCCGCTCCAGCTTGTCGGCGTTCGTGGCGTTGACGGCGATCAGCGCCGCGTCCGGCGCGGCGTCAGCAGCGCGGCGGTGCTCGAAGAAGTACTCGGTCGTGGTCGGGCCCAGCTTCGACGAGCAGGTGAGCGCACCGCCGGAGACGAAGTTGAGCTTGGCCGCGATGTAGAAGTCGGTGTGGCAGTGGCGGATCCCCGCCGCCTGCAGCTCGGCTGCGAAGTCCCGCCACTTCGCGTCGGCCTCGGCGGCCGCCGGCAGTTGCGCGATCGAGCCGAGCGCCCCGAACGCCAGCACGGCGCCGAGCGCCGGCCGTCCCCCGCGGCTCGCGCCGAGCGCCCCCATGGCCACCGCGACCGGGATCGCCAGGAACAGGATGTAGCGCGGGTTGCCGGGGATCTGCGGCAGCGCGACGAGCGCCACCGCCGTGTTGACCGCGGCGAAGAGCAGCACGACGCGGCGCGCGGGGCGTCCTGCGTCCGCGGGCGCGCCGGCCAGGCGGGCGAGAGCGAGCAGGGCCAGCGCCACCGCCGCGAACGCGCCGACGCGCAGCGCGGCGTCGACCGCGCCGGGCCAGCCGGGGTCGTAGCCGAGCAGCACCGGCCACTGGTCGCTCGCGAGCAGGGCCAGCCGTTCACCGAAGCCCGGGGCGGACTCGGCGCCCGCGACCTTCTCGCCGCCCGGCAGCAGGTAGCGGAACGAGAGCCCCGCGTTGGCCAGGTTCCACAGCACGCCGGGCGCGTAGCCCGTGGCCCAGCCGGCGACCAGGGCGCCACCAGCAGCCGGCCAGCGCCGCGCGGGGGCCCAAGCGAGGAGCGCGAGGCCGCACGCCGCGAGCGGGATCACCGCCAGGATGTGGCACCAGAAGGCGAGCCCGAGCAGCGCGCCGATCGCCCCCCAGCGCATGGCGAGTGCGCGCTCGCCGAGCGCCTGCGCGCAGGCCCACAGCGCGAGCGTTCCGAGGCCCAGCACCTCGACGTAGTTGCCGTCGTTGGAGAGCGTGTAGCGGGTGACGAAGGCCGGGGCGAAGGCCGCCCACAGTCCTGCTCCGAGCGCGGCCGCGGCCGGTGCTCCAGGCGCGGCGGCACGCGCCAGCAGGAACGCGCCGGCGACGAAGAGCGGCACGAACGCGAGCGACGCCAGCGCGAACGCGCGCACGGGGTCGACCAGCGGCATCAGCGCCGCGGCCAGGTGCGACTTCAGCGAGCCGCTGTACGGCACGTGCGGCACGAACACGTGGTGCCGCACGCCGTCGCGCACGTGGAGCGCGACCGTGCCCGACAGCGCGCCATCCGGGGTCAGGAAGCCGGCGCCGCCCTGCCACGCCATCGGCAGCCGCAGCAGCAGCGCGAGGCCGACGACCAGCAGCAGCGCGCGGCGCTCCTCGCGCGAGAGCGGCGGTTCCGGGGCCAGCGCCCGCGAGCGCCACAGCCATGCGCCGCCGGCCGCGAGCGCCGCGAGCAGCAGCGGCAGCGCCGGCACGGCCGCGAGCCGGCCCGGGCGGTACGGCAGCCCCTCGGGGAACCAGCGCAGCGCCGCGGCCCAGGCGAGCGCCGCGGCCAGCGCGCCCAGGCCGCGCGGGCTCACGGCCGGCGCGCCTGGGCCTGGGCGGAGGAGCTGTGCGACGGAGCCCAGCAGCCCGAGCGCCGTGATTCACTCACGGGGCGAGCCGCCGACACACGAAGACGAGGTCGACGGCGTAGCGCGGCGCGAGCGCCCCCGCCTTCAGCATCAGCCGCATCAGCGGCACCGCCCACGGCCGGTTCCAGTAGCGCTGCAGCCAGTCGAGCTTCGGCAGCGGCGAGAGCCAGTTGAGGAACAGCTCGAGGTGGAGCCCGGTGGCGCTCGTGATCTCGAAGCCGCCCGCGCGCAGCAGCGCCGCCACCTCGTCGTACGAGAGCTCGGAGAGGTGGTCAGGGCTGTACGGGCGGTCCGAGCGGTCGACCAGGTTGGCGAGCCGCAGCCGGTTCGGCGTGGTCAGGATCAGCGTGCCGCCCGGCTTCAGCACGCGGTGGAAGTCGGCCACCGCTGGCGCGGGATCGCCCAGGTGCTCGATCAGCTCGCCCGCGAAGAGCGCGTCGAACGCGCCGTCGCGGAAGGGCAGCGGGTGGGCCGAGCCGACCGCCCAGCGCACCTGCGGGAAGGCGTCGCGCCGCGCCTTCAGCAGGTCGAGGTCGACGTCGGAGGCGACGATCCGGAACGGCCAGTCGGGGCGGATCTCGGTGAACAGGCTGCGCCCGCAGCCGGCGTCGAGCACCACACCGCCGCTCGGCACGTGGCGCAGGAACAGCGGCTCCAGCCGCCGCAGCATCTCCGCGTGCAGCTCGAACAGGAACGGCTCGGTCGGCGTGTAGCCGCCTTCGGCGTGGACCTTCTTGTAGTAGCCCGCCATCACCGCCGGGTCGTTGACCTTGCCGGTGACGAAGCGGTTCTCGAGGACCTTGCCCTCCGGCGAGCGCAGCACGCACTGGATGCCGATCAGCGGGGCGAACCGGTAGTCGGGATTGCTCCAGGAGTCCACTGCGGGTTCCCGCGCCGGAGTGAATCCGGCGCGGGCCGCATGGGGGCTACGTCGGCCGACTTCGGCCTCCTCCGCCCCCAAACCCCCAGCGGGTTCCACTCGCTCCAGCCAGACCGAGTGGGGGCCGATCGTCGTCAGGTCGAGGCCGACGCGGACCTGGGCGTCGCCTTCGGGCAGCCGCAGCGCCCACCAGCCGGCGTGGGTCTCGGGGTGGCGCTCGTCGAGGTGGGAGTAGAGGTCGAGGGTGAAGACGTGGCGTTCCGCGTCGCGGACCCGCGTGCGCAGGTCGATCGTCG
>WYBL01000059.1 GCA_011526565.1 Acidobacteriota bacterium | reverse complement strand
CGCGATCGCGGCGGCGGCCAGCGTGGCGGCGACTCCTGACAGGCGCATCGCGTCCAAGTCTAAGGCGTCGGGTCCGCCTCCCGGATCACGCGCCGGCGCGGACCCGCGCCGCCGCGGCTTCGATGCCTCGGCGCGACACGAGCGGGCCGACCTCGGGGCTCGTGCGGAACGCCGCGCGGAAGAACGTGACGAGCGTCGTGCCCAGCGGCCGCGCGAGGAACGCCGCGCGCTGGCGCCGGAAGCTCTCGCGGAAGTCGCCGACGAACGCCGCGGGCAGGACGGAGCGCGGCGGCAGACCTCGCTCCGACAGGAAGGCGAGCGCCTCGCGATGGCGCTGCCAGCACGCGGTGAGCGGCTCGCCCGGCAGCGCCTGGCGCAGGCTGCCGGGAGCTCCGGGGAGGGCGACGCCCTCGATCGCCGAGGTCGTCGTCAGCCCGCCGCGCTCGCCCTCGAAGATCGACACGAAGTCGAAGACGGTGCGGGCGGGAATCGTGTCGGTGCGGTAGACGGCGACGTAGGCCCGCTCGGCGCGGTGAACCCCCGCGAGCATCCGGGCGGGCGGAGCCACCCCCACCCGAAAGCTCCCGATCCGCTCGAACCCGACCGCCTCGGCTTCGGCCGCGAGGCGCGCCAGCTCGGGCACGCTCGCCGCGCCCGGGTCCGGCTCGACCGCGATGTCCGCCGGCAAGTTGATCAGGATCTGGACCGCCGTGAAGGCGACCAGCGCGAGCAGGACCAGCGCGCCCATCGCCGGGTAGCGCCACGGCCCGAGCCACTCCGGCGGATGCAGCAGGAGCCAGCCGAACAGCAGGCCCACCGCGTAGGGCAGCAGCTTGAGCAGCGTGGCCTTCATTCCGGCGATTGGTAGTCCGAACCGGGCTCCGGGTCAAGCGCCCCCTCGGCACCCCGGTCTAGACTCGCGGCATGCGCCCGCATGCTCCCGCCCTGCTCGCCGCCGTGTCGATCCTCGCCGTGCCCGTCGCCGCCCGCGCCGGCTCGCAGCCGCTGCGGGCGAAGCACGGGATGGTCGTCAGCCAGCAGTTCGCCGCCTCGCAGGTGGGCGTCGAGGTGCTGTGGGAAGGCGGCAACGCGGTCGACGCGGCGGTGGCCACGGCGTTCGCGCTGGCGGTCGTGCACCCCTCCGCGGGCAACGTCGGCGGCGGCGGCTTCCTGCTGCTGCGCCCCGCGAAAGGCGAGCCGATCGCCTACGACTTCCGCGAGACGGCGCCCGCGCGGGCGACGCCCACGATGTTCCTGAGCGAGGGCCGCTACGACAAGGAGCGCCATCACGAGGGGCTGCTCTCGGCCGGCGTGCCCGGCACCGTCGCCGGCCTCCACCTCGCGTGGAAGGAGCACGGCACGCTGCCGTGGAAGCGGCTGGTGGCGCCGGCGATCGGCCTCGCCGAAGAAGGCTTCCCGGTCACCGAAGAGCTGGCGCGCGACCTGCGGCGCGTGCTGCCCGAGTTGCTGAAGCACCCCGCCTCGCGCGCGGCGTTCACCCGCGAGGGCAAGCCCTACGAAGCGGGCGACCTGCTCGTGCAGAAGGACCTGGCCAGCACGCTGAAGCGGATCGCCGACAAGGGTCCGGCGGGCTTCTACGAAGGCGAGACCGCGCGGCTGATCGTGAAGGAGATGGAGCGGGGCGGCGGGCTCGTCACCCAGGCAGACCTCGCGGCCTACCGGCCGAAGGTGCGGATCCCGGTGCGCGGCCAGTACCGCGGCCACGACGTGATCTCGATGCCGCCTCCGAGCTCCGGCGGCACGGCCCTGATCCAGATGCTCAACATCCTGGAGCAGGACGACCTGGGCGCGATGGGCTTCCGCTCGGCCGCCTCGGTGCACCTGATCACGGAGGCGATGCGGCGCGCCTTCGCCGACCGCGCCCGCCACCTGGGCGACCCCGACCACAACCCCGACATGCCGATGACGCGGCTGCTCTCGAAGGACTACGCGCGCGAGCTGCGCCGCACGATCGATCCGCAGCGCGCGTCGGTGTCGAGCCCGTCGAGTTTCGAGTGGCCGGCGGAGAGCGAGGAGACGACCCACCTCTCGGTGGTCGACGACCAGCGCAACGCGGTCGCGCTCACCTACACCCTCGAGGCCGGCTACGGCTCGAAGATCGTCGTGCCTGGCGCCGGCTTCCTGCTCAACAACGAGATGGGCGACTTCAACGCCGGGCCCGGGCTGACGGACGAGAAGGGCCTGATCGGCACCGAGCCCAACCTGGCGGCCCCCGGCAAGCGCATGCTGTCGTCGATGGCGCCGACGATCCTGGCGAAGGACGGGGCGCTGCGGCTGGTGACGGGCTCGCCGGGCGGGCGCACGATCATCAACACCGTGCTGCACACGATCCTCAACGTCGTCGACCACGGGATGAACGTGCAGGAGGCGGTCGACGCGCCGCGCTTCCACCACCAGTGGCTGCCCGACGTGATCCGCTACGAGCGCCACGGGCTCTCCCCCGACACCCTCGCGCTGCTGGCCGAGCGCGGGCACCGCCTCGAGCCGATCGGCATCCAGGGCGTCGTCGCGGCGATCGCGTTCGACCGCGAGAAGGGCGTGCTGGAGGGCGCGGCCGACCGCCGCTGGGCCGACTCCGCCGCCGCGGGCCGCTGAGCGCCGGGACCCCGCGCGTGGCGCGCCCGTTCCTGACGGCGACCTGGCGCCACCTGGCGATGCTCAACTGGGCCGTCGACCCGGCCCTCGTCGCGCCGCTCGTGCCGCGCGGCACCGAGCTCGACTTCTGGCAGGGCCGCACCTACCTGAGCGTCGTCGGCTTCCTGTTCCTGGACACCCGCGTGCTGGGCGTGCCGGTGCCCTTCCACCGCGACTTCGAGGAGATCAACCTGCGCTTCTACGTGCGGCGCGGCGAGAAGCGGGCGGTGGCCTTCGTGAAGGAGATCGTGCCGCGCGCGGCGATCGCCTGGACCGCGCGGGCGCTGTACAACGAGCCGTACGTCGCGTGGCCGACGTCGCACCTCATCGAGACCGCCCCGGCCGGGCACGCGAGCCGCGCCGCCTACGAGTGGCGCGCGCACGGAACCACGCACCGCGTCGCGCTGGCCGCCGCCGGGCCGCCCGCGCCGCTCGTGCCCGGCAGCGAGGCGGAGTTCATCGCCGAGCACTACTGGGGCTACACGGCCCAGCGCGACCGCGGCACCGTGGAGTACGAAGTGCGCCACCCGCCGTGGCGCGCGGCGGCGGCGGCAGAGGCCCGTCTCGAGTGCGACGTCGCGCGCGTCTACGGCCCGCAGTTCGCGCCAGCCCTGGCGGGCCCGCCGACGTCCGCCTTCCTCGCCGAAGGCTCGCCGATCACCGTCTCGAGCGCGACCCGCCTGCGGCTCTGAGCCGGATCACGGCCAGGGCTTGCCGACGCGCAGGGCCTCGCGCAGGGCGGCCAGGGCGGGGCGCTCGTCGAGCAGGGCCGGCGCGCGGCGGATCGCCGCGTCGAGTCGCTGGATGGCTTCGTTCGTGCGACTGAGGCGGGCGAGCGCCGTGCCGGCGCCGAGCAATGCCTCGGCATCGTCGGGATCGAGCGCCAGCGCCGCGTCGAATTCCGCCAGCGCGGGCTCGTGGCGGCCGAGCAGCGACAGCACGTGGCCGTGGGCGACGCGCGGGCCGGGCTCCTTCGGCAGGATCGTGACGAGTGCGGCCCACGCCTGCGCCGCCTCTTCCCAGCGGTACTCGCGCGCGTGCAGCAGGGCCAGGCGGCGCGCCACGCCGCTGGCCTTGCCCACGGCGAGCCCCAGCGCCAGCGCGCGCTCGCAGTCGGGCACCGCGTCGTCGGCGACGACGGCGAAGCAGGCCCGCTGCGCGTCGCGCGCCTGTCGCGTCTCGTACGCCGGCGGCACGACCTTGACGGCGAGCGGCGGCGGCTCCGCGGCGGATGCCGGCGCGCCGAAGCCGGCGACCGGCAGCAGCAGCAGCAGCAAGGCGACCCCGGAACGGGGCGCGGGCCGGGCGGAGGGGGGAGCCGAAGGCCGGCCCGGCGGCAGGTCGACTCCGCCGGGGCCCGACCGCCGCAGGCGCGGCAGCGGCAGCAGCGTTCCAAGGCCCTGGCGGAGCACCCGCAGCGAGGCCTCAGGGCCGTCGCCGCCGAACCCGGTGCGGCGCAGCAGGGTCGCCAGCAGCGCGCGGGCCGCCCCAGGCGCGGGGGGCTGCGCGAGCGGGAGCGGGCGGACGTCGCAATCCGCGGCGCGCGCCGAGTCGAGCGCGCTGCGACCCGCGCGCGGCGCTTCCGTCTCTCCCTGCCACCGCGCGTGCTCCCAGTCGGCGAGCGCCGCCTGCCACGCCTCGGCGCCGAACAGCGTCTCCCCGAGCAGGAAGCGCCGCTCGATCCGCGCGGCGGGCATCGCCACGGCCGCCCGCAGCTCCCGAAGCGCCTCCAGCGTGCGGTGACGGCGGCGCAGCGCGAGGGCGACCGCGATCCGCGGCTGCGGGTCCTCCGGGCACAGCCGCGCGACCTGGCGCAGCGCCCGCTCCGCCTCCTGCGCGCGCGACGCGCGCAGCGCGGCCAGCGCCAGCGCGCCCCAGGCGTCGGGGTCGGCGGGCGAGAGCAGCGTGCGCCGCGCGCACACCGCGGCGGCCTCCTCGAAGCGGCCCAGCTTCATCAGGCACAGCGCGGCCTCGCGCAGCGG
>WYBL01000058.1 GCA_011526565.1 Acidobacteriota bacterium | reverse complement strand
GCGCGAGGTCGCCGATCGCACCCGCGACGCCGAGCAGGCGCGGGCCTTCCTGCAACTCGTCGTCGACACGACACCGGCCGGGCTGCTGGTGCTCGATGCCGAGCGGCGCGTGATCCAGGCCAACCGCACCGCGCGGGCGGTGCACGGTCTGCCGCCCGAGGGCCGCACCTGCCACGACCTGGTCGCGGCCCGCCACGAGCCGTGCGCGGAATGCGAGCTCTCGTCCGGAGGCTCCCCGCGCTGCCACACCGATGCGCGCACCGGGGAGGTGCTGGCCGTCGAGAGCTACCCGCTGCGCCTGCCCGACGGCGGCCCCGGCATCCTGCTCGTCGAGCAGATCGTGACCGAGCAGCGGAAGCTGCAGGCCCGCTTGCTGCACCAGGAGAAGATGGCCGCCTTCGGCCTGCTCGCTGCCGGCGTCGCCCACGAAATGGGCAACCCGCTGTCTTCGATCGAGTCCCAGCTCCAGTTGCTCGAGCCCGAGGCGCTGCCGGAGCCGGCGCGACCGGTGATCGGCACGGTGCGCCAGGAGGTGGCTCGCCTGGGCCGCATCCTGCGCGAGCTGGTCGACTTCGCACGGCGCCGCCGCGACGAGGCGACACTCGTCTCCGTCCAGGCCGTCGTCGGCGACGCGCTGCGGCTGCTGCGCCACGATCGCCGGATGCGCGCGGTCGCCGTGCAGGAGGCTTTCGACCCCGAGGCCCCCCCGGTGTTCGTGGTCGAGGACCACCTGATGCAGGTGGTCCTCAACCTCCTGCTCAACGCGGTCGACGCGATGCCCGCCGGGGGCACGCTGCGGATCGAGGTGGGAGCGGCCGGCGGCCAGGTCGCGCTCCGCGTGCGCGACGACGGCAACGGCATGGACCGCGCGACCCTCGGCCGCTGCTTCGAGCCACTGTTCACCACCAAGGAGCCGGGGCGGGGGACGGGCCTCGGCCTCAGCATCAGCCGCGACCTGGTGCGGGCTGCGGGCGGCGAGATCGAGCTGCACAGCGCCCCCGGCCGTGGCACGACCGCGGTCGTCACGCTTCCCGCGTTCGTCGCCGACGCTGCCGCCGGCTCGCCCGGGCCGCGCCGGGTCCGGGACGAGGCCCGGGTCGCCAGTACCGCATGAGTGCCGAGAAGGTGCTCGTCGTCGAGGACGAGCGCGCACAGCGCGACGCCCTCACCCAGTACCTCGGCCGGGCCGGCTACGCCGTGACGGCGGTGGCCACCGGCGAGGCGGCGCTCGAGCGGCTGGCGGCGGAGAAGTGGGCGGTGCTGCTCACCGATCTCCGGCTGCCGGGAGCGGACGGGCTGGCGGTCGTGCGCCAGGCGCGCGAGCGGGACGACGAACTCGGCGTGCTGCTGATGACGGCCTACGCCTCCGTCGAGTCCGCGATCGAGGCGCTGCGCATCGGCGCCCACGACTACCTGCTCAAGCCGCTGATCCTCGAGGAGGTCGCGCGCAAGGTCAGGCGGCTCGTCGAGCACCGCGCGCTGGTGGGCGAGAACGCCCGCTTGCGGCGGGCCCTGCAGCAGCCGGCGGACGGCCACGACCTGGTCGCCGTGTCGCCCGCGATGAGCGCGGTCGCCGACTGGGTCCGCCGCGCCGCCGCCACGCGGGCGACGGTGCTGCTGACCGGCGAGACCGGGACCGGGAAAGAGGTCGTCGCCCGTGCCATCCACCAGAAGGGCCCCGACGCCGACCAGCCGTTCCTCGCCGTCAACCTGGCGGCGCTGCCGGAGACGATGGTCGAGAGCGAGCTGTTCGGCCACGAGCGCGGCGCGTTCACCGGCGCCGAGCGGCGACGCGAGGGCCTGCTGCGGGCGGCGGGCGCCGGCACCGTCTTCCTCGACGAGGTCGCGGAACTGCCGTCGAGCGCCCAGGCCAAGCTGCTCCGGGCGCTCGAGAGTCACGAGGTGCAGCCGCTGGGCTCGGACGCGACCGCCACGTTCGAGGCCCGGGTCGTGGCCGCGACCAATCGCGATCTCGCGTTGGAATCGCAGGCGGGGCGCTTTCGCGAGGACCTCTACTACCGCCTGAACGTGCTGCGCATCCGGCTGCCGCCACTGCGCGAGCGGCCCGAGGACATCCCGGGCCTGGTGACGTCGCTGCTGGCCCGCCACGGCTCGCGCCCCGGTGCCCGCATCCCGGCCGTCTCGCCGGAGGCGCTGCGGGCGCTGTGCCGGCACCCGTGGCGCGGCAACGTGCGCGAGCTGTCCAACGTGCTCGAGCGGGCGACGATCCTGGCCGACGACGGGCGCATCGACCTCGACCAGCTCCCGGACGACGTGCGCGAGTCCGCAGCCCCCCGTTTGTCCCTGCCCGAGGCCGTGGATCGCTTCGAGCGCTCCCACATCGCGCTGGTGCTGCGCCTGTGCGACGGCAACCGCGAGCGCGCGGCCGAAGAACTCGGGATCTCGGCGGCCACGCTCTACCGCCGGCTGGAGCGCCTCGGTCTCAAGGGCCGCGATCGGAACGGCACCGTCTGACCCCACGCTCCGCCTTCCTGCGCGAAGAGACGGCCGCTGCGTGGCGCGCGAGGATCGCCATTCCCAATTCCCCCAGCCGGGAGTAGCATCCGCCATCCTCATCCAAGGGGGACGGGCCATGGGCCGGATCGTCCTGCTTGCGTCAGTGCTCGTTGCGATTCTCGCTGGCGAAGTGGCCGCGGAGCCGCTGCGCGGGGCGCGGGCGCCCGAGCGGGGTCCGGGACCGCGGCACGAGCCGGTGCTGCGTGTGGGTAGTGTCCAGCTCGACCTCGAGGCCCTGCGCGACGAGGCCCTCGCCCGACTGAAAGAAGGCGTCGCCGAGGCGATCGAGGCGCGCTCCGACGAGCTGCGCACGGCCTTCGGCGCGGAGGCCGACGCCTGGGCGCAGACGCTCTACAAGGACTTCCTGCACTGGTTGAACGAGCGGGCACGCGCAGAGCTGCTCCGCCGCCACCCCCATCTCCGCGACGCGACGCTGCCCGAGGAGCGCTTCGTCGAGTGGCTGGACGCCCCCGACCGCGAGCTGCGGCTCTACGTGGACCTCTACTTCGCCGAGCGCGCCCCGGCCCTGAAGTGGCTGCTCGACGCGTGGTGCGACGAGGCGAGTTGGGAGCTCGCGGACGGCCTGAAGGAGCTGCTCGCCGACGCCCAGGACAAGCTGGTCCGCTTCACCCGCACCGCCGACGACGTGGCCCGCGAGCCGGACGCGCCGCTCGCCGAGATGCTGCGGCGCCACGGGCTGAGCGGGGAGTGGATGGACGGCTTCGAGGCCCACGAGGACCGCCTGCGCGCGCTGGACGGGCCCTACCGCGTGGTCGACGCCACCCGACTCGTGATCGACGCGTTCCAGAGCCATGCCCCGCGGCAGAAGCTCGACCGCCTGCTCGACCTGATGTCGCTGCTCGGCGACGCCGCGGGCGACAGCGCGGTGCCGGTCGCCGCGTTCTTTGGCCAGGTGGTGCAGGCCTACGCCGACGTCGCGCGGGAACTGCTCGGCCAGCTCGACCGGCTGTCGGCACAGCTCCGCAAGCGGGCCGGGTACTGCGTCGGCGCCGGCGCGACCGGCGACCAGCGCCACCGTGCCTTCGTGCGCCAGTTCGGCAGCCGTGACCAGGCCTGCCCGACCCGCATCGCCGACGTCTACGAACGCACGCTGCCCGCCGATGGACGGATCTACTTCTGGGTGGGCGATCGCTTTCGCGCGGGCCGCGAGGGCAACGGTGAGTTCCCGGCCGTCGTGGCGGCCCGCGCGCTGATGCGCGAGGCCGTCGCCGACGGCGATCCCACCTGGGTCGGACGCGAGTCGGATCTCGCGGCCCTTGCCGACACCTACGACGTCGGCTACGCCTCCGAGCGCTTCGGCCGCGGCGTTCCAGGCCTGCGCCGCGAGGCCGAAGACACCCTCGCCGGGATCAGCCGCCGGCTCGCCGAGCTGGAGCGGGGCCTCGGCGCCGACTGCACGCGCGACGCGCTGCGCCGTGGCATCGAGCGCGAGACCGGGCTGCGGGCCGGCGAGGGACAGGACCCGGTGGCCGGCAACGAGCGGCGCCTCGCGCTGCGCTACGCGATCGGATACCTGCGCGGCGGCGGGGCGTGGGCGACCTGGTCGCAGATCGGCGCGGCGCTTCGCGAGCTGTCGCTGCTGCGGGTCAGTGGTCGCGTGGTCGCCGCCGACGGCGGCGCGACCGGCGTCGCCGCGCTGCGCGCGAGCTGGCTGGCGCTGCAGCCGCTGGCCGGTTGCGCGCCCACCCATGCCGATGCGGGAGGCCGCTTCGCCTTCCACGCGCTGGGGCGCGCCGCGGAGTTCCGCCTGCGCCTGGGCGCGAGCGCGCCGGGCCGGGAATCGCCTGTGTCGGAGGTGACGCCGGCGGCCGTGGGCGTGGACCGCACGCCGTTCGTCGCCGCGCTCGACGGCCTCACACTCGAGCTGCCCGCGGGACCGGCGACGGTGGCCCCCACGCCGGGCCCCTCGGGAGGCTCGGCGGCGCTTCCCCGGGCCACGCCCGACCGACCGACGCGCGACCGCCGCGAGGGTGTCGACACCAGCAACCCGGGCCCCGACGCGGAGCCCGCACTGCGGCCGGAGCCGCGACTGCCCGCGCCCGACGTGCGGGGCCTGGGCGTCGACGAGGCCGAGCGCCGGCTCGCAGCGGCGGGTTACGCCGCCGAACTCGCGGGCGGTGACCCCGCGCCCGACCGCGCGCGGGAATTCTGCATCCAGGAGCAGTACCCGCCCGTGGACGGGCGCGTCCGGCTCCGCGTCCATTCGCGCTTCGAGCCGCCGAGGCCGGTGCCGTCCGTGCTCGGCATGTCCGTCGACGAGGCCGAACGCCGCCTCCGCGAGGCGGGGTTCGCGCCCGAAGTGCAGGGCGGCGACCCGGCGCCGCGGCGCGAGGCCGCCTTCGCGATCCAGGCCCAGGAGCCCGCGCCACGGTCGCTTCTCGCGGCGGGCGGGCGGGTGCGCCTGCGCGTGCACTCCGCCTTCGTCGAGCCGCGCCCCGTGGCGACTCCGCTGCCCACGCCGGCCCCGGTGCGCACCGCCGCGACGCCGCGACCGGTGGCGCCGCCGCCGCGACCGACGCCGGCCCCGGGTCCCGTCGACAATCGGTTGCCGTGCACCTGTCGCGACGCCGCGGGCAAGCCCTTCCGGATGCTGTTCGACCAGGCGTGCGATGCCACGAGCTGGGGACGCACGGACGACTGCCGGCCCTGAGTGTCGGCGAGGAGGAGAGGCGTGAGGAGGCTGCTGTCGCTGCTGCCACTGTTTCTGCTGCTGGCGACGTCGCTCGGCGCCACGACGCCGTCGCTGCTCCCCGGCCGCGTCGTGGCCGTCGACGGACGCGAACTGCGAGTCATGCTCGACGCGGCCGTCGACCCGAGCCCTGGAGACCCGGTCTTCGTGCATTTCGAGTTGCCTGGCGGGCGCCGGGTCTCGGTCGGACGCTGGGAGGTCGCCCGTGTCGAAGGAACGGTCGTCGTGGCGCTCCAGGTCGAGGCGACGGGCACCCCGGCCGTGGGCCAGACCGCGATCGTCTCGTCGCTGCGGCCGAAGAATCGCCCGCCCGCCGCGGCCGGGGCCTGGGTGGCGACGGCGACGGGCACCGCGCGCCTGCGCCACGAGGGCCGCGAGATCGATGCACGCTGGCAGCGGGAGGTGCGCGACGATCAAACCGTCGACACCTACTATGTTCCTGCCCCGCCCGTCGAAGGGATCGCCGCCGAGCAGGACGGCCAGCCGCTGTGGAACCGCTTCGTGCGGGACCCCGCGGGCGACGCGACGGATCGGGCGGGCGCGACCTGGTGGTACTCGCGCTGGGAGCGCGCCGACGGCCGCTGGCGCCAGCGCGACACCCGCGACGAGGCGGTCGAGCTGCTGTCGCGCACACCTGCGGAGCCGCCGAAGTGAGCCCGCTCCGCGCCGGATTGCTGGCACTCTCGCTGGCGGTCACCGCCTGCGAGGCGCCCCCGACGAGCCCGCGTCCCACCGACCAGTCGCTGATCGAGCGTTTCGACGAGGCGGCCTTCGAGCGGCTGGTGCGCGAGCCGAACGACGCGGCGTTGCGGGAGCGGTTCGGCGTGCTCGAAGTGCGGGTGCTCGGCGAGGGCCACGCGCTGCTGATCGTCTGGCAGCACGATTACGTCGGGCCGGGTGGCGCGGTCAAGGGCTACGCCCGATCGCCGGTCGCGCCCGGCCCGCTCGTCGAGGATCTCGACGCCCACGCCGACCAACCCGGCCAGCAAATCCTCCACCGCCGCCTGGCCGGCGCCTGGTATCTCTACTATGCGTCGACCGACTGAGCGCTTCGCCCGTCTCGCGCTGCCGCTCGCCGTGGGCGCCCCGTTCGCCGCGTTCCTGCTGGGAGGCGAACTGCTCGCGGCAGGGGCGTGGCGCCACCGCGGGTGGCTCGCGCTGGCGACCGGCTGGCTGGCGATGTCGGCGATCGCCACGGCCGCGGCCGTGGCGCGATCCGGACCGCAGCGACGGCAGGGCCTGGGTGCGCTGGCCCTGCTCGTCGCATCGGTGGCCTTTGCGGCGCTGATGCTGCCGCGCGGCCACGGGTCGTCCGCGGGCCCGCGGGCCGAGGCCGACGTGCGGGCGGTCGTACGCGCGTGGACGGCGTGGGAGGGCGCCGGCGGTGAAGCCTGCGCCCGCCTCGAGTGCCTCGTGACACCGGCGCGCTGCGCCACGCCGGGGGTGGAAATGCCCGCGCTGCTGAGTTCCGAGTGGCTGGAGCCGCGCCGTCGCGGCTACGCATTCGAGGTGCGTCCAGGCTCCAAGCCCGGCGCGGTTCGGGCTTGCGCCTATCTCGCGGTGCCGGAGGCGGTGGGCGACCCCGTCTACTGCGGTGACACCACGGGACGCGTCTGTGTCGTTCCGGCCCCCGACGTGCGGGACGGCGCCTGCCCGCCCTGCTCCTGAGCGGTGGCCGGCGGGTCGGGCCAGCCGGCAGCCGGCACCAGCAGGTCGCGCTCGGCGTGGCCGCCGTCGTCGACACCGTCGGCGCCGAGCCCGTAGAGCGTGTAGGCGGCTCCGCCCGCGTCCACCCGGTAACGCACGCGCGCGCCCGGGTCGGGTGCGAGCGTGTCGGCGGGCAACGGGCCCGGGTCTTCCGGATAGCGCCCCTCGGCAGCGCGTCGCTCTTCGAGGCGAATCGCCGCCCGCACCGCTTCCAGCAAGACGTGAGGCGCCGCGACCGAGCGTCGCGCCTGCATCGTCGGGAAGGCTGCGCGGAACACCGTGTTGGCGGTGGCGTCGTAGTGGCGCGCCGCGAAGTTCGCCTCCAGCTCGCGAACCGCCTCCGGTCCGCGGGATGCAGCCGCCTCGAGATCGCCGTAGGCTGCGTTGGCGGCATCGACAGCAGCGGCGGCCCACGCGTTCCACGGGACGAGGCTCGAGGGCACCTTGACACCGGCCACCCCCAGCCCGCTCGCGAATCCGGCGCGATCCTCGATCGGCCCGAGCGCTGCGAATGCGAGCCGCTCCGCCCTCCAGGCGGGCCCGATCGTCAGCAGTCCCGGCGCCATCCGCTCCAGGGCCGCGTCGACCTGTTCGCGCGCCGGCGCGCCCCGCGGCGACCGCACCAGCCGCGCCGCCGCCTGCAGCGCCAACTGCTCGACGGCCGACCCGATCAAGGTCGGCAGCAGCGGGCCGCCCTGGAAGTCGCTGCCGAAGCGCAGCACGTCGAGATAGCGCTCGGCGGCGCCGACGACGTCTCCGGTGTTCGCCCGCTGATGGCCGTCCACGATCGCCGCCAGCGCCAGGTAACGGCTGGCGGGCAACGATGGACCGCCGCCCTGCCAGGCCTTCCCGAGCTCGAACGACCAGCGCGCGCGGCGCGAACGGGCGGCGGCGCACAGCTTCTCGACGTCGGGGCGGACGGCGTCCAGCCTCGCCACCAGGTCCGCCGGCAGCGGCTCGGCAGGCCGGGTGGCGGCCGTGGTCAGCTCGCCGAGCCCGGCCCAGCCCTCGCGCGCGATGCGCTGGCTGTGGGCCTCGACCAGGGGGCGATACACCTCGGCCGCGTCCGCGTCTTTCGCGGGCTCCTTCAGCACCGGGCGCTCGGCACGAGGCTCGCGCTCCCAGGCGGCGATCTCCGCCAGTGCCGCCTCCCGGTGAGCGGCCATCTGCGAGCGCCCGCGCGCCTCGGCCAGCAGCAGCGCGCCGGCCACGAGCGCGATCACGACCGCGGTGACGGTGGCGAGGCGAGGCAGCGGGACCAGACGAACGACGGCGGCCGCCACGAGCAGGGCGACGAATGCGCTGACCGCCACCGTGGCGGCCGCTGTCGCCGCTTCCCCCGCGGCCGCCCCGGCCATCAGTGCAGCGGCCATCGCCAGACCCGCCACCAGCGCCGCGGCGACGGCCGGCCGCGCCAGCAGCGCGACGGACGGCGAGCCGTCCTCCGAGCGGACCAGCGCCCGCGCGACGCCGGCGCAGAGCGCCAGCAGACCCGCGGCCGGTACCAGGAGGTAGCCCATCAGCAGCGGGCCCACGTCGCCCTGCCCGATCAGGTCGAAGCGAGGCGGGAAGCTCGTCATCGCCAGCCACCAGGCGGTGCACAGGCCGACGATCAGCAGGAGCAAGGCGGCGAACGCGGCGGCGAAGGCGCGCAGCGCGGCAGGCATGGCAACTCTCCTGGAGGAAAGGACGCGCGGAGTCTACGCTCGCCACTGCCGGGCTGCTACGATCCGCCGACCATGGAGCGTCCAGAACGGGGTTGGGCCTGGACAGCCCGACTTCGATGCATCACCAGGCTAACGGGTGTGAGTCCCGCCGCGGTAAGCGCCGGAGCGCCGCGTAGCCGGCTCCAGGCGGCTCCCGAGAGGGTGTCGCTGAATGCGGAGCGTCGAAAGCCCTGCGGAGGCTATATGGCCTTGCGCGAGGGAAGCGAACCTGCGGGCTGGAATGCGAGAGCGTGAATCTTTGCAGCCTCGTGAGATAAGGACCCGAAAGGGGAAGTGGCCGAGCCCATCATCTCGGGGCGAAGGCAACAGACTGCGCCTGGAGACCGGAGAGGCGCAGGACGCTTCCGGGGTAGGGAAGCCTGCACGCAGGGAAAGTCTGGTGGGGAACTGGGGAGACCCTCCTCGACGGCCCACGTTG
>WYBL01000057.1 GCA_011526565.1 Acidobacteriota bacterium | reverse complement strand
GCGGCCACATGCCGCAGGAGGAGCGGCCGGAAGACGTGAAGCGGCTGCTGCGGGAGTTCCTGTCGGAGGGCTGAGCTACCTCTTCCGCTCGCGGCGCTGGCGCTGCTTCTCCTCGCGCTCGAGCCAGAAGAGCATCTCCCGCGCCTTGCCGGCGAGCGGTCCGCCGGAGGCGATCCGGATGCAGGTCTCGAGCGCGGCACGAGCCTCGTCGAACTTGCCCCACTTGGAGAAGTTCTTGCCCATCACGTACAGGATCTTCGGGTCGTAGTCGCGGCTGGGGCCGAGGTCGAGGCCCTCGCGCAGGAGCTGGTCGGCTTCGCCGAAGCGGCGCTCGTAGTGCTGGACGATGCCGAGCATCATCCGCACCCGCTTGCGCTCCTCGAGCGGCCGCGCCGCATCCCGGCCCCGCGCACGCTGCAGCAGTTCCTTCGCCTCGTCGAACGCCTCCAGGTCGTGGAGGTGGGCGCCGAGCCCGACCAGCGACTCGACGTCGTTCTTGTCCCTGTCGAGGGCGGCCTCCCAGCCCATCACCTTGTGCGCCAGCTCCTGCGCCTCCTGCAGCGTGCGCGGGAACTGGCCAGGGCCCTGGAAGCCGTCGACGCGGCGGATCAGGCGGCCCGCGGGGGTCACGAACAGCACCGTCGGCAGCGAGACGACCTTGTAGCGCTGGGCCACGGCGCGCTCGCGCGGGCCGCCCTCGGTGTCGATCTTGACCGCGACGAAGGCCTCGGACAGCTTGACCACGGTGGGGTCGACGTAGGTCGTCTGGTCGAGGCGGGTGCACCACGAGCACCACTCGGCCCAGAAGTCGACGAGCAGCGGCTTCTTCGCCTGGCGCGCCTTGCGCTGCGCGTCCTCGAAGCTGCCCTGCCAGCGGATCGAGACGCGGCCCGCTTCCGGGCCGGCGTTGCCGCCGAGCAGCAGCAGGCTGACGACGAGCGCGGCGCCGCTCACCCCGCGGCCTCGCACAGCGCGCGGAACAGCGGGTCGAAGCCCGGGTCCCGGCGCCAGAACGACTCCGGGTGCCACTGCACGCCGAGCACCAGGCGGCGGCCGGGCAGCTCCGCGCCCTCGATCACGCCGTCGGCCGCGCGGGCGCAGACCACGAGCCCCGGGGCCGGCTCGTCGATCGCCTGGTGATGGAAGCTGTTGACGGCCACCTGCGGCTGCCCTCCGAGAATCGCGTGGAGGCGCGTGCCCGGGACCAGGGCGACGTCGTGGGCCAGCTCGTCGCGCTGCTTCCGGGGGTCGTGGTCGAGCCCCCCTGACAGCTTCGACGGGAGGTCCTGGATCAGGGTTCCGCCCAGCGCAACGTTTAGCACCTGGTGACCGCGGCAGATGCAAAGGCACGGGACGTCACGTTCGACGGCCGCTCGCAGCAGCGCCAGCTCGAAGGCGTCGCGCTGCGGCGCCAGCGGGCCCAGCTTCGGGTGCGGCTCGTGGCCGTAGCGCGCGGGGTCCACGTCGGCGCCGCCCGAGAACACGAGGCCGTCGACGCGCTCGAGCAGCGCCGGCACCAGGGCTTCGTCGACGGGCGCCAGCAGCACCGGCACCCCGCCCGCCTTCTCGACCGAGCGCACGTAGTCCTTGCGCAGCCTGTGGAAGGCCGGGTTGCCGTCTTCGGCGACGGTGATGCCGATCAGGGGACGGCCTGCCATCTCCCTACATCCGCTCTGGGACCGGGATCCCGAGCAGGCCCGCGAGCGCCGTCATCTGCCGCACGAAGGCGTCGACGACCAGCACGCGCAGCGCGCGCCGGTCCTCGCTCTCCGCGCGCAGCAGCGAGTACTTCGGCTTCTGGTAGTAACCGTGGAAGGCCTGGGCCACCGCGAAGGCGTGGCGGGCCACCAGCGACGGCTCCTCGGAGGCCACGGCCGCCTCGGCCACCTCCTCGGAGCGCGCCATCAGCAGCGCCAGCGCCCAGATCTCCGCGCCCTCGTCGCCGTCGAGCATCGCGCCGAGGTCGAGGCCGCGGGCCCGCTCCAGCAGCGCCTCGACGCGGTGCCCCTCGGCCTCGAGCTTCGCGAAGATGTTCCGCGCCCGCACGATCGCGTTCTGGACGTAGGGGCCGGTCTCGCCGGTGAAGGCCAGCGCCTCCTCCAGGTCGAAGGTGAGCACGCGGGTGCGCCCGTAGCGCAGCATGAAGTAGCGCAGCGCGCCGACGGCGATCTCGCGCGCCGTGCGCTGCTTCTGCTCCGCCGGGCGCTCCGGGTCGCGGGCCTCGATCTCCGCCAGGGCCTTGCGTTCCAGGGCGTCGATCAGGTCGTCGGCCTTGACCCCGAGGCCCTTGCGGCCCGACACCTTGACCGCGCCGCCTTCATCGGCGACCTCGTAGCCGAGCGCCTTCGCGGTGGCCTGCGAGAGCACGACCTTCTCGTACGCAAGGTGGTGGGTGCCGGCGGCCTCGCGCTCGAAGCCGAGCGCCGCGACACCCGCCTTGACCACCCGCTGCGGGTACGACTGTCCGACGTCGATCACGTTGTAGACGTCGCGGGCGTGGCCGAACTTCGGGGCGCCGGGGTCGCTCTCGCTGCTGGTCGTCTGCCACACCTTGTGCCCGTCCGGCTCCTCCCGGTAGAGCCGGTAGCGGAAGTCGCGGTCGAGCCGGCCCAGCTTCCAGAGCTGGTAGGCGATGTCCTTGCCCGTGTAGGTGACCGTGCCGTTCGAGCGCACCAGGATCTTGTCTTCGTCGACCGCGGCTTCCTCGCCGACTTTCGCCATCCCGAGCACCCAGCAGCCGCTCTGCTTGCCCTCCGTGACCAGCCGGATCGCGCCCGCGTCCTTCAGCAGCGCGAAGGCGCGGTTCCAGAAGTGCAGCCGCAGGATGTCGCTCTCGTGGGCCAGCAGCTCGTAGCGGATGCCGAGCCGGGCCATCGTCTCGAGGTGGCAGGCGACGATTCGGGCGGCGACGTGCTCGGCCAGCGCCGCCACGTCGTTGCTGCCGGCCTCGATGGCGTGCAGCACCTCGGCCTGCTTCGCCTTGTTCTCCGGCGCGGCCGCGTAGAAGTCGCCGACCCGCGCGTAGAGGTCCCAGCAGTAGTAGTCGAACCTGCCCGGGATCGCCGCGACCTCGGCCAGCGCCTTCTTCTCGAGGTGCAGGAAGCCGACCACCACGTCGGCCACCTGCACGCCGGTGTCGTCGATGTAGTTCTGGACCCCGACGTCGTGGCCGCGCGCGCGCAGGATGCGCACGAACGTGTCGCCCAGGATCGCGTTGCGCACGTGCCCGACGTGGGCCGCCTTGTTGGGGTTGATCGAGGTGTGCTCGACGATCGCGTGGCCCGGCACGGCCGGTGGCGGCTGCGGGGCACGCAGACCGGCAGCCAGCGCGCCCAGCGCGGCGCCGCGCTCGAGGAACAGGTTGACGAAGCCCGCACCCGCGACCTCGGCCCGGCTCACGCCCGGGACCTTCGCCATGCGCTCGGCCAGCGCCGCCGCGATCTCGCGCGGGTTCCTGCGCTGCGCCTTGGCGAGCGACATGGCCGCGCTGGAGGCGAGGTCGCCCATCGCCGGGTCCGGGGGGTACTGGAAACCGACGACCCCCAGGTCGACGCCGAAGGCATCGCGGGCGGCCGCACGGAGGGCGTCGGCGAGACGAGTTTGGAGCGCGAGGATCATCGGCGGTCGGGTCGATTATAGGTTTCGCTCCGGCCTGCCCCGGCGCCGTCACCCCGCTGTCACAATCTTTTGCGAGGCCTTGCGTTTCAGCGACTTAGGGTGCCCTTCCGGTCCTGTGCAAATCCTCGTCAAACGACCGGGCCGGTCGCTCGGTGGCATCCACTCGGGTGTACGCTGCCGGCGTGTCGAAGAAGCTGAGGCGGTGCCCACCGTTGGTGCTGGCGTGGATCGGGCTGGCGTGCAGCTCGCAGCAGGCCGGCGGCCCCGCGCCGCCCGCGCCCGCGGTCGAGGCGGTGGCGGCCCGCGCCGGCACCCTGCCGCTCGAGGAGCGGGTCAGTGGCGTCGTCCGCGCCGAGGGCCAGATCACGGTGCGCCCCGAGATCGACGCCGCCGTCGTCTCCGTCCACGTCCGCAGCGGCGAGGCGGTGAGCCGCGGCCAGCTCCTGGTCCGCCTCGACGACCGCGAGCTGCGCGAGGCGCAGCGCGAGGCCGAGGCGACCGTGCGGCTCGAGGAGGCGGCGACGGCCGCAGCCCGCGCCCGCGTCGCGGAACTGTCCGCCCAGGTCCGCCGCTCGCGCGAGCTGGCGGAGCAGCAGCTCATCGCGCGCCTGGAGATCGAGACCCAGGAGGCCCAGCTCGCCGCGGCCGAAGCCAGCGCCGCCGAGTCGGCGGCCCGCGTCGACCAGGCGAAGGCGACCCTCGCCCAGCGCGAGCAGGCGCTCTCCCGCTCCGAGATCCGGGCGCCGGTCGGCGGTCGCGTCGGACGCCGCAACGCCGAGGTCGGCCTGCTGGTCGGGCCGTCGACGGTGCTGTTCGAGCTCGGCAACCTCGACAAGGTGCGGGTGGAGATCCCGCTCACCGGCGAGATGCTGGCGAAGGTGCAGCCGGGACAGCCCGTGATCGTGCACCCGGGGCAGGGCGCCGAGCCGATCGCCGCGACGCTGACCCGCGTCTCGCCGTTCCTGGCGGCCGGCTCGTTCAGCACCACGGGCGAGATCGACGTGCCGCGCGGCCACGCCGAGCGGCTGCCGCCCGGACTGTTCGTCGCGGTCGACCTGCTCTACGGCGAGAGCGCGCCGGCGACCCTGGTGCCGAACAGCGCGCTGCACGAGGACCCGCGCACCGGCGTGCGCGGCGTCTACGTGCTCGACCTCGGCGGCGCGAAGCTGACCCCCGGCGAGGCGATGGGCGAGCGCACCTTCGCGGCCCGGCTCAAGCCGGTCGAGGTGATCGGCGAGGGGCGGCAGACCGCGGGCGTCGGCGGCCTGCAGGAGGGCGAGTGGGTGGTCACCGTCGGCCAGCACCTGCTCGCCGCCGACGGCAGCGTGGCGGCCCGCGTGCGGCCCGTGACCTGGGACCGCGTGCTGGGCCTGCAGGCGCTGCAGCGCGAGGACCTGCTGCGGGCGTTCCTGGCCGAGCAGCGGAAGGTCGCCCGCGAGCGCGGGGCCGTGCCGCCCGACAACCGGGAGTTCCAGAAGGCGGCGCGATGAGCGCGCCGACGCGAATCGCCGTCCACCGGCCGGTCGCGACCACCATGCTCTACCTCGGGCTGCTGGTGCTGGGCGCCACGGCGCTGCGCAGCCTGCCGGTCGACCTGCTGCCCAAGGTCGAGTTCACGGAGCTGACGGTGCGGGTGCGCTATCCCAACGTCGGCCCCGAGGAGATCGAGCAGATCGTCACCGACCGCGTGGAGAACGCGGTCTCCGGCCTGCCCAACCTGGAGCGGGTCAGCTCCCGCTCGATGGAGGGCATGTCGCGGGTGCGGCTGGAGTTCGCGCGCGGCACCAGCCTCGACGAGGCGGCCAACGACCTGCGGGCGGCGCTCGACCAGTTGCGCGACGAGCTGCCGGTCGAGGCCGAGCCGCCGGAGATCCTCAAGCTCGACCTCGACCGCGTCGAGGTGGTGAGCCTGGCGGCCACTTCGACCCGCGACCTGGAGGCGCTGACCCGGATCCTCGACCGCGACCTGGCGCGCCGCTTCGAGCAGATCCCGGGCGTCGGCTCGATCGACGTGCGCGGCGGCATCTACCGCCAGATCCGCGTCGAACTCGACCGCGACCGGCTCGCCGCCGCCGGGCTCACGGCACTCGACGTGCGCGACGCGCTGGCCGCCGAGAACCAGACGCTGCCCGGCGGCAACGTGAAGAGCGGGCTCAACGACCTCTACGTGCGGGCCCGCGGCGAGTACGCCACCGTCGACGAGATCCGCCGCACCGTGATCGCCCGACCCGGCGGCCTGCCGGTGCGGGTGCAGGACGTGGCGACCGTGCGCGACGACTACGAGGACGCGCCGGTGCTCTCCGAGGTCAACGGCGTGCCGAGCGTCGGCCTCGGCATCCAGAAGCAGAGCGGAGCCAACACGGTCGCCGTGGCCGCCGCGGTGCGCCGCGAGGTGGAGCGGATCAACGCGGAGCGAGACGACGTCCACCTGACGATCACCGCGGACCAGAGCGAGTTCATCCGGCAGTCGATCGACAGCGTGCGCAGCTCGGCCCTGTGGGGCTCGCTGCTGGCGGTGCTGGTCCTGTACCTGTTCCTGCGCAACCGGACCAGCACGGCGATCGTGGCGCTGGCGATCCCGATCTCGGTGATCTCGGCCTTCGCGCTGCTCTACTTCGGCGGGCTGACGCTCAACCAGATGACGTTCGGCGGCCTGGCCCTCGGCGTCGGCATGATCGTCGACAACGCGATCGTCGTCCTGGAGAGCATCGTGCGCAAGCGCGAGGAGGACGGCGAAGGCGCCGAGGCGGCGGCCCTGCACGGCACCCGCGACGTCGCCGGTGCGATCGTCGCCTCGACGCTCACGACCTGCGTCGTGTTCCTGCCCGTCGTCTTCGTGCACACCACCAGCGGCGCGCTGTTCCAGTCGCTCGCGCTGGTCGTCGTGTTCGCCCTGGCCTGCTCGCTGCTCGTCGCGCTGACGCTGGTGCCGATGCTCGCCGCCCACCTCGGGCGGCTGTCCAGCGCGACGGCGGACCGGCGCCGGAGCTGGCTGCCGCGGCTGGAGGCGGCCTACGTGCTTCGGCTGCGCCACCTGATGGAGCGGCGTCGCCACGTGTACTTCGCCACGGCGGGCGCGCTGACCCTGGCCGTGGCGCTGTTCCCGCTGATCCCCGTCGAGCTGGCGCCGCACAGCGAAGCCGACGAGATCGACATCGACATCGACATGGCGCAGGGCACGAGCATCCCCGTCGTGCGCGCCTACCTCGAGGAGCTGGAGACGCTGGTACGCCAGGCGATGCCGCCCGACCAGGTGCGCTTCGTCTCGACCGAGGTGCGCGGCAGCAACGCCGAGGTGGAACTCGCCCTGGTGCCGGCCGACCAGCGCGATTTGCCGGCCTCGGTGCTGGCCGACCGCCTGCGGCGCGCCGTCGAAGGCAAGGTGCCGGGTGCCGAGATCCGGGTCAGCTCGCAGCCGGGCCTGTGGATCCTGCGGCGGGTGTTCTCCTCGGGCGGCGGCGAGGACGCCGTCGAGCTGGAGCTGCGCGGGTACGACCTCGACCTGGCCGAGCGGCTGGCGGGGGAGATGCGTCAGCGGATGGAACGGGTGCCGGGCATCGCCGGCGTGCGGGTCTCGCGCCGCGAGGGGCAGCCCGAGGAGAACCTGGCGTTCGACCGCGACAAGATCGCGGAGCTGGGGCTCAGCACCCGCGAGGTCGGCCGCATCGTGCAGGCCAACGTCGGCGGCGTCGAGGCCGGCCGCCTGCGCGACCGCGGCGAGGAGTTCCCGATCGTCGTGCGGCTGCGGCCCGAGGACCGGCTCGCCGGCCAGGACCTCGGCAACGTCACGCTGCGCACTCCGGCCGGAGCCGTGGTGCCGCTCTCCGCCGTCGTCGAGCGCCAGCGCGGCCGCGGACCGACCGCGATCGAACGCGTCGACGGCCAGCGCGTCGTCTACGTCTCGGCCTCGCTCGAGAGCGGCGTCGCGCTCGGCGACGCGGTCGCGGGGGTCCGCTCCGCCCTGGCAGGGCTGGCGCTGCCCGACGGCTTCTCGGTCTACTACGGCGGCGAGTACGAGGAGCAGCAGGAGGCGCGCCGCGACTTCACCGTGGCCGTGCTGCTGGCCATGACCCTCGTCTACATGCTGATGGCCGCCCAGTTCGAGCGGCTGCTGGATCCGCTGCTGGTGATGCTCTCGGTGCCCGTGGCGCTGATCGGCGTGGTGCCGTCGCTGCTGCTGACCGGGACGACCCTCAACATCCAGAGCGTGATGGGCCTGGTGATGCTGGTCGGCATCGTCGTCAACAACGCGATCGTGCTGGTGGAGGCGATCAACCTGCTGCGGCGCGAGCGGGGGATGGGAGTCGCCGACGCGGTGGTGGAGGCCGGCCGGCTGCGGCTGCGGCCGATCCTGATGACCACGACGACGACCGTGCTCGGCCTGCTGCCGCTGGCGATCGGGCTCGGACCCGGGGCCGAGATCCAGGCCCCGCTGGCCCGCGTCGTGATCGGCGGCCTGACCGTCTCGACGCTGGTGACGCTGGTGCTGGTGCCCGCTGCCTACGTGTCGTCCTACCGGGCGCTCGACCGGCTGCGCGCGCGGTGGGCCGGCCGGCTCCAGGCGACGAGCTGAGGCGTTGCAGGCGCTGACATCGTTTTGCCGCCACGCCGGCGCGTTTCGCCGTACGATTTTTTCGTGACGAAGCTCGCATCCGCCCTGCTGCTGGTCCTGGCCCCCGCCGTGGGGGCCGCCGAACCCCCGTTCCTGGTCACCGCGCAGTGGGAACCCGCACGTGGACAGCGCCCCGCCGCGGTGGCGCTGCGGTTCGTGGCCGACGCCGACGACCTGCGCGTCAACCGCGAGCCGGCGCCGCGCCTCGAGTGGCCGCTCGGGATGGCGGCGAAGGCCGCCGCGGCCCCGGCGGAGGCGAAGCCCGCGGCGGCCGGCGACCCCGCGGAGGCGCAGTACCTCGCGCCCGGCGAGCCCTTCCGGCTCTACTTCGCGGCGCCGCCCGGCCGCGGCACCGTGGAGCCCAGGGCCGTGTTCTTCTACTGCTCGAAGAGCGCGGGCTGGTGCAAGAAGGGCGTGGCCCCCGTGCCCGTCGCGCTGCCGTAGCGGCGGCTCAGCCGCGCGTCACGCGGCCTGCCGCCGCAGCAGCACCAGCGTGCGGTCGTCGCCGAACGGAACCCCGCGCGTGAACGCCTCGAGCCCCCGGTGCACGGCCTCGGCGACCGCGTCGGCACCGTCGGCAGACCGCTCCCGGCAGGCCGCGACCAGGCGCTCGAGCCCGAACTCGTCGCCCTCCGGGCTGGCAGCCTCGGTGATCCCGTCGGTGTAGGCGGCCAGCAGGTCGCCTGGTTCGAGTTGCAGTTCGCCCCGCGTGTAGTCGGCGATCGGCAGCAGGCCGAGCGGCAGCCCGGTCGCCTTCAGCTCCTCCACCCGGCCGTCGCGGCGCACGACGACCGCGGGGTTGTGGCCGGCATTGGTCCAGCACAACCGCCCGCTGTCGAGATGGAGGACGAACACGAACGCCGTGGCGTAGCGCTCGCCCGAGGTGCGGGCGTGCAGCCGGCGCGACAGCTTCGCGCAGATGTCGTCGGCCGCGCAGCCGACCTCGATCGGGCCGGCCGAGAGCGCCTCCAGCGACGCGGTGAGCAGCGCCGCCGACATGCCCTTGCCGGCCACGTCGGCGAGCAGCACCACGCAGTCGCCCTTCTCGGGCCGTGGCTGGACCACGTAGAGATCGCCCGAGACCCGCCGGGTCGGCACGTTGAACGCGTTGAGCTCGAAGCCGGGCAGCACGGGCAGGCTCTCGGGCAGCAGCGCGACCTGGATGCGGCGCGCCAGGTCGAGCTCCTTCTCCAGCAGCCGGCGCTGGGCGGCCTCCTCGGCGAGGGCGAGGTTGCGCAGCCGCAGCGCGGCGGCCGAGGCCAGGAACACCAGTTCCTCGAGGTCGTCCTCGGAGAAGCTGCGGACCTGGGCGCGCGAACTCAGGACGATCATGCCGAGGCAGCTCTCGGCGTCGAGCAGCGGGGCCGCCACCAGGCTGCGCACGCCGGAGGCGACGATGCTCTCGGCGGCGGCGAAGCGCGCGTCCGAAGAAGCGTCGGTGACCAGCGCGGCGAGCCCCTTCTCGGTCACCTCGCGGGCCAGGCTGCGGGAGAACAGGGCCTGGTCGCCGCTGCCGGGGAGCTTCCGGCGCGTGGCCTGCTGGAGCTCGCCGTCGCCGCGCTTGAGGTAGATGACGGCCTCCTCGGGCCGCAGGTCGGCGAAGGCGCGGTCGAGCACCAGTTCCAGCAGGTCGGGCACCGTGATCGGCCGGGCCAGCGCACGGTGGAACTCGTTGAACGAGCGCAGCCTCTCCGAGTGGCGGTGCAGGCCGGGGTCGCTGGCCGACGCCTCGGCGCGACGCGGCGCGAGCAGCGTCGCGACCGGGCGGAACAGCGTCTGGTCGCTGCCCTCGGGGCGGTCTGCGAACGCCGCCGGCGCGCCGGCCGGGTCCTCCACCAGCACCCGGGTCGTCGACAGGGCGAGCACGTCTCCGGGGCGCACCGGGAGCGGCTGGTCGACGACGCGCCCGTTCAGCACCGTGCGGTTCTTGCCGCCGAGGTCTTCGACGAACCAGGTCCCGTCGCGGCGGAACAGGCGCGCGTGCTGGCGCGACAGGAACGGGTCGGCGATCGTGACCTGGGCCTTCGAAGAGCGGCCGAGCACGACCTCGTCGTCCCGGCACTGGTACTCGAACGGCGTCGCGCCCTGCGGCTCGACGCGAAGGTGCAGCGTGCTCAACCCTTGGCCCCCGATCCGGCTCCTGCTCGAGACTTCCTGGCGGCGACCTTACGCGGCCCCACGGGGAGCCGTCAAGGAAGCGCCCCGCCCGCCCCCGGCGCGCTGCGGGCCACGAGGGTCGCCACGATCCGCTCGCCGTGGAAGCGCCCGTTCTCGATGAACGTGCGGCCCGTCTCGTTGCCGGAGACCAGCGAGCCGGCGACGAAGAGGCCCGGCACGTTGGTCTCGAAGCTGTCCGCATCGTGCCAGGGTCGATCGGTCGCCGGGTCGACGTCGACGCCTGCGCCGCGCAACAGGGCGGTGTCGGGGTGGTAGCCGGTCAGCAGGAACACGGCGTCGGCGGGGAGCACTTCGCCGTCGGTCGCGGCCTCCACCGGCTCGGTCTCGACCCGGTCCGCGTGGATCGCCCGCACGCGGGTCCGGAAGCGGGCGGCGATCGCGCCCTGGCGGATGCGGTTCTCGAGGTCGGGGCGGATCCAGTACTTGACCGAGTCCGACAGTCCCGGCCCGCGGTGGACGAGCGTGACGTCGGCGCCGTGGCGGTGGAGGTCGAGCGCCGCCAGCGCCGCCGAGTTCTTGCCGCCCACGACGACCACCGGGCGCTGGTAGTAGGCGTGGGCCTCGGCGTAGTAGTGGGTGACGTGCGGCAGGTCTTCACCCGGCACGCCGAGCCGGTTGGGGTTGTCGTAGTAGCCGGTCGCCAGCACGACGGCGCGGGCGCGGAGCGTCTCGGCCGGCGTGGTCGGTGCCGGACCGGGGTCGGGGCCGCCGGCCGCTGCGAAGCCCGAAGGCGGCGCCGAGGCGGCGAGCGTCAGCTCGAAGCCGGCCTCGCGGCGCGCGATCGCCAGCACGCGGCGACCGAGGGCGAGGTCGAGCCCGAAGTGGTCCGCGACCCGCCGGTAGTAGCGCAGGGCCTCGATCCGGGTCGGCTTCTCGAACGGGGTCACGAACGGCAGCCCGCCGATCTCGAGCAGCTCTGGCGTCGTGAAGAACACCTGGTTGCGCGGGAAGTGGAAGATCGAGTTGACCAGCAGCCCCTTGTCGATCACCCGCGCGCGCAGGCCCGCATCGCGGGCGGCGATCGCGGTGGCGAGCCCGGCAGGCCCGGCGCCCACGACGGCGATGTCCAGCATGACGGCGAGAGCGTACCAGTCCCGCTGCTACACTGTCGCCCCAAGCCCGCATGGCTGCCCCTTCCCCGCGCCCCGCGCCCCGCGTGCTCGCCGCCGTCTTCGGCCTGCTCTTCCTCGTCGGCGTCCAGTTGTTCGACTCGCCACCGGCGACCGCGCCGGACCCCGTCGCCGGCGCCGGTCGCGGCTTCGCGCCGGCAGCCGGAGATGACCACCCTGCGGTGCTGCCGGACGCCGGCCCGCCGCCCGGGCTCTCGCTGGAAGGCTTCGAGATCGGCCCGCCGGTACCGCTCCCGCCCGGCGAACCTGCGGTTGGGCTCTGGGACTGCAGGCGCGCCGCGGAGTTCGGCCTCCGCCAGCAGGTAGATCTCTCCGCACTCGGGCTGGCCGGCTTCGAAGGCGACTCGGGCGCCTTCGCATGGAGGTGCGACGGGGTGTGGAAGGACGTGGGCCCGATGCGCTACGCCGCGTCGGTCCTGTGCCACGTGACCAACGACGAGACGGGAGTGGCCGAACTGATGCCCGCGCGCGTCGAGCTCACGCTGGAGGCCGGCGACCAGTTGGCGGTGGCGGACCGCCAGGTCCGGGACTGGCGCTGCCGCCGGCTGCCCGTCGCCGATCGCCCCGCGGACCCGGGTTAGGTCAGGTCTTCCGGGGCATTCCAGTTGGCGAACAGGCGGCCGGGCTCGCCGAAGCGCGCGAGCCACTCGCGTCCTGGCCGCACCACGGCCACCTCCGGCCAGAACGCCGTCATTCGCGCCTCGCCACGCTCGAGGCGGCGCGCGAGCGGGCCCGCGCAGGCGGCCGCGTAGACCGCGACCAGCGGCTCGGGGCCCGCGGGGCCCTCGGGCACCACGGCGTCGCCGGCGAGTTCGTCCAGCGCGGCCAGCAGGCCCGCCGGCACGTGGGGCACGTCGACGGCCAGGACCAGTGCGCGTTCCCCGGCCTCGAGCGCGCGCAGGGCCGCCAGCAGGCCGCCGACCGGCCCGGCGCCGGCGACGGCGTCGAGCACCAGCGGCAGGCCGCGTTCCGCGTGGCGCGGCGTTTCGCCGCACAGCAGGCTGACCCGCGCCGCGCCCGCCGCCCGCAGGCGTTCGACGGCATGGCCGAGCAGGTCGGTCCCGCCGAACGGGAGCAGCGCCTTGTCGCGGCCCATGCGGCGGCTGCGCCCGCCGCAGAAGACGAAGCCGGCTAGCGCCGGGTTCGGCGCTTGAACGACCACGTCACCTCGAAGGCGGAGGCCAGCTCGCCCTCGGCGTTGCGCACCTGCGAGCGGGCCGTGAAGGTGACCGCGTCGTCGGCGGCCGCCGCCCGCGCCACCGCGTCGGCCAGCCCGGCGACATCGGGGCAGGTGTAGGTCGAGGCGCCGATCACCCGCTTGTCGAAGGAGGAGCGCAGCTCGCGCACGATCATCGCCACCGATGCCGGCGCGCCGCTGCACAACACCAGGGCGGGCGCCCCCGTCGACATCTCGGCGGCCATCGCCTGGGCGGCGAAGTAGGTGGAGCCGAACGGGTTCTGGGTGCGCCACCCGCCCGGCAGCGCCACGACGCAGCACTCCTCGTCCAGCCGCTGCAGCCGGAGGCCCGCCGCCGCCGCCAGCGGCAGCTTCAGCCACAGGTAGGAGGCGAAGCTCCACGGCTTCAGCATCCGCCGGCGCAGGGCGTCGGCCTTCTCGTTGTAGAGGGTCACGGTCGCGGCTCCCCGGGCTCGTCGTCGCGCGGCCCCCAGCCGCGCTTGAGCTCGACGTAGGTGTAGATCACGCGCTGGAGCGCGGTGATGTTGGACAGGATCGCGATCACCCACAGCACCGCGACCATGCGGTTGGCGAGGGCGCCGAAGATCAGCAGCACGATCCGCTCCGGACGCTCCAGCAGGCCCACCGTGCAGTTGGGAATCAGCGACTCGGCCCGCGCCCGCGCGTACGAGGTCATGAAGCTGCCGAAGGCGGCGAACCAGACGAGCACCATCAGGCCCGTCTTGTCCAGCCGCGCGTAGAGGATCATCAGCCCCATGTACAGGACCATGTCCGAGTAGCGGTCCATCGTGGAGTCGAGATAGGCGCCGAACTTCGTGCCGCGGCCGCGCAGCCGCGCCACCCGGCCGTCGAGCATGTCGAACACCGAGGCCACCATCGCGACGACGCCGCCGATCGCCAGCAGCCGCGGGTTGACGTAGTCCTGGCCGCCGGCCATCGCGAAGAACGCGCAGGCGACGCCGTTGAGGGCGAGGCCGACGATGGTCAGCACGTCCGGGCTGACCCGCGCGCAGGCGCGCACGACCGCGTTGAGGGGCCGGGAAAGCGTGTCTCCGATGCGATCGCTGAGCATGCCTGGGGTCCCGGGGGGCGGGCGGAGTGTATCAGCCCCGGATCGCGCGCAGCGTGGTGGCGAGCTGGCCGGCGTGGCGCTGGGCGTGTTCGGCCGCGTGGAAGATCAGGCCCAGGGTGGTCGTCGGCAGCCCGGCGCGGCCGACGGCGCGCGGCTCCAGCAGCGACTCGTGCGGCGTGGCGCGGATCTGCGCCAGCGCCGCCTCGATCACGCGGGCGACCTCGGCTGCGAGGGCCGCCGGTGGCGCCGGCGCCAGGTCCTTCTCGGACTGGAGCGCCTGCCGCTGCGCGTCGTTCAGCGCCTCGCCGCGAGCGTAGGTCATCAACCGGTCGGTCGCGCCCGCCAGGTGGCGCAGGTGGAAGAGCGCCGGCGCCGCGGCGCCGGGCCGCGCCGAAAGCGCCTCGGGCGTGGCGTCCGCGCACAGCCGGGCGACCTCCTCGCCGACCTGCACCAGCGCGTGGGCCGCCGGCATCAGCCACGGGTCCACGCCCGCGAGCGGTCCCCGCAGCCAGGCCTCGACCTTGGGCGTCTCCATCGCGCACCTCCCGGGACGGAGGTTAGCGCGGGCCGGAGGTCCGCGCAGGGCGTGGAGCCGGACTCCCCCTGCTCCGGGAGCCCTGCGACCCGACTGCGCGGCGAGTCCGCGACATTGCATTAGCATGACGGGTCCGTCGACAACGCGAGGAGCGCCAATGACCCCCGACCCCGCCCCCGGCCATCCCGACGCCGAGACCCACTGGCGCGAGCACGTCCGCGTCACCGGCGTGCCGCAGCTCACCGCGCGCGCCGTCGTGATCGGCATGCTGCTGGGCGTGGTGATGTGCCTGTCCAACCTGTACGTCTTCTTCAAGACGGGCTGGTCGATGGGCGTCACCATCACCGCCGCGATCCTGGCCTTCGCCGTGTTCCAGATGCTGCAGGCCGCGCGCCTCGCGGGACGGCCGCTCTCGATGCTCGAGAACAACGCGCTGACCACCGTGTCGTCGGGCGCGGGCTACATGACCGGCGGCGGCAACATGGCCGCCTTCGGCGCGTTGCTGATGGTGACCACCGTGCGCCCCGACACCGCGTCGATGGTGGTGTGGTTCGCGGCGATCGCCGCCCTCGGCGTGTTCGCCGCGATCCCGATCAAGCGCCAGCTCGTCAACAAGGAGGCGCTCGCGTTCCCGACCGGCACCGCCACCGCCGAGACGCTGCGCGCGATCCACTCCGGCGCCGACGGCGGCGGCGAAGGCGCGCGCCAGGCGCGGGCGCTGGGCTGGGCGGCCTTCTTCGCCGCGGCGCTCACCTGGTTCCGCGACGCGAAGGGCGCGTTCATGCCGTTCAACGTCCCGGCCGCCATCCCGCTGCCGTGGACCATCGCCGGCCGCCCGGCCGCCGAGTGGACGCTGGCGCTCAAGAGCGAGGTCGTGCTGGTCGGCGCCGGCGCGCTGATGAGCTTCCGCACCGCGTGGTCGACGCTGCTGGGCGGCGTGCTGACCTACGGCGTGCTGGCCCCGTCGCTGGTCGAGAGCGGGCTGGTGGCGACGGTGAGCTACAAGGCGATCGTCGGCTGGACCGTGTGGCCCGGCGCCGCGATCCTGGTCGCCTCGGGCCTCACCTCGTTCGCCCTCGACTGGCGCAGCGTCGCCCGCTCGCTCTCGGGACTGACCGGGATCTTCCGCAAGAGCACGGGCCCGGCCGACCCGATGGACGAGATCGAGTGCCCCGGCTGGTGGTTCCCGGCCGGCTTCGTCGTGCTCGGCCCCGTGGTCGTCATGCTGATGACCGCGATGTTCCAGATCCCGCTGTGGGCCGCCGCGATCGCGGTGCCGATGGCGGTCGTGATGGGTTTCGTCGCTGCCCGCGTGACGGGCGAGACCGACATCACCCCGACCAAGGCACTGGGACCGGTGACCCAGCTCGCCTACGGCGTGATGACGCCTGGCAACCTGTCCGGCAACATCATGGCCGCCAACGTCACCGGCGGCATCGGCCTCCACGCCGCCGACCTGCTGACGACGCTCAAGACCGGCTGGCTGCTCGGTGGCGACCCGCGGGTGCAGTTCAAGGCGCAGCTCTTCGGCGTGCTGGCCGGCGCGGCGGTCGTCGTGCCCGCCTTCAACCTGCTGATCCCCGACCCGTCGGTGCTGGGCAGCGAGGCGTGGCCCGCGCCCTCGGCGCTGGTCTGGGCCGGCGTCTCCGAGGCCTTCGCCCACGGCCTCGGCGCGCTCGACTCCGCCGCCCGCCGCGGCATCCTGGTCGGGCTCGCGCTCGGCGTCGCGCTGGCGCTGCTCGAGAAGTTCGCGCCGAAGGGCGTCAAGCACCTGGTGCCGTCGGCCTCCGGCCTCGGCATCGCGATGGTGATCCCGGGCAGCAACTCGATCGCCATGTTCGTCGGCGGGCTGCTCGCCTGGCTGCTGCGGCGCCGCAACCCGGAAGCCGCCGACCGCATCGTGGTGCCGGTGTCCTCGGGCCTGATCGCGGGCGAGAGCCTGATGGGCGTGGCGGTGGCGCTGCTGATCGTGTTCGGGGTGCTCGCCCGCTGAGGCGCGGACGTCCCTGAATCGTTTGTCCCATTGACCGGCCCCGCAGCGGCGCACAGGATCGCCGCCGAGCGAGGTCGCGATGAACTACCCGATCTGGGACATCCCTGCGCCCGGCCTGCTGATCGCCGCGGTCGCCGTCCTCCACGTCTTCATCTCCCACTTCGCCGTCGGCGGCGGGCTGTTCCTGGTTCTCGCCGAGCGCAAGGCCCGCCGCGAGGGCGACGCGGCGTTCCTCGACTTCGTCCGCAAGCTCAGCCGCGGCTTCGTGCTGCTGACCCTGGTGCTCGGGGCGCTGACCGGAGTCGGCATCTGGTTCACGATCGGGCTGGTGCAGCCGCAGGCCACCTCGGCGCTGATCCAGGTCTTCGTGTGGGCGTGGGCGATCGAGTGGACGATGTTCGCCACCGAGATCGCGGCGGCGATGGTCTACTACTACGGCTGGGACCGGCTCGACGCGGGCACCCACCTGCGGGTCGGCTGGATCTACTTCTGGTCGGCCTGGGGCAGCCTGGTCGTGATCGCCGGCATCCTCGCCTTCATGCTGACCGCGGGGGACTGGGGCGTCTCGCGCGGCTTCGTCGACGCCTTCTTCAACCCCACCTGGCTGCCGATGGTCGCGCTGCGCACGGTGGTCGCCGTCGGCCTGGCCGGGCTCTACGTGCTGTTCGCCGCCTCGTTCGTGGCCGACCCGGAGCTGAAGGCGAAGGTCGCGCTGTGGTCGGCGACGCGCTGGATCGCGCCGGCCGCGCTGCTGCTGCCGGTGACGCTGTTCTGGTACCTGTCCGCCGCCGCCGGCGCGGGCGCGGCCGTCGCCGAGACGCTGGGCGCGCCGTCGGCCGCGGCCGACGCGCTGCTGGTGGCGATCTTCTCGACCGTCAACGCCGGCCAGCCGGTGGTGCGCGGCGCGGCGCTGGTCGGGCTGGTCGCCACGGTGGCGCTGGCCGTGCTGTCGCTGGCCCTGGCCGCGCTGCGGTCGCGGCGCTACGGGCGGCTCGAGGCCGGCGCGCTGATGCTGCTCGGGATCACGGCGATGGGCGGGGCCGAGTGGGTGCGCGAGGGGTTGCGCAAGCCGTGGGTGATCGACCGCTACATGTTCGTCAACGGCGTGCGGGCCGCCGCGCCCGGGGGCATCGCCGACCCCTTCGCGCTGGCGAGCCTGGACGAGCGCGGCGTGCTGTCGACCTCGCCGTGGACCGCCGTGCCCGCGGCCTGGAAGCCGGGCGACGCGGCGTTCGAGGCGCTGCCCGCGGCGGAGCGCGCCGACCTCCACGACGGCGCGGGGGCCGCGATGTTCAAGGCCCAGTGCGCCGCCTGCCACACGGTGCGCGGCCACCTCGGGATCGAGCCGCTGGTGCGCGGCAAGAGCGCCCCGGCGATCGCGGCCGTGCTGGACAGGGCCGCCAGCCCGGTCGCCGCCGACGGCCAGCCCGCCGCCTGGGGCGACCCCGACGTGCGGGTGGCCTCCTGGCTGGGCCGCCGGATGCCGCCCGTCGCCGGCACCGCAGCCGAGAGACGGGCTCTCGCCATCCACCTCGCGCGGCTCGGCGGCGATGCGCAGGCGGGTCACGAGGCGCCGGCGGCCGCTGCCGGCGGCGAAGCCGTCTTCGAGACCCACTGCGCGGCCTGTCACGGCGCCGACACGCCGTGGCCGATCGCCGCCCGCCTCGGCGGCCGCTCGGCCTCCGAGTTCTACGACCTGCTCGGGAAGCTGCCCGAGGTCCGCGAGGAGATGCCGCCCTTCGAAGGCACCGAAGAAGAACGCCGCGCGCTCGCCGAGCACCTCGCGGCCCTGGCGGGGAAGGTGCAGTGATGGACCCCGTGATCCCGATCGCCGATCCGCTGCCGCTGCCCGCGCCGCCGCTCTTGTCGTGGGCGCTGCTGCAACTGACCTTCCTGCTCCACCTGCTGGCGATGAACGTCGTCTGGGGCGGCTCGCTGCTGGCGCTGCACTGGCGCCTCTCGCGGCGCGAGGAGGACGCCGCCCACCGGGCCGCCCTGCTCGCCTTCTTCGCGAAGGCGCTGCCGGTGGCGATCGCCGCGGCCGTCACCCTGGGCGTCGCCCCGCTGCTCTTCGTCCAGGTGCTGTACGGGCGGCTGTTCTTCACCAGCGCGATCCTGATGGCCGCCTTCTGGCTCTGGGTGGTGCCGCTGGTGATCGTGGCGTACTACGGCGCCTACCTGATCGCGTTCCGCGGCGAGGCGCTCGGATCGCGCGCGCGGTGGGTCGCGGGCCTCGTCGCCCTGCTGTTCACGGCGGTCGCCTTCCTCTACACCGCCAACTTCACGCAGATGCTCAGGCCCGACACGTTTCTCGCGGCCTACCGCGCCGAGGGCCGCGGCCTCGTGCTGAGCCTGGCCGATCCCACGTTCTGGCCGCGCCTGCTGCACACGCTGTTCGGCGCGGTGGCCGTCGCCGGGCTCGGGGTCGCGCTCTACGGCGCGTGGCGCCGCGGCGACGCCCCGGATCTTTCGGCCTGGGCGATCCGCCGCGGCACGACCGCGTTCGGCGTGTCGACCGCGGTGAACATCGTGATCGGGCTCGTCTACCTGATGACGCTGCCGCGGCCGGTGCTGCTCGGCCTGGTGGGCGGCGACGCCCACGGCACCGGGCTGCTGGTCCTGGGCATCGTGCTGGCGGTCGGCATCGCCGGGCACGGCCTCTTCGCGCTGGGCGCGAAGGACCCGGTCAAGGCGACGACGGCGCTGGCCGGCACCCTGCTGCTGACCGTCGTGGTGATGGTCCTGCTGCGCGACCGGGTGCGCACGCTCAGCCTGCACCTGGCGGGCTTCGAGCAGCCCGCGACCGTGGCGGCGCAGTGGGGCCCGTTCGCCGTCTTCGTGGTCTGCCTGCTGGCTGCCGTCGCCACGATCGCCTGGATGGCCCACGCCCTCCTCCGCGGGAGGGCAGCCGCGGCGTAGCGCGCGGTGCGGGCGGGTTTCGCGCATCATCGGGTGTGGTGAGCCTGCGCGCGAAGCTGGAGCAACTGCCGCTGCGGCCCGGCGTGTACCTGTTCAAGGACGCCGCCGGGACCATCCTGTACGTGGGCAAGGCCCGCGTGCTGCGGGACCGGGTGCGCTCCTACTTCCAGCCGGGGCGCCCGCTGGAGCCGCGCCGCGACGCGCTGGTCGCCGAGGTGGCGGACCTCGATCTCGTGATCACCGACACCGAGATGGAGGCGCTGGCGCTCGAGAACAACCTGATCAAGCGCCACCGCCCGCGCTACAACGTGCTGCTGCGCGACGACAAGAACCACCCGTGGCTGAAGCTGACGCTCGCCGAGGAGTACCCCCGCCTGCACGTGGTGCGGCGGGTGGGGGAGGACGGGGCGGTCTACGGCGGCCCGTACATCCCGGCCCACCTCGGGCGCAAGACCGCGACGCTCGCGCGCCGGCTGTTCGGCATCCGCTCCTGCCGCGAGGAGCTGAACGGGCGCCGGCCGCGGCCCTGCCTGCAGTACCAGATAAAGCGCTGCCTGGCGCCGTGCGTCGCGGAGATCTGCAGCCCGGAGCGCTACCGCGAGGCCGCGCGCGACGCGGCGGCGTTCCTCGAGGGCCGCACCGACGACGTGCTCGCGCGCTTGCGGGCCGAGATGGCGACCGCCGCGGTGCAGGAGCGGTTCGAGCACGCCGCGACGCTGCGTGACCAGGTCCACGCCCTCGAGCGGCTGGAGGCGCCCCAGAAGATCACGACCACCGAGATCGAGGAGCGCGACCTGTTCGCCGCCCACCGCGAGGGCGAGCGCGCGGCGCTGCAGGTGTTCGTGGTGCGCGACGGGCGGGTCGTGGCCCGCGAGGGCTTCCTGCTCGACCGCGTGACCGACGGCGAGGTGCTGCTGGAGACCGCGATCGCCCAGTACTACGGGACGGGCCGCCACGTGCCGCGGGAGCTGCTGGTGCCCGAGGCGCTGCCCGGGGCGGAGGCGCTCGAGGCATGGCTGTCGGCGAAGCGCGGCGCCCGGGTCCGGCTGCGGGTGCCGCAGCGGGGCGAGAAGGTGAGGCTGCTCGAGCTGGTGCAGAAGAACGCGCGGCTGGCCTTCGACCTCGAGTGGAAGCACCCGCGCCAGCAGTCCGAGCAGATCCTGCGCAGCCTGCGCGACCTGCTCGACCTGGAGACGGAGCCGCGGCGCATCGAGTGCTTCGACATCTCCAACCTGCAGGGCTCCGACGTCGTCGCCTCGATGGTGTGCTTCGAGGACGGGGCGCCGAAGAAGTCGGACTACCGCAAGTTCAAGGTGCGTGGGCTGACCGGCGCGCCCGACGACTTCGCCTCGATGCGCGAGGTGGTCGGCCGTCGCTACCGGCGCCTGCTCGAGGAGGGGCGCGAACTGCCGGACCTGGTGCTGATCGACGGCGGCAAGGGCCAGCTCGGGGCGGCGCTGGAAGCGCTCGCGGAGCTGGGGCTGGGCGACCAGCCGGTCGCCAGCCTGGCCAAGCGCGAGGAGCTGATCTTCGTCGCGGGCCGCGACGAGCCCGTGGCGCTGCCGCGCGAGTCGCCCGTGCTGCAGCTCGTGCAGCGGGTGCGCGACGAGGCCCACCGCTTCGCGGTCGGGTTCCACCGCCAGCGCCGCGACAAGCGCACGCTGACCTCGGAGCTCGACGCGATTCAAGGCGTGGGCCCCGCCACCCGGCGCAAGCTGTTGTCCCGCTTCGGCTCGGTGCGTGGGGTGCGTGGCGCCAGCGAAGCCGAACTGGCCTTGTCCGTGGGGCCTGTCGTGGCAGGACGTGTGCGGGATCACTTCAAGGGGAACCCGGAGAGGTGAGAATTCCGTCCTAGAATCTGCGTGTCCATGGGCATTCCCGTCTGGATCTCGAACGGTGTCGACGCCGCGGCGCGGCGGCTGGACCTGCTCGGCGACCCCGAGTCGGAGCCGGCCAGCGATCGCGACGCGGCGCTCGGCCTGCGGCGCCCGCGCGTGCTGCTGGTCGACGACGAGGAGGACGTGCGCCTGCTGGTGTCGCACATCCTGGCCGACACCGGGTACCAGGTCGAGACGGTCGCCAACGGCCGCGACGCCCTGCGGCGGATCGCCGAGAGCAGGCCGGACCTCGTCCTGCTCGACCTGATGATGCCGGAGCTGGACGGCTGGCAGGTGCTCTCGGCGCTGCGCGAGAGCGTCGACGCGCCGCCCGTGCTCGTGCTCTCGGCCTACTGCGACGACCGCAAGGCCGTGGCCCTGGGCGCCCGCGGCTGGGTCCGCAAGCCGTTCGACTACAGGGCCCTGCTGAAGGCCTGCTCGGGCATCCTCGAACCGGGCGAGTAGCCCGGCCCCGGCGTTCCTTCCCGTGCTAGGATCGCCGCTTCCACGGACAGCCCCGCTCCGCCGCGAGCGCCGCTAGCCGGCATCCTTACGCTTCTTCTTCCGACACCATGAGCCAGCCTCGAATCCTCTCCGGCATGCGCCCGACCGGGCCGCTGCACCTCGGCCACCTGACCGGCGCGATCGACAACTGGGTCCGCCTGCAGGACACCCACGCCTGCTTCTACTCGATCGTCGACTGGCACGCCCTGACCACGGACTACGCCGACCCGTCGGCGGTCAAGGAGAACGTGCTGGAGGTGGCGACCGACTGGCTGGCGGCGGGCCTCGACCCCGCGCGCTCGACGTTGTTCATCCAGAGCCACGTGCCGGAGCACGCGGAGCTGCACCTGCTGCTGTCGATGATCGTGCCGGTGCCGTGGCTGGAGCGGGTGCCGACGTACAAGGAGCAGCAGCAGAACCTGGCGGGCAAGGACCTGTCGACCTACGGCTTCCTCGGCTATCCGCTGCTGCAGACGGCCGACATCATCGTCTACAAGGCGGACGCGGTGCCGGTGGGCGAAGACCAGGCCCCCCACGTGGAGCTGACCCGCGAGGTCGTGCGCCGCTTCAACAACTTCTACGGGCCGGTGTTCCCGGAGCCGAAGACGCTGCTGACGCCGGTGCCGCGCATCCCCGGCACCGACGGCCGCAAGATGTCGAAGTCGTACGGCAACGCGATCTACCTCAAGGACTCGCCCGAAGAGGTGCGCGCGAAGCTGCGGCCGATGGTCACCGACCCGGCCCGCCAGCGCCGCAAGGACCCGGGGGACCCGGACAAGTGCCCGGTGTTCGACCTGCACCGCGCGTTCTCGACGCAGGAGACGCAGGAGTGGGCGGCCGCGGGCTGCCGCGCGGCGTCGATCGGCTGCCTCGACTGCAAGGGCAAGCTCGCGGACTACCTCGTCGACCGTCTGGCGCAGATCCACGCCCGGCGTCCGGAGTTCGCCGCGCGCCCCGACACGGTGTGGGACATCCTGCGCGACGGTGCCCGCCGCGCCCGCGAGACGGCGGCCGCGACGATGGACGAGGTCCGCGCGGCCCTCAAGATCCGTTACTGACGGACGGACGAACGTGAGCGAGCCGGAAGAAACCCCGCGGCCCGAGGCCGCGGAGCCCGAGCCGTCGGCGCCGCCGACGCCGGCGGAGCCCGGCGCCGCGGACGCGGGCGGCCCGGCCGCCGCCGCCACGGGCCGCCCGCTGATTCCGGAGCACGTCGAGTCCACGCTGCCGGAGGACGTTCCGCAGATCCAGCTCGCCGAGTTCGAGGGGCCGCTCGACCTGCTGCTGTACCTGATCCGCCGCGACAAGCTCGACATCCACGACCTGCCGATCGCGCCGATCACCCGCCAGTACATGCAGTACCTCGAGCTGATGCGCGAGCTGAACCTCGACGTCGCCGGCGAGTTCATGGTGATGGCGGCGACGCTGATCCACATCAAGAGCAAGCTGCTGGTGCCGCTGGAGCCGACCGAGGCCCAGGGCGAGGAGGAGCAGGAGGACCCGCGCGAGGCGCTGGTGCGGCGGCTGCTCGAGTTCGAGCGCTACAAGGAGGCGGCGGGACTGCTGCACCAGAAGCGCGAGATCCGCGCGGCCACCTTCATGCGCCCCGAGACCGCGCTGCCCAAGTTCGACGACGCCGGCGAGGAGATGCTCGAGGCCAGCCTGTTCGACCTGGTCGCGGCCTTCAAGGAGATGCTCGACCGCCGCAAGGTGCTGGTCCAGCACGAGGTCGAGTCGGAGGGCAAGAGCATCGAGCAGCGCATGACCGAGGTGCTGGCCGAGGTCAAGGAAGGCGAGTCGCTCGAGTTCCTGGAGCTGTTCCGCGAGCAGCGCACGAAGGCCGACATGATCGTCACCTTCCTCGCGCTGCTGGAGCTGATCCGGCTGAAGAAGGTGAAGGTCTACCAGCGCGGGATCTTCGGCGGCATCCGCGTGTTCCGGCCCGTCGGCCCGCCCGTCGACGGCGCGCCGCAGATTTCGGTGTAGGAAGAGATGCACGACGAGGACGAGAAGCAGGAACCGGTCGAGGCCACCGACGAGAGCACGGTGGAGCCCGCCAGCGAGGCGGCCGAGGGGCTCGAAGCGACTCCCGAGGCTGTGCCTGGCGCCGAGGCGCGCGGCGAGATGGACGAGGCGGAGCCCGAGTACGAGGTGCCTCCGCAGGAGGTGCGGGCCATCCTCGAGGCGTTGATCTTCGCGTCGCCCGAGCCGATCACGCAGCGCCAGATCGGCCAGGTGCTGGGCGACGTGCCGAAGGAGACCTGGCAGGAGCAGCTCGCGGCGCTGCGCGAGGACTACGCGCGCGAGGGGCGCGGGCTTCAACTGGTCGAGGTCGCGGGCGGCTGGCAGATCACGACCCGCCCCGAGTGCAACGACCGGGTGCGCGAGCTGCTCGACCCGAAGGGGGCCTCGCGGCTGTCGATCCAGGCGCTCGAGACGCTGGCGGTGATCGCCTACAAGCAGCCGGTGACGCTGCCGGAGGTGATCGAGCTGCGCGGCGTCAAGTCGGGCGGCGTGGTCAAGACCCTGCTCGAGAAGCGGCTGATCAAGATCGTCGGCCGCAAGGAGGTGGTCGGCCGGCCGATGCTGTACGGCACGACCCGCGACTTCCTGCTGCAGTTCGGGCTCAAGGACCTGTCGGAGCTGCCGAAGATCGAGGAGTTCGCCGACGTGCTCGGCGAGGAGGTCGACGTGGTCGGCCTCAAGCGCGCGATCGAGGCGCCGCGACCGGTCGAGATCCCGCTGTCGGAAGCGGACCCGACTGCCGAGGCCGCGCCGGCGGTGGAAGGCGAGACCAACCTGACGGGGCCGGAGCCGGGGGCGCCAGAGGTCGCCGCCGACGCGGCAGGCGATCTGGCCGCCCCAGAGGCCCCCGAGGCGCCGCCGGACCCGGAAGAACCGCCCGCCCCCGCCGAGCCCGGCGCGTAGAATCGCCCCGTCATGGAGCGTCCAGAACGGGGTTGGGCCTGGACAGCCCGACTTCGATGCATCACCAGGCTAACGGGTGTGAGTCCCGTCGCGGTAAGCGCCGGAGCGCCGCGTAGCCGGCTCCAGGCGGCGCCCGAGAGGGTGTCGCTGAATGCGGAGCGTCGAAAGCCCTGCGGAGGCCATATGGCTTTGCGCGAGGGAAGCGAACCTGCGGGCTGGAATGCGAGAGCGTGAATCTTTGCAGCCTCGTGAGATAAGGACCCGAAAGGGGAAGTGGCCGAGCCCGTCATGTCGGGGCGAAGGCAACAGACTGCGC
>WYBL01000056.1 GCA_011526565.1 Acidobacteriota bacterium | reverse complement strand
GTCGGCATCGGCCTGTTCCTGGCCCTGATCGGTCTCTACGAGGCCGGCGTCGTCACCAGCTTCGTGACCGGGATGCCGGCCGCGGCGCTCGCCGATCCCGGGAGCGGCGCGCTGCGCGCCCCGGACGTGCCGGTCAAGCTCGGCAACCTGGGCGACCCGCGGGTCAAGCTGGCCGTTTTCGGCTTCGTGCTGACCGCGGCGCTGATGGCGCGCCGGGTCAAGGGCGCGCTTCTCGTCGGCATCGCGGGCACCGCGCTGCTCGGCGCGCTGCTCGGCCACGGCGAGGCGCCGAAGGGCGTGTTCGCGCTGCCCTTCACCGGCGAGTACTCGCTGGCGCCGATCGCGCTGAAGCTCGACGTGGTCGGGGTCCTGAAGCCCGCGCTGCTGCCGGTGCTGCTGACGCTGTTCCTGATGGCGTTCCTCGACACCCTGGGCACGATGGTCGGACTCGGCGTCGGCGAGAAGGACCCGAAGGAGCTGGAGCGGCCGATGCTGGTCGACGCCGCGACGTGCACGGTCAGCGGCCTGCTCGGCACCTCGACGAGCGGCGCCTACATCGAGTCGGCGACGGGCATCCGCGAGGGCGCGCGCACGGGCCTCGCCGCCGTGGTCACGGCGCTGCTGTTCCTCGGCTGCCTGTTCTTCCTGCCGCTGGTCGAGCCGCTGCAGCGTCTGCGCTACGCGTACGCGCCGGCGCTGGTCGTGGTCGGCGTGCTGATGCTCGCCGAGGCGCGCCGCTTCGAATTCGACGACCTCACGGAGCTGTTCCCGGCCTTCGCGACGCTGAGCCTGATGGTGTTCACCTACAACATCGCCAACGGCCTGACCGCGGGCCTCGTGCTGTGGCCGCTGATGAAGGTGTTCGCCGGCCGCGCCCGCGAGGTGTCGCCGGGCGCGTGGACGCTGGCGGCGCTGTGCGCGTCGTACCTGCTGTTCGGCCTGCCGCACTAGAAGAGAGGAGTGCCCATGGGTGTCTCGCGTCGACGTTGGCTGGGGGCGGCCGGGACCGGGACCCTGGGGGCGGCCCTCGCGCCGCGCGCGGAGGCCCAGGCGGCCACGACGAAACCCGTCCCCCCCGCGATCGCCGCGCTCGCGCCGATGACGGACGGCGTCGCGCCGATCGGCGCCGAGGAGCGGCGGGCGCGCGTCGAGCGGGCACGCGGGCTGATGGCGAAGCACGAACTCGACGCGATCGTGATCGCCGCCGGCAGCACGCTCGACTACTTCACCGGCGCGCGCTGGGGCAACTCGGAGCGCTTCTTCGGGGTGGTGATCCCGCGGCGTGGCGAAGCGGCCTGGGTGACGCCCGCGTTCGAGAAGGACCGCGCGCTGGAGCAGGTGCCGGCCGGCAGCGAGGTGCGGGCCTGGGAAGAGCACGAGTCGCCGTATGCGCTGCTCGCGGGCATCGTGCACGATCGCGGCGGCGCCTCAGGCCGCATCGGCGTCGAGGAGACGATGCCGTTCGTGTTCGCCGACGGCCTGGCGCAGGCGCTGCCTGCCGCGCGGGTCGTCAGCGCGACGCCGGTCACGGCCGGCTGCCGGATGATCAAGGACGCCCACGAGCTGGCGTTGATGGAGCGCGCGGCGCTGATCACGGTGACGGCCCACCGGGCGGTGTTCGCCTCGCTGCGCGAGGGCCTGACCCAGGCCGAGGTCGGGCAGATGTCGGCCGAGGCCCACCGCCGCCTCGGCATGCGCGGTGGCTCGCTCGTGCTGTTCGGCGCCGACGCCGCGTTCCCCCACGGCACGACGAAGCCGCAGCCGCTGCGCCGCGGCGACGTGGTGCTGATCGACGGCGGTGGCCGACTGCACGGCTACGCCAGCGACATCACGCGCACGGGGGTGTTCGGCGCGCCGCCCACCGACCGCCAGCGCCGCGTCTGGGACGTGGTCCGCAAGGCCCAGCAGGCCGCGTTCGAGGCCGCCCGCCCGGGCGTCGCGTGCCAGGAGGTCGACCGCGCGGCGCGCAAGGTGATCGAGGACGCCGGCTTCGGCCCCGGCTACCGCTACTTCACCCACCGCCTGGGACACGGCATGGGCCTCGACGGCCACGAGTGGACCTACCTCGTCGAGGGCAACCAGACCCCGCTGCAGCCGGGCATGTGCTTCAGCGACGAACCTGGCATCTACATCCCGGGCGAGCTCGGCGTGCGCCACGAGGACATGATCGCGATCACCGACAGCGGCGCCCGCAACCTGGGCCCGAAGTGGTCCGGCACGCCGGAGGAGCCCGCCGTCGTCTGAACGGACCCGCTACAGCGGCAGGTAGATCACCGTGTTCGTGATCAGCATCATCACGAACACCAGGCAGGTGACCATCGGCCCGAGGTAGATGCGCCCCGTCGCCCGGAAGAACCAGCGGTTGAAGAGCGGGAGAGCGAACATCATCGGGACGACCGCGAACAGCAGGTTCACGTAGAGCCAGCTCTCCGTCCAGAACACGCGGCCGGTCGCCGCGAACGCGCCGTACTGCACGACCACGATCAGCAGCAGGCCCGCCGAGTTGGCGAGCCCGGCCCGAAGCAGGCTGCGCCACTCGGGCTCGCCCTCGAAGCGCATCGCGGCGTTGACCCGCAGCGAGTTGGAGAGGAAGAAGACGAAGAAAAAGGGCGCGTAGAGCGCGAGCAGCAGCAGCAGCTCGGGCTGGAACGGCCGCACGCCCATGAACAGGAAGCGGTAGTCGGCGTGGAACGCGGCGTACACGGCGGCCAGCAGCAGGTAATAGAGCGCGAAGAGCAGCAGGGCCAGGCCGAAGGTGCGGGCCAGCTCGCCGCGGCTGGTCGCCCCTCCCCAGCCCTCGCTTTGCGCCGCCCCGAGGCGGGCGCGGAGGCGGTGGACGGCGAAGAAGATCCCGAACCCGAGCCCGCCGTTGAGCACCGCCCACAACATCACGGCGTTGTTCATGCGCTGCGGGAAGAACCAGGTCATCTCGCGCCCCGACGCCGCGGTGAACAGCCGCTGCGAGAGCTCCGCCATCGGCACGTACGTCACGCAGGCGAGCACTGCGCCGAGCGCGATCGCACCCCGCGAGAGGGACCGGGCGAGGCCCTGCGGGCGCGGCGGCGCCGCCGGGACCTCGTGGACCAGCGGGGCGAACGCGGGCACGCGCAGCAGCAGCCGCCCCGCCGGGACCAGGGCAGCCAGCGACGCCACCAGCGCGAGCAGCCCCGCGAGCTCCCGCCAGTGCCAGATCTGATCGGCCGGCGGCAGCGGGTTGGGGCTGCCCATCGCCCGCTCGAAGAACTCGAGCTGGTTGGCCATCGCCTCGAAGTCGTAGGGCTGGAAGGGGTGGAGCGTGCGCTCATTGTGGACCACGCGCAGCGTGCCGTCGGCCGCGCTCCCGTAATAGCGGCCGAGCTCGACCTCGTTCTGCTCGGGCTCGCCGCGGGGCCCCGAGCGGACCAGCCGCAAGGCCTCCGGCGCCCGCCGCATGTCGCCGTTCCCGAACTCGTTGCGGTAGGCCCCCTCGTCGTGGAAGGCGTAGCTCGTCCCGACGTTGGAGCGGACCGGCGCCAGCATCTCGGCCGTGAAGCTCAGCACGTAGCCGGAGACGAACGCCGAGTGGAGCCGGCTCGGCTTCTCCCGGCGGGCGGCTTCCTTGCCGAAGTGGCTGGCGGCCGCGATCACGGCGTTGCCGCCGGCCGAGTGGCCGGTCGCGCCGACCCGCGAACGGTCGACGTAGTCGAGGTTGGGCGTCGCGGTCACGTACTCGAGCAGCGCGAACAGGCCGTAGCCCTCGCTGGTGGCGGAGCGCCGGCTGGTCGACGCGCTGGAGCGGCCCTGGGCGTAGGGGTCGAGGCAGGCGACGACGAAGCCGCGACGAGCCAGCTCGAGGGCGACGTTGGCAAGTGCCTCCTTGGAGCGCTGGAAGCCGGGCACCACCGCCACGAAGGGCGCCGGCTTCTCGGCCGTGGCGGACAGCGGCCGGTAGAGGTCGGCCACCAGCCACTGCCCGCTCCGGGTCGGCAGCTCGATGCTCCGGACCCGCACCTGGCTGCCGGCGGTCAGGACGCGGGATGCGAAGAAGCTGGCTCCGACGACGACGGCCAGGAGTAGCGCGAGCCGCCTCCCGTCGCGCCGCACCGCCTGCGATCCCGTCATCGGAACGCCTCCTTGTTGACGACGAACGGCATCCGCCGTGGGTCGCCGCCGTGGCGGCCCTCGAGCACGTCGATCACGCCCTGCACGCAGCGGCCGGCCATGCCGACGTCGGGGTCGGGCGAGAGGCGGGTGGCGCGCGCGGCCGAGGCCGCGTGGTTGAACAGGCGCAGCTTCAGTGCCAGCCGCGGGTCGAGCAGCGGACTGTCCCGCGGCAGCGGCTCGCGCTCGTAGACGTCGAGCGCGGCGCCCGCGATCCAGCCCTCGTGCAGCGCCTTCGCCAGCGCCACCTCGTCGACGACCGGACCGCGCGCGGTGTTGACCAGGTACGCCGTCGGCTTCATCTGGCGCAGCCGCGCCTCGTCGATCAGGTGAAGGGTCGGCTGGTCCGACTGCCCGGGCCGCGTCAGGTTGACGTGCAGCGAGACGAAGTCGGCGCGGCGCAGGCACGTGTCGAGGTCGGCGATCTCGATCGTGGCGCGCCGCGCGGAGAGCCCCGCCGCGTGCCGCGCGTCCATCACGCCCTGGATTCGCTCGACGAACGTGGGGGCTTGGGGGCGGAGGAGGCCGGAGTCGTCCGACGGAGCCCCCATGGGACCGACGCCCGGCCCTGCCGGGCGTCGGAACCCGTTGTCGCACGCCAGCACGTCCATGTCGAAGCCCGTCGCCCTGGCCACCAGCGCGCGGCCGATGCGGCCGAGGCCGACCACCGCCAGCGTCTTTCCCGTCACCTCGTCGCCCAGCCACGGCTGGTGCGGGTGCCACGTCGACCAGGTGCCCTCGCGCACCGCCTGCTCGGACGGCCACAGCTTGCGCGCGACGGCGCCGATCAGGAAGAACGCGAACTCGGCCGTCGCGTCGGTCAGCACGTCCGGCGTGTGGGTGAACGGGATGCGATGGGCATTGGCCGCCCCGCGGTCGACGTTGTCGAAGCCGACCGCGTCCTGGGCCACCACCTTCAGCCCGTGCGCGGCGCCGGTGGCGAACACCTCCGCGTCGATCGGGTCGCGCAGTGTCGTGATCAGCGCGTCGACCCCGGACCGCAGCTTCTCGAGGATCACGCCCTTCGGTGGCGGCTCGAGCCGGTCGTGGACCTCGACCTGCCACCCGCGCTCGCGCAGCCGGTCGAGCGCCTCGCCGCCGATGTCGCACGTCGCGTAGACGCGGAAGCCCATCGCCCCGGATTCTAGGGACAGCCCGGCCGATTCGCCTTGCAGGTGGAGTGCCGGGCGCCGATCTTGGATGGAGCGAGGGTGCCTGGCCGAACGCCGGGGTGTCGTGTTTCCCTCCATGGCGCTGGCCCGGTCCTCGATCAGCCCGAGGAGGGGGCCATGGCGCATCGCATGGTCGTCGCGGAAGCAGACACGCTGGACGCCGCCAGGGCGGGCCTGTTCAGCCAGCTCGCTGCCGGCGAGGTGGTGCTCAGCGAGCGGGTGGTTGCCGACGGGAGGCCGCACCACGTCGAGCGGCACGCCGCCACCGTCGAGGAGGCCTGCGCACGGGTCCGCGAGACGATTCCGGAAGGCGCGCGCGTCGTCGAAGAGACCTGTACCCACGCGCCCGAACTCCGCCACGAGAAGCTCGAGGCGTTCGACGAGACCGACGTGGCCGCCGAGGTCGAGCGGCGGCTGGGCCCCGATGCCCTGGTGACGGCCGCCCGCGAGGTGACGCCGCACCGCAACGGTTTTCTGGGGATCGGGCGGGTGCCCGGCGCCTGGGAGGTCGACGTGCAACTCCCCGCCCGCGCGGAGCTGACCTGGCAGGAGCGGGCGAAGGTGAAAGCGGAGGTCGGGCCGAAGGAGGAGCGCTTCCCGCGCCACGCCGGCTCGGGCGTCTGCGACGTCTGCAACGCGCCGATCGCCGGCCTCGAGGCCTTCCAGGTCCCGGTCGACGTCTTCTACGGGTCGCGGGCCTACCGGAACTACCTCGGCAGGAACCCGTTGATCGCGGCGATTGGCGGCGACGTCGACAGCCACATCGCGCACTTGAGGGCCGTCGACCACTCGTCCCACTCCGCCGTCTGCCCGCGCTGCATCCACATGTTCGAGTAGGGTCCAGGAGGTGCACCGCGGTCGCCGTCGTCGCTCGGCACTGACCGCCGCGCTGTTCGCGGTGCTGGTGCCGGGGGCGCTGCTCGCCCAGGAGTGGGGTTCCCGGTCCTACGAGCAGGAGAACCCCGAGTACTTCGCGCTCCTGATGCAGCTCGACCGCGAGGCGAACTCGCTGCTCTCGCGGATCAACCAGGTCCGCAACGACACCGACGCCTGGCTCGGCCGCTTCGCCGAGGCCGAGCGCGCGCGGCTCGTGCAGAAGTACGAGCGCACCGACGACCACCGCAACCGCAACCGGCGCTTCGAGGGCGAGTACGAGAAGGAACGCGCGGCGAAGGCGCTCTACGACGACGCGCGCAAGGCCTTCACGGTCGCCCAGGAATCGCGGCCGGAGGTGCGCGCGAACCTGTGGACCAAGCACGTGGCCTGGCGGCGCCAGGTCGTCGCCGCCCGCGCGGCGCAGCTCGCGCTGCTGGAGTCGCGCCACGTGGTGATCCAGGGCCTGGTCGGGCTCGACTGGGACGAGTTCTGGGAAGACACGGCCGACGACGTGCTCCACGTCTACAAGGAGGTCCTGACCCAGTACCCGCAGGACGTGTTCCGGTGCCTGCTCGAGACCGGCGCGAACCAGGTCGGAGCGCTGCTCGGCAGGCGGGTCGGCCCGCAGCCGCTGGTCGCGCCGGCACCTGTCCCGCTGGTGCCCGACCTCGTCGTCGACGTCGGGAAGAACTGCGTCGTGGGCTCGGGATTCAAGGCGCTCGTCAACGCCTTCGAGTCCGCCTGGAAGAAGCAGTTCCTCGACCGGATGAAGGCCCGCGGCGTGCTCGAGGAGGTCGCGGAGTACTGGTGGGACGAGATCGTCGCGGCCCGGCTCGCGGAGGACGAGACGCTCGCGGGCCAGTTGAGCCGCGTCGTCGCCGACCAGGCCCTGGCCGCGGGCACCCAGACCGTCGAGACGGTGGCCGAGGCGGTCACCACGAAGACGCTGGCCAGCCGCGAGCTGCCCCAGCTCCGCCAGCACTACGAGGCGCTGGTCTCCGCCGCGAACCCGCCCGCCACGGCCGACCTGCGCGGCCAGATGCTGCGCACGGCCCAGGAGGGCGGCGCCCAGCGCGCCGGCGAGCTGCTGAAGGCGGCGCGCCTCGTCGTGGACTACGGCCAGAAGGCCGCGGAGCTCTACGCCAACAGCGAGACCTTCGCCGCGATCGAGGCCAACGAGGTCGACCGCTACCGCCGGGTCGTCGATTGCCTGACGGCGCGCGGCGAGCCGGTCGGCGCGCCGGCCGTCATCGACGTGCTGAAGCGGGACGCCAGCGGCTTCGCGAGCTTCCTGCGCCAGTGCACGACGACGGCGACGGGCACCGGGCCCGGCACTCCGGGGCCGGGTCCCGACGAGCCGCGGGTCGCCGAACTGCTCGACCGGTTGCGGGGACTGGTCGCGACGGCCCGCGACCGCACGACGCGGGTGGAAGCCGACTGCGCTTCGACTCGGGCGGACCTCGGTTCGGCGCAGACGCGCCTCGCCGAAGTCCAGGCCCAGCTCGAGCGCCTGGCAGGCGAACTTGCCTCGCGCAACCGGGCCGCGGGGTCCGCTCCGCAGGCGCTGACCCAGGCGCAGGCGCTCGCGGCGGCGGCCTACGCGGCGGCGGGCCAGGTCGTCGAGGCCAAGCAGAAGGCCGAAGCGAGCGAACGCCAGGCCTGCACGGCGGCCGCCCAGGCCGAGGCGGCGACGACGGACGCCGCGCGCGCCCAGGGCCTGGTCGCCGCAGGCACCGCCGCGGGACAGGCCGACGTGTTCCATCAGCTTGCAGCCGAGGCTGCGGGCCGCGCGGAGTCCGCGGCGCAACAGGCGGAAGCCCTGCTCAGCGACGCCCGCAGCGCCGGGGACCCGGCCCCGGACTTCGCAGCCCGCCTGGCCGCCCTCGCGACGAGCGCCGCAGCCGTGGGGGAGATCGCGTCTGCAGCCGGTCGCACGGCTGAGGGCGCCACCGCGGCACAGGCCGAGCTGGACGACGCTCGCAGCCAGGCGGCGGGCCTCCACGCGGAGCTCGCGCGCCTGCTGCCGCCGGCCCGGAGCGAACGCGCCGAGAGCGACGGGCTCTTCGCCCAGGTTCGACGGCTGGGCGCGGATCTGGCCGCCTGCGCCGGCGAACTCGCGCCGCAGTCGGCCGCGCTGCGAACCGCCGTCGCCGCTCTCACCTCTCGCGTCGAGACCCTGGAGCCGCTCGCGGCGGGTCCCGGAGAAACGGGCGGGACCGCGGCCCTCGCCGAGGCCGTGGCCAACGCCCGCGCATCCGCCGACACCGCGGAGGTGTTCACCTCGGCGGTCGCTGCCCTCGCGGCCCGTGCGCGCGCGTGTCGCGAGCAGGCCGAAGCCGCGGCCCGGACCCCGCTGACGCCCGCCGCCCCGGCTGCGGGCGGCTGGACGAGCGGAGAGGTCCGCACCGTGAGTCCCGCGACGGACCCGACCCGGCCTGCCCCCGGTCAGCCGGACGTCGCGGTCCACGTCGCGGCCGCCACGGCGGCGGCCGAGGCCTGCCGCTACCCCGAGGCGGTGGCTCACGCCGATCGCGCGGCCGCACTCGCGCCCGCCGATCCCTGGGTGATCGCCAATCACGCGAAGTTGCGCGACCTCGCCGAGCGCCAGCGCGCGGCCGTGGAGGCGATGAGCGCCGGCTCCCAGGCGGTGACGGCGCGCGACTTCGGCGCCGCGAGCCGTCACGCGGAGACGGTTCAGCGGCTGGCCCCCCGCTGCATGGACGCCATCGTCGCCGGCTGGGTCGATGCCC